>CAYXOL010000001.1:0-328226 GCA_964467165.1 uncultured Clostridium sp.
TTTTTAATATAGTGCCACCCACGTGGCAGGTGGCATGTGATTTATTGATGCCACTTGCCACGTGGGTGGCACTTTTCTTATTAAACACTTTCGCCTAAATAAGCCTTCTTTACATCTTCATTGCTTAGTAATTC
This sequence comes from uncultured Clostridium sp., assembly GCA_964467165.1. Taxonomy (GTDB): domain Bacteria; phylum Bacillota; class Clostridia; order Clostridiales; family Clostridiaceae; genus Clostridium_AD. Next base: position 135 of record CAYXOL010000001.1, read on the forward strand.
TTTACCAGTTCCTTTAATAGTAATTCTTCCAGTTTCAATTACATATCCAATATCTGCAATTTTCAATGCAGCATTGGCATTTTGTTCAATTAACAAAATTGTTACACCTTGATTATTAATTTCTTTAATAATATTAAAAACGTCTTTAATAATTAAAGGTGCAAGACCTAAAGAAGGTTCATCCATCATTAATAACTTAGGTCTTGACATTAACGCCCTGCCAATGGCAAGCATTTGTTGTTCTCCCCCAGAGAGGGTTCCTGATTGTTGCCATATTCTTTCCTTTAACCTGGGGAAAAGAGTATATACCCACTCCATATCCGCCTTAATTTCCTTTTCATTCTTTCTGGAATATGCTCCAAGTTTCAGATTTTCTAGCACAGTAAGGTCTCCAAAAATCCTTCTTCCCTCAGGAACCAAAGTTATTCCGTGCCTAACTATATTTTGAGGTTTAATTAGGCTCAAATCCTTATCTAGATACTTAATTGTTCCACTGTTAGGTTTAACTAGGCCTACTACAGAACGAAGCATGGTACTTTTCCCAGCACCATTGGCACCAACTAAGGTCACAATTTTACCTTCTTCAACCTCAATATTTGCTCCTCTTAATGCTTCAATTCCTCCATAGGAAACTACTAAATCCTCAATTTTAAGCATCATCTTCATTCACCCCCAAATATGCCTGTATAACCCTTTCGTTATTTTGAATATCATATGGGCATCCTTCAGCTATTGTAATTCCATAATCAAGAACATAAATCCTATCTGATATACCCATTACAACCTGCATATGATGTTCTATCATAAATATGGTTAACTTAAACTCATCTCTAATTTCTTTAATAAAATTCGTTAAATCTTCCGTTTCTTTTGGATTCATTCCTGCTGCTGGCTCATCTAGAAGCAAAACCTCAGGACTTGTGGCCATGGCCCTAGCTATTTCAAGTCGTCTTTGCTTTCCATAAGGAAGAGAATGTGCCTTTTCATCTTTCAAATCAAATAATCCTACTTTCTTAAGCAAGTTAAGGGAATGTTCCATCATTTGCTTCTCTTCCCTTTTATACCTGGGAAGTCTAAGAATTGCTTCCATAAAATTCGATTTTAGGTGTAGGTGATTTGCAATTAGAACATTGTCTAAAACAGATAAATCTTTAAACAGTCTTATATTTTGAAACGTTCTTGCAATGCCAGTTTTAGCAATTAAATCTGGCCTCATTCCTGTTATATCTTTAGTATTAAAATAAATTTTTCCTGCGGTTGGAGTATATACACCAGTTATTATATTAAAGGCTGTAGTTTTGCCAGCACCATTTGGTCCTATTAAAGCTACTATTTCACCCTTATTCAAATTAAGGTTAAAATCCTTTACTGCAGTAAGTCCTCCAAACTGCATTTTCACGTTATCTATGGTTAATACCGTATTTACATCTGACATTATTTATCGCCTCCTTTTTCAGATGGCTTTCTGCTAAATTTCTCTATTATTTTGTCAAAACTAAATTCCCTTGTCCCCATAAGCCCATGCCTGAAAAAGATTACTACAATCATAAGTAGTGCAGAAAATACAACCATCCTAAGACCAGGTATTCCTTGAATTGTTATAAATCCAAAATTCATACTCTCATCAAGAAATCTTAATGCTTCTCCTGCAATTGTTACAATGAAAGCTGCAATAATTGATCCTGTAATACTGCCCATACCCCCAAGCACAATAATAAGTAGTATATTAAAGGTTAAAATAAACCTAAACATAAGTGGATCTATGGTGCCTAATAAATTTCCTAAAAGTCCACCTCCTATACCAGCAAAGAAGGCTCCAATGGTAAATGCCAACACTTTATGTTTAAATAAATTTATCCCCATACTTTCTGCAGCTATCTCATCTTCTCGTATTGCTTTTAATGCTCTCCCATAGGAACTATTTATGAGAAGAGTAATAATTACTACAGTAACCACAGCCGTTCCGAAGGTCCACCATATATTTGTGGTGTCAGGAATTCCTTTTAGTCCTAAGGCTCCATTAGTCAATGTTTGTGTGTTTGTAAATACAACTCTTATAATTTCTGAAAACCCTAAAGTTGCTATAGCCAAATAGTCTCCTTTTAATCTAAGCACTGGTGTTGCAATCAAATATCCAACAAAAGCTGAAACAAGTCCTGCAATAATAAGTGCTGGAAAAAACGGCAATGTTAAATTTGCTAAGGGTTTGATTATAGGTGCCAGAAAAAAATTCTGAGCCTTCATTTCTGGGGACATGGTTAGTAGTGCTGTAGCATAAGCCCCTACTGCCATAAATCCAGCATGTCCTAATGAAAACAGTCCTGTAAAGCCATTTACCAAGTTCATACTTAATGCAAGTATTACATAAATGGCACATAAATTTAATATTCTAGTATTATATTGGTCCAAATTTTTATTTATAAATATTAGTGCTATTAATAAGATCAGCATAGAAATTAATGTTAAAATCAAATTTTTCTTTTTCATATTCTACACCTTCTCCGATATTTTTTCGCCCATTATACCAGTTGGCTTAAGTAGTAGGATAACAATAAGCATTATAAAAGCAAAGGCATCTCTATATCCTGATAGATTTTGAAAAAATGCAACAAGCATAATTTCACCAACACCTAAAATAAATCCTCCGATAACAGCACCTTTAATGTTTCCTATTCCGCCAATAACAGCTGCTATAAAACACTTAAGTCCTGGCATAACGCCCATAAGTGGAAGAAGTGATGGAAATTTAAGCGCCCACAATAATGCACCTACAGATGCAAGTACAGAACCAATTCCAAAGGTGAATGAAATTGTCTTATTTACATCTATTCCCATAAGTCCTGCAGTTTCATAATCTTTTGAAACTGCTCTCATTGCCATTCCACTCTTTGTATGATTAATCAAATATAGAAGTGAAAATAAAAGAACTAGAGTAACTACAGGAATAACAAAGGTTAATCTCTGCACAGATATATTCCCAATTTGAACCATTTTATCAAAAATTCCCGGGGTAGGAAAAGGCTTTGGTCTTCCTCCAAATAATACAATTGCTACATTTTCCAAAAGAAAAGAGGCACCAATGGCAGAGATCATAATTGAAATTTTGGGTGCCCCTCTAAGAGGTCTATAAGCAGTTCTCTCAATTAACATTCCTAGTACTCCAGTCAAAATAATCGCTATTATAAAGGAGAAATACCAGGGTAACATAAAGGTTGTTACTCCATAAAAAGCAAAGTAAGTTGCCATCATAAAAATATCCCCATGAGCAAAGTTTATAAGTCTTAATATTCCATAAACCATTGTATATCCAATTGCAATTAGTGCATACAAACTGCCGAGAGAAATCCCGTTAGTTAGATGTTGCAAAAATGTATCTAAACTCATATGTCCTCCCCCTCACACTATTATTAAGTACAATACGCTTCACACCATTTTGATGGAAGCGTATTATTTTATATGGCTATTATTTAATAGGCTCTATAACTTCCTTAAATGTAAATTTTCCATCTTTAACCTCTTTAATTACGGCACTCTTTACAGCATTTCTATTTTCATCAAAGTTAATAACTCCAGCTGCACCTTGGAAGTCTTTGGTCTTAGCAAGTTCATCCCTTAATTTAACTGAATCTGCAGAGCCAACTCTTTTAATTCCGTCTAAGAGTATGATATAAGCATCATAACCAAGAGCTGCTACAGCTGCAGGTTCTTTTCCGTTATATTCTTTTCGGTATGCATCTAGGAACACTTGTGATTCTTTTGTAATTGGCTTCTCAGTAGCAAAAAATGTGGAGAATGTTGCTCCTTCTACAGCTTCTTTACCTGTTGTTATAAATTCTGGCGTTTCCCAAGTATCTCCGCCAATAAAGGGTGTGGTTATTCCCAGCTGCCTTGCTTGTCTTATTACTAATGCAGATTCTGTAAAGTTACCAGGTGCAAAAATAGCGTCTGGATTTTTAGCTTTTAAATTTGTAAGTTGCGCTGTGAAATCTTGATCTCCTGTATTATAGTTTGTAACTGCAACAATGCAATCTGGGTCCCCTGTTAATTTCTTAAAGGAATCTGTAAAATATTTTGCAAGTCCAATTGCATAATCATTAGATACTTCTTGAACGATGGCAACCTTTTTAGCCTTTAATGTATTGAATGCATAATTGGCCATAACCGTTCCTTGGAAAGGGTCTATAAAACATACTCTGAAGTAATATTCATTTCCTAGTGTCACAAGTGGATTTGTACAGGAAGTTCCCATTGTAGGAATCTGTGCTTTCTTAACTATATCTCCTGCAGCCATAGATAGTGAACTTCCCCAGCTTCCAATTATGGCTGTAACCTTTTCTTTAGTAACCAATCTTGAGGCTGCATTTGCTGCTTCCACTTTATCTGACTTATTATCTACAAGTACAAGTTCTACTTTCTTCCCTAGCACCTCAGGGTAAAGTTTGTTTGCTAGCTTTATACCTTCTATTTCTAGTGCCCCTCCAGCTGCATTTGCTCCAGTCATAGGTTCGAAAACTCCAATTTTAATTACATCGTTATCTGTTGCGATCTTATCTGTTGTTTTTTTAGCGCAACCGCTGAGTCCCATTGTGGCTATCATAAGAGCCATAAGCATAATTGATATTTTCTTTTTCATTTTTGCCCCCCTACTCAATAAAATTTTATTTATTTTCTCAATTCTATTAATATAAGTATTATGCTTTCAACTTCACCTTTATGACTTTATTGCTAATTTTTACAATATGTTGTCTTGATTTTATTCGAAAAAAGAACAATAAGATTAAAAAAAATAGAGCAAGCAGATAAATATTTATCAACTTGCCCTATTTTTTTTATGTGATAGACTATACATCTATACTCTAGGTCAATTTTCTTACAACTCTTTTATAAACTTTTAAAATATTTTAAAGCTTCTTGTTTTGACTTGATTATTTTATCACAGAAAAGGTCGAATTCCGCGTCTGCTATTTGTAATTCAGGATGAGCTAAAATGTAATTAATCGAAAGTTTAACTCCTTGATCAAATCTCACTGTTGCAACAAAACCCGGAACTAACCTCTTAATTTTACTATTATCAAAAACTACACTATTGGCCTTGTCTCCTATTAATCCACCCTCAAAATTAGCTTCACATTGAACTAAAAAGTCCGAAGTAATATGTACCTTTTTAACTTCAATATTAAGCGCGTCTCCAATACAATCATATATATTATCCCAAGTTATAGCTTCATCAGAAGTTATATGAACGGCTTCTCCTATTGCTGCATGATTTCCCATTATTCCAACAAACGCCTTTGCAAAATCAGAATTGTGAGTTATGGTCCATAGGGAAGTGCCATCACCATGAATAATAACCGGTTTCCCTTTCATTATTCTATCAATAACCTGCCATGCACCATTTTTACCGTGTATAGCTAGTGGAAGTCCACTTTCGCCATAGGTATGGCTTGGGCGAATTATAGTTATAGGAAAATTATTTTCCCTATATTCGTCTATTAATATATCTTCACAGGCTATTTTATCACGAGAATACTTCCAATAAGGATTGGCCAGGGGAGTGCTTTCAGTGATTTTATAGTGTGACAAAGGCTTCTGATAGGCAGAAGCTGAACTTATACAAATAAACTGCTTTGTTTTTCCACTAAAAAGTCTAATATCCCTTTGAATCTGTGAAGGTTCAAAGGCAATAAAATCAGCTACCACATCAAATTTCATATCACGAATAAGTTCAGATACCAATATTTCATCATTAATATCAGCAGTTATGACCCTTGCCCCATCTGGAACTCTGCTTGCATTATTCCCACGATTTATAAGGTAAAGTTCCCATCCCTTTTCAATTGCTAGTTTTGATATGGCACTGCTAATAGTTCCTGTTCCACCAATAAATAAAGCCTTCATTAAATCCCTCCATTTTTAAATATGTGCCACCCACGTGGCAAGTGGCAAATTAATGTATCTTATTTATCTATGATAACATAAATTTTATAGTCTTTATATTTTTTTTATATAAAAGTGGTAAACTCAATTTGTAGATTGTAGTTACATTAATTTATCAATAAATTTCTTTTTTTCGTATTACTAGATAATATAATATTTATTATCTAGTTTCGATAACTAGATATTGTGTTTTTTATAATTGCGTGATATATTATTAGTATGTAATGAATGAATATTTCAAATAAACTAATATTATTTTACGGAGGTAAATTATGGATATAAAAGATAGTTACGTTGTTGTAACCTATGGTGATTCTATTACAAAAGGTATTATTTACGATGAGGAAAAATCTAAATATGCAACATTAAAAGAAAACTTTACTAATATTGTTGGAAATAAAATAAAGGGGCAAGCTTACAACGCAGGTAAATTTGGTAGTACTATTATTCGAGGTGCTAGTAAAATATACAGAGATGTCATTAATAAATCTCCAGATATCGTTTTAATAGAATTTGGTGGTAATGACTGTGATTATAATTGGAATGACATTGCTAAAAATCCTGACGACGAATACAAACCAAATACTGATATTTCTACTTTTCGTGAAACACTGTGTGCAATGATAGAAACATTGAAAACTAATCACATATTACCTGTGCTTATGACTTTGCCACCACTGGATTCTCTAAAATACTTCAAATGGATTACTAAGGAAGACTCTTTTGCAGAGAAAAATATTTTACATTGGTTAGGAACAAAGGATGCTCTTTTCAACTGGCAAAGTTCATATAATAAAATCATTACTGAAGTAGCTAAGGAAACTAGTACTGTGCTGATAGATGTAAGAACAGAGTTTTTAAGACATATAAATTACAGTGAGTTTTTATGTAAGGATGGCATACATCCAAATCTTCAAGGTCAATCATTAATAGCTACTGTCATATTAAAATTTATAAGTGAAAACTATAATTTTTTATTACAAGGATAACTAATTTAAGGCTATGTATCCATTAAAAAGAATGGTTACATAGCCTTATTTACATTTTTTTTATTTATACCACTTCATTATTTAGGTTTGCTCCAGAAAACTGACTATTATAAAGATCTGCATAGAAGCCATTTTTGGCAAGAAGTTCATTATGACTCCCCATCTCAATAATGCTTCCCTTATTCATAACTAATATTAACTCAGCATCTCTAATTGTAGAAAGTCTATGTGCAATTACAAAACTTGTTCTATTATGCATAAGTTCTGTCATAGCCTTTTGTATATAAACTTCTGTTCTAGAGTCAACGTTACTTGTAGCTTCATCAAGTATCATAATAGTTGGATTTGCAAGTATTGCCCTTGCTATAGTAAGAAGTTGTTTTTGACCTTGTGATATATTTGAAGCTTCTTCATTTAATATTGTATTATATCCATCTGGAAGAGTTTTTATAAAGTGATGTGCATGAGCTGTTTTTGCAGCTATCATAACGTCCTCTTCCGTTGCGCCCTCTTTACCATATGCAATATTATCCATTATTGTACCATTAAAGAGCCAAGTATCCTGAAGTACCATACCAAACATATTACGCAGTTCACCACGTTTTATATCTCTTATATCCACTCCATCAACTGTAATCTTCCCACCATCTATTTCATAGAAACGCATAAGTAGGTTAACAAGAGTAGTTTTACCAGCACCTGTTGGTCCAACAATCGCAATTGTATGTCCTCTTTTTACATCTAGGTTCATGTTTCCAATAAGAGGTTCCTCAATTTTATAGCTAAAGTTAACATTTTCAAACTTAACCTCACCCTTAGGTAATTCTATAAGTTTAGCGTTATCAGCGTCTGGCAACTCTTCAATTTCATCCAACAGTTCAAAAACACGTTCAGCAGATGCAACTGTAGATTGTAATATATTAGCAATATTTGCAGTTTGGACTATTGGTTGAGTAAACTGACTAGAATACTGAACAAAGGCTTGAATATCACCAATAGTGATTCTTCCTTGTGTTGCTAAATAACCACCAACAACACAAACTATTACATATCCTATGTTACTAACAAATCTCATCATAGGCATTATTATTCCTGATATGAACTGAGCTTTCCACCCTGAATTATATAATCTATCATTAATCTTTTTAAACTCTTCAATTGAATCCTTCTCATGTCCAAAAGACTTAACAATCTTGTGGCCAGTGTACATTTCTTCAACATGACCATTAAGTGCCCCAATCTCTTTCTGTTGTGCTGCAAAATATTTTTGAGATCTTTTTGCAACAAAAGCTGTCACCACAATATATAGTGGTAAAGTTAAAATAACCACAAGTGTTAGTAGTGGGCTTATTGTAAGCATCATAATGATAACACCAATTATAGTAACAATAGAGGTAACAAGTTGAGTAAGACTTTGTTGAAGTGTGGTTGAAATATTATCAATATCATTAGTTACACGACTTAAGATCTCACCATGTGTTCTTGCATCAAAGAATTTAAGAGGCAATAGTGAAAGCTTCACATCTACATCTTTACGTAGTTTATAAACTGTTTTCTGCGCAACTCCAGCCATAATATATTGTTGAAGAAACCCGAAAACTGTACTTATCACATATAATGCAAGTAATAATAAAATAATATTTCTTATATAAGTAAAATCTATCTTTCCACCATTTAAATCCATTATCTTTGAAATTCCAGCTTTAATTTGTGCTAAACTCTCAACTACTTTTGGACTTTTGGCAGACGCAGGATTAGCCTTTATTGCAGCTGTTATTTTATCTTGCTGTGAAATAAGTTGCATAAGCCCAAATTTACTCATGATACCTTCAAATAGTTTAGTTATAGCTTTTCCTGATATCTTAGGTCCAACTATGGAAAAAACAGTACTGACAATTGCAAATATAAAAACTAGTATGAAATTAAATCTTTGTGGCTTTAAATAACTTAAAAGTCTTTTTAAAGTCCCTTTGAAATCTTTTGCTTTCACTATAGGACCGGAGAAGGATCCCATTGGGCCACCACCTGGCCCTCCCATTCCGCCTCCAGAACCTCTGCCTGATTTACTTTTATTATTTTCGCTCATACTAATTCCTCCTCTGAAAGCTGTGAAGATACAATCTCATGATATATCTTACAATCACTTAAAAGTTCTTTGTGTGTTCCCATGCCTACAATTCGACCCTCTTCTAAAACAATGATTCTATCGGCTTCCTTAACTGTGGCAACTCTTTGAGCAATAATAATTACAGTAGATTTTATTGTTTCCTCCTTAAGTGCTGCACGGAGTCTTGCATCTGTTTTAAAATCAAGTGCAGAAAAACTATCATCAAATATATATATTTCAGGTTTTCTAACTAATGCCCTTGCTATAGATAGACGTTGTTTTTGTCCACCAGAAACATTTGTTCCTCCTTGAGAAATAATATGTTCATAGCCTTCTTTCATTTCATTAACAAAATCTGTAGCTTGTGCTACAGTGACTGCATGTTGGATTTCTTCAAAAGTAGCCTCGTCTTTGCCATATTTAATATTATCAGCAATTGTTCCAGAAAAAAGAACTGTATTTTGAGGAACAAACCCAATCTTTAAGCGAAGAGCTTCTTGACTCATTTCGCGTACATCTACCCCATCTACCAAAATTGAGCCTTCAACCGCATCATAAAAACGAGGTATCATGTTTATCAATGTAGATTTACCAGAACCTGTCCCCCCAATGATAGCTGTTGTTTCTCCAGGACTCGCACTAAAACTTATGTTGCTAATAGCGGGTTGTTCTGCACCAGGGTAACTAAATGTTACGTCCTTAAATTCAACATATCCACTTTTGGAATTAGCTTGCAAAGAGGTCTTAGGATCGACGATTTCAGGTTGCATATCTAACACTTCATTTATTCTTATGGCAGAAGCTTGAGCTCTTGGTATCATTATAAATACCATGGCAAGCATTAAGAACCCAAACAAGATTTGCATTCCATATTGTATAAATGCTATTAAGGAACCAACTTGCATGCTGCCTGCATCTATTCTTTTAGCTCCAAACCAAATAATAGCAACAGTTGTAATATTCATAAGTAACATCATTACTGGAAGTAAAAACGCCATAATTCTATTAACTTTTATGGCATTGTTCATAAGATCCACGTTGGCATCATCAAATCTAACTTTTTCAGTATCTATACGGTTGAATGCACGTACAACCCTGATACCAGTAAGCGATTCACGTAGTACAAGATTCAATTTATCTATTTTCACTTGCATTAATTTGAATAATGGCATTGCGAATTTCAGGGCTATTCCAATGATAATTCCAAGCAGTGGTATTACAACTGCAAATATCCAGGTTAACGCCGTATCCTCTCTGAGAGCCATAACAATTCCACCTATTGCAGTTAATGGTGCAAAAAGCATGATAGAAAAAATCATTACAGTTGCTGTTTGAATCTGAGTAACATCATTTGTAGTCCTTGTTATAAGTGTGGCAGTACCAACTTTATCAAATTCATGTAGAGAAAATCCTTCAACTTTAGCAAACAATTTATTACGAATGATTCTACCAAGGCCCACAGCAGTTCTTGAAGATAGGAATGCAGCTAAAACTGAACATATAACCCCACCTGCAGAAAATAGCAGCATTAGTCCACCTATTCTAATAATATAATCTACCCCTTTATAAGATCCTGTAAATCCTAAAAATGAAATAGTTTGAACTACATCTTTTTGTACTATGCCTTTGTCTATTATATCAGCCATTAGTGTTGGTAAATATAGATTTGCAAGCACTTGTGTGAAAATCAATACAACTATTATCATTATTTGGAATGTGTATTGTTTTAGAAACCTAAACAATTTAATCATTAATATCATCTCCAATCTTTGTTGTTATTTTTGTTGGTCGCTTAAAAGTTTTTTAAGCGTACTTAATCCATCAAAAATTTTATGTATATCCCTTAGCTTCATTTATTTATAATGTTTCATGCATATCTTTATTATTTAGTGATATGCTAATATAAACTATTATTTTGTCTTTTTCATTTCTCTCTCGTAGCACCATTTCCTGTTTGTTCAAGTAATTTGTGCCTAATATAATTAAGTAGTTGCATAACATCTTGGAAACGTGTTGCAACGTCTAAACTATCATTTAATATTATCACTTGTTCACCACCTTAAAATGTATTTCGCAAGCGTATATTTCGTCTTCGTATATTTCGCTTACGAAGTATATTATATTCCTACAAAATTTTTATGTCAATAGAAATTCAAAAAATAAAACACAGACATTTCTGTCTGTGTTTTTAGACTATACTTATTATCTTTCTTCTCTAAAATATGGCGTTCCCAGATTCTTAGGTGGAGCATTTCTTTTAGATTTTTTCATAGATACCATTACGAGAATTGCAATAGTAACTAAATATGGAAGCATATCTACTAGGTATTGAGAAACATGAATTCCAGCGCCTTGAAGCCTAAATCCTATTATATCAAGCCCACCAAATAAAACTGCTCCAAGAATTGCTTTATATGGATTCCATGCAGCAAATATAACAAGTGCTATAGCAATCCATCCACGTCCTGCTACAACATTTTCCTGCCAGCTAGGTATGTAAACAAGTGAAAGATAAGCCCCTCCAAGTCCACATAATGCTCCACCAATTAAAATATGAACATACTTATAAAGTGTAATATTTATACTCGCTGCATCAGCACAGCTTGGGTTTTCTCCAATAGATCTTAGATTTAATCCTTTGCTAGTTTTATATAAATATACTCCAATAACCACTGCTAAAATAAAGCCAAGATAAACAAAAGCGTCCTGTCTGAAAAATATTGGTCCAATAACTGGAATATCACCTAATATTGGAATTGAATAGGGTTTAAAAAAGCTTTTTATAGCCTCTGGTGCTGTTTGTCCCACTAGTGTATTTCCTACTAAGGTTGAAAAACCACTTCCAAAAGTAGCCAGGGCAAGGCCAGTAACAACTTGATTTGCTCTTAATGATATTGTTAAAAAAGCAAATATTAAGCCAGCGAATGCTCCAGCAGCCATTGCACCAAGAAGTGCCGCAGCCACATTACCTGTTTTTAACCCAACCCAAAATCCCATTACTGCGCCCATGAGCATCATTCCCTCTACACCAAGATTAAGGTTACCAGCTCTTTCTATTAATATTTCACCAAGAGTTGCAAAAAGGAGAGGAGTGCCTGCAACTATTGCTGCAGCTAAAAATGCCATTACTTCATTCATTTTGCATCACCTACTTTTTTATCAATTTTAAACCTTAGAAAAAATTCGCTGCCGAGTACAAAAAACAATATCATAGATTGTAATATAAGTGCTGCTGCACCAGGTATTCCATAGGAAGTTTGGATATACGATCCTCCCTGCTGAAGGGCTGCAAATAATATTGATACAACCATAATAACAGGGGCATTTAAGTACCCAAGCCAGGCAACAATTATAGCTGTATACCCAACTCCTCCACCGATATTATCAGCAAGGGTATTGCTTATACCTGAAGCTTGAATCATCCCAACTAGTCCACATAAACCACCACTTAATAGTATGGATATAATTATTGTGCTTTTTATATTAACACCAGAATAAAGGGCTGTGTTTTCACTTTCTCCAAGTACCGAAATTTCATAACCCTTTTTAGTATAATTCATGAAAACATATATAAAAAAGACTAAAACTATTGCAATTATCCAGCCAATATGTACCTGAAATATCTCTGGTAATGTTGCATTTTCACTAAAATTAGCTATCTTCGCAAATCCCATTGCATTAGGATCTTTTAATGGTCCATGTTGGAGATATACTATCCATTTTAAAGCAATGTAATTCATCATCAAAGTAACAATGGTTTCATTGGTACCCCATTTTGCTTTGAAAACTGCAGGAATTAGGGCCCATATACTTCCGCCAATTATACCTGCTACCATCATTATTAATAATAAAATTGGTCTTGGTAGACCTCCAAATTTAAGTGCAAAAACAGAAGCTGCAAAAGCTCCCATAATAATTTGCCCTTCAGCACCTATATTCCAAAAATGCATTTTAAAGGCTACGGCAATACCTAGGCCCGCGATGCAAAGGGGAATAGCTAGTTTAATAGTTTCTCTAATTGAATACGGGGAACCAAACGAACCTTTTAGCATTGAGGCATAAACATCTACTGGATTTTTATTCATCAGCATAATAACTATACTAAATACCAAAAGTGCAAATATTACTGAAACAATTCGAATGGCTACACTTTTCCCGTTGCTTATTTCATCTCTTTTTACAAACCTTAGCATCTTTTAGCCCCCTATGCGCCCTGCAACTTATTTTTATGCCCTGTCATCATAAGTCCAATTTCCTCTTTTGTAACTTCATTACTTTGAACAATTCCAGTAATTTCGCCACCACAAACCACCATTATCCTATCACTAAGCTGAATTAAAACATCTAAATCCTCTGAAATAAAGACTATACCGACGCCCTTAGCCTTTTGCTGGTTTATTAAGTCATATATGGTATAGCAAGTATTTATATCTAGTCCTCTTACTGGATAGGCCATTATAAGTAATTTTGGATTTGAAGCCAGTTCTCTACCTAGTAATATCTTTTGAATGTTACCACCTGATAAGTTTTTAATAGGGAAATGAATTCCTGGAGTTTTTACTTCAAACTTTACAATGATATCCTTTGCCATCTCTATGGCAGGTTTTTTATCAATAAAAAATCCCTTTTGCGAATGATATTTCTTAAGCATTAAATTATCTACCATATCCATTGATCCAACAAGACCCATACCCAGTCTATCTTCAGGGATAAAGCTCATGCTAATACCCTTGCGAATTATTTCTCTTGTGTTTTTACCTACAAGATTTTCACCTTCAAAGATTATTTCTCCCTCTCTTATTGGCTGCATTCCTACAAGTGCTTCACATAATTCTTTCTGACCACTGTTAACAATCCCTGCAATTCCAAGTATTTCTCCAGCTTTTATATTAAAAGTCATTCCTTTTAAACGTTCTATTCCCTCGCCATCAAATACTTTAAGATTCTTAATTTCTAAAACATTTTCTGTGCTTTCATATTCAACTTTTTTAATAGATAAATCTACATGATGACCAACCATAAGCTCTGCGAGTTTTGCAGGATTAGTATCTTTTCTGTCCAAAGTAGCAATGGTTTCACCCTTTCTTAAAACAGTTATTTTATCAGATAATTCCATAACTTCGTCCATTTTATGGCTTATGAATATTATTGCACAACCCTGTTCCTTCATTTTATTCATTATTTTAAACAACTTCTTTGTTTCTTGAGGAGTAAATACTGTAGTAGGCTCATCTAAAACAAATATATTTGCACCTCTGTATACAACCTTAAGGATTTCAAGTATTTGTTTTTCTCCAACTGTCATATCATATACTCTTTTATTTAAATCAACCTCAAGACCATATTTATTAGATAATTCTGTAATATCCTTTATAGCCTTTTTCTTATTTATAAAAAAACCGGTCTTTTGACCAAGCATGATATTTTCTAAGCTAGTCATTACATCTACCAGCTTAAAGTGTTGATGAATCATTCCAATTTTTGCTTTTATAGCATCTTTTGGTGCAGAAAACTTTACTTCTTTTCCACTAATAAAAATAGAACCTCTGTCAGGAATATAAATTCCTGACAGAATGTTCATTAGTGTACTTTTTCCTGCTCCATTTTCTCCTAGCAATGAATGGATTTCACCACCATTTATTTCTAAATTAATATTATGATTAGCAACTACCTTACCAAAAACTTTAGTTATTCCCTTCATTGATATATGCGGAACAGTACTCATAATATCACCCTTTTCTAATTTACTTTACCTTGCCTTCTACGCCTTTAACAAACCAATCAAAACTAAGCATATCTTTATCTGTCATAACTTCGCCCTCTTTAACTTTTAAAACTCCTGTATTATCATATATAGGTCCTACAAATACTTTGTTTTTTCCTGAAATTATATCAGCTTTAGCTGTATCTACTGCTGCTTGTGCACCATCTGGAGCATTTTTTGTTAAAGGAGCTAAGTAGATTATACTTTTAGCGTTATCTGCGTCCATAGCACCCCAATAACTTTCTGATTTCCAAGTTCCAGCAATAATTTTGTTTACTTGATCTACATAGTAAGGTCCCCAATTCCAAATGGGAGCAGTCATGTAAGCATTTGGCGCAGCCTTGCTCATATCTGAATTATAACCTATAGACCAAACGCCCTTTTCTTCTGCTGCTATTTGTGGTCCAGTTGTATCTTGGTGCTGAGCAATAACGTCAACGCCTCCATCTAAAAGTGCTTTTGCTGCTTCTTTTTCCTTTGCAGGATCATACCAAGTATTGGTCCATGTAACTTTTACAACTGCAGACTTATTAACGGATTGAACTCCAAGTGCAAATGCATTTATCCCTCTAACACATTCAGGAATGTTCATAGCTGCAACATATCCAATTTTATTTGTCTTAGTTCTCATTCCTGCAACAATACCTGAAAGGTATCTAACTTGATAATCTCTACCAAAATAATTTGACATATTAGTATCTTGTGTATATCCTGAACAATGTAGGTACTTTATATCTGGATGTTTTTTTGCTGATTTTGCCATACCATCCATAAAGCCAAAACTTGTACCGAAAATAACTGTAACGCCATTGTTAATCATTTCCTCGCAAGCCTTGTCAACTTCGGCTGTATCTTCTTTTACACTTTCCTTAAATACTGTCTTGTCAATTTTATCGCCAAGTTCTTTTTCAAGATACAATCTTCCTTGGTCATGAGCAAAAGTATATCCACCATCACCAATAGGTCCTACATAAAGAAAACCTACCTTTAATTTTTTACTGGCATCAGGAGTAACTGTATCACTTTTACTTGAACAGCCTGTTAAAATCCCTCCTAAAACTAGTATAAGTGAAAGCATTAAACCAATAATTTTTTTCATAAAACGATCCCCCTATTTTTATAAAATTTTATATAAAGACATAACGTCTATAATATACATGATTTAAACAAAAAAATATAAACCCCCCAATTTAAATTTAAAAATGGAAAGTTTATATAAAAACCTATTAAAATATAGAATTATCTTGTATAATAATCCTGTAACTTTAAATTTTATATTCAACTACCCATAGTCAGGCTATTTTTGGCAACCTGGTAGAAACATTTAGACCATATTACTAAACATATATAGGTTTATAAAATTATTATAATTTTTTCAATATTGCAAAAATTTTGTATGTAATATTATATTACAGTATAAATGATAAAATGTATATAGTTTTCAATAAAATTTTGCAACTTTAATCAAATTTGCTCTCATTTTATTCTTCAATTCTTCCTGTAAATCATCTAAAGTATGCTCCATTCTGGTGCAACATCTCCTAAAGATTCCTCACCTACATGTTCCAAGGTGATTTTATTTCTTTTAGCACTTCATCTGCTCCTATTTCTTTAATTCTTTTAATATAGTATTCCACATCTATAGAATCCATTATCTCTTTTCTTTTAAAACTTGATTTTATATTTAAAAGAAGGTCTTTTCTAAAATCACCTAATACATCTACCAATATACTGTAGCTATCATCAAATTGAAGTTCTAATTTCTTTCTTAATATTTTACTATAAAAGGGACATTTACCATTAGTTGACACTGTTATTGTTAAATTTCCTCTTTTAACTTTTGCAGGAACAATAAATTTACTACTTTCTAAATCATCTACTACATTTACTAAAATATCCTTTTGCGCGCAATCCATAGATATTTGAAAATTAATCTCTCTATTATTAGTAGCTGCAATAACTATAAAAGCATCTTTAATATATTCACTTTTGTATTTATCCCCAATATACATAATGCTTTTATTTTCAACTAATAGATTTATGTTTTCATTAATTTCCTTTGAAACTAAGTTTACTTTACCTCCATATTCCATAAGCTCATTAATTTTCCTAAATGCAACATTACCTCCACCAACAACTAAACAATTTTTATCTTTTATATTAATCATCATTGGATAATATTTAGTCATATCCTTATTCCCCCAAAGAAATGTATTTGCTTTAGCTATGCACAATATTTTAAAGCTCACTAGTCAGTGGTCTATTTTCACTAGTGAGCATATTGTCTTACTATATTTGTTTTTTTAATTAAACTTCCTTAAGCCACCTGCAAGCATCTATAGCATAATAAGTAATTATAATATTCGCCCCTGCTCTTTTTATTGATGTTAGCATCTCCATGGCAATACCTTTTTCATTAATAAGTCCCTTTTCAGCTGCTGCCTTAACCATTGCAAATTCTCCACTTACACTATAGGCAGCTATTGGCACATCAAATCTATCTCTTGCCCATCTTATTACATCAAGATATGAAAGCGCAGGTTTTACCATAACTATATCAGCGCCTTCGTTTATATCATCCTCAATCTCGCACATTGCCTCATTTATATTTGCTGGGTCCATTTGGTAGGTTTTTCTATCTCCTGATTGTGGTGCAGAGTGAGCTGCTTCTCTAAATGGGCCATAAAATGCTGATGAATACTTTGCACTATAAGACATTATTGATACATTTTTGAAATTATTTTCATCCAAGATATTTCTAATAGCTAAAACCCTTCCGTCCATCATATCAGAAGGTGCCACCATATCTGCTCCAGCTTTTGCATGGGATAATGCGATTTTTTGTATATAATGAAGCGTTGAATCATTGTCTATTTCACATCCGTGCAGTATTCCACAATGGCCATGGCTTGTAAATTGACACATGCAAATATCTGTAATCACTAAAAGATCCTTGCTTAGCTCCTTTACTTTTCTTACAGCCCTTTGAACTATCCCGTCATCTATCCATGCTGAGGTTCCACACTCATCCTTGCTTTCTGGAAGTCCAAATAAAATAACTCCCCTAATTCCAGCCTTTTCTACCTCATCTATTATTTCATAAAGTCTATCTACTGAAAAATGATAATTTCCTGGCATTGATGAAATCTCATGTTTTATATTTTCACCCTCCACAACAAATATTGGGAATATGAAGTCCTTGGGTGTCAATATTGTCTCTCTAACTAAATCCCTTATTGCGGTATTTGCTCTTAATCTTCGTCTTCTGTTAATCATTTTTTTCTCCTTTTAATTGCAACAAATTTTTGATTATTCCATCACTAGAATATTCATCGCATACACTATATTTAATATTATTTTTAATGAGTTCAGCCCCTGTTATAGGACCAATTGCTATACATTCTTTTTCCCTGATCTTTTCTATTCCAATCATTGATATCATATTTTTAACCGTTGAGGGACTTGTGAAAACAACAATATCAACATCCTCAAATACACCCTCATTTTGAAGCGTTCCCTGATGGGTTTCATAAATTGGTACCTCATCTACTGTACAATGAAGTTTCCTAAGCTGCACACCTAGATACTCCCTTGAACTTTTAGACCCTGGTATTAGTATTTTATCACCTGGTTTTACATGAGTTTTAAGTTCTTCTAGGAGAGATTCTGCTACAAATTGCTTTGCAATAATTAATGGATTTATGCCCATCGCTCTTATGGCCGCGGCAGTTGCAGGGCCAATTGCACAAAAATCACCACTTATATTTCTTATATCAATTTCTTTATCTTTTAGGCATTTAAAAAATAACTCAACTCCATTTACACTTGTAAAAACTAAATAATTATATGACCTTAGTTTTTCAAAATAATCCACTAAATTTTCTGATGTATCCACTATTTTAATGGAATTTATTGCAGTTACCTGTGCGCCTAAATCAAGTAGTTTCTCACTAATTTCCACACTTTGCTGCTTTGACCGTGTAATACAAATGTTTTTTCCAAATAAAGGTTTTTTTTCATACCAATTAAGTTTTTCACTTAATTCAACAACACCGCCAACTACTATTATACAAGGGGATTTTAATCCTGCTTCGAAAACCTTACTGCAAATATTACTAAGGTTTCCCACAACCTTCTTTTGTTTTGAGGTTGACCCCCTCATAATAACAGCACATGGACATTGCGAATCCTTATTATTAGCCATTAGTGAACTTGTTATAACTCCTATATTTTTAAGTCCCATTAGGAAAACCAAAGTCCCACTTAGGTTTGCTACACTTTCCCAGTTAATATCTAATTTTTCTGCACTATGTCCTGTGAATACATGAAAACTCTGTGATATTCCCCTATGTGTTATTGGAATACCAGCATAGTTTAAAACTGCTATAGGCGAAGTTATTCCTGGAATTACCTCAAAGTCAATTCCTTCACTTTCAAGCCTTAGTGCTTCCTCTCCCCCCCTTCCAAATACATAGGGATCGCCTCCCTTTATTCTGCAAACGGTATTTCCTTCTAAGGCGAGCTTCACAATCATATTATTTATTTCTTCTTGATTTTTATAATGACAACCAGGTTCTTTTCCACAATAATATACTTTACATGTCTCATTTAAATATTTTAATAAACTATCATTAGCAAGTCTATCGTACAGCACTGCCGTACATTTCTCAAGAATCCTCTTGCCTTTAAGTGTTAAAAGCTCCTCATCTCCAGGGCCTGCACCAATCAAATATACCTTTGACATAACCATCACCACACTCTCTTAATCATTTAGTATCTTTTCACCAAGCAATTTTCCAAGATTAATATAATCGTATTTACTTCCCAATATGTCTTTTTTTATAAATTTTCCGTTAGTTTCAAATACACCCTGTATGTACATATCTTCATTTTGTAATCTTGCATAGGCTCCAATTGGGGCATGACAACCTCCGTTTAAGCGTCTCATAAAGCTTCGTTCTGCATCAACGCATATTCTGGTTTCAGCATCTTCGATACTTTTAAAAATATCAATATTAGAGTTATTCTTTAATATTTCAATTCCGATGGCACCTTGTCCAATTGCAGGTACAATCTCCTCTACTTTAAAATATTGGGTTATAATACACTCCATTCCAAGTCTTTTTAATCCAGCTGCTGCTAGGATAATACCATCAAGATTTTCAGTTTCTATTTTATTCACTCTACTTTGGACATTTCCTCGTATGGATACCAATTCTAAATCAGGTCTTAATTGTAGAATTTGACTGGAACGCCTTTTGCTACTTGTTCCGATTCTAGCTCCCTTTGGTAAATCCTCAATCCTTATTCCGTTCATAGATATATAGGCGTCCCTTGGATCCTCACGAATAGGCATAGAAACCAATTCAAAACCATCTGGCATTTCGTAGGGAACATCCTTCATACTATGAACTGCCGCTTCAGCGCGCCCCTCAAGCATTGCCATTTCAATTTCCTTAACGAAAGCACCCTTTCCGCCTATCTTATCAAGACTCACATCAAGGATTCTATCTCCTTTTGTATCTAGTAATATCTTTTCACATTTCAATTTATGTTTTTGGTATATCATGTTCATTACAATATCGGTTTGAACCTGTGCAAGTTTACTTTTTCTTGATGCTATTATTATTCCCAAATCATGACCCTCCATCTCGAAATATATATTTTGAATGTTCTATTAGCTAGATTGTAAAATTATTGCCAATAATTTATCAATATCATCTATTCCATCCTCAAATTCTCGTCCAATTATTATGGGGGTAATTCCACACATAACACAAGCCTCTATTTTTTGTGGTGTTCCTCCAACACTTCCACTGTCCTTCATAACAACATAATTAGCATTATATTCCTTGAAAATGCTAATATTAAGTTGTTCTGAAAATGGTCCTAGCATTCCAATAATATCCTTCATCTTAATATTATTATCTACACATTCTTGAATACTAAAAATTGTGGGAAGTACCCTATATATAAATCTTTGCTTCTCTTTGATGGATTCAAAATCTTTTATATTTTTAATTCCAGTTGTAAATAGAACAGTTCCCTGAACTTCTTTTAAATATTCCATACATTCTGATACAGAATTCACATAAATAACATTTTGAAACTCAGTTTTTTTACGTACAAATCTTATATATTTTGTGTTGGTATGAGTACAGGCAAATTGTGCATTTTCACTTACCTCAACTGCGTAAGGGTGAGACATATCTATTACAGTTTCAATATTTCGAGTTTTTATAAAGTCCACCATTTCCTCAGAGTTCATTCTAGAAATTATTACATTCTCATCCGCATCATCTATTACTTCGCTACCACTATATGTTGCAACGGAAATAATATACTTAAGCTTCCCTTTTATTGTGGATACCAGACTAGTGCTTTCCGTGGTTCCTCCGATAATCCATATCAAAGATTGTACCCCCTTGGAGTTATCATTTTTCCATTCTTCATATAGGTTTTGTTATTGCCGATTAGTACAACTGTCATCATATCTATAAATTCAAAATCTACTGTGTCAAGAGTTACAATTTTTCTTTCGTTGCCTTCTCTACCAGCATTTTTTATAAGACCTACTGGGACATCACCATTTTTGTACTTTCTTATTATCTCAATGGCCCTTTCTATTTGGGTTTTCCTACCTTTGCTTTTGGGATTATATATAGCTATTACAAAATCAGCACTAGCCGCTGCATCAAGCCTTTTTTCAATAAGCTGCCAAGGCGTCAATAAATCACTAAGACTTATGGTACAAAAATCATGCATAATTGGGGCTCCTATCTCAGAAGCAGCACAAAATGCAGCACTAACTCCAGGGATTATCTCAACTTCTACATCCTGCGCAAGTTCAAGTATTAATCCAGCCATGCCGTAAAGTCCTGGATCACCAGTGCTTATAATGCATGTATCAAGACCATTTTTGGCCTCTTCCAGCGCCAATTTGCATCTTTCTATTTCACCCTTCATACCTGTTGAAATGATTTTTTTACCTACTATTATATCTTTCACAAGTTCTATATAAAACTTATATCCAACCACAACCTGACATTTTTTTATTACTTCTGCTGCCTTGTATGTAAGGTTATCAAGACCACCAGGGCCAATACCAACTACGTAAAGCTTAGCCATTAATTTCCTCCTTTAGAAATAGCAATTGTTATCCCATTTATTGCGGCTTTCGGAACTATTATTTCTCCACCAGCAATATATGCACAGGGCTCACATACGGAGGTTACTCCAATTGTGCTATTAACAAATACGCTTTTATTAAATTTATCTTGGACAACTTTGATATCTTCCCTGGAAATTATCTTCATTTCACATTTTAGATATCTGCAGGCCTCTATTATACCTTGCTCATCTTGCTTTACATCTACCGTTGCAATTTGCTTTATACATTTTATGCTTAAATTATTCTCACTAAATACTGACCTTAGTGCACTGAGTATATCATCCATGGTTTTACCACGTCTGCAACCGAGCCCAACTGTAATATTTTTTGGTCTTAAAATACAACTAGGCTTATCATAATTAATATGAAGTTTTGATAAAACAAATATAGCTCCAGCTTCCTGGTTGTCTACAATATTACTATATCCTATTTTAGCTTCAATTTCAGATTGTAGCCTAATAGCCTCTCCATCTAGCATCATTGCCGTAATTTTTTTTGCATCATCCATATTTTCAATAAAGAGATTATTTCTTTTTGCAAACATATCAACAGCTTCTATGCGTCTACCATCTGAAGCCGTTGTAATTATTGCTTGGCATTTAAGATCCTCTGCAATACTTATTGCAAGTTCATTTGCTCCACCAATATGTCCCGATAAAAGACTTATTGCGTATCTTCCTAGGTCATCAACTACAATTATTGCAGGGTCAACTAACTTACTTTTTATATAAGGTGCGGATATTCTAATTGCTATTCCCGTAGAAGAAATAAAAATAATTCCCTGGTACTCACCAAAAATATTATCTAGATTGCTTTTATAATTCTCTTTTGAAAATATTTGTATTTCATTATCTGAGGAGTATTTTATTCTCTCTGCAATTGCTTCTCCGCTTGCTGTAAATGCAAGGCAGGCAATTTTCATTTTATTCCCTTGCGAAATGCATGTGTAAATTCAGGATGGTATAATAGTGAACGATCATATTCGCCCTCTATAAAGTCTCCTACTAAAATTTGAGAAAAATTTCCTATACCCTCAGTTCTTACTTTTTCAGCGATATTGTTAAGTCTTCCCATAAGGATTTTTTCATCAGGCCAAGTGGCTTTATAGACAACTGCCACTGGAACATCATCTCTGCCATAGCCCTTAATAAGTTTTGCTACTACATTTTCAATATCTTGAACTGATAAGAAAATCGCCATAGAGCATTTATGGGCAGCAAGTTTTTCTAAATCCTCCTCAGGTGGAACAGGAGTTCTACCTTCCATTCTAGTAATTATAACTGTTTGACTTACGTTTGGAAGAGTAAATTCCTTTTTAATGGCTGCTGCACTTGCAGTAAATGAACTTACGCCTGGTATAATACTATATTCCTTATTATGTTTATCCAGTTCATCCATTTGTTCTCTTATGGCACCATATATTGAAGGATCTCCAGTATGAAGTCTCACAACAATTTTATCACTATTTTCTTCACTTACCATTACCGAAATAACCTCTTCGAGAGTCATGGAAGCACTATTATATTTTTTAAAGTCACTTTTGCAAAACTTTAAATGTTCTACCCATACCAGTGAACCTGCATATATAACCACGTCAGCAGTTTCTAAAATTCTTCTTCCCTTAACGGTTATTAAATCAACATCCCCTGGTCCTGCACCTACAAAATAGATCATTATTATTTCCTCCTTGCATATATCAAAGACATATAGTCATTGTCAGCGAGTATTTCTGATTTTTCGTATAATACGGCTTCATTTTCCTGTGTGCATCTTTTTACACAAACATATTCAAAGCCATGTTTTGTTAGTTTGTCAATTATGTCTAATTTATTTCTTATTATCTTTAGTACGCATACTGTGTCGACCCTTTTTAATATTTCTTCATCTAAGTTTCCATCCGCAAGATAAAAACTTTCATCCTTTAGCGTTAGTGGCAATGAAAGTCTTGCAGCAGCTGCATTAAATGAAGTAATCCCTGGAATAGTTTCCACATTAAGCTCCATTTTTTCAAGCTGTACCATTAAGTATAAATAAGTACTGTAGGTCATTGGATCTCCAAGGGTTAGAAATACGCCCACCTGATCTTCACCTAGAATCTCATTTATTTTTATTGCTGCATTGATGTATCTTTCATCATTGTCCTCACCCATAGGAAATTCAATTTCAATAACTTTCTTGTCAGTTATATAATCACTAACTATTTTTCCGGCAAGACTCTTTCCCTTACTACTAGGCAAAAATACATAATCACAACTGCGGATTAGATTATAGCCCTTAAGTGTAATAAGCCCCGCATCCCCTGGTCCTACTCCTATTCCATAAACTGTTCTCATATTTTTCTCCCCTTAACTATATATACAGGATTTTGGCCCTTCATAAGACCAAGCCTATCCATAACTGCGCATTGAATAAGTCTAACCTCAATATCTTCATAGTGCAATTGTTTTAATGAATTCTTAAATTCAATCATATTGTCAGGAATAATAAAATTCCCACAAATAACACCACCACTTGGTAGTTTTTCATCTGTAGCGCAAACAATGTCTGTAAGCTTTCCACCGCTGCCACCTATAAAACATTTGTTAAAACCATCAATATTTACAAGTACCTCAGGGGCATATCCACCGATGACTTTCACATCTACATTGAATTTTTCAGCATTTTTAACAATCAGTTCTTGACCCTGAGGCTCTTTTTCAACTGCAAATACCTTTGCGCCAAGTATCGCTGCTTGAATAGATATTGAACCACTTCCTGCGCCAACATCTAAAAATATATCATCAACTGATATATCAAGCATTGCAAGGGTCAGTGCTCTAACCTCAAATTTGGTCATAGGGATCTTTCCACGTATAAAATCCTCATCTCTAAGCCATTTCATTTTCTATCACCACAACTGAGATATTACCTGCAAATTCTATATCTTCACCTATATTATTAATTAATATAACTTCTTCATCATAAGACAGGTTATACCCCGTATATATTTTCCCAATTACCCCTAGAGTATGTAATTTTTTAGATATGAAATCCGGGGTGTTTTTGCTATCTGTAAGTATTACCGAGCGCTTACTTCTAATAACAGTCTCAAGGCTTGTGTCCCTTCCATGAAGACTTATAAGTAAAGCATCCTGCCAACTTTTTTTTAGTTTCGACATCATATATTGGAAGGAAGAAATTCCTGGTATTACATCATCCACTATAACATCATTTTTCAATAAATAATCTATAATACCAAAAAAGCAAGGATCTCCTGAGGCAAGTATTGCTATATTTACACTACTGTCTATGTTATCTATTATTTCTTGAACTCTACTTACGCAAATAACATGGTTTACTATCATTTTTGCGGTATTTGATATTCTCCCAAAAGCAATTACCTTGTCCGCTGATTTTATTGCATTTATTGCTTCCATTGTTAGGTAATTTATATTTCCCGGCCCCATACCAATAACTTTAATCATAACCTAACCCCCAATATTCCATAATCCATTGAATACATAATTACATCAATGCTACACTGATTATCATCATCTTTAATGTATCTCTTGATTCTGTAAGCACAGCCCTCTACCATATTATTTATTACAACTGAATAATCCTTATCTATTATAATCTTAAGTGCTTCCTCAGAAGTCTTACATTCATTAACAGAATTTATTAAACTAAGAGGAGCTCCATTTAATGCAAGATAATAGACAAAGGCTTCTATTCTAACATCACAAATCTTACTATGTGTATTAAAGGCTCCAATAGAAAGTTTACAAAGTTTCCCAATATGCCCTACTAGGGTTATTTTTTCAAATCCCTTATTCTTTGAATAAAGTAGCATATCACCTATAAAGTTTGATATTTTAATCTTAGCTCCATGAAGATTTAAGTTCTCCACAACATTTTCACCATAATTTCCGAGAAATAGAACTATTTCTCTCATGCCTTTGTCATAAGCGTCATCAATTTCTAAATATATACTTTTTTTAAGAGCTTCCTCTGACATTGGCTCCACTATGCCCTTAGTTCCAATTATGGATATACCATCAATTATTCCAAGATTAGAATTAAAGGTTTTCTTAGCAATTTCCCTCCCCATAGGTGCGTAAATTAATACATTAAAACCACAGTTTGATATCTTTGATAATTCATCGGTAATCATTTTTCTTGGAACAGGATTTATTGCCGCCGTGCCACTATTTCCCCAAAATCCACTTCTAGTTATTAAACCGATGCCCTCACCGCCATCTATAAGGATTTTCGCATCATCCCTTTTGCTCACTCTTGCATATATTTCTATCTTATCCGTAGAGTCAGGGTCGTCACCAGCATCCTTTACAATGCAGCAAGATACGCTCTCTTCCTCAATATGAATGTTCAGAAGGTTCAAAGTAAGTACTATTCCAGCAGGGGTATCTATAGTAATTTTTTCTAGTTTTTCTCCACTTAATAACATTTCTGCTGCAGCCTTTGCCGCACCGGTGGCGCAGCTTCCAGTGGTATATCCACATCTAAGACTTTTTCCATACTTTATTATATAATTATCATTCATCCCTGTTGCCGTCATTTGCCATATAAATTAATGCATTTACAATGGATGCGGCTACATTGCTTCCGCCTTTTGTACCTATGGTTGTTATTGAAGGTATATCAAATCCTCTAATATACTCCTTAGATTCTGCAGCTCCTACAAATCCAACTGGAACACCAATAATAAGCTTTGGTGTAACCTTATTATCGTTTATAAGTTCTCCTATCCTGTAGAGTGCAGTAGGCGCATTACCTATTACAAAAATGTCAACTTTTTCACTGGCCGCGTAATCCATAGATGCCATGGAACGTGTTATACCCTTTAGTTTTGCATTTTTAAATATTTCATCGTGAGCAATAAAACATTCTACGGTACAATTTAATTTTTCAAGGGCCCTTTTATTTATTCCTGAAAAAGCCATGGTGGTATCAGTTACGATTCTACACCCAGCCTTTATTGCCTTAATACCTTCCTCTATTGCGCCTGGTTTAATACTCACTATATTCTTGTAATCAAAATCTCCAGTGGTATGTATCGTTCTTTCTACAATCTTAAGCTCCAAAGGATTAAATCCATGATCCCCTAGTTCTGCTTCAATTATATCCATACTCTTATACTCTATTTCCATAGGTTTTTTTAAATACATGTTAATTCTCCCTCTGCATTTTCCTTCAGGATATCAGCAATTATATTATTGTAACCAATTGGTTCTGCCAATGATATTTTAAGATCTCCATATTTTACTTTAACTTCTTTTAAAATTCCAGGAATATCTTCCTTTATATGAATTCCGCGAAAAAGAAAGTATGGAACTACTACTAGGTCACGAATACCATTTTTATACATAGTATCAATTGTATCTGGTATGTTTGGAGAACATAACTCCATAAAACATCCCTCCACATTTCCTTCTACTTTCAACTTGAAATTATCTATCATTCTATTAAAAACCTCTAGCGCCTCTTTTGATCTACTTCCATGTCCAACAACTAATATACCCTTCATCTATTTACTCCTCTCAACTGAATTTTAAACCTTTTAAATCACTAAAAAAAATACCCGACCTACAAAAGGTCGAGTAAAAGATTTTATAAAATAAAATGCCTTCACATCCTATGTGAAAGCAATATAATGCAAAGAAAAAGCATATATAATTGCCATCCCTTCCCTCCGTAGGATAAAGCTGTATATCATCTAGGCAGGTCTCCTGGCTTACGGGTCACTCTCCTCCAACCTTCCCAGCATTAGCCAGTGGTATGGATTTGTCTCCGTGTACAGTAGCGGGGGCTGCAGTGGATTTCGACCACTTTCCCTATTAAACCTTTAAAAGGTACCTTAGATAACTATTTATTAAGTTAAACTTATTATAAAGTATATTCATAATTATTGCAACACCTGCGTAGTATTTTAATATTTATCTTTGTAATGTAATTATAACACCTTGGCTAAATCTCCCTATGTTCCAAAGTTTTGATTTTCACTCCTCTAGGTAGAGCCCTCATAACCACCTTTTCCCAAGGGGTTCCTATTACTTGGTCCATGACAGCTATTGCTCCACGGTCATCCTTAGTTCTAATTAATCTGCCACAACCTTGTTTTAACTTTAATCCCATTTCAGGGTAATCAACGGTTATAAGTGGGTCCATCCCCTCTTCTTCTGCTTCTTTACGCCTCATTTCAATCAAAGGGTCTAGGGACGGAAAGGGAAGCTGCCAAACTACAACAAGAGATAAAGACTCCCCGGGCACATCAATTCCCTCCCAAAAGGTAGAGCCTACCAATACAGATGCAACTTCGTCACGAAACTTTTGGACAAGGTATCCTCGCTCCCCTTTATCCTCCCATAAAACTTCAAAAGGTAGCGCGTATCCACTAATTTCTTTTCTTATTTTCCTGACTTCCTTCAAAGAATTAACAAGTATCAGCGCTCTTCCTCCATTTTCTTTCAGCAACCATAATAATTGTTTAATTTTGCGTGAAAACTTGGCACTGGAAGTGTCCTCTAAGGATGGCTGATGTAAATAAACCACCACCTGCTGCTCAATATCAAAGGGACTTCCAACCGTTGATATTGCTGGATTTTTCAAACCAAGAGTCCTCATAAGATAACCAAAATTCCCCTCATCACTTAAAGTTCCTGAAGTAAACACTACAGGCAATTTTCTCGAAAATAAATGTTTATCTAGCATATTGCTCAAATTCCGAGGAACTACCCAAAAGCTGCCGTCCGCCCTATCTACCCAAGTAATAACCTCTCTACCTTTATTCTTACCAAACCTAGCTAAGGCTGTAATTGATAGTTCTATTTGAATTTCAAAAGTATGTAACGTGCTTTCCGGTAGCGCGTCTATGTATAACTCTTCATCAATTTGTATCTCTAATAGCAATCGCTCTAGTGCCTTATGAAAAGTATCAGCTGCTTTCAGAAGTATATCATCGGTGCGAACCGCCAGACGCTCTGATTGATCATCATCTATTACGTTTTTATTAAGTTTTTCGAAAAAGTTAGAAGTAGCCTTATCCAAGGCAATGGTACTTACAACCAGTGAAGTTCTTGCGCCCTGCATTTCTTCTATAGAAAGAATAATATTATCAATATCTTCTTTATGAATTTGTCTTCCAGCACCCATGGCTGCCGGCAGTATGACTTTATGCCCTTCATCAAAAATTACCAGCGAGTAATCTGGAATCATAGGCCTTTTACCGTCTGCAATTCTTTCATCCCTTGTCCATAGGTCCTGAAAGAAGATACTATGATCAGCGATAATTAAATCCTTGGAAGCTCTGTAATGTTCCCTTACCTTAACAAGCTTACAAAAGCCTCTTCTGTAACAGGCATCACAGGTCATAGTCTCATTCCATCCAATTTGTCTCCATATACTATCGGATATATGCGGCATTTCTGAGCGTTCACCTTTTGTAGTCCTGGCCAACCATTGATTAATCTCATCAGAGGCTGTGGCATCGCCAAATACTCCCCCTATTCCACTAACTCTCTCATCACAAACATACTGACGAGGATCCTTTGCCATTGGCGCATCTATTTCTAATCCTAATATTCGTGAAAGTGTTTGAATATCTCCCTTCGGCCCTGCCAGCTGTTCTTGAAGTGCTGCTTGGGCACATGCAATTACTACTGGTTTTCCACTAAACCTAGCATAGGCAATTGCAGTGAGTAAGTAGGCGAAGGTTTTTCCGGTACCGACCTCAGCCTCAGCCAGATGAACTTTTTTATTACAAACTGCATCAGCAAGCTGAAAAGCAGTATATATTTGCTCATCACGTATCTCATATCCGTGTTTCGGAAGAATATCGTAAAAAACATCTCCAATCCAATTCATCAACTCACTTGGAAACTCTTCTTTTGTTTTATAATCAAAGGGGGTCCCTATTTTCTTATACAAAATTTTATCCTCCTGTAAACTATGGAATACCATAGAAAATATTATTCGAAAATTTACTGTCAGTGATGTAAATGCACATAGTTTTTCTTTATATGCTAAACATAAACACCCTTACATTCTAAACTTTTCAATAAGTATTATAACATTAACAATGGAGAAAAAATTACATCTTTTAATAATTCTAATATATACCCATATTGATGAGCATCAATTACAATCTGCAGTAAACTCAAATCCATTAGCTATGATGTTCAATTAGCATTATTTCCAACCACGAGATTGTTCCAGTTATAAGAATAATGGGAAGTTCAACTATACTCAAAAACCCCACATTACCTATGATACATTTCACCGTACCACTGTAACTGCGGTTTTTTGGTCATACTGATAACTGGATAACTCTGGTACCTAGCACCATAGTTATCTCTACATAATACCAACGCTACTTTAACCAGGCTCTACTTTATTTGCACAAAAATATCGACTCGTTGAGTGCCAATCTATCTAAACTTGTCAACTTATTTAAGCTTATAGCAAAATTAACGGCCCAAAATCATTGGTATATATTGCTTCCGGACTGTTTTCGCATTTACTTATAGTACGGTTCCGTGTATCAACTGCCACAATCTTAAAAGATGAAACAAAACTCTTTAAAACTTTGATGATTTACCGTAAAACTCATGAATTTAATGAAAAAGATAATATTGAATTGACTTTTAGAGCAACGGAAATAATTAGTCTGTGACAACATATCATTATTGAGGATTACTTGCATAATCCTCTTTTATGCACAAATCATCATTAATCTTTATAACTATGATAATAATTAACTTTAAAATCAAATAATAATCGGCTTTATATTGGTTCTCATCGCTTCCATTTGTTCCATGCAAATATTTATTTCGTATATCAAACCCATTCGTAAATTTGGCTTTATTGAGATAGTAATCCAGATAATCTTGTTCATTTCGTGATAGCAATGTGCTTTCAAAGGTCACGAAATTCTTTCTTTCAAAATCATCTATTATTTTTCTAATTTCTTCATGATAGTGCCAATAACTTAATACGTCTTCATAATATAATTCTTTCAGAACGTAGATAGTCTTTAAATCTACAATTTTAATATAACCATTTTCATTTTCGAAAATCAGTCCATTATCAAATAGCCATTGCATTTGCTGTAGCTGGTGTTCTAAAAAATCATTTTTTTTAACGGAACCCTTGACTAGCAAATCAATAAAATTCTTATAATTTTCTTTTTGGCTTCGCAAATAGAAGATACCACTTTGGCCAGAAAACAATAAGTATGATGCAGTTTTATACCAACCATCTAATGGATAAACATATTTGTTGCTATTGAACGATTTAACTTCATTATTTTTAAAGCTAGAAGATGAGAGTTGTATTAATTCCTGGTCAATCTCGCCGTCTTCTACTAATGCATTGTACTGTTTAAATATTCTATCCAATTCCGGTAGAATCGACCTGCATTTTTCAAAGTATGGAGAAACATCTGATGGCATCTTGACTATAAAGTTATCTATTGAGAATTCAACTTTTAAATAATACATGAAAAACCATTCAATCATATCCTCAATTCTCATATTGAAGATATTCATCACCTGTAAATAGCTGTTCACTTCAGCATTAGCTATCATTTCCATAAAACTAAATCCAAATGATGTTTTATATAAATGACTTCCAGATGGGCTGAAAACCGACTCCAAAGCACTCATGCCATTTGTTTTAGAGACTAAAGTTAACCTAAATTTATCATCTATTATATTAAATAGGTGAATAAAGTTATTCCAAAGTGTAGGATAATCTTGATTTTCTTCAATCCATTTACGACTGACTCTAATATCCACTTTACTACCTGTCTTAGTTACAATTATTTCCTCACTAAGATCTGCTGGATATGATATTGTAACGCTTGATTCAATTCCTGTTCCATTCCTAAATATTTTTTCATTTTCAACAATCTCTTTTCTTTTTGCATGCAATTTTATTTTATCTGGAATGTTAAGTCCTCTATTTGTAGGAAATACTATAATACTTCTCAGGTAATTAATGTGTACAGATGGAGAATCAACGTACCCATCTATTAATTCCAATATCTCGCTATTTGATAAAGATGGTGGCAAGAATAATGATGTCTCTCCAAGATATTTTGAAATGATTGTCTCAGCGTTACTAAAGTCGCTGAGAATTCTCTCTTTGATAATCAAGTCATAATGTTCAGTAAGCCTTTTGAACTTAAGCACCATGTAAATATGAACATATTCTTTATTTAGTAACTCTTTGAAATCCAATTCACTGATTTGTTCGTATAATTTATACTTTTCAATTATCTCCAAAAAGTCTTCAGTGTCAGTAAAGTCAATCTCATCATACAATTTAACATAATTTGCACCTGCATCACCTAAAAATCGCCCAATCTTCTTGCGTATTTCTTTCTCCAATGTTTTACAATCAATGTGCGTTAGTTTTTCTACATAGTCAGAAAACCTCTTGATTTCAAGATACTTTAGAATATTATGAAATTCAATTAAATCTGAAATTTTGAATTCATTGTCGATAACATTTGTGTTGATTTTATCAGCAATTTTATTTAGTTCTAGACCACAAGTCATATCATGTTCGGAATAAAATTTAACTCTATCCACAAACCCACCTCCGTTCTTTTTCAATGCTTACAAATCATACTTAATCCCATTATTCCGAAGCTATTCTTTGCGACACTCATAATCAGGCAAAATCCGTTTCAACAAGATCCAAAATCCCTGTGAGTATATTGGAGGTGAGGTCAAAATAATATTAGAAACTGCTTCTTCCTATTTATTATCACTTATTAAATTTATCTTAAATGATTCCCCTAATTTGCTTTAAATTTCTACATGTTTATTTGAAGCATTTAAGACTTTATATTTTTTGGCAGCTTCAGTATATCCATATAAATTCTTATTTTGTTACTGCAATTTTTCTATTTATATTACTAAAATATTTATTGTAAAATTTTACTATAAGTAAATTTTTAAGTTTATCATTAGATTTTTTGTTTAATTTTTTTCTTATCACCATACTTTTTAATATACTGCTTAAATTATCTATTTTCAAATCTTTACATTGTATGAACTGATTATTGAATTGGCCTATATATGAAATCCATTCCATTCCATGTATAGATTTAGCTATTGAACCATAATACTCCTTATTAGTCTCATTTTTAACAAATTCATTAAATGCCATTAGTAAATATTCATTATAATATTTAGTTTTTATATGTAACTCTATCATTTCATTCAAGTCAGAATTGTCAAATCTACAAATTTTAAATAAAAAAAACTTAACTTTTCTCAGTACTAGCGCATGATTTATACTATTTTCATACTCTTGTCCATTAATTTTAAAACTTCCACTTAGAAATAAACTGCATATTTTGAATACAAATCCTATTTCATCTAAATATATAGCTAAATTTATTGACTGTATAGGTTCAATTTCTCTTTTTTCTAATTTCTCAATAAATAGCTCCATCAAGTCCCTATATTTTTTAGAATTATCATGTTTTAGAATCTCCAATGTTAATGAAGCTATTTCATC
The DNA here is from genome assembly GCA_964467165.1 of uncultured Clostridium sp. Taxonomy (GTDB): domain Bacteria; phylum Bacillota; class Clostridia; order Clostridiales; family Clostridiaceae; genus Clostridium_AD. Next base: position 33,632 of record CAYXOL010000001.1, read on the forward strand.
ATCTAAATCATTTGAAATTATTATATTTAGTATTTTTTCTAAATTAAAATTATTAATTATATATTTCGAATAAAAATATTCAAAAAACGACTTATGATAAAATTTATATTCCTTTTCAGTACTCTTAACTACTAACTCTGTTCTCTCCGAGCAAAATCTCAAGAATTCATTAGTTGCATTTCTAACATCATTTGGACATGGATAATCATATTTAAATACTTCCAAAAACTTTTCAAGAATTCTTTCTTCACTTACATTTCTATTATTAGGATTCCCTAAACACGCAATTATCTCAAAGCTTTCATCTTTATCTAATATACTAGATATTTTTTCAAAGTTTATGTTAGACTTGTTAGTATAACCATCACCTTTGCCTTTTTCTCTATCTCTTGTTATATATTCAACAGCCTTTTTATATAGGTCTATTTTATTTTTAGGCAATTTCCTCTCAGCCGCATATATTTTAGCCATTAAAGATAATAGCAAAAAACTATTAAGAAATTTTGTTTTTATAAGCGTTTTACAATCATTCTCAAATTTCGACTTATATTCTGGATTAAATCTACTAATTTTTATCATCTTTTCTAAATATCTTGAAACATGAGTATTATTTAATTCATTTACTTTATAGGATATTTTAGTTTTAGGTATAAATCCTCTTTCTCTAGAAGTAATACATATTCTATTATTTTTATTAACATCATCAAAAAAATTAACTATATTTTTATGCATATTTTCTCTTTCCTCATAAACTACCTCATCTAATGCATCAAACAAGATTAGTAATTGTCCCTTATTTAAATAATATTTTAAAAACTCACTGTCTATGTTATCTATACTTGTATCATATTTCATGCTATCTACTAAAAATTGACTTATGGTATACCCCATATTATTTTTACTAGTATATGCAAATTTTTTCAAATCACAATAAATAGGTATCATATCACTTGCATTGATTAAATTGAGACTTTTATACTCGTTTATTAAATTTTTTAAATATACTGTTTTTCCAAATCCCGCTCCTCCAATAACACTAATTATATTAGAATATTCGAATATATCTTCCCATTTTACTGGAATTTGGATATTACCTTGATTTTCATTAACAGCAGATAATCCGTCCTCTTGTGAACTTATAGTAAAATCTGGCTTAATATAAAATTCACTAAATTTTAATTCATCTACACCATAAATGTGAGCTTTAGCATACTTACTTTTTATTTTTTTTATATATTTTTCTTTTGTGTCTTCGATTGACTGTACTGTTTTTTCATAATTAAACTTGCTTGCTTCATTTATTCGATCTGCTAGTTCATCAATCTTAATTCTTATTAAATACATATTGTATTTTTTATCTTTACTTAACTCTTTTATCATTAGTTTTTCTACCGTTTTTATTAAAACATCAAAGTAGTTTCTAATAATATTAATTTTTATTTCTGGTAATTCAATATTTCTTTCAACCTTTATATACTCATAAGCTTTTCCAGTTATAATATCCAAAAATTGACTTTTAGTAATGTTTTTCTCATTAGTTGATTCTCTGTATATTCCATAATCAATATAATTAGCAATATGTATCTTCGTTGTATTTAATCTCAAAAATTCATCAAATACACCGGAATCGATACCCGTATCTTCAAAATCATTTAAAAAAGTTTCTAATTGTTCCTCAACAACACTTTTTTCAATCTTTAACTTATAGCTCTTTATAATATCGCACATAAAACTCACCAAAATTGATTTTATTATCCCACCAAGCATACTATAATTCCTCCATTCTTATTATTAATGTAATAATATCTTCTATATTAATTATAAATTTTTCTATACCTAATAATTTTTATTGTAAATTATACTCATCACTGGTTGTTATCATACTCTCTTTGAAAAATTACATCTAGCTCATTATCGCTAGAAGAACTAACACTAGGTTTATATTCTTCATCATCAAAATCAGGCTCAGGTCTCGTTAAACTATGTAAATCATCTGTAAAATCTAAATAACTCATAACTTCATTAACATCGACTTTAGTATTAATAGTTATAAAATTTCCACCTAACTCTTTAGTTTTAAGTTTAAATCTATCTTCTATTTCTGCTTCGAGTCCATCTCTTATTACTTCTTCTAATAAATTGTTTTCTTCGTTATAATAATCTGATTTTATATCATTATAAACATTATAAAATAATTCACTAACAATTTGAGATAGTTGGTCTTCTAATTCTGATATCACTACTTCTACAACTTGAGCAGAAGAGAATTCCGATAGTATTACTTCTAGTTCATTAATAAACACATCCCAAAATTCTTCACTTAAAGATTTAGAGTCATAGATTTCTTCATATATAAATATTAAATAAGCAATATCATCATAATTGAAAAATCGAAAAATTATTCTCAGATTTACAATATCAAATATTAAGTTGCCTAGCTCATAAAATTCATACAGATCCTTATTTTTTAATAGTTCGATAATTATGTGATATTTTAGATTTAATATTACTATATCTATGTCCCCGCTCATTTTTATAGTTCGTGTCCAAGGCGTTGAATAAGTTGTTTCATTTAATATCATTATGGAAATAACATTTTTTAAACTTACCTGCTTAATATTGAATCGACTGACTTGTTCTAAAAAATAATACTCTATTGTTCTTGATATTCCACTTAAATCGAAAAATTTATTTTCTTTAATGTATTCTTTAATCTTATCTTTCAATTTCTTTTCATTAATATTCTCAAGTTTTAAAAATTGTTCAAAATAAATTGCATTGTCAACTATTTTATCAATTATTATTTCGTTACTAAAAATCTTATGATATAGATAATCATTAACTGACGGATTAATAACTCCAATGAATTTATGCCCATCAAATTCAATAATTCTAAGCATTGAATTTGTTAACCTAGTGAGACTATTAGTAAATAAATCTTTTGTTCTGTCAACTGTCTCAGACTTAATCCAATTTATAAAACAGTTTTTCAAAATGGTCTCATCAACATATTTATCTGTTAATGAGTACAAACAAAATAGAATTATTCTATCAACATTATCAATTCTTTCCTCAAATTCTTCTTCCCAGATATCGAAAGGATTATCTAGTTTCTCAATAATATACTCATAATAATTATGATCACCAATTTTAGTATAATTACTTTCTTTAGTTACGAATTCGATAATTCTAGGATTATAATTCTTGTGGTTAATTATATTTATATATCTTTTGTCTTTCTTAATTTCAAAAAAAAATTCAGATGGAAGACGTTTAAAGTATAGATGATTATAAAGTATCTCTCCTTTTTCTATATTAGACATTGAATCTAAGTCAATAGTGTAAGAGTTCATTTTATTGTCATCTATGAAGGAGTTGAACACTTGACTCTTCCTTGTTGCTTCTCTAAGAATAGTTATCCTCGAATTCAAAATTAATCGTTTATTGGGATTTCTAAGGATATAAGATACTAATGCTTTTATTTCAGTTGATCTTTCTTCTTTTAAATTTAAATAGTGTTGGCCTAAAAAATCATCTAGTAATATAATTTCTTTTGTATCCCTACTTTGAGACAATGATTTTTTTATATCCTTAATTGAACTATCACTCGCATACCTAACCGTGTAATCATTTGATGCATAAAATAGAACTAGCATCTTAGAAATGGTTGTCTTTCCAACTCCTGGATTTCCTAGTAATATGACCAATCGCTCTTTATTAAGTAATTTAAATGCCTCATTATATCCAGAAGTTTTTACAAATAACTTACTTTCATTTTCAATATCATACAACAAGTCTTCTGTATCTAGAAATACATTTTGATTTAGGACCAAATCTAAAACATTAGTAGAAACAAGCCATAGTTTATAATGTTTTTTAACAATATCCTTATATTCATCTTGATTTAATAAATCATTAATTAATGTTCCATCATATATATTCGACTTCGAATACATATAATCTTTAAATATTTCATATATCTCATCAATATTATCAGAAGTTAACCCTCTTGATGTAAATATAAAATATTCATTTGGCTTTAATTTTACCACTTTTTTAAATTCTACTTTTAAACTAGATATTAATTTTGAAGGTGTACTTCCTATATAATGTTTAGCTTGGGCAATAATACCCTCGTAGACATATGCTTTAATGTCAACTCCACCATCTCGACCTTTAGTAAAAGTCCTAAATTTAAAACCAGTATCTTTTTCTAAAATATCTTTACTTAATATCTCAAATTCATAATCATTCAAGTTTTGAAAATTAAACATAATCCCCCCCGTAACAATTGCTGCATATCAATTAGCGAATAACAACCCATACTATGCAAAAAACACACACGCCCAATTTTATTTACTTCATATCCGACTTTCCAATTTAGACATAATCGGTACTATATGTCATGAAAACTATACCATAAAATACTAATTCTACAAACTTTCATAACTCCAAATATCCATATAGCAAACATAAGTTGGAATGTAGTGAATATTTCTTGTTGCTATCATATCTACCCTCAATTTTTATAAATAACATTGCTATATTAGGCATTTCTATTTAATGACGCATACCTACAGAAATCCATTAATTTAGTACATCCTATTATTAAAATGATTATCCAACTGCCTATTATTAGCCTAATGGGTATATAATAACTGGAAGCTAAACTATACTCAAAAACCTCACATTACTTATGATACTATTCTCAATAACGCTTTTAAGTGAAGTATTTCTATTTTTTACTGCGTATAATTAAATCATTTTCATCTCCCCATGTGCTAATGTAAACATTAGTTGCCTAAATTCCTAAATTTATAAGCCATAAAAAAGATTGTTCCATTTGTTTGACTCTTCTCTTTGTTTAAATTACTTCATCGTTATAATATTTTTTGTATATTTTATTTATTTTATTTTTTCTATAAATCCCAAAGAAATATTACCCTCTTTATCACATTTTATCCCAACCATATAAAATTCTTTTAAATTGCTATTTTTAACATCATAAATTAATTTAACTATATGTTTTTCCTTTTTCAAATGAGATTTCATTTGAAGCTCATTAATCCAATCTCTATATAAAATAGGAAATGCACCTATATATTTGTTAGCAATAGGTTCTATACATATATGAGACATCATTGGATTAGTTTTCTTAAAATCTACAAATTCTGCCTTTATTATCTCAATTTTATCCAATATGTTATTTTGTAAATAATACGGAATCTCACATATTAAAATTTCTTTTTCTGCGTTAGTTTTATTTTTTGTGGCTTCTGCTTTTAATCCATTTAAAAATAATATATTTTTCTTAAAACTACTTTTATCTACTTTATTAAAAAAATAATCATTTAATTCTTCATCAGCTCCTAATAAAATATCTTCGCATTTTTTATCATTTACCGATTTAAATTCAATTTTAAATTTCCTATTAAGATATATAACTAATAAATCTAGTTCATCTCCATTATATCTAGCTGTTTGTTCTATTCTAGTACGCTCTTTTATATAATGAATGAATTCAGCTTCTGTTGACAATAAACCACTAATTACATATAAATGTTTCAATTGAATATGTGGAATTATTTTTTTTATATCTTTTTCATCAACTTTTGATTTTTCACTCCAATAATCAAACCATGATAATTGAGAATTGCACAACCGTTTTATTCCTGAAAGAGAAACAGAAAAAGATATAATTTCATTTACATTTCTTAAATCTAGGTCTACTATTTCACCTCCCTGTTTATTAAGCTTTACTACTTTACCTTTATGATTTTCTAATATTTCCTTAATATTATTAGCTTGTTTTCTTGGTATTCTAACAATGGTATTAAAATCATCTTTAAATTTTTGAAAATTTCCACTATAAGTAAAACTGCTAATATCATTTGCCTTAGCTTCTATTACTATTGCATAATTTTTATATATTAGTATAACATCACCTTCGAAATCTTTACCATTATCGTTAACTATATGATAATTGCAACAGATATCAAAATTATTAAATTTATCAGAAAAATTTTCAACAATCTTCTGCTCTAAAAATGCTCCTTTAGTATCATCATACTGTTTTTTTGTCTTATCATCTTCTACTATTAAAAACTTAAAAATTTCTAACACTCTTGAAACAAAAGAATCTATCGGTGGGAAAAAATATTTTTTATCTTCTACCTTTATTAAGAATTTATTCCATACAGGATTATTAATAAAAATGTCTTCTGGATTTATAGTTACTTCGTCAGTCAAATTGATTGAAAACTTATTCAGAATATCTTCAATTGCCTTTGGCATTACTTTTTCTCCATAGAGTTCTAAACTCTCTTCTAACGAAAAAGTACAAATGCTATATATTTCAAATGCAACCTGATTTATCGAACCGTCAATCATTGTACTTATGAATTGGTCCATTTTATTTTTCATATTAAATATAATATCAGTAAGCATTTTCATAATATAACTATATTTAATACCATATTTATAAATACTTATTTTATCTAGTTCTTTTAGAAGTTCTTTATTTGTATTATTTTCTATATGTTCAGTTCTATGATTCCTCACAAATGCTCTTTCTGAAATTATTTCATGTATTATATTTAATTCTATTTCCTTATCATTATTTTTTTTCCCTATTTCTCTTAAACCTTTTAAATTCATCAATGTTGGTAGAACTAATAAATATTCTTTTATTCTCTCAATATGTTCTTGTGTAATCAATTCTTTTTTTTCACTTAAGTCATTACCTAATAAAATACACTGTAAAAACTCTAATTGAAATATATTTAAAGACTCATCTTCTATTCCTTTCTTATCTGCAGAAATTCTAAGAAACGAAAAATAAGATAAAACTTCTAACTTATCAAATCGAGAAACATACTTTACGAATTCACCAAAATATTCTTCATATTTGAAGACTTCATTAATGAAATCTTTTTCCATTATTTTTGTACGATTAGCAAATTCATTATCAATATTTTTATTAAACCTACCATCATCATTATATCTTTTTATTTCATTTCCACTTTTTATAAAATTCACGAATTCTCTATTCATTTTTTACCTACTTTCTAAAATATAATTATTTAATTATCGTTCTAAATTCCAATTATAAACATAACCAGCATACTAAAAAACACTAGTTTTATATTTTTTCTTCAAAAATAATAATTGTAGTCTCCACCCTTATTCTAATCTCGCCCACTTTCATTATACTACAATTTTTAACACTATATCTTTATTTTACCTATAATATCTCTTTAATTTTCATCCATTATTTAAACTGAAACCCCTCGATCTCAATCACTACCCTAACAAAAAAAGACAGCAAAACTTAATTACAAAGTTTTACTATCTTTTTAAATTATCACACCTCTGCATTTTTCTTTTTAGTAGCCAGCAGTATTCCACATGTTTTGTATATAGAAACATATTCCCTTTAAGGAATGCCCACACATCAACCTACTATTTATACAACCCCCTATATACAGCCCTAATATCCTCCAAGCTCATTTCCACATGATTATTCTTAAGCAATCTCCCCTGAGTTTCTATAACACCTTGAGTAATCTTAAATTTATTGTTACGCTAAAGCTTCCACCATAGATATCCCTTTATTAAAAGCTACCATATTTTTATCCAAAGTGGCTCTTGGCACGTTTTCACTTATAGCTTTCTTTAAGCTTTCATAATGGACTAATTTTGTTACTGCTGCCAAGGCTCCTAAACATAACATATTTATGCTTTGAGGATTCTTAAGCTGCACTTCTGATGCTTCTATTAAAGGTAGTTTAATGCAATTACTATCCCCTTCAATATCTACAGTTTCATCTACAATTACAACAGCGCCTTCTGCTGAATTATTTTTAAACTTGTCATATCCACTTTGACTTAATGCTAAAATTATATCCGCATTGTCTACCCTCGGATAAGATATATCTTTGTCCCAAATTATTACGTCTGCCCTGCAACATCCACCTCTAGATTCTGGTCCATAGTTTTGAGTTTGAACAACATGCATTCCTTCCAGTACTGCAGCTTCTGCCAGTATTATTCCTGCTTTAACTATTCCTTGTCCACCAAGCCCTGTAAAAATTATTTCTCTTTTATCCATATTAAGCTTCCTCCTTAAATTATCACCTGGGTGCTAACATATTTTAAGTACTGCTCTACATATTCATCTTCATTTTCATCCTTGAAAACTCCTATTTTAAGTTTTTCATTTTCTGCTCCACCATTTTTAAGTGCATTTATCATATCTGAAGGCTTCTTTAATTTATTTCTTCTTCCATATTGAACGGGGCAAGTAGTTAGTGCTTCCACCACTGAAAATCCTTTTCTTAATATAGCACCTTCTATAGATTTTACTAAGTGATTGTAATGCGCCACTGTACTTCTGGCTATATAAGTTGCCCCTGCTGCATCACATAATTTACATATATCAAAATCTCTACAAAGATTTCCACCTTCGGAAGTAGTTGTTCTTGCATCCTTTGGCGTTGTAGGTGAACATTGTCCTCCTGTCATTCCATATATATTGTTATTAAAAACAATTACAGTCAAATCTATATTTCTCCTACAAGCATGTATTAAATGATTTCCGCCTATAGCAGTTGCATCACCATCACCAGATATTACTATAACCTTCATTTTAGGGTTTGCTAGTTTTATTCCTGTAGCATAAGGTATAGCTCTCCCATGTAATGTGTGTATTGTATCAAAATTCATATATTGAGCTGCTCTTGATGAGCAGCCTATGCCCGCTACAATGCATATATCCTCTTTATTTATATTTGAAGCATCTATAGCCTCAACTAATGCTTTTAATATTATTCCATTACCACATCCACTACACCATATATGCGGCAATTTATCTTTCCTTAAATACTTATCTATTAGCCCTTGATTCATCTGTGCTCTCCCCTTATTGCATTTACAATTTCACTTGGCTCAAATATTTCGCCACAATATTTGTTTATTCCAACTACTTTGCACCTGCCTTTTGATATTCTATCTATTTCATTTATAAGCTGTCCTGCATTTAGTTCCGGTACAAATATATTCTCTATATGATTTCCCTCTATTATTTTTTCTAATTCCTTGTCTGGGAATGGGCATATAGTATAAGGTATAAATAATCCTGTGTTTTCAAGGTTTTCCCCTTCTACTAATTCCTTGCATACTCTTGCTACAGAACCAAATGAAACTATTAGATTTTTGCAACCCTTTGTTTTAATATTCTCATATCTAACTATGCTATCTCTATTATTTTTAATTTTACATAAAAGTCTAGTTATAAGATCTTCAGCTACCTCATTTGAATTTGATGGGTATCCATATTCATCATGGCTAAGTCCTGTAACGTGAAAATTGAAACCCTCACCTATATTTGCCATGGATGGTACCATATCTTTTGTAATCTCATAGGCTTTGAATCCATTTTTATTAGAATAATCTGGTTTTTTCCTATCAACTATTATAGCGTCATAATCCTCTAAAGATATACTTTCTCTCATATGAGCAATAACTTCATCTAATAGCAGTATTACTGGGACTCTATACTTTTCTGCGTAGTTAAATGCTTCTATAGTTAATTTGTAAATACTCCCTACACTTATAGGTGTTATTACAATAACTGGGTGATCTCCATGGGTTCCCCACATGCTTTGCATTACATCACCTTGTGATACTGATGTTGGAAGTCCTGTACTTGGGCCTCCTCTCATAACATCTACTATTACGCAGGGCACCTCAGCCATTGAAGCATATCCTATAACCTCTTGCTTTAATGAAAAGCCCGGTCCACTTGTAGCTGTCATTGATTTTAAACCTGCTAGCGAAGCTCCAACTACTGCTGCCATACCTGCTATCTCATCCTCCATCTGGATAAACTTGCCACCTACCTTAGGCAATTCTACAGATGCTATTTCAGCAATTTCACTAGCAGGACTTATTGGATAACCTGCATAGAACTTCATTCCAGCTTTTATTGCACCCGCAACGCAGGCTTCATTTCCTTGCATTAATACCATATTACTCATTTTTGTCCCCTCCTATTGTTATAGCAAAATCAGGACAAATTCTCTCACATATACCACAACTTATGCATAACTCGCCCTTTTCAACTGTTGCTTTTCCAAGGCTTATACCTAAAACCTTTTTAGGACAAAAATCTATGCAAAGCTGACATCCTTTACAATACTCTTCTTTTATATAAATCATCTTTTTATCATCCTTTACTTATGAATCTTATAATATATAAAATAATCAAACTTACTATTAAATCTTCTTTCCCACTCTTTAATTAGCTCTCCCCTAAATTTAGGATGAGCTATATTTATTAAAGCTCTGCCTCTTTCTTTTAATGTCTTTCCTCTTAGTTCTGCTATACCATACTCCGTAACTACATAATGAACATCTGCTCTTGATGTTGTTACTGTAGCTCCATTATCTAAAAATGGAACTATTCTAGAAACAGTGCCTTTAGAAGCTGTTGATGGAACTGCTATTATTGCTTTACCACCTTTAGATCTATTTGCACCTCTAATAAAATCTACCTGTCCTCCCACTCCACTAAATTGCTTAAGTCCTATAGACTCTGATGCTATTTGTCCCATCAAATCTATTTGTATACATGAATTTATTGATACCATGTTATCATTTTGACTTATAACATATGGATCATTTACATAATCAACAGAGAACATATCTATCATTGGGTTATTGTCTGCAAAATTATATAGCTTTTTTGTTCCCATTAAAAATGTAGCTACTATCTTATTTTTATGAATTGTCTTTTTCTTGTTATTTATAACTCCAGCTTCTACAAGGTCTACTACTCCATCTGATATCATCTCTGAATGTATACCTAAATCCTTTTTATCTTTCAAATTTAAAAGTACAGCCTCTGGCACGGCACCTATTCCTAGTTGTAATGTGGAGCCATCCTCTATAATAAAGGAGCAGTTTCTTCCTATTTCATTTTCCACTTCTCCTATTTCGCCTTTTTTAAGTTCCATAATTTTATAGTCGGCCTCTACTATGTAATCTATATCTTTAACATGTATAAAATTATCACCAAGTACTCTTGGCATCTGCTTATTAACCTCTGCTATAACTATGTCTGCACACTCTGCAGCTACTTTAGTGTAATCATTTGAAACTCCAAAGCTACAAAAACTATGTTCATCAGGCTCTGAAACTTGAATTATAGCCACATTTACCTTTAAATACTCTTCTCTAAATAATCTTGGTATTTCTGAAAAAAAGCACGGTGTGAATTCACCTCTAGCACTATTTATAGCTTCTCTTGTAGATGCTCCAGCAAATAAGGAATTATGCTTAAAATGATGATTCATTTCTTCCCTTGCATATGTTCCTTTTCCCATCCCCACCATGTGAACTATTTCTACGTCTCCGTAACTTTCCTTATTTTCAATCATTGTATCTATAACTAATTTAGGTTCTCCAACTGCATGACCAATAACTACCCGATCTCCAGAGTTTATTTTTTGCGAAGCTTCTCTAGCCGTAACTATTTTTTCTTTATATACCTCTTTCCACTCCATAAGATTTCACTCCTTAATTTTCACTATAATTTTAGATAACTTTTTCTTTCTGTACATTCCCTTGTCATTAATCCATAATATGCTTCCTCCTATTTTTCTTTATATCTATATGTTAAGCAATAATCGTGCCAACTATAGAATTTATTATTCTTTAATAGCTTGCCCCTTGAAAAGTCTATGTTAAAATCTTATTTATAAAGTTTTCATAGTTTTACTTACCTTATAATCATTTTACTGAATTGCAACTCTTTTTTTAATTATTGAATCAAATCCTTCAAATTAGCCATATCCAAAAATGCATACAGTGCAAATTTGCATACCTTTATTCATAAAAAGAAAACTCCCTAAACTTTTATTAAAGTTTAGAGTGTTTTTTAGTTTTCTTTATTGTATTTCTGCCTTTTTCTAACTAATGTAGAGGGGTTAACCCCTAAAGCTTTTGCTGTCATTCTTATATTTCCATAACGTCTCATAGCATCCTCAATTATTTCTTCTTCTATAGTCTGAATTATATCCTTCAATTTACATCCTTTTATACTTAAATTACTTATACTAAATTCTAGTTCATTTCCTTTGCAGCTATCACTTATATATTCTGGCAAATCTTTTCCATATATAATTTTGTTATCACTCATAACCACAGACCTTTCTACTATATTTTTAAGTTCTCTTATATTTCCTGGCCAGGAGTAATACTTTAAGCAATCTAATGCCTCATCACTAAAATAACTTTTGAGTCCATACATTTCATTAATTTCCTGCGTAAAGAACTTGATAAGTGGTACAATATCTCCCTTTCTTTCTCTTAAAGGTGGTATGTTTATAGGAAAAACACTAAGTCTATAGTATAAATCCTCTCTAAATAAATTCCCCTCTATCATTTCCTTTAAATTTCTGTTTGTTGCTGCTATTATCCTAACATCCACCTTTACTGGCTTTAATCCACCTACTCTTTCTATCTCATGTTCTTGCAGTACCCTTAAAAGTTCAACTTGAACTTCTTGTGATAACTCCCCCACTTCGTCTAAAAATATAGTTCCTTTATCCGCAAGCTCAAATAGCCCTATTTTGCCCTGCTTATTTGCTCCCGTAAAAGATCCTGCTTCATAGCCAAACAGAACGGATTCTATTAAATTTTTAGGTATTGCTCCACAATTTATAGCAACAAAAGATTCCTCTTTTCTTAATCCACTATAATGTATATACTTTGCAATTCCTTCTTTTCCTACACCTGTTTCTCCTTGTATAAGAACTGTGGTATTTACCCTAGAAACCTTATTTGACATCTTAAGTAATTCTAACATATTAGAATCTTCTATTATCATTTTACTTATGTTAAAAATATCACTTTTAATTTTTTCTTCATCACTTTCTTCTATATCCTCTAAAACCTCACTCATAATATGTAATCCCCTTTAAATAAATTCTTATTTAACCTGTTTTTTTTAATGTGTTAATGTTTTAAATCCATCCCCAAAGGTTTCATATATATTATTTACTGTTATAAAAGCATCCTTATCAACAGAGTATATAAATTTTTTAAGTGTTATAAACTCCCTTCTTCCTAAGATAACCACAACAACTTCTTTATTCTCATTTGAAAAGTCCCCTACTCCATTATATACAGTACAAGTTTTCTCTAAATATTCTCTTATATATTTTCTTATTTTATGATTATTCTTACTTATTATTGTAACTTCTTTGCACACGTTTATTCCATCTATAATATTATCTATAACATAACCATTAATTATAACTCCAAGCATTGCATATAATGATAACTTAATTCCAAAAGCAAAAGCTGCCATTATAGTTATAATTAGATCACACATTAAAACGCCTTTTCCCAAGTTTATATGAAAATATTTATTTAATATTTTTGCTAATATATCTGTACCGCCAGTTGAAGCATTTTGATTAAATACTATAGCCATACCTATACCTGATATTAATATTCCAAATATGAGTTCTAAGAAAATATCCCCTGTAAGCGAATTATTCATAGGTATAAACTTTTGAAATACAATTATAATGCCTGATACACCAAAGCTTGCATACACACTTTTCCCACCAAAACTCTTTCCTATAACAATAAATGCAATTACAAATAAAAAGAGATTTATTATTATCATAATCCAACCTACGGATAGTCCCCCAGTAAATTTATTTATAACTATAGCTAGTCCATTAGCTCCACCTGTTGCCAAGTTGTTTGGCATTAAAAAGAAATACATACCTGCAGATACCATAATCATTCCTATATTTATAAGGACAAATTCTTTTATCTTTGTTTTCATAATATTCCTCCTAATTATCAATTGTTTTGGTGATTAGAATAATAATATTTTTTCCTGCAAAAAATTAAACCCTTTAGCATTTCTGCTAAAGGGCGTTATAACAACACCAAACATATTTATAAAAGCACAAAAAAACAAAATGCATTTCCATACAAATATGTTATCACCCCCTATCTCTCGTAGCGTTCTTGGTGCATTAATAAAGGCAGGTCTTCTGACTCTGGATCATAGTCGCTTTAACCCTTCCCAACAAAATTGTCAGTGGTATAATTTAAAGCTCCTCACCATCACAGCGGCGGGACCGTTTAGGAGTTTCACCTAATTCCCTTTTAAATGAGATTCAAACTATCTCATACCTTTACTTTTTTTAAGTTTATTTATTTCATGTTATATTTGCATGAAACTCCTTACCTAAGCCTTTATGCATATTTTATTATCTCAAGTTTAGGTTATACTTTTTTATTTTATATTGCAAATCTTGTCTTGAAATACTAAGGTCTCTTGAAGTCTTACTAACATTATTGTCATTTTTGCTCAGTATTTTTTCAATGATTTCCTTCTCAATATTAGCCATATAAGTGCCCAGTTCGAATTTTCCATCTGAACTTGTCATCATATATTATAACCACCTCCCTATGTCCAATAGAGTTACTTATATATAGTTGTATAAAACCATTATTGTAATTACTGTGTTAAAAAGCACAAAAAAAACACCTGTCAGGATGTATAATAATGCAATTAACTTTTCACCTATTGGAAAACCCAATATATTCGTTTAATTGCGTATTTTCATCCTCCCTCCGAAGACTAAAATTCTACACATTAGGCAGGTTTACTGACTTTAGCATCATCTTACTCTCCAACCTTCTCAGTTTCCCAATGGTTTTATGGATTTCATCCTCTAATACAGTAGCGGTGGGCTGCAGTGGATTTTAACCACTTTCCCTTTTAACCCTTGTTATAGGGCACCTATAGTTGATATTCAATTAAGACTTTCGTATAAAAAATACATAAATGTTACTAACTGTGGAAAATATTACTTAGTTTCATTGTCCTTATTTTCTTTTTTTGTTCTCTCTACAAATCTTCCTAGAAAAAAGAAAATAACACCAACGCCAATAGCTGTCTGTAGACAAAAAAGTAAACTCTCAATTTCGCCTGGTAATTCTCCACCAATCCACGTTTCCATAATAGGTTTAGCCCAAGGCTCGTAATCGGTACCTGTAATTTGAGAAACAACCTTGCTTCCTGCATCATCAGAACCACCAAATTCAGCACCCTTTAATGTAAACAGTGGTATAATCGCAATCAGTGCAGCAATAATTAATAAAATTATAACTTGCTTTTTCTTCTTTGACATTAATTTTCACCTCCATTTAGAAATCCAAGATCTGTCAATTCAGATTTTGCATATGTTTCAAGCCCCATTATGATGACAACTGTTAAAATACCTTCGATAATTGCAAGCGGAAGTTGTGTCGGTGCAAATACTGCAAGGAATTTTACTGCAGATGCTACCATCCCACCATTTGCAGATGGGTATGCAAGGGCAAGTTGAAAACTTGTTACACAATATGTGAGCAAATCACCAATTGATGCTGCCAAAAAAACACCTACGTATTTATTAACTTTCAATTTTAGGCATAATTTGTAGATTACATAAGAAACTAGGGGACCTGCAATAGCCATAGAAAATGTATTGGCCCCAAGAGTTGTAAGTCCACCATGAGCAAGCAAAGTTGCCTGAAAAACCAGTACAATTATTCCAAGAATGCTGACTGCGCTAGGTCCGAATAAGATTGCACCAAGTCCAGTACCAGTCATATGTGAGCAACTTCCTGTTACTGACGGAATTTTTAAAGATGACAACACAAAAACGAACGCTCCTGCCATAGCAAGAATAGTGATGGATTTACGATTATTTGACAATGTTTTCTTAATTGATAAATAACCTGCTACTAGAAATGGAACGCAGATAACACCCCATATTATACAAAATTTTAATGGAAGATAACCCTCCATGATGTGCATTGCGTTTGCTACAGGTGTTATTCCAAAAATTAATGCAAAAGCAATAGCAATAGAGACAATGTTTCTTTCTTTTTTATTCATTTTTTTCCCCCTTAATTATTTTTAATTTATATTAATCTAAGTTGAATACTTAGAAAAATTAACTATTTATCAAATATTTTCTTGAATTCTCCTGTGCTTTTCGGATAGGATTTAGTATCTTCAATAAGATGTTTTTCTACAAGCAATTCATAGATTTCTAGCAGGGTTGGCTGCTTTAGATTTGCCTGTTTTAAAATCTTAGTGTTTTGGAAAATTTCTAATGGTGTTCCATCTGCAATAATTTTTCCCTGATTGAATACAAGGACACGCTTAGCCCACCTGTATGCAAAATCCACATCATGGGTGGAAATCAGCATTGTCTTACCCTCTAAAGCAAGCTTATCCAGAACTTCTTCTAACATAAGTGCATTTAAAGGGTCCAGCGATGCTGTAGGTTCATCAAATATAATAATTTCAGATTTCATAGCAATTATACCTGCGATGGTGACGCGTTTCTTTTCACCACCACTCAAATAATGAGGAGGACGCTCCTTGAAATCTGAGAGGTTCATGTACGTAAGGGCTTCCTCAACCCGCTTTAATACTTCCTCTTTTGGAAGCTTTAAATTCATAGGGCCAAATCCAACTTCTGCCCTAACTGTAGATGCAATTATTTGGTTATCTGCATCCTGAAATACGATTCCGATATTTTTTCTAAGCCCTTTTAAATTCTTTTTATTAACGGCAGTACCTCGGTAAAAGATTTTCCCATGAGCTGGTGTAAATACACCGTTTATGTTTAAGAAAAATGTGGATTTCCCGGATCCATTGGAACCAATGATTGCGATTTTCTCACCTTCATAGATATCAACGCTTACGCCCTCTAATGCAGCCTTTCCATTTCCGTATACGTAGTGTAGATCTTCTACATTTAATATTGGTTTTTCCATAATATCCCCTTTCTAGCTTGTAAAGCCCCAGACTAAGATTAAAAAAATCAGAAAAGTAGTTGCGGCTACAATCTGTATTGTCTCTACCTTTTTAGTTTCTTCCAAAAATATAAGATCTCCATCATAGCATCTGGATTCCATGGCATCGTAATAAGTATTTGCCTTTTTTAACGAAATCACTAGCATATTGCTTGCAATGCTTCCAAATGTGTAACAGGAAGTTTTGAAATCACAGTAGCCTAAGCGTGATTCTGCAGAGTTTTTCATTTTGCTATAGACATCCATTAAAATAAAAATGTAACGATAAATCAGGTTCATCAGTTCTACAATAAGCTTTGGCACATGAGCTTTGCGTAGCACATAGATAATCTCTGAAGATGGAGTGGACAATGTCATCATCTGCAGTGCACTGATAGCTGCAAAAACCTTTAGAATCAAAAATACAACTTCCACAAGCTTTGTCTGAGAAGTAAACACATAACAGAAACCAAGATTAAGGTTATACTGGCCCATTGGCTGCTTTGAAAAATCAATGGCAATGGTAATCGTTCCAAGGAGAATAAATACTACTGGGATGGTCAGTATTGATAAATATTTCTTTAATGGAAGTCCTCCTTTTACAATGGTCAGGTAGGCCATTGCAATAATGACCACAACGGATACATAGGGATTTTCTAATGTAATACAAAGAATCAATATTAAAACAGAAAGAGAGACTTTAAAGCTAGCATTCCAGTGTCTGATTTTAGAAGTATACGCATAAAAATCTATTGAAAAGCCTTCGCCATGGTTATGTCCGACTCTGTGATGATGGCGCATCTCATCCCCATTGGTGCGGCCATTTCCATGTTTCAATTTGAAGAAAAAGAAACCCATAAGTAAGAAGGCGCATAAAATAATAATTTTTCCCATGTCACACCTCCTTTGAATTTTTACATTATGTCAGGATTCCAGAAGAATTTAGAAGCATAAAATGGAGCAATAATTGCGAACAATTACCACATTTTTATTTAAAACTCCAAGGCCAAATAAGTAACTACAATCAAGTTGTATATTAGCAACCCTTTAAAACACTATAACAAAAAAACAAAAATACCCGACCTAAAAAAGGTCGAGCAAAAGATTTTATAAAAAAATAAAATGCTTTCACATCCCATGTGAAAGCAATATAATGCAAAAGCATATATAATTGCAATCCCGTCCCTCCGTAGGATAAAGCTGTATATCATCTAGGCAGGTCTCCTGGCTTTCGGGTCACTCTCCTCCAACCTTCCCAGCATTAGCCAGTGGTATGGATTTGTCTCCGTATACAGTAGCGGGGGCTGCAGTGGATTTAGACCACTTTCCCTATTAAACCTTTATAAGGTACCGTAGATAACTATTTATTAAGTTATTATTGTTATTATATACTATATATCCCTTTATAGCAATACTTAAAATTCTATACCCTCTCTAGATGGAACTCCCTCATTAAAATAATGCTTGATGTCCTTCATCTCAGTTATAAGGTTAGCTTTATCCAATATCGCTTTCGGTACATCTCTTCCAGTTAAAATTAATTCTATATTATTTGGTTTATTATCTATTAATTTTATCAATTGTTCTTCACTTATTAGGTCGTTTTTAAGTGCTCCCATTACCTCATCCATGATAAGTATATCGCATTTTTGTTCTTTAAGAGCCTGCATGCAAAATTCGTAGGCAGTTTGTATTTCTTCTTTTAATTCAATTTTTTCCTCAGCATTTAAGGTCCAAAAGAAACCTCTTTTCTTCTCAAATCTAAATATATTAAAATAAGGAGCTAGTTTTTTAGCGCTTTCAAGTTCTCCAGTTTTACTGCCTTTTAAAAACTGCACCATAAAAACATTGTATTCATTTCCTGCTGCACGGACAGCTAGGCCTACAGCCGCGGTTGTTTTACCCTTACCATTTCCTGTATAAATTTGCACATATCCATTTTTTAATTTTCCCATTATATCCATCTCCCCTTGTAAATTTTAATTGCTTTACCTTATTTTCTAATTTAGATCATAAATTTCCATATAAAAAACAAACCCAAAGGATGCGTAATAATTCAATAATTATTCTAACATCAAAAAAATATTAAAGCAATAGACATTGCGTTTGCTAAAATACTTTACAAACCGAATTATCCTATATACATAATTCAAAGGATATATTGACAATTTGTAAAAGTATGAAATAATTGGTAGGGGGGGAGTGTCAATGAGTAATAATATAACAAAAGCAACGGATAAAAAATTCAGATCTGATATCAAGAAAATTTTCATGCTTTCATGGCCTATTATGGTAGGTATGACACTGCAAAGTCTTTTAGCAACAGTTGATACATATTTCATTGCAAAGCTTGGGCCAAATGAGGCAGCAGCTGCTGCGCTATCTAATTCAGCATCCAGTGTAATCTTTGTAATTTCAACTACTGAAAGTATAATCAAATTAGTTTTTAGTCCAGAGCCTAGTATAGCAATTTTGACAAAAGAATATTTATCTATTATCTTTATTGGAACGATATTTGTATTTTTAAATTCAGTATTAAGGACAATACTGCAATCATTAGGTGATACAGTAACTCCACTTATAATTTTTGGAATATCTAATGTACTAAATGCAATACTTGATCCCATTTTTATGTTCAGGTTTCATTTAGGAATTGCTGGAGCAGCTATAGCAACAGTTATATCTATGATTTTTTCCTGTATTGCCATCACCATTGTTATTACTCGGAAAATATACAAATCCAGTCTAAAACAATTTGTATTGAGTATGAATTTACAGCTAGATAACAGTATGAGGATATTAAAAATAGGAAGCTTTGCATGTTTACAGCAACTTGCAAGACCTATTACTGGAATATTTATGTTCAGTCTTGTTTATGCCGTTGGAGGTAGGGAAGGTACTGCAGCCTTTGGAATAGGTGGACAGCTTTTTAACTATACCTTTATATTCCTTGTTGGCCTTTCAACTGCCATTTCAATAATGGTGGGACAGAGTCTTGGTAGAGGTGATATAAATGGTTGTGATAAGATTATAAAAGAAGGATTAAAACTTGCAGCCTTTAATATGATTTTATTTTCAATACCCTATTTAATTTTTCCCGCAGAGATAATGAGATTTTTTATTAATGATCCATTAGTAGTAAAAACGGGAGCCGAGTACCTAAGGATAGTGTATGTGGGTCTTATTTTTGTAGTATTCCCAACAATTTATGGTGGAGCTTTTCAGGGATCAGGAGATACATTTCCACCAATGATCTCATCTATAATTGCAAATGTAGTTTTAAAGCTTCCTATTGCATATATACTTGCAAAATCTTTTAATATGGGCACAAATGGAGTTTGGACTGCCGTAGCTCTATCTGTTGTAATTGAGGCAGTTATTATTATAATGTATTATAAAACAGATAGATGGAAGGAGAAAATTATATGATAGTAAAAACTAAACTATCACAGGCGATTATTGAATACTTAAACCAAAATAAGATTGTGAATTTAAATATAATAGGTGTACTAGAAAACGAACCCCAGGCTGAAATATATGTAGATAGTGAAAAAGTATCTAGAGGAGTTCTTGTAAGGTATGAATATTTTAACTACATGTATACCGAAGATGATGAGTTTTTAGATGAAGTACTTGAAACATTGTTTAAAGATAATTTTTATGGATTTTCAGGTGTATACAGACCTCTTGCACAGAAGATAAGAGAAAGATATTTAGTTGCTTGGGAAAGTAGATGCGCACTTCATTACCTTCCAGAGGAGAATTTAGATATAGGTCTTATAAAAAATCTTGTAGAATCTATTGATATAAAAGATGCAGAACTGGTTGATAAATTTTACACCTATAGAAATCCCGGAAGTCTGGATGTAATTAAAAAAGATATCTCCAAGAGACCCTCTTCCGCCATATATGTTAATGGAGATATTGCCTCATGGGTACTTGTTCACAATGATAATTCCATGGGCATAATGTTCACAAAAGAGGAGTATAGAAAAAGGAACTATGCAGTTGATACAACAATGGACCTTGCATTAAAGATTACGAAGTCAGGAAGAATACCTTTTCTCCAAATAAATGAAGCAAATAATATGTCCCCCGGACTTGCAGCAAAGTGTGGTTTTATAAAATACGGCTATTCAGATTGGTTCGGAATAATTGAAGGAACACCAAATGATCTCATAGATGAAAACAACAAAAACAGAAATAATCATATTAAGACTATTAAAGGTTTTAGCTATACTAGTGAAAAAGTACTTAATTGTATGTACCTTCCACCCTACAACTTCAATAATGGATATGAAAAAGTAGAGGGATTTACTGTTGAAAAAGTTACCGATAGTGAAATGATTGATATATGGAGTAGAATCTTTATAGATGCTCTTGAAATTGATGAAAATAAAAAGAGCGTATTTAAAAATATAGTTTATAATGCTGTTTCAAATACTGAAAATGACTATACTCTTTATAATGGGATTTTAAATGGAGAAATAGTTTCTACAACAGCATTCACTAAATTAGAAGACGATTGTTTAGGATTGTATTTTTGGGCTGTTAAGGCTTCTGCGAGAGGTGGAGGAATTGGACGGGCTACAGTTATTGAAGCATTAAAAAGTGCCACAAAAAATGATGATCTGGAGTTTATATTGCTTCAAAGTCCAGAAAAATATGTTGATATGTTTAAAACAATGGGCTTTGTTCACAGTCATTATCTGAATGAGAATAATGATGGGGGCAGTTAATGAAAAGGTGTTTTTAAGGTATATCCTATACAGGGATATACCTTTTTATATTTAAATTAACTATTTTGTAATAACTTTATTTCAAAACCCCTATATAATATACATGGGTGCAGGAAAGTTTGCATTAATATATACTATAAATTCTATGAGGTAGTGAGTATGAATAGTAGCAGCAATAAAACGAAACTGAGCATTTTAATTGGATTAATATTATTAGTACCCTGCTGTTTTTTTCTAAAGTCCTTTTCAGATTATAAACAAGAAAAAAAAATAATAGATAATAATTTTATTATTTTGCAAAAGCTAGAGAGTATAGATATTTCTACTGTGGAGAATATAATAGCTGAAAAACAGAACCTAAGGGATGAAAAAGGTGGTGATAATTCAAATAAAAAAAGCAATAAACTTTACTTTGAGGATTCTGTTTTTATGGGCGATTCCATTACTGAGGGCTTAGACTTTTATAACATAGTAAGTAAATCTTCTGTCCTAGCTAGAAAAGGAGTGACTCTGGTACAAGCTCAAGATTCAATTAATATAATATCCAACATTAATCCCCAAAAAGTATTTATACTTTATGGAATGAACGACCTAAAAAGTCTTGAAAACTCTAATGATTTTAAAGATAACTATATTAAACTGATACAAGCTATAAAACAAAATATACCAAGTGCTGAAATATACCTTCAATCAATAACTCCTGTACAAGCTACAGTACAGCAGTCCGATCCTAGTTTTTCACAAGAGAGATTAGATGATTTTGTAGGAAAAATAGTTGACGTTGCCCGGGAGGAGAATGTACATTACATAGATATAAGACCCATTGTTAAAGATAGAGGGGATTTGTATGAGCCAGATGGTATTCATTTTACCATAGCCTTTTATGGTTTATGGTTAGATTATTTAAGAGATCAATTGGAAGAATAATACTATCTACATAAGGATGATGACTATGAAGATGTTTGAAAATATACAAAAGAAAGTATTAATTTTAAGTTTAGCAACTATTATTTTTGTGATATTTCAAGGCTGTTCATGCATTCAAACTAAAAGTCCTGAAATACCAGAAATTATAACTAATATTCAAAAGGTTACAGATTTATCACTCATGGAAAAAGGTAATAAAACTAAGCTGAGAAAACTTTATTCTACAAGTACTAAAGGACTAGAAAATTTTGCATTATATGCTCCAAAGAGCAATATGGAAGCAAATGAAATTCTAATATTAAAAGTTAAAAGCCAAGATGATATGGATGATTTATTAGAAAATTTCGAAAATATAATCGAGAGACAATCCAGCAGTTTTAAAGATTATAGCCCAGATCAGTATTCGCTTTTGGAAAATCATACTTTAGAAGTAAAAGGAAAATATCTCATTTTAATTGTATCCAAAGATGTAGACAACATAACAAAGGCTGTTAATGACAGCTTCAAATAAAAAGGCAACTTGAGGTGGAGTGACTGAAATTGATTTTTAGTAGTTTAATATTCATTTTTATATTTTTACCTTTAACTCTAACTATATATTATACCTCCCCAAAGAAACTAAGAAATTTTACGCTTTTAGTTGTAAGCCTTATATTTTATGGCTGGGGAGAACCTGTATACATAAGTCTAATGGTTTTTTCTATAATATTTGATTATATAAGCACTTTGCTTATAAATAAATATAGAAAACAGAAGAAGCTTGCAAAGATAATATTTATAAATACACTGCTTGTTAACATAGGAATATTGGCTTTTTTTAAATATTTCGGATTCTTTATAGACAATATAAACATACTCTTCGGATTAAATATATGTATTGAAAAACTTCCACTGCCTGTAGGAATATCATTCTATACTTTCCAAATTATTTCTTATGTGGTGGATGTCTACCTAAACAAAGTAAAGGTTCAAAAAAGCATTATAGATTTTGGAGCATATGTAACTATGTTTCCACAACTAGTTGCAGGTCCTATAGTAAAATACAATGATATCTTCATCCAATTAAAAAGCAGAAAAGAAAATATTAATCAATTTTCAGAAGGTATAGATAGATTTATAATCGGTCTTGGAAAGAAAGTATTAATAGCTAATAATTTAGCAATGCTTTGGACAAGTGTAAAGGCTATAGAAGTTTTAAATATTTCAGTTATATCTGCTTGGATTGGAATAATAGCCTTTACTCTTCAGATATATTTCGATTTTAGTGGATATTCTGATATGGCAATAGGACTTGGAAAAATGTTAGGATTCGAATTCATTGAAAATTTTAACTATCCCTACATATCTAAAAGTGTTACTGAATTTTGGAGAAGATGGCATATATCCTTAGGGAGTTGGTTTAGAGAATACCTTTATATTCCTTTAGGTGGTAACAGAGTTTCTTTTAAAAAACAAATCAGAAACTTGTTTGTAGTATGGTTTGCAACAGGATTATGGCATGGTGCTAGCTGGAATTTTATATTCTGGGGATTATATTTTGGATTTATTATTTTTATAGAAAAGACGCTTTTAGGAAAGCTTTTACAACGACTTCCAAAGTTCATTTCAAATTTATATACTATGATAATTGTTATAGTCGGTTGGGTAATTTTCGATAATAATAAATTAGGTGATGCCATAAATTATATAAAAATAATGTTTGGACTTAGTGGAAATGCTTTTACGGATAATGCAGCCGTTTACTATTTTTCTGCAAACTTTATCTTATTTGTAATAGCATTTTTTTGTGCAACACCAATTGTTTACAGTTTTCATAAAAAGTTAAAAAACCGTTTTAATGCAAGGGGCGCTATAGTTATGGCTTTAAGTCATATTTTTATACTTTTTCTGTCTACTGCCTACCTTGTAAATCAGAGCTTTAATCCCTTCTTATACTTTAGATTTTAGAAAAAAGGTGATAATACATATGGAATATAACTATAGAAGAAGAAAATATAATAATATATATATAAAATCCCTAACAATAATATTTTTATTATTTATATTTAGTGTAATGATACTTAATATTATAGTTCCAGATAAAGAATTTTCTCAGCAGGAGAATAGAAAACTTAAAACCAAGCCAAAATTTTCCGTTGAAAATTTATTTTACAACAAATTTACTTCTAAATATGAAAAATATCTAGCGGATCAATTTATACTGAGAAATTTTTGGATAAATGTAAAATCAAGCACAGAAATACTCAGTGGAAAAAAAGAAAATAACGATGTATATTTAGGAGATGATAAATATCTAATAGCTAAGTTCAAAAGACCTGACAAAGAAAATCTAGCTGAGAAATTAAAGGCAATAAATACTTTCAGTAGTGGTAACAAAGATTTATCAAAATATATTATATTAGTTCCAAATAAAATAAAGATTTTACAAGATAAATTGCCTCATTTTGCTCCAGTAGAAAATCAACTTGAGTATATAAATAAATTTTATTCTGGATTAGATAAATCTATAACAACAGTAAGTGTGTTTGACATATTAAATCAAAATAAAGATAAATACATTTATTATAAAACTGACCATCACTGGACATCAGAAGGGGCATATTATGCCTACTTAGAATTTTGCAAGAGTTCAGATGCAATACCTAAAGATACAAGTTCTTATAATATTGAAAAAGTTAACAATGAATTCTACGGAACACTTTACTCAAGAGCTGGAGTTGAAAATATTGATAGCGATACTATTAATGTATATTTGCCTAAAAATCACGAAGATGTATTAGTCAATTACCTGGAAGAGAAAGAAAAATCCACAAGTTTATATAATTCCAGCAGTTTAAATACTAAAGATAAGTACTCTCTATTTTTAGGTGGGAATCATCCTATTATAAAAATAAGCACTATGAGCAATAGTTCTAAAAAGCTTTTAGTTATTAAGGATTCATATGCTAATTGTTTTATACCATTTCTAACTTCTAATTTTAGTGAGATAATAGTTGTGGATTTAAGATATTATTCAGATGATGTTAATACACTTATTAAAGATTACAATATCACTGATACTTTAATTCTATATAATACAAATACATTTTTTGAAGATGAATCCATACTTAATATTAGTAACTATGAGTAGGTGAAAAAGTCTAATAAAAAAATAAAGAAGCTCCAAGCACTTAGTTTAATCCTAAGAGCCTGGAGTTATTATTTTACTATCCTTTGTATGGCATTAATTAATGATGAAAGCTAACTTTACTACAGCAATTTAATGGTGAGTTACTCTTTAAATACTCCAATTCCTTTTTTAAGTCACGAAGTAGTAAAAATATCATATCACGACTAACCCCATGACGGATCAATATACGTTGTACAGTTAAATTATCGCGATTGCTTGGCAGTGGATATGATGCAATTTGCCAACCATGCATTCTTAAACGGTCAGAAAGATCATAAAGTGTGAATCCAGCTGCAGCTTGATCCTTTAGTGAATAGCAAACCGCAGGTATTGCATCATGACCATCATATAAAATATCAAATAGTTCTATTTTTGCAAGCTCCTCCCCTAAATACTGGGCAGTGTCGGCGCAGGCCTTCTGAATTGCAGTATAGCCCTCATGACCCAATTGCAAAAACTTGTAATACTGGGCAATAATTTGACCAGCCGGACGTGAAAAATTAAGTGCGAAGGTTGGCATTTCTCCTCCTAAATAATCAACATTAAATATTAAATCCTCAGGCAGCTCTTCTAGTGTTCTCCATATAATCCAACCAACTCCAAGTGGTGCCATGCCAAATTTATGACCTGAGGCGTTAATAGATTTCACCCTAGGAATGCAAAAATCCCATTTGATTTTTTTTTGTATAAATGGTGCAATGAATGCCCCACTAGCTCCATCTACGTGAATAGGGATATTATAGCCTGTTTCACTCTCAATTTTATCTAGGGCTTTAGCAATCTCCTCCACTGGTTCATAAATGCAAGTAAATGTACTACCCAAAGTTGCCACTACTCCAATTGTATTCTCATCACAATAATCCGATAGTTGATCTGGATTCAAACCTAGCTCATCTGGCATTAAAGGGATTTCTCTAATTTCAACATCGAAATATCGTGCAAATTTATGCCAACATATTTGTACTGGTCCACAAACAATGTTAGGATTATTGGTAGACTTGCCCTCAGCGGCACGCCTATTTCGCCACTTCCATTTAAGTGCTAAGCCACCAAGCATTGCTGCTTCACTAGATCCAATTGTTGAGCACCCAATAGTGTCTAATTTTCCAGGTGCATGCCAAAGATTCGCCAATATATTAACACATCGATGTTCAATTTCAGCCGTTTGAGGGTACTCATCTTTATCTATCATATTTTTATTAATTGATAAATCCATAAGACTGCGAACTTCATCTTCAATATATGTAGTACAAAAGGTTGCCAGGTTTTGACGAGCGTTCCCATCCATAAATAGCTCATCGTGAATCAATTGCCGAATCACTCTAGGGTCGGAAATATTATCTGGTAACTCATCTTTCGGAAGCTGATTCTGGGCTATTGAATTAGTATAAAGATTTTTGATACCATCATCATCTCTGTTTTTATTATTAAATAATGCCATATTTTATTTCGCCTCACTTTGCTATAATTATTAATGATTATATTTTTAGATTTCTATATCTATTATATGCAGCCATTATTTCTTGCTTTCTTGGCATTGCTAAACTTCCACTTCCACCCTTTAACCCACTTATTGATAATAAGCCATTTTTCTCTATATGCTTAATTATATTATCCACCATAGTTCCAAAGCTTAATCCCTTATTCATAATATTTTTCTCTGCCCATATCATAATTGAACCTATGGAATTTAGTTGCTCAGTATCAACCACTTGTTCCACGGCCCTTAGATCTATGTCCTCTCTATTTATAATTATTGTATCCATACCCATTGTTTTGATTTTAACTCCCTTTTCACCACCCTGAATTGTTCCACTTTTAATTTGTCTATTAAATAAAATATCTATCTTTAAATTTTTCTCATTAATTCTTTTTATAATATGACCATTGCACAGCATTTTAGCCTTTTCTGTTACATCTACTGCCTCATAATTATCCATTTGAATTACACAATCTGCTATTTCAAAAAAGTCTCCGGAGCTTCCTACTACTATTATTGTTGAAATACTTCTTTGCATATATAGAGGTCTCACTATTTCTATAAATGGTGTTATTGGTTCCTTTTCTCTGCAAACCAATTTTTGCATTAAGTCATCCCGGATCATAAAATTAGTTGCTGAAGTATCCTCATCTATTAAAAATAGCTTTGACTCACTTTCTATTCCCTCTATAATACTCGCTGCTTGTGATGTGCTGCCACTAGCATTTTTTGTATAGAATTCTACAGTATCTTTCCCATTAGGTAGGTTACTTATGAATAGGGATATATCTGTTTTAGTAACACACCTACTATCCTCTGCTCTTACTTTTAAAGCAGATTCATCTGTTATAACAAACTCTCTACCATCACCTTCAATATGATTATAAACTCCAAGTTCTATTGCTTTTAGTAATGTGGATTTACCATGATATCCACCGCCAACTACAAGCGTAATCCCCTTTCTAATACCCATGCCACAAATTTTGCCTCGGCTAAGAGTATTAAACTCAACTTCTAATTCCTTTGGTGAAATAAATTTAATACCATCTTTTAATGATTTTGTAGAGATTCCACTTTCTCTAGGTAACATTGACCCATTTGCTACAAATGCAACTAGTCCTCTATTAAATAACTCACTTCTTATATGTTCTTGATCTTCTACAAGATTTACTCTATTTATTAATTTTTCACTATTTATATTTTTATATATTAAAGTTTTTTCTACTATGTTTGGTATAACATTAAATAAAATTTTCTGGAGCTCGCTTGATAAAACGCTTCTTCCTCTTGCTGGAAAACCAACGTAAAATCTTGCCTCTATTTTATCTTCATTTATAATTATTGAAGTTCTATTTAATATTTCTTCTGGGCATTTGCTTATAGCTACTAATCCACTCTTCCCAGAGCCAAAAACTTTTTGAGAGTATCTATTTATATTAGAATAAAATTCTCTTGTCAGGTAGTCTGCTACTGCAATATTTTTGCTTTTATTATCATAAATACCCTTTGGAAACATAGCAACCTTTTGATTTACAATCACTCTAATTCTTGATGGTAAGGCAAATGGATCACCTTGAACATGATCTATGCTAAGTACGTAATTTCCAAAATCATATTCACCTTCTAACTCCTTATACAGCCTATAGCTTTTTCCATCAATTCTATCTAATTCTTTTTTTAATGCTTCTGAATCCTTCATATAACTCTCCTTATTTTAAGTGCCACCCAAGTGGCAAGTGGCAGGACTTGCCACTTGCCACTTGGGTGGCACTTTATTGATTTTTAATTTGCTTATAATTAGGTGATTCTTCACCGATTATTTTATCTAATTTCCAAGTGTAACCATTAGTCCCATCGTAGACAAGGAAATACAATGCTACAAAGGAAATGGAAACGTCTTTATTCTTTTTATCATCTTTGTAAGTAATACTTCCATAAACATATTTTACATTATCCAAGCCCTTCTTGGATAATATTTCACTAGTTTTAAAGGTCTTGGCTTCCTGAGATGTTATTTTATGGTTATTGGAAAACCAGAAAAACGGATTGCTTCCTTCTATTTCCATATTAGTTATAGTTGATATTATTAATGAAGTAGGCATATTATTTATTGTACCACTAGTAACAGTAGTTTTTGCAGTGTCCGTTAACGCTATTTTACTAAGGGATATTGAAAAAGTATAACCAGTTGATAATACAGACGTTATTTCTCCTGCTATATTTTCCCTCTTAGCAGTAACATACAATACTCCCTTTTGCACATCAATCTTTTTACCAGCTATGTTAATACTTTTAGTGAACCTATCAGCTACATTATATCCTATACCTTGGAAAAAATCAGAATAAGTTACAATGCCTTCTAGTCCTTGTTTTCTTATAGGTTCGATAAGAATTTCATCAGAGAAGGTTGGCGATATTACTAAAATAAAATCCTCTGTGCTATTTTTTTCAGTGGTAGCAATGCTCCAAGCTTCATTTTCAAAAACAAGTCTACACTTTATTTTACCGGTAGTTGCCATAAGCCCACTATCTATAGATATTTGCACTTGAATTTCTTCTTTTCCATTTTCTAATTCTGGTGTTCTTAAAGTTATGGCAAGGCCTTTAACATCTTTTCCGCCTAATGTTATTTTTGTATCCGCAATAGAGATACTTAATTTCTTCAATGCTTCCAAAAACTTGTTTTCTGCCATACCCACCACTGGTTTTAATGTAATAACCTTATCCAATATAATCCCGTCACTTATTTTCCATTGTTTTTTACCTTGGTAGGTATATACTACTGATCCCAAAATGTTTACCTCAATAGATCCGTTATTCAAAGTTAAGGCAAGATTTATATCATCCTTATTTTTATCTGTATTTCTATTCTTTATGCTGAAGCTTTTCATATTATCTTTACTTATTTTTATGCTTGTCCCTTTAGGAAGAGTTATTATTTTTCCCACGAGATTTTCCTTTATTGTCACTTCATCTACGGGTTTAACAATAAGTATATTGTATGCAAATACACCCCCTGTAATAACAAATAATAATGCTATAATTGGTATAATTACTTTCAACTTTATATTAGGTTTTTTTAAAGAACTAAAAAACTTATCTCTTTTATATTTCTTTAAATGTTCTTCAGTTATTGTGGGCATAGGAAGTGTATCCTCATGCTTTTTTTTATTTTCTTCCCCAGTGACAATTTTCTCACCTTTTGAATCCTTAGATTCAACATTTGAATTCATTGGTCCTTCTAATTCCTCTCCACAGTAGGGGCAAAATTTCAGTCCATCAATATTAGTAAATTCATTGGTACAATTGTTGCAAATCATAAATTACCTCCAAACATTTATATAAATCCATAAAATAAGCAATATTTTCTATTCAATATATTATATACTTTTTACAGACTATATTCAAACATATTCAAAATACACTTATCGCTGTAGATTGCACACTAAAAAATGATAGCAATACACTTTAAAATTAATGGAGTCAAATATTTAGGAGGAGCTTAAGCTCCTCCTAAATATTTGCATCATAATAAATTAATTTTAAAGTATACTTTTATTTTTCAAAATAACTTTGTTTCTACCTTCATTTTTAGCTTTATAAAGCTCTTCATCTGCAATTATATACATATCCCTTGTACTATTAAAGTCTGATTTGCAGCCATATACACCACCTATACTTATGGTTACAGGGTAAACCTCATTATTCCATACATAATTAATAGAAAGCTTCTCGATAGAACTGCGAAGTAGCTCTGAGCGTTCTACTACTTCACTGTATTCAAGTTCTTTAATAAAGCAAACAAATTCTTCTCCACCAAATCTTCCTACTATTCCATATTTGTTTCCAAAAACGCTTTTTAGACAATTTGCTATTTTTTTAAGACAATTATCCCCTTCAAGGTGGCCATAGCAATCATTATACCGTTTAAAATAGTCAATATCTATCATTAAAAGTGCTAAGTTAATGGGCCGAATTTCACTTT
The DNA here is from genome assembly GCA_964467165.1 of uncultured Clostridium sp. Taxonomy (GTDB): domain Bacteria; phylum Bacillota; class Clostridia; order Clostridiales; family Clostridiaceae; genus Clostridium_AD. The sequence continues at coordinate 64,813 of CAYXOL010000001.1, forward strand.
CTTCCCACACTTTTGAGATATAATTCTTTAATCCTCTCCTATTAGGTATATTAGTGAGTTCATCTGAAGTTACCTCTACACTTAAATTTCTATTTACTTTTTCCATTTTATTAAGTAATAGGGTTTTACTCCCTATGTCCTTTTCTAATTGTTTATTTAATTTTGAGATTTTTTCAGATTCCTCTTCACTAAATAATTTACTAAGTCCAATTTTTATTATTTCAAGCTTTTGTGAAATCATGGTAGTTTCTATTTCTTGCTCCATTATATGATACTTTTTATAAAATTCAAGAGCTAGTCGAAAATCTTCTTTACCTTCATAAAATTCAGTTAAAATCTTATATATCTCTCTCAATTTTTTTCTAGCATTTATTTCCTTTCCATAATTGATAGCTTTATGTATATAAAGCAAAAAAAGTCCCTCATCTTCAAGCATTTCAAGTTCAGCAAGGTTTATTAGCACCTCAATTGAAAAAAACTTATTTTCTATGCCTTCTAATTTAGCAAGAGCATTATTATAACATTCCCTTGCCTTATCATACTCCTCTTGTATAAAATGGATTTTACCTATGCTGTTTTCCACTTCTGAAAGAGCAGTAATATTGTTTTCTCCAATTAGAATGTTATAACTTTTTCTATAATACTCAAGGCTACAGAAATATTCTTTCTTTTTCAAATATATCATACCAATATTTTCTAATATAACTGCTACGTTATTGGTATAATTATATTTTTCAGATAAATTCAAGGACTTATTATAACAAATTAATGCCTCCTCAAGATTACCCGCTTCTTTATAAACCTCACCCATATTGTTAAACACTTTACTTATTACAAGAAAATCTTCAGTCTCTTCTAATAAATGTAATGCTCTTAAAAAATTCTCAAGCGCTGGCTCATACATAGCGTTATAAAAGTATACAACTCCAATAAGGTTTAAAGTTCCAGCAAGTTCTGAGGTTTTTTCATAAATCTCGAATAGCTTAAAAGCATCCAGTGCATAATTAAAACAGTCGTTGAGTTTTGTCATGGACCTACAAGCAAGCGCCATCCCAAATAGAGCATAAGCCTCTTCTAGCTTTAATTTATTAGCCTTTGCAATATCATAGGCGTCCTTACACATATCAAAAGAACGACTTGGCTCTTTAAGCGAAATTACTTTTGCCTCTTTAATTTTACTCATAACTATTTCAACAACGTTCATGATAAGAAGTTCCCCCTAAAATATGAATCTATAAATCAGATATGAGAAGTTCTATTTTTCCAAAAGGTAACTCTATTGGAAGTACGTATTTAGAAATTACTGTTCTTTCAAAGGACGCTGATTGTGGTTCCATGTCTAATTCTATTCCTATATTAGACATAGCTACAAGATACAATCCATTATTTAAATTTAAAAATTCTCCTACAGAATCTTTAGTCATTTCATCATTACAAGATAACTCTTCCCCTGCATACTTAGAAGCTATTTTAACAAACACTTCCTCCTCTGCGTTAATATAAGTCTGTAAATTAATTGAATTTTTTATTCTCTGACTAACCGCACAATTCGTTTTGTATTCATCAACTTTAATAATTTTATCTGTATAAACTTCTGAATCAATAAAGCGTATTATATTTCTCATAAATAAAGCAATATAGTTTTTTATTTCATCTGCATATTTCTCTCCATCTAAGTTTACATAAATATTTATGATTTCGTCTACATCATCTCTTTGGATAGCATCGAATTGCGCCTCAGAAATATTATATTTTTTCTTATACTCATAAATTGCACTTTCAAATTCTTCAAGTGACATAAAATTTTTATCCATTAGTGCTTGTGCTAGTAAAAGATGACCAAATATTTGAGAAGAAAGTAGCTCTACTACTTGCTCTTCTTTTAAATATCCAGCCTCTACTGCCAGTTCACCAAATCGTTTGTCCATTTTTGCTTGCATTTGATTAACAAGGCTTGCCTGATTCGCATTCATATATCCTGCATTTATAGCTAAAACCCCTAGTTTTAATCTAACTGACTTCTGATAATCCAATGCTGTCTTTAATTGAGACTTAGTTAGATATTTTTCACTTAATAAATACTGACCAAAATATTGACTAAACATAGATCCACCCCCGGTTTATTTTATATGATTAATGATTTTATTAATTTGGACTACTTCCCAAGGCTTTTGCACAAATTCAAATGCTCCTGCTTTTATTGCCTCTTTTACATGTTCTTTTGTGCCAGCTGAGGAAGCCATTACTACTTTTGCCTCTTTATCAAAAGCAATTATTTCTTTAACTGCTTCAATTCCATTTTTTATAGGCATAATTATATCCATAAACACTAAATCTGGATTGCTATCCTTATATATATCTATTGCCTCTTGACCATTAGCAGCTTCTGATATATTATTACAACCACAACTTTTTAATACCTCTTTTAGCTTTTTTCTAATTAACATAGAATCATCACAAACTAATATCTTAAGCGAATTTTCTGTCATTTTAACCCCTCCTTAATAGACTTTTAGATGCATATTTCTTATTACTCTTTCATTATTTCGTCATATATAAGGAAATTCCTTTTTTTTCTTGCAATTTATCTAAATTTATAAGCCCCGTACTTAAGTACGGGGCTTATAAATTTAAAATACAGACCTAAACTGGGACATGTGTGTAATAACATACTCCATGCATCCCATGCCCATTGCGAAAAAGGATACTGTTATTATAAGGAGTATAGCTCCAAAATCGTATCTCATTATCTCTTCTTTGTCTATTAAATATGCAATAATAATTTCAATGCCCATTATTATTAAAACCAGTGGCCACATTGATGCTATCAATAAATAATTGATACGTGGATTTATTAATCGTAATAAGAACATTATACCAAATATAACTAATACTAATCCCGTGGTAAAGGTTCCAACCCTACGTCCCTTAATCATTCATATCACACTCTCTTTTTTTTCCTGTAATAAGTTTTGCACCCACAACAATTATTACAATACCTAGTATTACCTGTGGAGCCATTTTTGTTATTTTATAGATAGTCCTATATACTTCGTCAGAAATATATGCTGATAAACTATTTATAATATTATTCCATATTAGGTAGCCACCAAGAATTACTAGTAGTATTCCTGAACCCAAGGTGTGTTTTTTAAATATTCCCTTATCTAATTTTGCAAATTCATCAAGAGAAAATAAATAATTATCCTCCAATAGTAAGAATTCTTCATCCGTGGAATAGCGTTTGTTCATACAATCGAAGAATGAGTAAAACCAGATTAATGGTAAAATGAAAATCAGTGGTCCTATAGACAGCCAGCTAGACAGAAATATTAAAAAGAAGAATGCTGCCATAAATGATAGACCCATCTTCATAAAGCCCATATACATGTGACCTGCTCCTGGTAACATTGAAAAACAAAAGGTTAAGAATTTACTTTTTCCCTTTTTCATTATTAAAAACCTCCAAGTTAATTATTTTTTGCGAGAAATTATTAAGACTTTCATTAATTGTGTTTACACTACTCAAGCTTATAGGATTTACATTTAATGTTTTTATTTTTGTATTGGCTAAAAAATTTAATCCATTTGAAAAAACAAACATTAATGCTATGCTTGCAGCAATTGCCACCCTAAGAGAATAAAATACGAATTGAGTATTTTTCTCTTTTTTATTTTTTATTTTACACATTATTTCTTGCTGAAATCCCAAAGGAGCCTCTGCAAGTTCAAAATCTGTGAAACTATTAGCAAGTTCATCCGCACAGTCTTCACATATACAAATATGTTCTGATAATAAAATTAGTTCATTATCAGCTAAAGAACCCTCTTTTAGTGCTTTTAATGCAATTTTACTTAAGTGTCCATCTTCTTTATATAATGTACTGCTCACATTGACTCCTCCTTCCATAAAACTTTTAATAATTTTTTTGATCTATAAAGATGGGTTTGTAATGTTTTCAAACTTTGACCTGTATCTTTTGCCATATCGGAAAGTTTAATATCTTCACAAAAATAGTTTAAAGCTACAGCCCTATAAGGCTCTTTTAATTTTTCACATAGACCATAAATTTTTTCCTTACTATGTTTTTTTAAAAGTGCATCCTCAGGTGTTTCTGCCATGTCAACTAATCCTTCAAAATCTTCATGTGATAAGTTATTAATTAGTCTTGCAGGGCTTTTAAGAAAGTCTTTACATTTATTTGTGGCAATTGTCGTAAGCCAAGCCTTAAAATTCACCCCATCAAATTTAGAAAAATTAGTATAGGCAGACAAAAAAGTCTGTTGTGCTAAATCTTCCGCATCAAAGTAATTTTTTGTAAAGGATAGACAAATAGTAATGATTAATCGTTCATATTGTTTAATATAGTTTGCAAACTTATCCTTTTGAATAACCATCACCCCTTCTTTTGTCCTTACACTTAATATAACGATTATAAATATAAAAACACTTCATTTCTAATAAAATTATTCGTTATTTAGTATAAAAACCATTTAGTTCACCATAATATAAATTTTTAATTTCATAAAGGTAATTATTCTTGCATATGTAGAATAAGAATAGATGTAGTGATATTAAAGTGAATATTTTATAATTATTAACAAATATCTATTAATAATTATTATTGTTTACAAATTCATAGAGATAGAGTAATATATAAATATAAGAAAATTTAATAAACTTTATTTTGAAAGGAAGAGATTAAATTGAAAATCGAAAAATTACTGCAACCTAGAATCTTAGGTTCATCAATAAATATTAAAAACCCTATAGTTATGGCTCCTATGACTACCTTTTCAGCAAACTTGGACGGAACTGTATCTGAGGCAGAACTCAGTTATTACAAGCTCAGATCAAAGGGTGTAGGCATAGTAATTACTGCAACTACTTATGTAAGTAAGTCTGGAAAAGGCTTTCCTGGTCAATTTGCGGCCTATGATAATAGCTTTTTACCAGGTCTAAAAAAATTGGCTCAAACAATAAAAGGTGAAGGTGCTCTGGCAATTCTACAAATGTTTCATGGTGGTAGAATGGCAATTCCTGCTGACATACCTGATGGACAAACTATTAGTGCTAGCGCCGTTGCTCCCGTAAGACCCGGTGCAATGACACCTAGAGAAATGACAGAACTAGAAATTCAAGAAACTATTAAAGCCTTTGGCGAAACAGCAAAATTAGCAATAGATGCAGGTTTTGATGGCGTAGAAATTCATGGAGCTAACACATATTTATTGCAACAATTTGTTTCTCCTCACTCTAACCGTAGAGAAGATAAATGGGGTGGCAGTGTAGAAAAGCGAATGAATTTTCCACTGGCTGTTATAGCAGAAGTTAAAAAAGTAATAAAAGAAAAAGCTAAAGAAAACTTTATAGTAGGCTATCGCTTTTCACCTGAAGAAATGGAAAATCCAGGTATAACTTTAGAAGATACCCTTTTATTTTTAGATGTATTATCTAATCAAGAACTAAGTTACTTGAACATTTCAATAATGGATTTTTGGCAAAGTTCAATGAGAATTACAACAAATACAAGACCTATTATTTGCAAAATATTAGACAAAATTCATGGCAGAGTACCTTTAATTGGAGTTGGTTCCATTCATACTCCAGAAGATGCTATGAAAGCATTGGATAGTGGTGCTGAATTTATAGCACTTGGTAGAGAAATAATCATGGAACCCGATTGGGTTAGTAAAGTTCAAAGTGGAAAAATTTCTGAAATACGTACTACCTTGAGTAAAAGCAATGGAAAAGCTTTAGATATACCAGAGCCACTCTGGAATGCAATTGTAAATACACCTGGTTGGTTTCCAATTACAGAATAATTTTTTTAAAAATATAAACTGTTAGGTGTGTTTATATTAGAAAAGTGCCCGATATGAAAATAATTCATATCGGGCACTTTTGTATTTACGCTAAAAACATAGAAACATTCTACTACTTAATTAAGTCCTAAACTCTGTATGTTTTAGAATTAATTTTCAGAATATGAAACTGGTACATTAGTTATTCCAAGTTCTAACGCCGCAGCATATTCATCATGTCCTGACACTATTATAAGACTCCCTTTTTTAACGACAATGGGTTTATTAAACTTATTATTGTTTTTCATATAATTTATTGCTTTATTTTTCGAGCGTTTTACGGATAGATCTTCATTTTCATTTACTAGCTTTGAAATATTCAGTATTTCATCAGTTCCATTTGGAATTTCATCATTTAGATCTATTTGTCCATTCTCATCCTTTAACAAATGAAAAATTTTAATAGAGGTTGCCACTACTGAAATAAAGGGTGTACCTTTGGTGTTTACACAGGCTTTAAGTTCACCTTTAATCACAAAATAATTTACATCCTTCATGCCCACTACTGCATCTCTCCAATAATCTTTTTTTACAATTACTCTATAAATTGATTGTGCATTATCATATGTATCTATTTTGAAAAGTAAATTAACGTCTCCATTTTCAAGCCTTGTTGTTTTTACTGGTAATCCCTTAATAATAATCTCACTTTTATTCATAATCATTCTCCTTTTAACATTGCATATTTTTTAATTCTCAAATTGTAAAAATAAAACACCTAGAAAGTGATATAACCTTCTAGGTGTTTTAAATTGAATTATAATTAAGTTCCATATTAGTTTTCACTAGGATAAATTTACCTAATCCTATATTAGATGTCCTTAGGTATTTTTCAACAGTAGAACTACTATTATTAACTAACACAGACTTCACCCCATCCATTAAATTTAATTTATTTTATAAATCCCAACTGCTATTATTAATATTCTTTACTATAAATGCATTGTACCATTTCACAGCTAAAATTACAATTTAAATCTTAGTGGTACCATTTTATATACCTAGAAAATTTAACTCATTTATATTTACCTACTGCTTTTTTACAACTCTTGGATTGATTTTATAACAGAGATCTAAAAACTTTTCGTCTGGCACAAACTTTAATTGAATTTTATTATTTCCCTCTGTGACCATTGCAATATATACTTTTTCTTTTGATGAAGTAGTATAGCACTTTACAATTGTACTTGGTTTATTATAAAAATCTTTGACAGCATCACTACCCTCTGGTGCTATGAGTCCCACCTCTTTTATATTAAAAGTAACTACTTTGCTTCTTTTTTTCATTTCTATTATCTTCTCTATGTCAATTTCTCCATTTGTAAATTGATACTCGTACTCTACAAATAATTTTTGCTTATAAAAAAAACATACTATAGACACTACTAAGAAAATTGCCCCTAAAATTAAATTTGTAGAAAAAGATGCCAGTCCCAAAATTCCGAATAAATACATTGCCCCATTTACTGTTTTGTAAATACTCGTTTTTGATGTAGTTACTAATTGTTCATGAAAATGATCCATATTATCCCCCCCTATTTGTCTTTTACATTATAGCACATTTTGAAATTTTCTTAAAATATTATCATCCATATCTGTTGGCACTTTATAATTATTTTCCACCCTAATCTTTTATTAAATTTATTTTTACCCCCTTAAAAAGATTTAAGTTAACGTATCTATAATTGGGATATTAAATTTCCTGTTTTCGTGTAAATTTTATGGATGGAGTTGTTGCATAAAAAACCAATATAAATTACGATAACAATACTCTATTTGGGCTTATATTATAATTTATATTTAAGGAAATTATAACAATCCAGAAAGGAATCATATTAGTGGGTAATATAATACTTGCCACAGAAAAGCTTAGAGAAGAATTAGAAACTCTTATATCCTTAAAAGGCTTAAATCATGAGGATGTATTAAAATTAAGCCAACGATTAGATAAATATATATTACTTCATTATTCGCAAAAACATTAGATATTTTTTATTGTATATTGTGGGCAATAAATTTGAAAATTCTTATTTATATAATAAATAAGCACAAGGAAAAGTCATCAGCATTCCTTCAGTTGTAAAATATTCTTTAGTTTTATCCTCGTGTTCCAATACCTATCTATACTTTTCTAGAAAGTGAAGTTTTAAGTTGAATAATAATTGTATAAGTAGATAAATAGCGAGATAAAAAAGGTAAATTAACAAGTTACTTAGTATCTTGTTAATTTTCTATTTGCCATGCTATTTTCATAATTAAAATATATATCAATTTTCTTCAATATGCGTTTATAAAACCCTTTTAATCAATGAAATAATAGAATATAATAGAACAGTTACAAACTATAAATTTTAATAGAGGGGCGCTGCATATGTTTATTTACATCCTCATTTTTCTCGCTAAAATAGTTGAAGTTTCCTTAGCAACGGTTAGAACAGTACTCATAACTAGGGGTGAAAAATTTTACGGTTCACTTATCGGATTTTTCGAAGTAATTATATGGTTATATCTAATTACTACAGTACTTATTGGAATAAATGAGGAACCATTCAAAATGGTAGCATACGCCTTAGGATTTTCTTGTGGAAATTATATTGGTTGCATTCTAGAAGAAAAACTAGCACTAGGCCTAATAACCATACAAGCAATAGTATCTGAAAAAGATGGCTCTGCATTAGCCCAAATTTTGAGATCAGAAAATGTAGGCGTTACTATTATGGCTGCTGAGGGTTTAAAGGAAGCTAAAAAAATACTTTTATTACATGTTAAAAGAAAAAGAAAAGCTAAAGTATTAAGATTAATAACTAACTCCAATATTAAAGCTGTAATATCCCTTTCAGATACTAAAACTATATATGGTGGTTACGGTATTAGAAAATAAGTGCCACCCACGTGGCAAGTGGCATACATGCCACTTGCCACGTGGGTGGCACTAGACCTTTTTAATGCTTTTATAGAGAAAGTATGCTGTTAATGCAGTGGCAACCAAATCAGCACAAGGTTGGGATAACCATAGTCCATCCAACTTGAAAAATATTGGAAGCACGAGAATAAGTGGAATAAGAACTATAACTTGTCTTAGAATACTTAAAATCATTGAAGTTTTCGCCTCATTTATTGCTTGAAAATAGCTTGCACCTATGATTTGAAACCCTAAAATAGGTAAAACGATCAAATCAATTCTAAGTCCACGTGCTCCTAAATTTATTAGAGCAGGATTATTACCTACAAACACACCAATAAGAGGCCTGGCAAATAGTTGTACCGTTATAAATCCAATTGTAGTAATAACTGTACCTGCAATTATAGCATATTTTAAAACCTTTAAAACTCTAGGATACAGTTTAGCACCATAATTATACCCTATTATAGGTTGGACACCTTGGCTTATACCAAATATAGGCATGAAAATTAGCATTGATATACTATTTAGGATTCCCATTGCAGCTATTGCAAGGTCCCCTCCATAAGTATAGAGTCCTTTATTATATAAAATAACTACAAGACTGGATGCAATTTGCATAGAAAAAGGGGCCATGCCAATAGCAAAAATTTCCTTTATAATATACTTATGAAGCTTCAAATTTGGTTTCTTTATTTTAAGTACACTTTCACTATTTTTACTTGTAAAATATTTAAGTACCCATAGCGTATTAAATGCTTGAGAAATTACGGTTGCTATTGCAGCACCTTGAATTCCCATATTAAACCCGAATATTAATATGGGATCTAAAATAATATTAATTATCGCACCAAATACCATTGTAAGCATTGCCATTTTGGGATTACCTTCGGCTCTAATTATATTATTTATACCAAATCCTATATTTTGAAAAACGGCTCCCATAAGTATGATTTGAATATATGCTTTTGCATAGGGGATGCTATTTTCACTTGCCCCAAATAGGATTAAAAGTTTGTTTAAAAACAAAATTCCAAGTATACTAATTACTAATGATATAATTGTTATGAGTATCACTGCATTTCCCAAAATATCATCCGCGGCCTCTTTCTTTTTTTCTCCGAGTCTTATTGATATTACTGCACTAGCACCTATCCCTACAAGCATACCAAAGGCCATTATAATAACTGATATGGGAAAGGTAATGGCAAGTCCTGATAGTGCGTAGGAACCTACCCCTTTAATATGTCCTATATAAATTCTATCTACAATATTATATAAGGCATTGACAATCATTCCAGTTATTGCGGGCACCGAAAACTTAAAAAGTAGTTTTCCTATGCTTTCTGTTCCTAATTCTTTTGTTTGGTTCATAAAAACATCCTCCATATAATTATTAAATATTTGGGTATGAAAAATAACCCATTACTATAGCTACTTTACAGTATATCATATGTTTTTATAATTTATAAATTATTGATTTTTAAAATTACATTAAATATTTCAACCAAAAATATGATATAATAATTCTTTATTGTCTTCTCTACAATTAACTTAATTTAAAATGGTTAATATATTTTAATATAGATAATAAAATCAGAGGAAAAAATTATTAGGAGTGAAGAATTTATGAAAAGTACAATATTAACACCTAGCGGAGTTGCAAAATTAGAAGAAGAACTAGAACTTCGCACAGGAGAAAAAAGAAAAGAAATAACTGCAGCAATTAAAGAGGCAAAAGGACATGGCGATTTAAGTGAAAATGCTGAATACGACGCCGCAAAAGACGATGAAGCAACCAATAATGATAGAATTATTAAGATTCAGGAACTACTTAGAAGCTCTACAGTAGTAGAGGACTACAGTAATGATGACCACTTAGGTCTCGGTGGCGAAGCTGATATCAAATTCCTTGATACAGATGATATAGAGAAAGTATGCCTGGTATCTACTGTAGAAACTGACCCTGAATTAATGAATATAAGTATTGAATCCCCACTTGGAATGGCAATATACAAAAAATCTCTTGGAGATAAGTGCACTGTTTTAGCTCCAGAGGGTAATTATGACGTAATTATAGAAAAAATTTATTAAAAAAACAGTTTAAAAATATAAGCAGAGATTAATCTCCGCTTATATTTTGCATTTTTACTATGCTATTTTTATAATATTACTTATCAACCATATTTTTTTCTGCTGCTTCTACCATTCGCCTAACCATCTCTCCACCAACGTTACCAGAATTCTTTATCTTATTTACAATTCCGCTAGGAACATCTCCCATATATTCGCTTTTGCTCTCAATGTTCCCTATTCCCATATCTTCTGCTACCTCCATTTTGAATTTTTCAAGTTTTCCCACTGACCCTGGTACTAATATCCTTTTGCTCATCTTAATTCATCCCTCCAATTTATTTATCTCCTATACATCTACACTTAGTATTTTTTAAAATAGCTTTTTTATTCATGTTCTTTATTAAATCATAACCAGGGTCGCTGCAATGTTGTTAAATTTTATCATTTCCACTTAAAGCCAATAATAGCTGTGAAGGCAGGTAAAAAACCCAAATAAATAGAAAGGCTATATGAGAAGCCCATTCTAATTTGTATCCTATGAATGGTAAAAGTCCAGATAAATTAGACAAAGCTACACATGTATCGCATAAAAGAAAAAGTATCATACCGAAAACTACCCTGTATTTACTTGGAGATGGATATAAGTTATTTTTGAAAGCTAATATAGCACTACTAACACTTGTAAGTAAGCATATTAAATAAAATAATGAAACTGGAAACAATATATTAATTTTTTGAATAAACAAACTAAGGATGTAATACGAACCCGCTAAGCATAGAAAAATAATAAAGAATTTTATAAGTGTTGTTTTAGGCTTTTTATTGGCATACCTGACACTGTATGTAATTTGAACAACACAAAAAAGCGCCACACCTAAAATATAAAAATCAAAGATTACTAAGCATAAATCTGCAATGGTAGTTATAAAAAGTGCCAATTGAAGTAGAAATATATCTTTATGATTAACTATATCTTTCAGTGGATTTTTATTAGCCAATAAAGATAACACAAAACAAAGTAATATACATAAATACTTTATATTATAGGATAAAATAAAAAAATTCGCATTATAAAAATCCATGTATAAAAACAAGATATATAAAGTTATTATTATCCATATTGTTACCTTAATAGATAACTTACTAAAATATATATTTTTCATTATAAATCACCGCTTATAATTTTATTATGCCTCAATATTGTATTTTTAATCTAATAGCCCTAAATATGCTTAAATTTTATAGATAAATTGTAGTATCCAAGAATATAATATCATATATGTAAATAAGCTAACCATCATAAATATATATATTTATGATGGTTAGCTTTATTTTTCTATTATATTCTCGAAATTTCCTATTATGCCAGTAATTCATTTACAAGAGGATTTATCTTCTTGCTATCATACTTTCCTTTTAACTTTGGCATAACAGCCTTCATAGTCTTTCCCATATCGCCCTTTCCCTTGAATGCATTTTCTGCAATAACTTCAAGGACAATTGCTCTTGCCTCCTCGTCAGTAAATTGTTTTGGCATATAGAATTTAAACATCTCTATAGCAATTTCTGTCTCAGTGATAATAGCTTCGTTACTCGCTTGTTTCGCATAGCTAAGAGTTTCATTTAATTGTTTAATTGTTTTCTCAATTATACCAATTAATTCAATGTCCTCAAGTTCTTTCTTTAAATCCATTTCCTTATATTTAACTTCAGCCATTAAAGTTCTTAAAGCAGTTAATCTTACCTTATCCTTACTTTTCATATATTTTATGATATCGTCTTTTAATGTTTGTTTTAACATATGTGTGTACCTCCAATTGATTTAGTTTTTAAGTTAAGTTATAGTAAATTGTATTGATATATATATATTATACCCTTAATTTACTATAAAAGACAAACTGATTTTTTTCTAAAATACTATAAACATCTGAATTTTAAAAATTATAATGTTATAATGTATAGATTGAAACTAGTAAAGAGGCGACATAAATGAAATTTATAAGAAAAGATGTATTTAATTTAGCAATTCCAATATTTACAGAACAATTATTCGTTATATCTCTAGGTATGATAAATACAATGATGGCCGGCCATATAGGAAAAGAAGCAGTTTCTGCAATTGGAATGGTAGATTCCATAAACAATATATTTATAGCATTTTTTTCTGCCCTTGCAATTGGCGGTATGGTTGTTGTTGCACAATTTGTTGGACAAGGAAATATAAACAAAGCTAATGCTACAATGAAACAAGCACTTTCTTCCGGACTAATAATTACTTTTTTACTAACCATTATAATGTTCTTGTTCCAAGGTCCTATAATTGCTTCACTTTTCGGGTCAGCAGAGCCTGCAGTAATAAGTAACGCACATACATACCTTGGTATAACTTTACTTACCTATCCATTAATAACTATTGATTTAGTTGGTAATGGCCTGCTCCGGGGGGCGGGTGATACAAAAACTCCTATGAAAATTAGTATCTTTATGAATATTATAAATGTGTGCTTAACCTATACTTTTATAAATGTTTTTGGAATGGGGATAGTAGGTGCAGCCCTTGGCATAGCTATTGCTAGGACTTGTGGTGGTATAATTATATTAATTGTACTTCTACGAGGTTCAAAAATATTAAAACTTTCAAATATAAAGAATTTTAAATTTGATAAATCATTATTAAAACTTATATTTGGGATTGGAGTACCAGCAAGTGTAGAATCTTTAATTTTTAATGGTGGAAAGTTAATTACACAAATTTTTATTGTAGATATGGGAACTATAGCCATTGCTTCAAATGCCATCGCAGGCTCCGTTGCAACTATGCTTAATGTTCCTGGAAATTCACTGTGTATTGCAGCCACCGCTCTTGTTGGAAAATATATGGGAAGAGGTGAAACTGGCGAGGCTGAGAATTCACTATCCTATATTACCTTGCTTTCAACTGTTTTTTTAACTATAATAGCCTTGTTATTTATACCTTTTGCAGGTAATGTGGTATCACTATTTACTAATAATAAAGAAATAATTCAATTGACATCTACTGTACTTATCGTGAATTCACTTTGCATTCCCTTATGGTCAATATCCTTTGTGTTGCCTTCAGGCCTAAAAGGTGCTGGCGATGTTAAGTATACTCTTATAACTACCATTATAGGCATGTGGCTTTTTAGAATTACCCTGGGTTATTTACTAGGCGTGGTATTAAATTTCGGCCTTGTTGGTGTATGGCTAGGTATGGTTATTGATTGGGTTGTTCGCGGTAGCTTATATTTAGTAAGGTTTAAAAAGGGAAAATGGAAACGTAATATTGTTGTAAAGATCGCAGCAAGTTCTTAAATCCATTTCCTACAAATATATAAAGGAAGTGATTTTATTGGTTACTTATATAAATAGTAAAGTGAATGAATTTGCCTCCATTGACAAAGCTTTTGCTCACGAAACCTCAGAAAAAGAGGAGATTTTTTGGCTTAATATTAATAATCCCACTGAAAGTGATTTTGAATTTCTTAAAAATAAATTTAAGTTTCATCCTCTCACTATAGAAGACTGTATTAATAAGAGTAAGAGGAGTAAAATAAATGACTATAATGATTATCATTTTTTAATAATTGCCACATCAGATATTCATCCTAATAATACCTTTTCCTATAATAACATATTCGTATACATTAGCTCCAATTATATTATAACAATACATTATGGCGAGAGTAAATCAATAAAAAAGATTATAAATGACATAGATAAGGGTTTAGCTATAGTTTCAAATGGAAGTGATTTTGTTTTATATCATATTCTTGATGAATCCATAGACCAATTATTTATTATAACTGATAAACTTGAAGAAAAAATCAATATCTTAGAAGAGGAATCCATGAATAACCCTGTTCAGAATACACTTAATAATATTATGAAAGTAAAAAAAATCGTTATTAAATTAAGAAGAGTTGTTTCTCCACTTCGAGAAGTATTAAATACTCTTTTGAGGCATGATGATATTATAACTGAAAAACATAGATTATATTTCTCAGATATATATGACCATATACTTCGTATATATGATTTAATTGAATCTGACCATGAAATGGTTACATCTTGTTTAGAACTTTATTCTTCGCAATTATCAAATTCAATGAATAAAGTTATGAAGATTCTAACTATAATTACTACAATTATGATGCCACTTACAATTATAACTGGAATTTACGGTATGAATTTTGAAAATATGCCAGAACTACATGCTAAATACAGCTATTTTATTGTTATATTTATAATGATTTTTAGTTCTCTAGGCGAAATCTTATATTTTAAAAAGAAAAATTGGTTGTAATTAAAAAAACAAAACACCAAATGAATGGTGTTTTGTTTTTTTCTGAAAGTCATCATCTGCCATGATAAAGTGTGATCAAATTAATTAAAAGCAAGTAAAATACTAAATAAAGCCGTAGCTTTTTAAAATAAAAATAAAACTAAAGATTGTAAACGCGGATAAAATCGTTGTAGTTGCAACCAATTGTCCCGCTAGTTCATCATTTGATTTAACGTTTTGAGCCATAACGTAGCTTGCTATTGCTATAGGTGATGCAAATATTGCAATCAAAACTCCCAGCTCAAGCTGTCTGAATCCAATTAAAATTGCTGAAAAAATAATAATTCCTGGTATAACAATTAACTTAAATGCAGAAACCCAAATAATATATTTGATATTCTTAAAAGCATCTCTAACCGCAAATTCACCACCTAATATTATGAGTGCAAAAGGAGTTGCTATTTTTGATATGTCAAAAATAGTTTTTTCCAGAACATTTGGTATTTTTATTCCAGTGGTAGCCATCGCTATTCCAATAAAACATGAAATAATCAATGGATTTTTAACTATATCCATAAGAGTCTTTTTTACTGACGTAGACTCATTGTTTTCTTTATTTGCATATATTGCTAGCACTGCAACGGATAGAAAATTATATAATGGAACTACAAAAACAGCAAGCATTGAAGTTATTCCCATATCTGCTTGTCCAAATAAATTCATACAGACCGGAACTCCAAACAATATATAGTTGCTCCTAAAAAGCGCCTGAATCAATACCCCTCTATTTCTGTTTTGTTTTTCAATTTTTGGAACAATTAATATAAGCAAAATAACAGTTATAAGAATACAAGCTACTACAAAAACAATGAGTCTTAGATTAAAACTGCTTTGCATATCACTTAAATATATATTATTAAACAACATCAACGGTAAAAAAAGCTTAAAAGTTAATTTGTTCGCTGTTTTAAAAAAGTTCTCATCACATACCTTGAAATACTTTAGTCCCCATCCAATCACCATCATTATTATGAGCGGTAAAACAACATTAAGTGAAAAAATAAAATTTTGCATTTTTACTCCCTTTTGAAATTATTTTATGCTAATTAATATGGTATCTATATCATTACTAGAATCAATAATTACTTCTTTTAATGTCAAATCTGACATTAGTGCTTCTTTAATAATTCCTTCAATTTCCTCTTTTCTATCCACATAAAAAGCTTGCCTATTATAATTTACCATAGAATAATTTTTATTGTTTTCCAATAATTTTTTTTCTAATAATGTAAGTGTATCCACTGCTTTAATCTCTATTATATTTCCGCTAATAAACACATTTATATCTTTAGGACCTTTCCCGGTATTTGTTTTAATGAATCTAGCAAAGGAATCTTTTATTTTCTTTTCTACTTCATTTTTTGTTGTTTTACTAAGAATTGTATTATCATTTATAATAGTTTCCCCTTGCCTTTGCTTAAATACCTTAACCGCTGCATTTAACATCGCTTCCACAAGTTCATTATTTTCTATAGGTTTTATAACATAATTATCTATTCCTACATTTACTACGGAAAGTATTGTTTCAACATCAGAAAAAGCTGTGGTAATAATTATTGAACAGTTTTTGTCAATTTTTCTTATTTCCCTTGCCATATCTATTCCATCCATTTCCGGCATCTTAAGATCAGTAATAACAATATCTGGTTTAATTTCTTTGAATTTATTTAATCCATCTTGTCCATTCTCCGCTAGATATAATTTACCAACCCTTCTCTTTATAAATATACCCAGTTGTTCCCTATGCAATTCTTCATCCTCCACATATAGGACTTTTAGATTAGAAAGTAAATTTTCTCCCTGTTTAATAAACATCTTTATCAATCTCCTTTACTGGAATAGATATATTAAAACAAGCTCCTTCATCTGCATTATTAAATTTTATACTTCCATTAAAATTCTTTTCAATAATCAATCTGGCCATATATAATCCAAGACCTGTACCTTGTTTGCTAAGTTTTGTGCTAAAATAGGGTTCAAATATTTCCTGTGCTATAAATTCATCAATACCTCCAGCATTATCTTTTATTTTGACTATATTATATAAGCCATCGCTTGTTATCCCTATATCAATTTTTTTATTTTTAATATTAGATTCTGCTAATGCGTCAATAGCATTATTAATTATATTAAAAATCACTTGCGAATATTGATTTTTATATCCATATGCCTTAAAATCATCTATATTTTCTATACTAACTTTTATTTTATAAAATTTAAAATTCTCTTCTACTAATTCCATAGTTGAGAAAATACTATCATATATAGAAAAACTTTCTTTGTCCATCTTCGGTTTGAAAAAGTATCTAAAATCATCTATGGTTTGAGACATTTTATCAATAAGTCTTCTTGATTTACCTATTAAATTAGCCAATACTTCTTCATCTACATCATTGTATTTATGCATATCTTCTATATTTGTTATAATAAGCCCTAATATACTTAAGGGTTGCCTCCATTGATGAGCGATATTTCCAATCATCTCTCCCATAGCAACAAATTTTGATTGATATATCATTAATGCTTCTTTTCTTTTGTTCTCATCCATTTCATTTTTAAACATCTTTTCCAGTTTCATGTTTATTTTTTCTAACTTTATAATCATTTTTTGATTATCATTTTCTTTTATAACAGTATTATTTTTAGAGATTGACTCAAAGTACTCTTTATATTCACCCTCAAAAGAAATTTGAGATGCCACTTGGTTTATTATACTTCTGAATCTCTCTTCACTTCTAATTAAAGTCTCCTCTTCAATTTTTCTGTTTGTAATATCTCTAGAAATCAATACTAGTTTTTCCTGGTTTTGAAGTTTAAATAGTCGTGTATTTATCTCTACGGGGATAGTTTTACCATCTTTTGTTTTAAGAAGAGTTTCAAATAATATTGTTTCTTTATTATTTAATTTCTCCTTTATCGCTTGAATTTTTTCATTTTTCAGTCCTATATCTATGTCAGAATACTTCATATTGCAGATTTCTTCCTTAGAGTATCCAAGTACCATACATCCTTTATCGTTAATTTCAAGAAAATCCCCAAAAACATTATCATCTCTATTCAAAATAAAAATACAATCACTACCACTACTAAATAATACTTCATATTTTTCTTTATTTCTAATGAGTTCAATTTCAAGTAATTTTCTTTCTTCGATATCTTCTTTTAACTCCTCATTAAGAATTTTAACTTCTTTTACGTATTTAGCCTCTACTTTAAGCCTAGTTTCATTTTCCTTAAGTTTATAAACATATCGTATAACTAATATAATAATCAGTATAATTGCTCCACCTAATAAAAGTATATTATATAAATTTTTATTAATTATACTTACAATGTCCCCATAGTCCATTGTAACAGTTACTATCCAAAAATTATCTCCTATAAATGCAGGCGAAAAAGCACTGATTTTTTTTATCCTTTTATAGTTATTGTCTCCTGGCCATATAGAATGATATATGTTTACACCCTTTCCTCCTTTTTTTTGTTCTTGAACAATACTGTCCAGTTCTGACCAATCAAATTCAGGAAATTCACCTTGTCTTGCATCAATAACATTTTTTCCTATCCCATCACTATCTGGGTGCATTAAAAGTATTCCATTTTTATCTTTTACAGAAGCATATCCCTTAGCTCCAACTTTTATAGGTTGAACAATTTTTTTATATAAGGTATTTAAACTTATCTTACTTCTTATAATTCCTTCAAATTCATTGTTATAAAAAATAGGTTGCAATAAACATATAGTAGGTCCAATATTTTTATCAAATTCTATTTTTCCTACAGTAACCGTTCGTTCTTTTATAACAGCTCCTACGCCTTCATAATTGGATATATTTTTGCCTACACTCTCTTTGTCACCTAGCATTGCTGGTTTTTTTTCTAAAATTACACCCTGCATATTTAATATTTCTACTGATTGAACGCTTTCTTGCTGCGTTTTATAGTATATATCTAAAATATCTGTTCGAAAATCCGCATTTGTACTTTTTATTAAAGCATCAACTTTTGCTTGGAATACGTAATTCTGAGCTATAATTTCTATGTTTAGTTTCTGCTCATTCATATAACTCTCCAAGCTTCTTGCAGTCATTTCGGAAATAGTCAATAAATTCTGTTGCTGATTATAAATTATAGAATCTCTAAAAATTTTATAATTTGACCATATTAGAATAAATATAAAACACAATAAAATTACAATAGAAAATAGAATTACAGTATATTTACTAGAATTTTTTTTATTATTTTTAATAAATTTATTTTTCACTAAATTCCCCCTTAGTGTAGATCTATTCAATTTTGTATCAATATCCTTGTTATTATAGCATAAAGTATCATAAATTCACCAAGAATTCATTGACTTTTAAGTTGCATTTATTTACATCTATAAATTATTTGAAATATGACTAAAAGGTTAGCAGTATTTCACTGTAACCTTTTAGTCATATATATAATTAAAATTTAATTTTTTTTAAAATTAGGTATCTATCAAAAGAGAATCTATAATTAGTTACCAAACATAGCTAGTAATACTCCTGCCGCAACGGCTGAACCAATAACTCCTGCTACATTAGCACCCATTGCATGCATAAGTAGAAAATTTGATGGATTCGCTTTTCGACCCTCTACTTGGGAAACTCTAGCCGCCATTGGAACTGCTGATACTCCTGCAGAACCAATTAGAGGATTTACTTTTCCACCTGATAGAATACACATAAGTTTTCCAAGAAGTACTCCACCTGCTGTACTAAATACAAAAGCAGTAAGTCCTAGTGCTATAATTTTTAATGTTTCAGGTCTTAAAAATGTTTCTGCCGCTGCTGTAGCACCTACAGTAGTTCCAAGAAAAATTGTAACTACATTAATCAAACCATTTTGTGCAGTACTTGAAAGTCTATCAACTACGCCGGATTCTTTAAATAAGTTACCTAGCATTAGCATTCCTATAAGAGGTGCTACAGTAGGAAGGAATAGAACTGTAATTATTGTTACAACTACAGGAAATACTACCTTCTCAAGCTTAGACACATCTCTAAGTTGTTCCATTTTAATCTCTCTTTCCTTCTTAGTAGTAAGTAGTCTCATTATAGGTGGTTGTATAAGCGGTATAAGAGCCATATAAGAATAAGCAGCAATTGCAATTGCTGGCAACAATTGCGGAGCAAGCTTCGTTGTTACATATATTGCTGTTGGACCATCTGCTCCTCCAATAATAGCTATGGATGCTGCTCCTTGAGGTGAAAATCCTAATGCAGTTGCAATAACAAAGGCAATTGCAACTCCCAGTTGCGCTGCAGCACCTAAAAATAAACTTGATGGCCTAGCAATAAGAGGACCAAAATCTGTCATAGCACCAATACCTAAGAATATCAAGGAAGGATAAATGCCTAACTTAACACCCATATATAAATAATAAAGTAGTCCTCCAGGCTCCGTAGAGTTTTCAAGAGGAGGACTCATAATTCCGGTAAAAGGTAAATTAGCTAGAAGAACTCCAAAGGCTATAGGAAGAAGTAAAAGCGGTTCAAATTTCTTTCCTATTGCCAAATATATCAGAACACAGGCCACAGAAATCATTACTAATTGCTGCCATGTTACTGTTGCAAAACCAGATTCACTAAATATTTGACTTATTGTATCTGTAAACGAAATAGACATAAATATTCCTCCCTACTATTGAATCACAGCAAGTACATCATTTGTAGCAACTAACGCACCCTTTGTCACTAAAATCTCAGCAACGACTCCATCTTTAGTTGCCGTTATTTCATTTTCCATTTTCATTGCTTCAAGTATAAATAAAACATCCCCATTTTTAACTTTAGTCCCTTGTGTTACTTTTATATCTAAAATCGCACCAGGCATTGGAGCTTTTAATTGCTCTCCTGCTTCATTTGTCCCTGCCACTTTTTGTGTTATTGCAACAGGATTTTCTGATTTTGAACCACCTACTTGTTGAACCGTGCCAGTAGATATTTCATTACTCCCTGCTATAGTAGCTTTTCCTCGCTCAACCTCAACATCATAGCTATTATTATTAATCGTAACAATATATTTCATTTATGTTTTGCCTCCTATCGAAAATAATGTAATTAAGAATTATTTAACTTTATGGATTTAAATTGAAGCTCACATAAAGATATTTTTAATTCATCACTTAAAATTGCCATAATAATTGCGGTAGTTTTTTCATCCACTCCTATGAGTTTTAGTTCACCAGTTGATACTTGAATATTATTTTCAACTGAATTTATGTCACTCACAACTTCTTCTTTATCTTGTTTATACGTTTTGCTATTATCAATAAAACTAAAAACTAATGCCTGTGCTTTCAAAAGAAAGCTTAATGCAACGAGACAACTGAATACTACACTCATAAGAATTAGAGCTACTAATAAACTATTAGCTATTGACATATTAACCCTCCTTTACACCTTCATAATAGTATAACTTACCTTGACTTCGTTCATTTCGTCTTTTTTCTTAAAGAACTTTTCGGCAATTTGCGGAAAGAGAATATATGAAAGCACATCCTCTTCCGTCTTAGCTATATTCTTTATTTCATTTTTTACTTTCTCAAATTCCGGTGTTAGTGTATCTGCAAATCTAGTTGTAATTGGCTTTTCATCCCCTAAAATCTTCATTGTAAGCACAGGGTCTAATTTACCTGGTGCCAAACCATATTCACCTCTTAAATAGGCTTTAACTTCTTTTGAAACGCTCTTATATCTTTCACCTAATAATACATTCGTAGCAGCTTGAACCCCTACCATCTGACTCATGGGTGTTACAAGTGGAGGATATCCTAGATCTTTTCTAACTCTTGGCGTCTCCACTAAAACTTCATCAAGCTTATCCAATGCATTTTGTTGTTTAAGTTGCGAGATTAGATTAGACAGCATTCCGCCTGGAATTTGGTACACAAGTGCATCAGTATCCGTTGCAAGCACAAGGGGATCAAGTATTCCAGATTTAATAAATTTCTCCTTAATTGGTTTAAAAAAATCATTTATATCTTTTAATATATTTTCATCAAGTCCCGTTGCATATCCTAATTGATTTAACCCATAGTTCATAGACTCCGTAGCAGGCTGAGAAGTTCCACCAGAGAATGACGATATAGCTGTATCTATCCCATCGCAACCAGCTTCTATCGCCTTAAGATAAGTCATTGGGGCAAGTCCTGTGGTTGAATGTGTATGAAGGTATATTGGAACTTTCACTACTTCTTTTAAAGCTTTTATAAGATCGTAAGCTTCCTTTGGTCCCATAATCCCAGCCATATCTTTAATGCAAATTGAATTAACTCCTATTTTTTCTAATTGTTTTCCCAGTTCTATGTACTTCTCCAGATTATGAATAGGACTTGTAGTATATGCAATACACCCTTGTGCGTGCCCACCACATTTTAATGTTTCATTTACTGACACTTCAATATTTCTAAAATCGTTTAATGCATCAAATATTCTTATAATATCTATCCCATTTTTTATAGATAATTGAATAAACTTTCTAACAACGTCATCTGGATAATGCTTGTATCCTAATAAATTTTGACCTCTTAAAAGCATTTGAAGTTTCGTATTTTTTACCTCTGATTTGATTTTTCTAAGTCTTTCCCATGGATCTTCATCTAGAAATCGAAGACAAGAATCGAAGGTTGCCCCACCCCAACACTCAATAGAATAGAATCCTGCATTATCCATCTTTTCTAGTATAGATTCAAACTCAGCATAATGCATTCTAGTTGCAACAAGCGACTGTTGCCCATCCCTGAGCACGGTTTCAGTAATATTTATTTTCATATTTTTTCACCTCTTTTTAACAACAAGCTAACTCATTATTAATAACGAGTTAGCTTATAATTAAATACTATGTTACTGTGCAATATTTATTTTTCTCTTTGCATAAGATGATTTAATTATTGGATATAAAATTGAAACAAGTGTAATTATTATTAAAGCGATTGCTACTCCTGAACTAGTAAAAATACTCAAACTTCCATTGGATATTTTAATAGCTTGTCTATAGGATTGTTCCATGGTTCCACCAACTATACAACCAAGTACTAGTGGGGCTGATGGTAAATCAACTTTACTCATTACATATCCTAAAATACCGAACATTGTTAATAAATAAAAATCTATTACACTGTTGCTTATAGCGTAGCATCCTACAAAAGCCAGGCCCAGTACTAGAGGATAAAGTATCTTTGCTGGAATAGATAAAACTCTTACAAGAACACCTGCAAGTGGAATATTTATAACTGCTAATATAATATTCCCTATAAACATACTTGCAATAAGACCCCATGCTATATCAGGGTGCTGTGAAAATAAAAGTGGTCCGGGTTGAATTCCAAGCATTAATAATGCTCCCATCATAACTGCTGTTGTTCCTGAACCTGGAATACCAAGAGTAAGCATTGGTATCAAAGCCCCAACTGACGCAGCATTATTTGCAGCTTCTGGTGCTGCTAAGCCTTCAATGGCACCCTTTCCGAATTCTTCTGGATGTTTAGAGAAATTCCTTTCATTGTTATATGCCATTAATGAGGCCATTGTTCCACCTGCACCTGGTAGTGCTCCAATGAAGAACCCCAGAGGTGTACTTCTTAATATAGGCCATTTACTTCTTTTCCATTCTTCTTTTGTAATCCAAATTTTCTTAAACTTTGTTTGTGGTTTAATGGTTCCTTCTTGAAGTGTTTTAAAGCTTTTAAAAACTTCTCCTAAAGCATAGATACCAATTATAGCTACTAGAAAATCTATACCTGTTTGGAGTTCTAATATTCCAAAATTGAATCTTGAAACACCAGATTGTGCATCTATACCAACTGTTGTTATAATTAATCCTATAATTGTTGCAATAAACCCTTTTAACATATTCTTTTCAGACATTGATGCTGTCATTGCGAGAGCTGCTATCATCAGAAGAAAATATTCAGCTGGTCCAAATTTCAATGCAAAATCCGCAATAGGATTAGCAACAAAAACCATGAATACTGCTGAAATTGTTCCACCGATAAATGATGCTATGGCTGACATTGCAAGAGCAGATTCTGCTCTACCACTCCTCGCCATAGGATAACCATCAAAAGTTGCAGCTAGCGCCGCTCCATCTCCTGGAGTATTTATTAAAATTGAACTTCTTGAGCCACCAAACATAGCTCCATAATAAACTCCACACATAGTTATTAAAGCTGCTGTTGGACCCATTGAAAAAGTAAGTGGGAGCAATACCGCAACACCAGTTGCAGGTCCAAGGCCTGGAAGCATACCAACTATAGTACCTAAAACTCCACCAACAGTAACCATAAGTATATGATAAGGCGTAGCGGCTACCATAAAACCATTAAATAAATTTACTAATATATCACCCATTATTTCACCTCCGTTAAATATTTAAAAATGGCATTGGTGGAAGAATAATTCCTAAAAATCTTGAAAATAAAATATATATAACAATACTGAAACATAAACTCACTATTGTATTTTTCAACATTTCTTTTTTATTAGTCAAATACAACATAAATTCAATAAATATAAAAGTTGATATTACAAAGCCCAAAGTATTAAAAATCACACCGTATACAATACATGCAACACATGTTATTGTAATAAGCTTTGAATTTGCTTTATCTTTTTCACTCATATTCTTTAAGTCTTTTAATGATTGCATTGACTTTGACATATCACTTTGTAAAAAAAGTAAAATTCCTAAAGCCACCAATATTCCTCCTAATAAAAAAGGAAAATATGAAGGTGAAAGTGGTTTTCCTACAGTTGATCTTGGTAAAAGATAAGCTGCTAAAATATAAATTAATCCACCTAGTGCAACAACAATTCCAACTAGTGCATCGAAATTCAACTTACTCTTGCTCTCCAAAATTATCTCCTCCTTGTAATCAAATTTAATAAGGAATTAAAATTCCTTATTAAATTTATTTTACTTATATTTTCTTATTTTAGCATTCCAATTTCTGTTAATATGGATTTATAGTCTTCATTAGTTTTATCAAGGAATTTATTAAAGTCCTCTGTATTCATGTAAGTTTTATCCCATCCATTTTGCTTGCAAGCCGCATCCCATTCTGGAGTTTCTACCATTTTCTTTAAAGTGTCCTGCCAATATTTAAGAGCATAATCAGGCATTCCTGGAGCTCCAAATAATCCTCTCCAGTTTGTAAATGTCGCATTGATTCCTTCTTCTTTACATGTTGGTATCTGTGCAACAGCACCTGTTCCTACTCTCTTATCAGCAGTTTGCGCTAGTACTCTTATTTTTCCACTTTCAGCGAGTTGTGCAACATCAGAAATTCCTGTTGTTAAAAGATCAAGATGCCCACCTAGTACTTGAGCTGATGCTCCACCATCTTGGAAACTTATAAAATCTATATCTTTTAAATTTGTAACTCCTGCTGCTTTTGCTATAATTAAAAATTGAATATGATCCATACTTCCCGCTGATGAGTTTCCACCTATTTTAACACTCTTAGGGTCTTTCTTTAACGCATCCATTACTTCGTTAATATTTTTATACTTTGAATCTGCTTTTACAGCAAAGGCTGCATAGTCTGAAATAAGTCCTGCAATTGGTGTAGTGTCTTTATAACTAAATTTTGTTGAACCATTTAAGTTAATAAGTATAATTGGTGGTGAATACACAGATATTAAATTATCTGATCCTTTTTTTGTTTGCATGTAAGATAGGTTTACGCCACCACCGCCGCCTGTTTTGTTAGTTATTGGCATTGGTACTGATACAAGTTTTGTATCTCCTAATGTTTTAGCTACAGTTCTAATAGTTAAATCCCAACCACCACCGGCACCACTTGGCGCTATAAATTCCATAGCGCTTTTGGGATAGTCTGTTCCTTTTGTTGTACCAGTTGTTGATCCACAACCTGCTAAAATCGTTGTAGCTGCTAATGTACCTGCTAAAATCATTTTTGTTAAATTGTTCTTTTTCACAAAATTTTCCCCCTTTTATTTTTAATTTAGTAAGTTAATTATTTGGATTTATATTTAAGTGAAGGAATTAATTTCTAAATATTAGGCAAAATAAAAAGATCAGCACAAAAAACCTCACAGTTTTTTATACTGACCTTATAAAGCTTAACTTTAATAGTTATCTTTAATCCCTGTCATCATAGATATTAAATTTTACTTTTATTCAATGAAATCCTTTGCATCTCAAGGCAACCTATAAATTTATATTTACCTTAAGCTTATTGATTCCTTATACTATATTAATAATATAGCATGTCCAAGAGACTCTGTCAAGATAAAATTAATCTCTTGAATAATAGTAACTATTTTTGTTTTACTTTTCTTATTACATCCATTATGGTCCCATCTCTATATTCTACTATTCCAACAATTTCCTCATCAAACTCTGGTTTTTCTGGAATGCCTGTAAAATTTTCCGCCAAATCTTTTAATTCTTCAATAGTCATAATAGGAAGGCTAGATCCACTTAATTTTTCTATTATATCTGTTCTTCTTGGGTTTATTGCTATTCCTCTTTCTGTTACAACTATGTCAACAGTTTCTCCAGGTGTTACAACTGTAGTAACTTCATCAACTATTATAGGAATTCTTTTTCTCATCAGTGGTGCTACTACCACTGTAAATTTCGCTCCAGCTGCGGTATCAGGATGTCCACCTTGAGCTCCCATTATTACTCCTGTTGACCCTGTCATTACATTAACATTAAAATTAATATCTATCTCTGTAGCTGAAAGTATCATTACATCTAATTGATGTGCAATACATCCTTTATTATGTGGATTAGCATAAGTTGATGCTGACATTTCAATATGATTAGGATTTCTCTTTAGTGAACTCCCCGCTTCAGAGTCAAAGGTCTGAGTATCAAATAGTGCTTTGAATAACCCTTTTTCTAGCATATTTACCAAATGAGAATTTATTCCACCAGAAGCAAATGACCCTACAATACTATTTTCTTTCATATATTCTTCTAAAAATTTAACTACAGCAATGGATGCACCACCACTCCCAGCTTGAAAGGAGAAACCATTTTTAATATATCCAGAATTTATTAACACCTCAGCTGCATTTTCTGCTATTTTAAGTTCTAATGGATTTTTAGTTACCCTAGTAGCGCCTGATGAAATCAATGAAGGATCACCTATTGCATCCATAACAAGAACATAATCAACTAACGTTTGAGAAATACTTATAGGATATAGAGGATATTCTACCAAATTGTCTGTTATTGATACTACTTTATCAGCATATCCAGCATCAACCATAGCATACCCCGAAGCTCCAAAGGCTGATTTCCCATCTACTCCATTCATATTTCCCATTTTATCACAAGCAGAAGCCCCTAAAAATGCTACATCAATTTTTACATCCCCAGCTTCAATAGCTCTTGCACGTCCACCATGGCTTCTAAATATTATAGGACTTCCTAATATATTATTAATAGATATTTCCTTAGCAAGTTTCCCCCTAAGACCACTAGTTTGAATTCCTGTAATTACACCATTTTTTATATGTTCAATTAAAGGTTCATGAACTTTATTCAAAGAAGAAACACAAATTGTAATATTCTTTATACCCATTTTTGCTATCTCATCTATTACTGAATTCAATATATAATCTCCGTCTCTTAAATGATGATGAAAGGATATAGTCATTCCATCTTTTAGACCAACTTTTTCAACAACCTCACTAATATTTTTTAGTACTTTATTATCACCAGGTGTGTTATATGATTTACTAGGAGAATATTTTCTACCTTCTGGTTTTACTGCAAAAGGCCCTCTATAAGGTTTTAGTTCTCCTATGCCGTCTATATATTTAGGTATTTTTCTGCCTACTGCATTCTCTATAAATTCCATTGTTTTACTTCTCCTCCTTATATAGTCCTGCACCTTTTGCGAGAGCTACTATTCTCTCAGCCTTTGCAACCACTGGGTAGTCTACCATCTTACCATTAACAGTTATAACTCCAAGATTCATTTTTTCAGCCTCAATAGCAGCATGAATAATTTCTAAAGATTTTTCTATTTCTTCTTTCGTAGGTGTGAAAATTTTATGTACTGCTTTAACTTGGGCTGGATGTACACAAGATTTACCTGAAAATCCTAAATTCTTTGCTTCCTTTGCTTCTGCTATAAATCCCTCCATATCTGAAACATCAGCCCATACTGTATCTATAGAATCTACTCCTGCTGCCGATGCTGCAATAACTACTCTTGTTCTTGCATAAAATAATTCTCTTCCAGCTTTTGTTCTATCTGTTCCAAGGGACCTTGTAAAATCCTCTGCTCCTATAGATATTGCTACGATTCTATCGCTAGCTTTTGCTATTTCATATGCATTCTCTACTCCCTTTGGAGTTTCAATAGCACATTGAATTTTAACTGTACCTATTTCTATACCATTTTCTTTTTCAACTTCTTCTATAAGTTTTTCTAATTTTTGAACATCCTCTCTGGATTCACACATAGGCAATCTAATATTTTTAAGACCTGCCTTTACAAGTTCACGTACATCAGTTTCACCAAAAGGTGTATATAATGCATTAATTCGAGCAAACACTTCAATATTTCCATAATCCACAGCTTTTAAGGCTTCACATAACAAATCTCTTGCAGAATCCTTTTCAGAATAAGCAACTGCATCCTCCAAATCAAATATTATACAATCAGGATTATATATTTGAGCTGTAAAGAGCATTTTGGGATTACTGGCAGGGCAAAACATCATTGTTCTTCTTAATTTCTTCATTATCTTACTCCCCCTTTTGCTCTTTTAATAGCTGTTTTAACACGAGCTCTTATTACAAAATCTAACGCTCCTTGATCTTTTAAAGTAACATAGGCATTTTTAGTATTCATTTCACAAAGCACTTCTTTAACAGATTTTTCTATTTGTTTTCCAAATAGTTTTTTTACTTTACTTTCTATATCAACTTTTATTCCCTCTGATTCGTCGATATTAACTTGTACTAAAACGTCATCACTTTCTTCTCTTCCCGCTTGGCCTACCATAATTATAAACCCCCTCTAAAAAATTATTATATAAAATAAGTTTTGTATAACAAAACAAAAAAAGGTCAACACAAAAACATAAATGTTTTTTGTGCTGACCTTATAAAGCTAAACGTGGTAGTTTTCTTTATTCACTGTCAACGTGTATTTAATTTCTTGTAATTTTTCTAAAAGCAGCCTATACAAAATATCTGCTCAAAGCTATGTGTAATCGTTTATCACATTTTCAAGTATATATTATCACATTATTATAAAGTAGTCAAGCATCATGGAATAGCTAATGTATTTTTATGGAATAAGCTAATGTATTTTGGACATTTGCTAACGAATATAAACCAGATTAATTAAAAGATTCTCGCAAATGGACAATTCTCATAAAAAAATATAAACATCTTGTCCAAAAATAGAAAATAGTGTATTATGATACATATTTATTATATTATAAAAAAGTTCAAATTATATTACATATGGGGAGTGATTTTAATGAAATGGTTTAATAACTTGAAGATAATTCAAAAATTATTGTCTGCTTTTATCTCAGTTGCATTATTTATAGGTATTGTTGGATTTATTGGATTATCTAATATGAACATTATTGATAAAAACCTTAAAAATATCTATAATGTTAATTTGAAAGGTGTTGATTGCATTGGTAAGATAAACGCAAATTTACTTCAGGTAAGGTGCGATCTATTGTTAATCCTCGATCCATCAAATGCGAAGGATTTGCAAACATACAAAGATGATATGAAGGGGCTTATTATTATTAATAATGCGCTCATTTTAGATTATAAGACAACTATAACTACTGAGTTAGATACGCAACAATTCTCTGAGTTTGAAAAATTAATGACACGCTACCGATTTTCAACTGATGATTTAATTAAAAAAGTTGATGAAGAGGATTATAGCAGCGCTAAGAATCTTTTACCTGCTCTTTCTAAATTAAGAACAGATATGGAAACGGTTTTACAAAAGGAATCAAAACTAACTGCTGATATGGCAAAAACGAATTTTGATAATAGTCAATTATCGTATAATAAAGCATATATTCAAATTTTAGGAATAACTGCTTTAGGATTAGTTATTGCTATTCTATTAAGTTTAATTATTTCATTTTCTATTTCAAGTAAAATTAAGAAAGTTATAGTAGTTGCAAATGCTCTTGGAGAAAATGATTTATCAAAAACTGTTAATATCAATACCAATGATGAAATAGGAATCTTAGCAAAAGCTTTGAGCAAAGCTATAATAAACTTAAAAACCTTAATCGGAGAAATATCAGAAAGTGCAAATGATATTAGCGCTACTAGTGAAGAACTATCTGCTACAACAGAAGAAATATCTGCTAAAATGGATATTGTTAATGAATCAGTAAAACAAGTGTCTTTAGGATCAGAGCATTTAAGTACCACAACGGAAGAAGTAAATGCAACAACGGAAAGTATTGCAAATAATGTGGCTGAGGTTACAATCAGAGCAAATAAAGGAAATATGATTGCAAAGGATATAGAAGTTAAGGCAAAAGAAGTTATAAAAAATGCTGAAACTAGTTCTAGTACAACAAATACTTTATATTTGGAGAAACAAGAAAGCATAATAAAAGCAATTGCTGAGGGGAAAATTGTAAGTGAAGTTAATTTAATGGCAGATGAAATCGGAAATATAGCAAGTCAGACAAATCTTCTTGCACTTAATGCAGCTATTGAAGCAGCAAGGGCCGGAGAACACGGTAGAGGCTTTGCCGTGGTGGCTGATGAGGTTAGAAAATTAGCTGAAAAATCATCCACTACAGTTCAAAAGATTCAAGAAATAACTGGAAAAGTTCAACAAGCATTTGAGAATCTTTCCAGCAATGCGCAAGATGTACTGAACTTTATTGATAATAAAGTTAAACCAGATTACACATTGTTTGTAGTTACAGGTAACCAATATGGTGAGGATGCAATTACTTTTAATAGGCTGACCTCAGATATTGGAGCTTCAATGAATATAGTAAATGAAACAGTTTTGGAAATTAAAAAGTCTATTGAAAATGTATCAGCTACAGCGGAGGAATCCGTTGCTAGCTCTGAGGAGATATTAGCAAGTGTTAATGAATCTGTTCTGGCAATACAAGAAATAACAAAAGCTTCTCAAAGCCAAGCCATCTTAGCAGAAAAACTAAATGGTATGGTTCAAAAATTCAAATTATAAAATTAATAAAATAACTTCCAGTTTACGTTGCCACTTCCAATGAAGTAGCGGTAACTGGAAGTCCAATATTTTTAACAGCATAGTTTCTATTTTATAAATTACTCATAAATTGAAAAATAGCATCATTTGTCTTTGGTAAATTTTCATGTCCAAAGTCATTATATACTCTTAAAAATTTTTTGCTAGTTATTTTGTTATATACTGCAAATTGGGTTGATGGAGGACATATATTATCCAATAGGGTAGCTGTAAACATAACCTGGCACCTTATATGTTTTGCTAAATTCTTTATTTGCCATACTCTTTTATAGTCACTTAAAAATGGATATACAGGTGCAATCATTTTTATCTTTGGTTCTAAAGCTGCGCAGGCAATAGTTAACCCTCCACCTTGACCCCTGCAATCCATAGCAACTACAGTATATCCCATAGCCACATAAGCCAATTTTTCAACCCAATCTCCACAATTTCCTCTATAGCCATGAAACATAATTATAGCAGGATGTTTTTCTAATATATTTTTAGGTTTTAAGCATTGAGCATGTATACGTGCACCTCTAACTCTTTTAAAGCTCTTGACCAATATTCGTCGAAATCCTGAGGACAAGGATTAGTTCCTTTATAATTTCTAAGTTCTTCCATTGGCATGTCTAATATTGGCATTTTATTCCTCCATTTCAATTTAAATTTAAATATCTTAATCAATATTTTATAACCACTTTGCTCAATATTTATTAGTTAGAAGGTCGCAATGATAGTTTGAAATCATAAATATTAGACCTTCACCGACTTTTTTATTCATTTTATCCCTCCTCCATCAAATTTAGTTTTAAAATATAAGAAAGAGGCATAGATCACATTCACATGCAAAATCTATACCTAAATCCGCCCCCATTATTCTTCCTTAAAAAATAATTAACAATATTTTTTTATGGCTTTATCTATCATTTCAGCACATTTTCCAATCTTAGGCATATCTTCATCTATAACAGCTGCAAGTGGTAAGCGAACGCCACCTATATCCATGCCTTTGATTTTTAAAATAGTTTTCATCACTGCATATAAGTTACCATGACATCCACACATAGCATAGATAAATGTTTGTGGAATGTTGTAAATAATAAAATCTAAATTTGTAGCATTGGCTATACTATTCCAATAACTTTCAATAGCATGTTCTGGTAATCTGAAGTAAATTGGTGGAATAGACACGATAGCATCTACTCCGCATTCTTCTGCATGTTTAGCAAGTTCAATACTATCTCTTGTTGAAGTTGCTGCCACATGAGCAATGACTGTAATTCTACCTTTTGCAACCTTCATTACATTTTCAAGTACTAACTTTCTCTCCTCAACATTTTGATAAATGCATTCTCCTGAACTTCCACATACGTAAACACCTTTGACACCTTTTCCTATTAAATACTCTGTAAATGCACGAGTCTTTTCCGGGCTAATATCTCCCTTTTCATCGTAGCAAGCATAAAATGCTGGAATAATTCCTTTGTATTTATATTAAGCTTTTGTGGACCACTTGCAAAGTCAATCATTTCAACGTTAACTTTAATATTTGGATATTTTTTATTAAAGTTTTTAATGATTTTCTTTTCATAATCTCCCGATGAAGCTGTTTGGAAATTTGGGTAGTCCCACCAAGTTATTTCTACTGGCTTGGAAGTTTCTGCGGTATCTGCCGATTTTACTGCTTCTGCTTCTGTTGAAGATTTGCTGCCACACCCTGCAAGTAAACCAACTGACATTGTAAGGGCAAGAATTGACGTTACTAATTTAATTTTTTTTCATTTTTTGTCCCCCTTAATAATTTTAATTATATTACAATTATTCGTATTAAATAATATAATATACTTTAAAAATCAACCTTCTTTACTAAATCTACAAACCTCTTAGTAATTAATTGAGGTCTTGTTATTGCCCCACCAGCAACAACAGCAAAGGCTCCCATTTCTAAGCATTTAACTGCTAGTTCTGGTGTTTCAACATTTCCTTCTGCTATTATTGGTATTTTTAAAATTTCTTTTAGCTTCTTAATCAATTCAATATCCGGTTTAGGTCTACTTAAAGTATAATCAGTATATCCACTTAGTGTAGTGGAAACTATATCAAATCCAATTCTTTCAGCTTCCACAGCTTCCTCAAAGTCAGATATATCCGCCATTATAAGTCCATTATATATTTTTCTTATATCATTATAAAATTCTTCAAGAGTTTTCCCGTCTGGCCTAGGCCTTCTAGTTGCATCTACTGCAATTATTTCAGCGTTAACAGGAAGCAAGCTTTTTACCTCCTCTATAGTAGGTGTAATATATACATTGTTATTCCCATATACCTTTTTATAAATTGCTATTAAAGTTAACTTAACATTTTCTTTGATTTCCAAACAATCTTGTGGGGTATTAGCTCTAATTCCAACCGCTCCACCCATTTCAGCAGCTTTAGCCATGCGCATCATTATAGTAGAACTATAAAGAGGTTCATCTTTAAGCGCTTGACACGATACTATCATTCCTCCTTTTATGTTTTTAAGTGTCTCTGTTGAATTTTTCATTTTATCTACCTCCGGTACTAAACAAAGTAATCGAGTAAACCTTTACTTTAAAGTTACAATTCTTTGCTTCTGAAATTATTATATCATTTTTCTTTAACATTGTCTATACAAAATAAATATTTGTCTATACAATGCCATTGTGCATCTATACAAAATTTTTAAATAAAAAAGCAATTCCGCATTAGTGCAGAATCGCTTTATAATTTAATGACTTGTATTAAAAAATATCATATCAAAGCTATATCTATCAGGATTATAAATAGTTTTTGTAAATTCAATTGGACATTCATCTTCATTATATATAATTTTTAAAGAAACAAGTCCAAACCCTTTTGTCTTACCCAGTAACATTTCTGCTTCTTTTTTGCTCATATTAATAGCTTTAATATTTTGCTTCATATAATTAAATGTTACATTATATTCTTCTTTCATTAAGTTATAAAGGGAACATTGTGCCAAATTATATTTCATAAGATTATGATAATACTTTTCTGGAAGATAACAAAATTCAAGAGCCATAGGTTCATTATTTGCCAGCCTTAACCTATTTATAAAATATACTTTTTCATTATCAGAAAGTTGAAGTTTTAGTTTGATTTCACTACTGGGTTCAATTTTTTCAAAATATAATACTTTACTAGTTGGCATAAGTCCTCTTTTCTCCATATCCTCGCTAAAGCTTTCAATCTCTAACTTCTTTTCAATAACTTCTTTAGAAATAAAGGCACCTTTACCTGGTATTTTATATAAAACTCCCTGATGAACAAGATTAGAAATAGCTTGCCTAATAGTCATCCTGCTAACCCCAAAAAGTTCTGTAAGTTCTCGTTCAGTAGGAAGAGATTCCCCAGGAAGATAAACTCGTTCTTTAATTTTCTTCTTTATAAATTCTTCCAGTTGCACATAAATAGGCACTGATGAATTTTTGTCTAGCATTGAAATAACCTCCTCTAACTATTTAAATTACTCTGCACTTACCTTTACAACTACTTTTTTAACTTTATTTTTCTCTTTAACAAATATGCCTGGCATATGAGCGTCTTCTGGAAACAAAATGAAGAACTCTCCCTCATTAAATAATATTAATCTAGGTTTTCCTGTAAGTAGCATGAAGTCAGTTTCTTCACTATAAGGTGAAGAAACTTCTAACTTGTCAATCAAATCATAGCCCATATTCTCTGTTCCATCTACTAGGTATTGTATATCAATGTATTTTTTATGAGCCTCATATTTTACATTCTCTAAATCCTTAGTTTCATATTCTTGTACCATTGCAAATACACTTTCCCCATCAATTTCATACTTTCCAACTGTTAAAGAGCCTAAGTCCTCTCTTTTTAAAAATTTAAAGGCTTTTTCAAAATTCTTATTTAATGTTTCATATTTTTTACAATTCAAAATATTATCTAATATCATTTACTGACATTCCTCTCTATTGTTAACTTTATTTATAAAATAATTTTTTAGATATTCCGCATATAGCAGCAAAATCGCCTAATTCTGCTCCTCTAATAATTAACTTTTCACTAAAAACAGGCATAAGCCTTGATAATATATCCTCTTTAATTGGATTTATAAATTCATCCCCCAAGGCACTTATTCCGCCACCTATAATTACTGCTTCTGGATTAAAAATGTGGACAAGTGATACTATTCCAGTAGCTATAGCTTTATTATACTCATTTACTATTTTCGTCGCAAGCTTATCTCCTAAATCTTGCGCCTTAAAAATAATTTCTCCATTAATATTATGTAAATTTTTCTGAGCCATATCTAATACTATAGAGTTTTTACCTTTTACTAGCTCATCTTTAAAATGCCTTATAAGTGAAGAAACCGAAGCATATCTTTCAAAACATCCTTTATTTCCACAGCTACATTGCTCTCCATTAAAATTAATACTCATATGTCCAAATTCTGCTGAAACCCCTCATTTGAATTAGTCGGAATTTTTGAAAATTCAAAAACATTACCCGAACTATCTACTAAACCTGCTTTTATATTTGTACCCCCAATATCGATTCCTATAGCTAAATTATTCATTTTTTCCTCCCACATAATTAGTATTGTTTCTAAAATTCATGCCATATATTAATTTACAATTTAATTATTTAATAAATTACCTGCAATACCCTTCTCTATAATCACTGTAACCTCTTGATTAAATGGAAACATGGCTACTATAATAATGTATATCATTATTATATATCGCAACAGATTAATTGTCTATACAAATAATTATTTGTATAGACAATTAATCAAAGTACTAACCAATACCAATACAATATTCTTTTGTGCCACCCACGTGGCAAGTGGCATCTTCTTAACCCTAATTGTTGATATACAATTATAGCGTAAATTTCTTTAACAAATTAAAGTTATTTATTCAATAATTACGTTATAAATTTATTGTATTTATAAAATAATACCTAAATGAGAAAATATAAATTTCATATATAAATCCTTAATTATATGAATCTATCTATTAAAAATCCATATTGAATAATACCTTTTGTTTTAAGTCTAGGGTATGTTAAGTATTTCCAAAAACTGTCTGTCATTTCTGCTTTAATAAGTGGAGTTACAAAGTTTTCTCTCTTCTTTTCAAGTACATCCTTGTCTTCAGCACTAAATCCACATAGATTGAATCCGATATCACTGACATTTGAAGAAATATAAATTGTTCCAAATTCATCTGTTATAGAAACTGAATCACAACCTAGTTCATTCTTAAGAATATTTAGATCGCTTTGCTTAAGCGCCCTATCCATATCAATTTTTTGAAGATGCTTACCAATTTCTAATAAGGACGCAACATTAATTGTTCTTTCAGATATTTTTTCTTGAAGGTATGAACTCTCTGCAAATGCATCATTAGCTAAAGTATCCATTCCTAAAAGGGAATTACTCACCTCTTGTGACGAGGCACTTATTTGCTGGCTAACAGCGGAGGTTCTTTCTGTAATACACGCCAGGAGTTCTATTAAGTCCTTTATTTGATGATTATTTTCACATAGAGTTTCATTTGTCTTCTTCACCTCTTTAAACTCTTTTGAAACAGTGTCAATAATTTCATATATTGCAGATAATGCTGAAATTGTATCTTTGGTAATATTAGTTCCTATCTCAGTTTTTATCTGTACTTCATTCATCATTTTTCGTGAGGTGGTTATATCATCTTGAATCCCCTTTGTTACCCGAATAATATTAGTTCCAGCCTGTTTTGCTTGGTCTGCAAGTTTCTTTACCTCATCTGCAACTACAGCAAAACCTCTTCCACTGTCACCTGCTCTAGCGGCTTCAATAGCTGCATTAAGTGCAAGTAAATTAGTTTGATCCGCAATATCTAAAATTGAATCAACTATATTATTTATTCCAGAAGATTTTATTTCTAATCCATCAGAAATTTTTACAACATTGTCTACTGATGTTTTTATCTCTAACATTTGATTATTTATTGACTTAGATGCTAGCTGACAATTTTCAACTTGCAAATTAGCCTTTTGGCTAACGTCAAAAGCCTTATCAACTTTATCACTTTGAACATTCACGTAAGAAACTATTTTTTCCAACAAATCAGATATTTCTGTTACTTTTAATTCTTGATCCCCCATGTCACTGGCTACATCGCTTATGGCCAGTGTTATTTCTGCAGAGGCTTCCTTAAGTTGCGAAGATATTGTGACTAATTTTTTAATTACTCTAATCCCTTTGCAAGAGGATACTAATAGAGATCTATTTAAATTAGTCATAAATTCAAATAAATCTTTTACAATGGAGGGTGTTTTTACTGTCAATTTTAACGAGTCATTTTTTGCAGCTTTTACTAAATCCAGTTCTGTCTTTGAGTTTCCTGTAGTTACTAGTAACCGATATATAATAAAGTTAGCTATAATCCCTAAACACAAAAACAAAATAGCTAAAGTCTTATTCATAAAAAATATAGTGATTGTCTCCATTCCAACAATACCGTTTAAAATAAACACTATTTTTTTGGGCATATTAATCACTCCTTTTGTGGTTTAGTAAAACCTGCTTTATAAACTGTTTTTCAAATACTTATGTATTTATAGAAAATAATTACATTCTTTAATATAAATTATACTATTAATTATACTAATTCTATGCAAACCATAATTTCCCTCTAAAAACTTGAATTTAGTTTAATATATTACTATGAGAAAATGCTTACTTTATTGTAGTTTTTCACTACAGTTATTGTTAAATTAATCATAAAACGTTATAATCGTACATATTATGTAAAATATTTTATATTAGATCTTTGATTTATCGGATGGTATTTATTAAGATTATTACCTTTTGTTGGGGTACTATTTGTTAGACTCTATGAAAATGCTACAAAAGTAGAATTTGGAATAGTTATAGCCCATGAATATTGTGAACTCGGACTAGGGAGAAAACTTATAGATTACCTTATATTGTGGGCAAATGGAAATGGCATCACTAAAAAGATAAGCCTTGTAACTAGTGAAAATAATAATAGAGTTGGCGGATAAATATTTATCCACTAACTCTATTTTTTTATGCTAATATATTTAAGTTCAAGTTACCTTAGCAAATAGGTATGCATTTTTTGTAATTTTATGTAATGTTCTATATTAAATCGTTTTTAAAACCTTTTCCCCTTACCTCAGATGCATCAAGTGTTATCATAAATGCATCATTGTCTATTTCTTTTACAATTAACTTTAATTCGGGAATCTGATGGATTGGCACTGTGCAAAATAATATTTTTTCATGCTTACCTGTGTATGCACCTTCCCCATATAAAAAAGTAACGCCTCTATGCATTTGATGCAAGATTCCACTACAAATTTCTTCTTCTTTTATGGTAATAATAAGAACCAATTTTTGTTTACCAATTCCAATTATTATTCTATCAGTAACTTCCGCCGTTATGAACATAGCTGCTATAGTATATAAGGCACTAGTTACCCCAAAAATCATTGTAGCCATACTAACAATTATAATATTAATATAAAATGAAATTTGCCCAATTTTAAAATTATCATGCTTGACTTTGATAAGTGCTGAAATTATATTGATTCCTCCTGCGGAACCGTGATTGCTGAATACAATTCCTATACCAACGCCATTTAGTGCTCCACCATATAAACATAATAACAATGTATCGGTTGTATCAATTACCCCTTTTAAAGGGGCTGTTAATATTAAAAATAGTGAAAATGAAATTGTACCTATAAATGTAAGAATAGTAAATCGTTTGTTAAGAAATTTATAGCTCAGTATCAGTAATGGAATATTTAGCAACAAAATACAATATCCAGCAGGAAAGTTAAATAAATATTGGATAATTAACGATATACCAGTAGCCCCACCACTTAAAAGCTTTGCTTTAGATATAAATAAATTAATTGCAAGTGAAGATATTAAGCTTCCCACTAGTATAAAAAAAATATTCTTAATAATACTTTTGTTTATAAAATTTTTCATTTCTTTTCCGCCCTTCTAAAACTCAAAATAGATAAAAATAAGAAGAATAGCCTAGACTTATTTTACCAATAATAAAAATCCAATTACCCAATTAAAATTTTCAAATCTCTGCTCTCCTGAAAACTTGAATCTAATTCCAATGATTTTTGTGTATATTCTAGTGCTTTTTCAATCTGGCCTAAATTATAGCAGCAAACCGCAATTTTATAATAGATTTCAGCACTAGCACCATATAATTCATATGAATATTCAAAAAATCTTAGTGCTTCACTGTCATTGCAAATATAGCTAAACACCAACCCTATATAATAGGCTAAATCCCCTTCTTCACCAATAGGGAAATAATGCTCCCAAACTTTATTCATTACTACAACCAATTCTTCTGTTGGAAAATCTTTCTCCGTATCTATTCTTTCAAGTAATATATTATAGACTTCTTGAAAGGTTCTTGCATCCCAAAGTGTAAATCGAATAAATGTTAATATCTGTTTTGTTTCTAAAGATTCACTAAGTGGCACCACAGCCTTTTTTAATATATAAAAATCATCTGGTCCAATACTTTCAACAATTTCATTATAAGCCATGGCAGTTTCTACAAAATCATGAGAACTATTGCTTAATAAAAATAATGACATATTTATATTTTCATGTTCATAGATACTATGTATTGCTTTTCCTCCAAGATTTTTAAAATATTGTTCCATTGAATGAAAATTCACAGTCATAGAAATACAGCCATGTTTTGATAAAAACGGATGATAATTTCCTAGCATATCTTTTTCATTTTTATAGCCTTTATCTGCAGAAATTAAAATTATATCGTCATTAAACAATTTTTTCAATCTAGATATTGCACGCAAGGCCATTATTGGCAGTGAAAAAGATGTATCCTGTAAATGGTCTTTATAATATAGAAGAATATCATTAAAATCATCATCTTCATAATAACCATCACCTTGAATTCGGTTGTCCGTGTAATAATAATCTAAGCCTGCCAATATAGATTTATCCTCAGAGTTAACGGTACCTTCTGGTGATGTTATTGTAATCAGACCTTCGAAAATTTCTCCATTGTTCACATAAAAAGTATCTTGTGGAAGGCTATCAAAGGTATAATTAGCGATTAAAATTAGTGGGTTCTTTAAATTTCCACATTTTAAAACTTCACCACTGTTTCTTAGTTTAAGCTTATCATCTTTAGTTATGTCAAAGGTTGCACAGTCAAGTATTCCAGAATCAAAATATGGCTTTAAAAAGCTATGCTTTTGCCAATATTCAATATTCTTTTCAGAAAAATCTGTTACTATATATTTGAACTTCAGCCCTTTTAGAGAAGAATTTTCGACTATATGTAAAAATCTTTTAAGGAAAGTGTAAGTAAATCGCCCTACACCAGATGCAAGTTCCATTATGTATATGGTTGAGTCTTTATCTACATTAGGCCTTGTAGCATAGTCCCTACAATAGCCAAATATTGTTTTAGCATATAGGTTTGCTATATAAGGGTTAGTTGTTATATATTGAGGTACAATTCCCTTAGTCCAGGCTTCTGGCCCCTGATTTGCAAAGAAATCACTCTGCAAATTCCATACCATGGATTGTGATAATTGCTTTTCACCTTCAAGTATAACTGTAGTATTTTCATCAGTTGTTGTCTTAATATCTTTATGCATACTAGATTTTTTGATTTTTTGTGGCAAAACAAATCCCCCTTAAAAAATATATATTTAAAAATAATTATACTATTTGCACTTAATTATGTACAGTTTTAAGTAATGAAAAATAAAAGTGAATTTTTCTATCTTTGCATAATGGAATCTATATTTCTCTAATTAGTTACCATCATTTCCAAACAACAAATATACAATTTAGTTTAAATATGTTATAATATATATTAATTTCATAAAATTGTAATTAAAGCAATGATGTCCAATATAATTTTTATAAGGGAGTTTTTAAAATGGATGACGTAGTTACCAAATATTATTCTAATGGCAATAGATATGTAGGTGAATTAACAAACAATAAAGCAAATGGCTTAGGAACTTATTACTTTAATAGTGGCGATAAATACATTGGCAAATTTAAAGATGACATTCCAAGTGGATTAGGTACTGCATATAAACTAGATGGCTCTATATATTATAACGGTGAATGGGAAAATGGAAAACCTAAATAGCAATTTAAGGCTATATCTCTAATTGCAAAGATATAGCCTTAAATTTAATTATTTATTTTCTATATCTTTCAATAAGGCCTGTTAAAGAGCCATCATTGGTTCCTTCACCAATAGCTGAAAACTTCCACTCATTATTATGCCTATAAATATCTCCTGTTATAAGCGAAGTCTTACCTGCATAGGTTTCAGATAAATTATATTTTAATAATTCTGTA
This sequence comes from uncultured Clostridium sp., assembly GCA_964467165.1. Lineage (GTDB taxonomy): Bacteria > Bacillota > Clostridia > Clostridiales > Clostridiaceae > Clostridium_AD. The sequence continues at coordinate 106,673 of CAYXOL010000001.1, forward strand.
TTGTCTTTAGTATTTATAACCCTTATATATGCATTTTCAATTTGACCAAAATCTTGGTTTCTCTTAATACAGTCGTAAATATTAACAACAAATATTAATTTGTTAGTGTCCTCAGGTATCTTTGATAAGTCTACAAGTATTTGTTCATCATCACCATTGCCATCACCAGTTCTATTATCCCCTGTATGCATTACACTACCACAACGGCTTTTCAAATTACCAAAATATATAACATTTTCTATACCTTTAAGCTTCCCATCTTTATTTATCATTAACACCGAAGCATCACAATCAAAATCTGCAGCCTTTTTTTTAAACAAGCCTCCACCAGTAGGTGAAGATACTGCATCCCAACCTAATCCAATCATTATTTTCGATATTCCACTGTTTCCTTTTGTTAAGTCAACTTTTTGTCCCTTTTGCAAATTAATAGACATTTTAAGCACCTTCTTTTGTTTTTATATTTGATTTAATTATTTATTCCGAAATTTGAACATAGAGCACCAAGTCCGCCTTCGAATCCACTACCAATAGCGTTGAATTTCCATTCTGTTCCATTTCTATATAATTCTGCAACTATTACAGCTGTTTCTATACTATAGTCTTCCCCTAGGTCATATCTTATTAGTTCCTCACCAGTTTCTTCGTTACATATTCTTATAAACGCATTGGAAACTTGTCCAAAGTTTTGTCTTCTACTTTCCGCATCATTAATAGTTACTGTGAAATCAATTTTTGTTACATTTTGTGGAACCGAAGACAAATCTACCTTTAGTTGTTCGTCATCGCCATCGCCATTACCAGTTGTGTTATCACCTAGGTGAGTTACAGAATTTGAGGCATGATTTAAATTATTATAAAAAATAAAATCTCCATCAGAAGTTACCTTTCCGTTTTCACCTAAAAGGAAAGCAGCTGAATCTAAATCGAAATCAGAGCCACCATCATATTTGTTTGTATCCCAGCCAAGTCCTATAAGTACTTTTTTAAGACCAGGATTACTTTTGGTTAGATCTACCTTTTGTCCTTTTTTTAAACTAACTGCCATAATAAATTCTCCCTTCACTGTTTATAATTTAATTTAATATATATAATTTTATATTAACTTTTGATTTATTATAAACTTAATACAATATTATCATATAATTACAGAATATATATTAATATTGTATTAATATTTTCGCTTGTATACCCTTACGTTTTTTCCAAAGTAACAGTTACCCTAGACAAAATTATAATCGTAGCTATAATACATCCCGTTCCTATCCATTCTGGTAGTCCAAAAGGAACATGTAACCAATATATAGATAAAAACGCTGCAGATAGTGGTTCAACACAAGATAGTACACTGGTTTCTGTTGGTTGTATGTATTTTAAGCTTTCCAAGTAACAACAAAAGGCAATAAGGGTTCCAAATAACACCACAAATAAAACAGCAAGCATTGAACTAATTGACCACTTACCTGTAAAGTTCCAAGGCTGATGAATAAAACTAAAAGCTATACCTCCAATTAACATCCCCCACCCAACTACAATTGTAGAACCATACTTAGCAAGAAGTAAGCGAGGTTGCAATGTGTAAAAAGCTGCGGTAAATGCCGAACAAACTCCCCAAAACAATGCTAACTTTGAAATAGATAGGGTATGAATATTTCCTTTCGTAATAATAAAAAATGTACCCAGCATTGCCAGTATAATAGCTATGATTTCTTGTGAATTGGGACTTCTTCTATTGAAAATAATTAGATAACAAGCAATTATCACCGCTGATAAATATTGCAGTATAGTGGCCGTTGGTGCATTTCCATATTTTATAGCAGCAAAATATGTATACTGAACGCCTACCATGCCTATAATACTAAAAATTATAAGATTCCAGCAATTATGTTTTGTTTCCCATATTTTCCATATGTTTTTGTTGCCTTTTATAAAAGCATATAATAATAAAATTATACCTGATGCTAATAGACGAATAACCACAAGCCATTCTGCACTAAATCCTTTTACCTGAAACAAGAATTGAGCAACGCTGCCTGATACCCCCCATAACGTTGCTCCTATAATTACAAGTAATATTCCTTTTATTCTTGGTTGAAAATCCATGTTATTCTAGCTCACTTTCTTTTTTTATTATACAAATATCTCTTCAATATTATAACATAAAACTTCAACAAAATTTTGGAAGCTTCAAGTCTGCCATCTTCTATAAGTGGCAGTTGACTAGCCTAAGAAGATTTCTTAGGCGGCACTCTAAACTAACTTCCAAAGTTGTTAATATTGCAGCATCGCAGATGATGATTTAATTACAGTTACTCCTAAAGTATGGTATCTCAAGTAAATTGATAATTAAACGATAATATATTAAATGAAAATTATGAAGAGGAGGAGGCATTCACGCATATGGATATTATTGAAATTAAAGGGATTAGCACCGCAAATTATACCCATACAAATGATACAAAAAAATCAGATAAAAACAATGAAACTTCCGAAAACCAAGGAATAACACAAGATTTAGGAACTGACACATTTGTTAAATCCGCAGAAAAAGAAGTAACAGATTCAACCTATAAACCTATAAAAAAGAAACTTTCTACAGAAGAAATTTCAGCTATAAAGGATTCGCAGGAAAATTTAAAAACAGAACTCATAAAAAAATTTATAAGTGATACAATAAATAATCAGAATAAGTTGCTTGGGAAAGCTACTGAAAGTGGTATTAGTAAAATCTCAAAAGAAAGTACAGATTTGCTTACTAAAATATTTGGTTCTTTAGAAAACGCATACCCTGAAATGGCAACAACTCCAGAAGGTGCAAAGCAAGCAATAGAAGATGGTGGCCCATATTCTATAAATGCAGTGGCTGATCGTATTATGACTATGGCAAAATCTCTAGCAGGAGACGACCCAAATAAAATACAGCAAATGAGAGCTGCAGTAGAAAAAGGTTTTTCACAGGCTGGAATAGATTTTAATAAAGCCACAAAAACTGAATTACCACAAATTTGCAAAGACACCTGTACTGAGGTTATGAGAAGATTTGATGAACTACAAATTCAAAGTGATAGTTCTACTGAAAAAGTATAATTATCAAAACTGCCTCAAAATATTTATAATATTTTGAGGCAGTTTTATTTTAATATTTATCTCAAGCAACAGCTACGCTCTAAGACGTATAATATTTTTTTTTATAGATATAATAATAACGAATTAATAAATCAAAAAAAGGAGATATAAATTTATGATGAAAAACAAACCGGATGATAGAAGAGATAACGCAGATAGAATCCAGCATAATATTAGTAATACTATTGAAAATTTTCATCTTACTGAGGAAGCTATTGAAAACTCAGATGATCAAAAAACAAAAGAATCACTAGAAGAAAAGAATCATAGAAGAGAAGAAGCTATTAATGGTATGAAATCAGAAATGAGAGATGAATCAATAGATAAAAAAAACCGTTATAAATAGAGTCAAATTTAAATGAAGGATACTTACTAAATACATGTATTTTATAAAAAGGTATAGCGGTTTTTTGCTATACCTTTTTACCTCGTATTTTTTTTACTAATGCTATTTGTTTTTATATTCCTTTTCTAACTTAGAAAATGTGTAAGATATTATTAATGCAATTACCCCCACTATCATAAATACTAAGGTTTTAATTATAAAGCTAAACGAGTAAAAATCTACCAGCATAAGTTATAAGCGATAATATTAAACCGTATTTTCTAAGTTTAGAGTTGTTTATCTTGAATCCTATAAATACACTACCTAAAGCAACTAACATCAGCGATGTACTAAGAAGTAATTGTTTAAATTCATATACTACATCCACTATAAAACTTAATCTTACTACTATATAAGTTGATAGAAGTGCATAGATTACCACCTTATTACATGTTAAAATTTTACTATCTACATAATCTTGAGTAAACATGAATACTACAATGAATAACATAAGCGCAGTGGTTAAATAAAACTCTATGTTTCCAGCTAACCCTGAAATCATACATGCTGTAGAATTGATATTGCAATTATTGTAACTGTAGTATATTTCTCACCCCAGATTAAGTTAACTCTTAAAAGTATGGAGAGGCAAGTTAATACAACACCAACATACCCTGTCCATTTTGATGCATTTTTTACTCTTAATAGTATTATAGTTCCAATAATACAATAGGCAACTAGAGGTGCGTACCAAATGTCTGAGTCCAAATATATCCATATTGTCGTCAGAGGATATATAATAAAATACAGTAATAACCCTACTGAGTTCAGTATGCTTTCTTTTTGCTCACAAGTAAGCATAAATTGCACACTATATATAACAGTGATGGTTATTAAAAGTAATATTTGAACATTCTCATGGAAATTCATACCAATTATAATAGTAGAAAATAAAGCCAGCATTGAAGTGTAGAATTCAAAAGATATGTTTATATCTTTGTTTTTTATTGCTTGCAATGGAAAATATATATTAAGTATATTTATAAGTGCCAATATTATAAATACAATGTAGGACTGCTCAGCTGATATCTCTCCCACAGGCACTAAGCATATATATGCTCCTATTAAGGTTACAATCCTTAGCAAATTTGATTCCTTTTTATAGATTAGATAAATTGCTCCACCTGTTATAATTGCGGTGATACCCAGTGCAGCTAGACCTGTTAGATTGTCTAATGCTAAGTAATTTATTATTACAGCTATATATAAACCGGATATTCCTAAAGCTGTTACACCTTTCTATTTTTTAGCAATGTAAACTCATTTATAGTTTGCCTTGCTATACCTTCATTGCCACTTTTAAGTTTTTCTAGTAGTAATTTATTTTCTAGGTATACTACCTCTTTTTCTTTTTTCTCTACTGTGTTTAAATCTAACAATATAAGATTAATTTCTTTATTTATTTCATCTTGTAACCTTAGGTCCTCATTAATATCCCTCATTTAAAGCTCCTCCGATATGTTATTTGTAAAATATACAACAAAATACCAATATATATAAACATAATTATAACACTTAATTAGCATTTTGTAGCCTAGTATATTACGGATATTAGGATAGTTATTTATTGCATAAAAACGAATAAAGTACTATATTTAAAATAAGTGATTGAATTTAGATGCAGAAAATAATCCATACTGGAGGTCGATTATTCAATGTCAGATATCTGGATGTGTGTAAAAGACATTAGAGGTGCTACAGAAGGCAAGTTATTTTTAAGTAATGGAGATATTTCTAACATGATTCAGCAAATTAGATTAGTTAGAATAGATAACGAATTAAAATTCTTTGTAAATTTTGAAGAAATAAATCAATTTTTCAAACTAGTAGAAAACAGTTATGAAATTTATGGATTATACACTACAAAAAATCATAACACCTGGCTTAGAAAATTATTTAAGTTAAAATTAAAAACAAAGCCAGGTTACAGCAAAGTAAATCTTGATATTTTCCCAAGCGACGTTCTTTGTAAAATTTTTACAGGATTATTGTTATATCTTTATAAAGTAAAACCTGAAGAACTTCTTATACAATTTTCTACAATGATTAGCTATCAATTGGAATCACTAAAAATGATTTACCAGAATAAGGACCTAGTTGATTTTGATGAAGAGTTTGAACAAACTGCAATACAGTTTAAAAAGATATTCGAGATTTGCAATTCAATGGAATTGAAAGTTGAATCAGTTGAATCAGAATATAGATTTAGAATGATAAAGGAAAGAATGGAAAAAAGAAAAGAAATAAACAGTTTAAATATATTAATGCTAGATGAAATTAGTAAACTGAAGGATTGATACTATTCAAGCTAAAAAAATTTAGGGATTCTACCCGTATAGGATGAATCCCTAAATTTGTAATGAGTTAAAACAAATGCTAATGTTACTAGGTTTTCAACTGCTGTTTTCGCGCTTTATGTGCAGATTGTAAAAGCATGATTGATGTATAAATTACCACCACTACCACTAACCATTTAACAGTATCTAATGGTAACGATTTAACAATATATGCAGCAATTATTACGCCAACACTTCCAAATAGCGTAATAGCTATAGAGGCTTTTCTATCATATGCTCCTTTTTTTACAAATTGAATTGATCCCGCCGGCATAAGAAATGCACAAGAGCCCATCATTATTGGAAAAGCAGCAAGAGGATTCATTCCAAGTGCATAGATCAATGCCATGCAAGGAGCATATAGACCAACACCTAGTTGCATTAATGCTCCAAGTATAAAATTACCAATGATGGCTACTATCAGCTTAACCCCAGTTAGTCCTTCTGCTGTTCCACCGATTGGCATAAGATTTAATAGACCTGATAGCATTAAAATAGCAACTACAATTAGTGCCAGGCCCATGCCAATTCTTACTTTTCTCACATCAAATTTAGCAACAATATCCGCTCCTATTATTGCACCTAAAACTGCAGCCATAATCATTGAAACCAATGTTATCTTATCTACTTTTATAACAGTTAAAAAAATAATCGCCTCCAAAACAGTTGGAATTGTGCAAGATACATTTAAGGTTCCTGGAAGGGTTCTATCATCGGTCAATTTAAAGAACCTAACTATAGATGTTATAATAGCAAAGCTTCCTACTCCTAAAGTATCAAAAAAATTAGCTATAAACCCTATTACTCCAAAAGTAATAAATTTTTCATTTCGAGATTTTTCTGCTTTTGCTACTTTGAAAATATCATAGATATATATAACCGCAAAGTATGATGCTAACAGAATTAGTAATCCTAATAGTATTTTAACCATAAAACATCCCCATTCTTGCATTATAGCAACTTATTTTATTAAATTATACACTATTATGCATTTTTAGTATATAAGAAATTCATATTTCTCTTAATTTACCTTTAATGACATTTCATTGAAAGGTCTCCTGCTTCTATAAGTGAGAGTATATATCTCCTTTCGAAGTTGCTGCAATATCTTATTGCATAAAAATCAATAAAGGACTATATTAAAAATAAGGGGATGAATTAATATGTTAGATATAATAATAAAAAATGGTTGCATAGTAGATGGTACAGGTAATACTTCTTATCAAGGAAGTTTAGGAATAAAAGATGGCAAAATAGTAAAAATTCAAAGCGAAATTCCTGGAGAAGCCTTAGAAATTATTGAGGCTAAGGGACTTGTAGTTTGTCCAGGATTTATTGATGTACATAGTCATAATGATTTAGTACCTTTTATGGATAATAATATTCAAAATCTAAAACTAATGCAAGGTGTAACAACTGAACTTGTAGGACAATGTGGCCTAGGCGTTGTTCCCTGTATTGAAGAAGAAGAAAATATCACATGGAAAAATTATACAAGAGGAGTAGTTGGAGATCCTGGCTTTAATTGGAAGTTTTCCAATCTTGATGATTATATAAATCAAATAGCTTCTAGTGGACTAAAAAATAATTTCTCTATTTTAATTTCTCATGGAGCCATTAAGACAAGCGTTATGAACTTCGATAATAGAATACCAACTAAAGAGGACATGGACTCCATGTGCGAAATAGCAGAAAATGCTATGAAAGCTGGTGCTTTTGGCATGTCAATAGGGCTTCAATACCTTCCTGCAATTTTCAGCACAAAAGACGAATTAATCGCTATATGCAAGGTTATAGCTGCTTATGATGGAATTGTTATGGTTCATCTAAGAAATCATGATGATACTATAACAAATGCACTAGAGGAAATGATTTATATAGCAGGACAAGCCAAGGTACGTCTTCACATTTCGCACTTGAGGTCTTATAACTCCAAGGACTTGGGTTCACCTGCTAAAATACTTATGAACTATATAGATAATGCAGTAGCTAACGGAATTAAAATCACCTTTGATGAGCATCTATATTTATCTGGGAGCACTCTTATGAGCCAGCTTTTACCGCCTTGGATTACTGCTGGTGGTAGCGAGCAGATGTTTAAACGGCTTCAAGATAAAAAACACCTTATAAAACTTAAAGAGGAACTTAAAAGTCCTAAAACTCACTATAAAGGCTGGGATAATTATAGTTTAATCACAGGTTGGGATGGCATCCTTATAACTTCAGTAAAACAAGCTAAAAATTTAAAATACATTGGAAAGACTGTTGGAAGCATTGCTAAAGAGCTATGTATTGATCCCGTAGATTTTGCATTGCAGCTACTTATGGAAGAAAAATTCGGGGTAGCAATAGTAACTTTAAATGTTTTTTCCCAGGAGGACACTATTGAACTAATAAATCATCCACTTCAAATGGTAGGTTCAGATAGTATACCCGCAGGAAATCCACATCCTAGGCTTTACGGAAACTACCCACTGTTTATAGGTAAATTTGTGAGAGATAAAAAGGCTCTTTCTCTTGAAACTGCTATATATAAGATCTCCTATCTACCTGCAAAAACTTTAGGCCTTAAAGATATAGGAGAAATAGCTATAGGTAAAACTGCTGATATAGTTTTATTTGATTTAAAGGAGATTAGAGGTTTTGAGGATTACTTTAATCCTACTAAAGTTCCTGTTGGAATTAAATTTGTGGTATTAAATGGTAAGATGGCAGTAAGCGATAGCGTGATATGCAAGAATTGGTGCGGAAAAGTTTATAAAAGTTCTTCCACCTTATCCGGTAACAAAAGTTAAATTGTAGATTTATCCTTATGATTTTTATGGTACAATTAAATAAAGTATGCAAAGGGTCTATCTTCATTACCTAAATATAATGAAATAGGGTGAAAAAATAATGAAGAAAAAATATATATTAGCATTTTTAATTATAATAACTGCACTTATATTTGCAAATAGTTATTTCAAAATAGAACACAACATGAACATATTAGATTTTTTTGCAAAAGGCCAACGACTAAATGCCTCAGATAAAGCGTATTTGAAAGAATATGGAGATTTGACCTATGGCTCAGACCAAAACACCCCCCCACTAAGATATTTAAATCCAGATAGTGGTCAATACGAGGGCCTGGTAATAGATTATATCAATGCTCTGTCTATCGAATTAGGTGTTAACATAAAGATGAAACCTATGATTTGGAATGAAGCACTTGAAGCACTTGAAAGTGGATCTATTGATTTTTGTGATATGCACGCTTCAAAAGATCGCGCTCGTAGCTTTATATTTACAGGTCCTATATACTATCAACGAGGTGCTATATTAACAAAAAAAAATAATACTAGTATAAAAGTGCCCCAAAATTTAAAAGGAAAAACTATAGCCGCAATAAAAGGTGACTATATATTTGAGCATTTAGCAGAAAATTATACCGATGTACAAGGAGTCCAAACTGAAACTTTAAGGGACGCTATTAGCCTCCTAGAAAATGGTGAAGTAGATGCAGTCCTAGGAGACGAATCAGTAATAAACTATTATTTAACTCAAGAGAGCCTTAACCGAGAATATTCAATATTAAATAACTACTTGTACGAAAGAGGAGCCCTAATTGGGGTAAAAAAGGGTAATGAAAGATTAGTAACCATACTTAACAAAGCAATATATCAATTACAAAAAAATAATACCATGGAAAGAATATATGGAAAATGGTTTAGCATATCACCTTTAATTATGAAAAATACCAATACTGAGAAATATATGCTTTATGTTAAATATGCTATACTTCTAGCTATAATATTAGCTTTGTTTTTTTACTATTGGAACAGCGAGCTAAAAAAAGAAGTCAAAAGACAAACAAATGCACTGAATATATCAAAAAACGAATTGGAAACTACTTTCAATGGCCTTACCACTCATTTAATGGTGGTTGTAAACGAGGACTGCTTTGTTGCAGAATCTAATACAGCATTTTGTGAATATATAGGCTCTTCTGTAGATGTAGTTAAACATATGCACTGCAAAAATATCAACGGTATACTAGGCAGCAATTGCGAGGCTTGCCTCATTAAGGACATATTCAAAACTAGAACTTCAATAGAAAAAGCTGTAGAATATCAAAATAGAACATTTAAAGTAAGAACTTATCTATTAGACAAAGTATCGAACACCAGAGAACGAGTACTTATAATGATGGAGGATATAACTGATCTGAAATTTGCACAGCAAAAGATGCTGCAATCGAGTAAAATGGCGGCTGTTGGTCAGCTTGCTGCAGGTATTGCACATGAAATAAGGACCCCTCTCGGAATCATCAGGAACTATACATACTTGCTTAGACGAATGGAAGAAGAAAAGGATAAAAAAGAGGCAATAGATATAATAGAAAATTCAGTTACTAGAGCCAATAAAATCATAGACAATCTTCTGAATTTTTCAAGGCTTTCCGATAACAAAGTACATAACATACAAGTGAAGGATTTCATAGCAAATCTTTATGAACTTAATAAAAAAGCCTTAAAGCAAAAACATGTAGAGTTTAAGTTATATGTGGAAAGAGATTTAGAAGTAGAAATATATAGTGAGTCATTAAAACATATCTTACTAAATCTTTTTTCAAATGCTACGGATGCCATGAAGCAAGGAGGCATACTTAAGGTACAAGTGTGGAAAAAGGATAACAATACAATCATAGAAGTATCTGACACAGGTACAGGGATGGATTCAGATACACAAATGTACTTATTTGATCCTTTCTACACAACTAAGCAAGTCAACGAAGGCACAGGGCTTGGGCTATTTATTGTTTATAACGAAGTACAAAAGATGGAGGGAACTATTAGAGTGGAAAGTAAAATTGGGGAAGGTTCAAAGTTTATAGTCACACTTCCACCAAAGATACATGAGCCCATACTAATATTGAAATAGGAGATAATAAATGAAGATCAAAAATTATGAAATATTAATAGTAGATGATGAAGTGGCATACTCAAAAGGACTAGCTAAAATACTTGAAATTGAGGGGTATACCATAGACACAGTAATTTCAGCAGAAGATGCTATAAAAAAACTCAAAAATAAAAATTTTCAGATGGTAGTGACGGATTTAATGATGGCGGGAGACAGTGGGATAGAACTTTTAGAAAAAATAGTAGAAACTGCCCAAGATATCAAAGTCATACTCATGACTGCATATGCCACCGTATCTACCGCAGTAGAGGCCATGAAAAAAGGTGCAGTATCTTATTTTGTAAAAGGAAATGATCCTATGGAACTACTAGAAGAAATTGAAAAAGCATGTAAAGAGTACAAAAAATCTGAGTTAATCTCTAAAACTTATGATAAAAAAGAGAAATCTCTTCTAACCTCAGAAAATAAAGATTTTAAAAAAATTATAGATATGTCTAGAAAAGTAGCCCAGACAAATGTCAACGTGATTTTGCTTGGAGAGTCGGGAGTCGGAAAAGAAGTATTTGCAAACTTCATACATACTCAGAGTGAGCGCAAAAATAAGCCCTTTGTAGCAATTAACTGCCATGCCCTATCGGAAAGTGTATTAGAATCTGAACTATTTGGTCACAGCAAGGGAGCTTTCACTGGTGCCAATGAAGATAGAATTGGTAGATTTGAATCAGCTAATATGGGAACTTTATTTTTAGATGAAATAGCTGATATGCCACTATCCACTCAAATTAAATTACTAAGAGTCATTGAAGACCGCGCAATAGAAAAAATAGGTAGCAACATAAGTACCCCTGTTGATTTTAGACTTATAACTGCAACCAACAAATCTATAGTAAAACTAATATCTCAGGGACTATTTAGAGAGGATTTTTACTATAGAATCAACACCATCATCATTGAAATACCTCCTCTACGAGATCACAAAGAAGATATATATAGTTTGGCTACTACCTTCATATCTACAGCATCTAAACAAATGAAGAAAGAAATACACACTATAGAGCCGGAAGTTTGGGAATACCTAAACCAGTATGACTATCCAGGCAATGTACGAGAATTTAAAAACATTATCGAAAGGCTGGTTGTATTTAGTGAAAATGGTGTTATATCAAAAGATGATTTATTAATACATGAAGCGCCAACTTCAGACTATGAAGGAGATCAAACATTAAAATCCTTTAGATCTGCAATAGAAAAAAAGTATATAGAAACTGTACTTGTGAAAAACAACTTTAGTATGACAAAAACAGCAAAAGTATTAGGTATCACTCGAAGGCAGTTACAAAATAAAGTAAATGAATATAAAATACAAAAATAAAAGCGGGCAATTTTTTTCCATAATAGATGGAAAAAAATTGCCCACTTTTATTTTAGAAACAGAAATTAAATAAAACGTTTACAACTACATTATAAATAGTGATCCTTATAAACCTTGGAAGGTAATCATTATTAGAATAAATCATTTTTTTTTACAATTATATGAAAATCATAAAATTTCGGCATAGTAATTGCTATATACAATAGCAAAGAAACAAATCATATGTCTAGAACCATAAATTATATTTACAGAAAATTCAACTTTCTAAAGACAAAAGGAGGCAAAGTATGAAAAATTCAACAAAACATTCAATTGTTATTGGTTTTGCACTATTTGCAATGTTTTTTGGTGCAGGGAACCTTATTTTTCCACCATCCCTAGGAAAAGCTGCAGGAAGCGCATTATTCACATCCCTAATAGGTTTTCTCATTACAGGGGTTGGTCTTCCATTAGCTGGCATAATAGCCTGTGCTAAAATTAATGGTACTTACGACAAAATGGCTAATAGAGTAGGAAAAAAATTTGCTATAATAACCGGTATAGCCTTAATTCTTGTTATAGGACCCCTATTTGCAATTCCAAGAACCGCTGCAACAACTTTCGAGCTTGGAATACATCCTATATTTCCATCTGTACCACAAAACATAGCAGTTATATTGTTTTTTGCAATAGTACTCGTATTTGTACTTAAACCATCTTCAATAATTGATAATATTGGCAAAATACTTACACCCGTACTTTTACTAATGCTTGGTATAATTATATTTAAAGGGATAATAGATCCTATTGGACCGATTATAAATACCTCTTACAAAGGTGGATTATCAAAAGCTCTAATAGAAGGTTATCAAACAATGGATGCTATGGCTTCTGTTATATTTGCTGGAATAATTATTTCATCTATTAGATCAAAAGGTTATGAAAATGCAACTGATATAATGAAGATGACTATAAAATCAGCACTAGTTGCTGTAGCGGGCCTTGCCTTTGTATATGGTGGACTCATGTATCTTGGAACACAAACAAGCACTTTGTTTCCATCAGATATAGCTAGAACTAAATTAGTTACAGACATTGTCAGGTTAGATTTAGGCAGTATTGGCGCAGTTATTCTTGGTTTATGTGTTGCTCTTGCATGCTTAACAACTGCTATAGGATTACTTGCAAGTGGAGCAGAATTCTTTGCTAATGTTTCAAATAATAAATTAACTTACAAAACTACTGCTATTATTATGGCCTTAGTAAGTGGCTTAATAGCAACAAAAAACGTTGATTATATTATTACACTAGCAGGTCCTGTTTTACAAATTTTATATCCAATTGTAATTGTTCTTATAGTGATTACATTGCTTGGAGATATTGTGAAAAATAATAAGGTTGTTGCTATAACTACATATACAGCACTAATTATAAGTATTTTAGATACAATAAATGGTGTGTATCCAAATAGCATTGGATTTCTTAAATTTATTCCTTTAGCAAGTGTTGGATTCTCTTGGCTTATCCCTACTTTACTGGCTTTTGTAATCTCCAATATTTCAATAAAACCAAAAGAATATGCTATATATGAAGAAGACGACGAGGATGAATATGTTTCAAATTTTTAAAGCTGAGTTTCTCCTGCAATAAGGTAATAATTTAATGAATATTCACTGTTATTTCACTGATTTTTAATCTGTAAAGTTGTACATTTTTACTTTATCCTATGAATTTAATTCTTTCCCAAGTCATGGTTAATTGAATTTTAGCAAAAAAAGGATTATAGTATAATTATATTATTAATATTATATTATTTAGGAGAGAATAAAATGGAAAAAACATGTATAGCTATTTTAGATTGTGAACTTGGAGATATAATTGCACAAAAAGTGGTAAGCAAATATGGTACAACCATTGTTGTAGAGAACACTACAATAAATAGTTATATTAAAAATAAACTGATTGCATTTAAAACAGATTTTATTTGGATTTATAGAGCTAGTCATGGAGAATCTGTTGAATTTAAAGACAATGATTTAAATCAATTAAAGCAAAGTTATAAAAGAAATGTATTAGAGATTAAGGAAGTATTAAGCGATTTAACTAAGGGCATTAATGTAAGCATAAAAAAAATAAACCTAATATCTAATTCAATATACGAACCAATAAATAATGAATATCATATTGTTCAGTGTCTAAATGATTTAAAATCTGTGGATGAGGATACTTTCACTCATAGTATAAACGTGTCGTTATATGCAATGTTATTGGGTAAATGGTTGCTATTACCTGAAAGTAAAATAATAAATCTTATCCAAGCCGCATTGCTTCACGATGTTGGTAAAACAAAGATCTCCAATTCAATTCTAAATAAAAAAGGAAAATTAGAAATTGAAGAATTCGAAGAGATAAAAAAGCACCCTATTTATAGTTTTGAAATTATAAATAATATAGATGGTCTTTCAACAGAAAGCAAGGAAGCTGTACTAATGCATCATGAAAGAGAAAACAAATCAGGTTATCCAAGAGGCGTAGCTGGATCAGAAATGAGTATATGTTCCAAAATTATAGCCATTACAAATTTTTATGATTCAATAACTTCAGAAAGAACTTACAGAGAAAGCGTAAGCCCCTTTGAATCTTTTCAAATTATTCAGAGCCAAGTTATAAGTAATTTTGATATACATATAGCAAATACTTTTTTATCCAATATAGCTGCTTGTTATGTAGGCAATAAAGTTATAATGAGTAATGGTCAAACTGGCGAAATCGTATATGTACCCCCACAGGCTATTACTACCCCTATTGTTTGCATTAATTCTAAGTATATAGATTTGTCTAAAGAAACTAGTTTAAATATTGTACGTATGTTATAAATATATAGTCAGGTGATTTTTTCTAACACTTTAGTCATTTCCATGTTATACTTTTATTAAGACATTTAAAAATATTAATTTACGGAGGGATGCTATTATGGTAGATAAATTTGGAACCCCAGAAGAAAATGCTCAAAATGAAGAAAATAAAATAATAAGGCTTTTTGTCTATGGTACGCTTATGAAAGACAATAGTCATCATGAAGAATTCTTATCAGGCGCTAGATTTGCAGGTTATTTTATAGCTGATGGTTTTCAATTATATGACTTCGGTAATTATCCGCTAATAATTCAAAATGAAATTGATAAGGTTCGCGGTGAGATGTATATTGTTGATAGTAACATATTAGACAAAATAGATATATCTGAAGCTAAGGGAAATTTATTTTCAAGAAAATTAATCAGAGTTATTAATGATAATGATGATGTTCAAGAAGCTTATGTATATGTGTATAATAAAGATATTTCAAAAAAAATTGAAGTTAGTCCAGACAACCACCCTAAGGATGCTGTAAAAAGAAACGATTTTGTTTGGTATGCAAGTTATGGTTCTAACCTGATTTATGAAAGATTAATAACTTA
The DNA here is from genome assembly GCA_964467165.1 of uncultured Clostridium sp. Lineage (GTDB taxonomy): Bacteria > Bacillota > Clostridia > Clostridiales > Clostridiaceae > Clostridium_AD. Next base: position 122,234 of record CAYXOL010000001.1, read on the forward strand.
TATTAAAGGTGGAAAGAGTAAATTCAACGGAGTGACTTATGAGGGTTGTAGAAATAAATCACTACCAAAGGATACTAGGCCAGTAACTATTCCTTATAAAATGTATTATGGTAACGAAAGTTCTCCTTGGGGAATTGGCGGCCTTTCCTTTTTAGATACTCACAGCCACGGAGAAGCTTTAGGTAGAATGTATCTTGTTACCGAAGAACAGTTTGAAGATATTTCAAGGCAAGAGGGACATGAAGAGAATTGGTATAATCAGAGTATTTCCTTAGGAGAATATAATGGTGTTGAAATTGTTACCATTACAAATACAAACACAAGACCATATCACGATCCTTGTGATAATTATCTGGAAGTATTAAGAACTGGTATAAAAGAAACCTACCCTGAAATGAGTGACTTTCAGGTAATGAAGTATTTAGTTGAATGTGGATTAGAAAAAAAATAGATTTGTGCGAGGAGGTGACTGGTTAGTCACCTCCTTGCTATTTAAAAAGTTCGCTTATAAAATTACCCAACGTCACAGTTACTTAAGATGGACTCTTCAATATATTCCTTACACAGCAATGCCCTAATGTATCCCCTATCATTGGTAGTTGATTCTATAAAGAAACCCCTTCCATAATAAAATCTAATAAGTGAAAACATTCTAGAAGCAGTATGGAGATATAAAGCGGTAATACCCTGTTCTATCATTAAGTTATCAATTGCATTCATTAATATTTTACCAATACCATTATTTTGATGTGAGGCAGAAACCCCAAATCTACTTAAATAAGCAGTTCTATCTGGTTTAATTTCAATTCTCACACTACCAATAACTTCTTCGTTATATAGTGCTACAAAGACTTCACTGGTTTCTATTGCGTTTTTCACCTGATCATAGGTTTCCTCAAGAGGTGCTATAAGTTCTGTAATTGCTGCGTTTTCGGTATACATTTTAAAAGATTCTCTTGAGAGTATTCGTATTTCTTCAATGTCGCTAGAAAAAGCCTTTCTAACTTCAAAGCACATTTTTTCCATGGTTCTACCTCCCCTATATTTAGACTGCCAGTAATTATACATAATTTCAAGACAAAAAACAACATATTTCGCGTTACAAATTGTAAAAAAATAAATTTTAATTTAAGGAATATTGAAAGAAATCCATTGTATGCTTAAGGCGCCATAGCAATAATTTCCAGACCTGTAGTTTCTTGAAGTCCAAACATAATATTCATATTCTGAACAGCCTGACCCGCAGCACCTTTTATTAAATTATCTATTGCAGATATTACAATTACACGTTTTGTTCGTTTATCTACCCTTATTCCAATATGACATAAATTAGAGCCTCTTACCCATCTAGTTTCAGGTAATCCATCAATAATTTTTATAAAATAATCATCCTTGTAGAAATCTCTGTATAAATCTATAATTTCTTGTGTTTTTACGTCTTTGCTTAGCGTTCCATAACAGGTCGATAATATTCCACGATTCATGGGTACTAAATGAGGGGTGAAAGTTATCACTACCTTTTCCATGGAAAACCTACTTAGTTCTTGTTCAATCTCTGGAGTATGTCTATGACTTGCAACTGCATAGGCTTTAATTGATTCGTTACACTCAGTAAAAAGCGAGGCAATATTTGCAGCTCTACCTGCTCCTGACACCCCCGATTTAGCATCCACTATTACGGAATTTACATCTATTATGTCATTTTTAAGTAGTGGTGTAAGGGCTAATATAGTAGCTGTAGGATAACACCCTGGATTTGCCAATAAGTTACATTTCGCTATAGCTGCTCTATTCAGTTCAGTAAGTCCATAAACGGCCTTTTCTAAAAGTTTTTCACTTTCGTGCTTAACTCCATACCATTCCTGGTATACTTCTTTAGATTTCAATCTAAAATCAGCACCTAAATCTATTACTTTTACCCCTAATAATAAGGCTTTTTCAGTTATTTCAAATGTTTTTCCATGGGGCATTGCAATAAAAAGAACATTTATATCTGACAATTTACTTATAGCAGTTTCCATACTAACGCAGATTTCTTCTATATATCCATAGTAATTATTATAAATCTCGTTATACGGAGTATCTGCATAATTATGAGCAGAATAAAATTCTATATTAACCATTGGATGCTTGTATAAAAGCCATACTAATTGTTCACCTGCATATCCAGTCGCCCCTACCACTCCCGCTTTAATCATGTCACATCACCTCTTTCTTTAGATTTATTGATAAAAGTTATTATACACTAAAATAAAAAAAAATCAATAAAGTATTGAATATTTATTCATAAAGTTGTATAATCATTCAAATGACTAAATAACTATAATAAAATAATAAATTTGGGGGCTACAATGGATATAAAAAATTCTGAAACAAATATAAAAAACTTTTTACAAATTAATAAATACCAAGATAAAATCTTTGTTATAAAATATGGTGGCAGCATAATGAGCAATGATGCAGCTAAGGAAGCCTTCGTAGAAGATATTGCACTTATGACAAGCGTTGGAATAAAAGTGGTTATAGTACACGGTGGCGGTCCTGAAATTAGTAAATGGGTAAAAAAAACTGGTGGCAAAAATAAGTTTGTGAAAGGATTAAGAATCACAGACAGTGAAACCATGGAAATAGTAGAGATGGTTCTTTCCGGAAATATTAACAAAAAACTATCCTCTACCTTAAGTATAAGAGGATTAAACGCCATAGGCATAAGCGGTAAAGATAGCAATTTAATTGCAGCTAAAAAGAAGTTTATTTATCAAGACAATCAAAAAATTGATATAGGTTTCGTTGGAGACGTTGTTAATATTAATATGGAGTTATTGAATAATTTACTTGAAAGTAATTATATCCCCGTTATTTCACCTATAGGCTCAGATAGCGAAGGAAATAGTTATAATATAAATGCAGATTATGCTGCAGCTTCTATAAGCGGTGTACTAAAAGCAGAAAAATTATTAATTATGACAGATATAGATGGTGTATATACAGATATAACTAACCCCTCAACACTTTTATCATCAATCACTGTGGCAGAAACTGAAGAGTTTATAGATAATGGTATTGTTTATGGCGGCATGATTCCAAAACTACAATGCTGCATTTCTGCAATTAATAGTGGTACTAAAAATGTTCATCTGGTAGATGGAAGAAAAAAACATAGCTTATTATTAAATTTGATTAACAATGTTGGCACTAAAATTATAACAACGAAGGGAGCAAATAAATGTCAAATAATTGTATAATGAACACCTATGGAAGATATGATGTTACTTTTGAAAGCGGAGTTGGCTGCAAACTTTATGATACAAGTGGCCGTGAATATGTGGATTTTGTCTCAGGAGTTGCAGTAAATTGCCTTGGACATAGTCACCCTGCTATAATAAATGCCCTAGCTGCGCAAAGCAAGCAACTTATTCATGTATCAAATTACTATTGGAATCCTCAAAGCTTTCTTCTTGCAGATAAATTGATTGATAATTCTGATCATAGCAAGGTATTCTTTTGTAATAGTGGTACAGAGGCTGTGGAGAGTGCATTAAAAATAGCAAGAAAATATGGAAAGCTAAAAGGTGCAGATGGTAAAAATGTATTCATATATATGGACAATTCTTTTCATGGTAGAACTATGGGTGCACTATCTGTTACTGGTCAAGAGAGGTATCAAAAGGATTTCCGCCCTTTAATTGAAGGTATAAGAAAAGTTAATTTCAACGATATGGAGGATTTAATAAATAATTTTGACGAGACGGTATGTGGTATAATAATAGAACCAATTCAGGGAGAAGGCGGAATAAATACAGCAAATGCCGAGTTTTTAGAGATGGCAAGAACTCTGTGTGATAAGTATGATGCTCTATTAATTTTTGATGAAGTACAATGTGGCATGGGACGTCTTGGAAGCCTTTTTGCTTATAAAAAGTTCACTGTAATTCCTGATGTAATCTGTATAGCTAAGGCCCTGGGTGGCGGATTTCCAATAGGTGCTACTATTACTAATGAAAAAGCTTCAACGGCTTTTGTACCTGGCGATCATGGGTGCACCTTTGGCGGTAATCCCCTTGGATGCGCAGTTGGTGTTGCCGTTTTAACAGAACTAGTTGATGGTGGTATAATAGATAAAATAGAAGAAAAAAGTTTGTATTTAAAGGCAAATTTAGTTAAACTTAAAGAGAAGCACTGTTTAATAGAAGAAGTAAAAGGTATGGGACTATTACTGGGCATTAGTTTGAAAACTGGGGCAAAGGAATTTAGTAAATTGTGTTTTGATAAAGGCCTCCTTGTTGTTACAGCTGGAGATAATGTTATAAGATTACTTCCTCCCCTTAATGTTTCAAATGCGGAGCTTGATGAGGCTTTATGTATTCTTGACATAGTAATGTCTGAGATTTCTCATTAAAATTTAGTATTGTCTGAGATTACTCATTAAAATTTTATATAATTATTAGGTGGTGAAGACTTGAATATTAAAGAAGTGATAAACCAAAATATTGATACTATAAAAGAATTAAGAAAAAAATTGCATGTTAGCGCTGAATTATCTTTTGTGGAATTTAATACTCAAAGTATTATTCTTGATTTTCTAAAAGATTTAGAAGTGGATACAAGAATCTTTGCGAGTACTGGCGTGGCTGCCACCATGAATTCTGGTAGCCAGTGTATAGCCATAAGAGCAGATATGGATGCTTTACCTGTAAATGGCATTACTCATGCCTGCGGACATGATTATCATATGGCTATTGTTTTAGGTACTGCACTAATACTAAAAAAAATAGGTTTTACTAAAGCTGTAAAGTTTATTTTCCAACCTGGTGAGGAGTCAGGAGGTGGCGCTCTTCCCATGATAAAAGAAGGTGTACTTGAAAATCCGGAGGTTAAATATATGATTGGATTTCATGTATGGCCTAATGTCCCCGTAGGAACAATAGAAGTGGCAAGTGGCGCTTCTATGGCTTCCGTAGATGATTTTCATATAAGTTTCATTGGTAGCGGAGGACATGCAGCCACCCCTCACCTTTGCAAAAATCCTATTTATCCTGCCATGGAGTTTATTCAGAGTATGAATATTCAATCTAGTCTAGAAAATAACCCCTTAGACTCACACGTGCTCACTTTTTCCTCTATACAATGTGGCAATGCGCCTAATGTAATAGCAGAAAATTGTGAAGTTTTAGGTACTGTTAGAAATTTCAATATTGAGCTTAGACAAAAATTATATGAAGATATACTGAAAAATTCAACTTTATGCGCAGAAAAGTATAGCTGTAGAGTAGATGTAAAATACGATTTTCAATATCCTCCTCTAATAAGCGATAAAGCGCTGACTAATAAATTCATCGATTTTACAAAAACTCTAATTGGAGAAAATAAGGTTTTACCCCTAGAAAAAACCTTTGCGGCAGAAGATTTTGCATATTTTGCAGAAAAAATTCCATCAGTTCATTTTAGGCTTGGCATTGCAGATATGGATAAAGGAATTAATCCTCTTCACTCTCCGAACTTTGATGCTTCAGAGGATGCAATTTCAAATGGAATTTATATAATAACAAATTTTATACTTTCTATGAATTACTAGGATTATAAGCATAATAACATAGCCATCTTAAATTAAAAAAATAATTTAAGATGGCTATTCACACTTAACAAATAAGTTTTTTTCAAATACCACTTACCTCATTATTTTCACACTTTTCTTAGTATAAACTATATTGTTACTATAGAGTCAACTTCTTTTTATAATAAGCAAAATGATACTAATAATAAAACCATGGTGTTCATTCAGCTTCTATATATTTATAGAAGCTATATTTTTCTAAGTAACGGTTACCCTATTTATAAATCATTTAAAATGTTATTAAATTTGCTTGGTTCCATATTATACGTTATACACATTCCGTCAAAGTATAATGAGTACGCAAAAAAATCTGGATTAGCATTAAATATAAATTTAGCATCAAATTCAGTTGCTTTGAAACTTGATGATTTAGCTCCTTTTACAATATCAAATACTATATCTATGTAAACACCCGGATTACCGCCTTGGATTTGAAATTTAAGTCCATCTGAATTAAAAATACAGTTAAAAATCTCCATATTAAAAGTAAAATAGGGACTCTTATTTACATTATTACCTTTATCCTGTTTAATAAATATTCGTCCTTTTTCCTCTAATACCATTTTGTTTAAATTTTTGAATCCGTGTAATGTAATTTTTTTTTCAATGAAGTTCGATACCATATTTTATTCCCCCTTCAATTTATTGATTTTTTCCAGTAAAATTCACATTTATCTCTCATTCAATTCTAAACCAATATTTCCATTGTCATTCATAAAGTTTTTTCTTTTCTTAATTTTCTATTATTTCCAAATTATACTTATAAGCAAAAACTATTTTTCTTTTATTTTGTTATATTTATCCTCACACTTATTCCATCTAAATTCAGCAGTTGCGCATCTGAATATAACAAAGATAACAATTAAAGTTACCCACGTTAGTACATACTCAAAAGATGGTGACGTTAATATCCAAAAATATCCTGCCAGAAATAACGAATAAAGAATAGTATCTTTAATAAGCCATAGTAACTTGCCTCTTTCTTTTGTTTTTTTCCAAGATTTAATAAAACTGTCATCATCTTTATAAAATATCCTGGATATTTTACTTGGCTTCATCTTATTTTTAATAATTAGATGTTGGAAAGTGGAATTTATAATTATAAGGACCAAAAACCCACTCAATATTATCACTTTCACCATAACAACATCCCCCTTGTAAGATTTATAGGATACTATTTCATATAAAAATAGAAGTATTCACTATTATTATGTATTAAATATATTTTCAATTCCAAACTATAAAATACGACAAAAAACCCACCGAAATAGTTTCCGGTGACCGTTTTTTATCCAATCTTATACATCTATTAATAAGAAGAAGACGTCCATAAATTTTAGTTTTAGGACACCCTCTAAATTTACAATCTTCTATTACTAGTAATTCTCAATAAAGGATCTACAACATTTATTTGACCATTCTATATATTGTCATCACGCCAACTATTTAAAAATTCTTTTACTTCATAAAAACTTGGGCTTTTCGCATTTCTTACATAATATCCTGATGTTGCGACTCCTAAAATCAAGGATTGTTCTGGACTTAGTTTAAGAATTTGTCCAAGGCAAAAACCTGCATTAAAGTTATCCCCAGCTCCAGTTGTTAGTATTGGCCTAGCAGTATAAGGACCATCAACATGATAGTAGTTCTCTCCAACTACCGCTGTTGCTTCTATTGTTGGGTGTATAACAAGACAATATATATTTAATTCTTTTGATATTTGCTCAGTTAAAGCTTTTAAGTTAATTTTATCAGTATTATGGAATTTATATCCTTGTATTCCAAAAACCTCAGCTATTTCAACCGCTTCTTTTAAATTAAGTCCAAGTATTACATTAAACCTTATATTAAATTTTTGTATAAGTTCCAAAGCTTCAATAATATCCTCATTAGTTCTTTTTTCTGGATCAGCCAAATCAAAGAACATGAATCTTTTTCCCTTACTATTATCTATATTAGGGAGAACCTCCTCTATTATGCCCTTCCAGATACTACTCATATGTGGAAGCATAGTCCAGTTTTCAAGTCCAAATAGACTTGAATCATTTATAAGTTCTGTAAGTTTAGGTATACCAATGATTTTTTTTATATTTTCCCAATTTACATCATTCAAAGAATCAAGCTTACCAATCATCAGTTTTCCATCTTCAAATTCTAGCGCGTCCGTAGTACCCGGACTCGCTATTGAATATACCTCACCATTCTCTTTCATATGTTGAAAAACATTGTCTATTTGAGGATACCCAAGTGCCCCTATATAGGTTAATCCCAGGCCATAGTTTAAGAATGAATTGCTTAATATTGGCCCGTTACCACCAAGTTTTTCCTGCAATACTACCATTTCAAAATTGGTACTAAGCCCAGAGGCTTTTACTATCCTTTCCCCAAATTCTTTAATAGTTTTTATTCTATCAAAGTCTGTTGCACTTCTTCTTTTTCCTACCACATTAACAATTTTATCAACAAAACCATCCAAACCAATTAGAACTTTTTCATCCTTTGGATTTTTACCCTCTAATTCAAGCAGTAGTTCACTAATTTTATCACTAAATTCCATTTTCATAATTGCCCTCCAATATATGGCATTTATCTTTAATAATACAATAACCAAGGTAACTTGTCCACTACATAATCTATTAAATTATTTTGTCTAATTTAACAACATTTTTAAATTATTGACTTAACTTTATATAATTCACTTCTTTAAAGCTATTTATTACTAAATCTGCCATGGAAATATCTTGACTTCCTTCTGGGTCACTATTGATTCCTACACACTTCATACCTGCTTTTTTAGCTGCAAGAACCCCATTATGAGAATCCTCAATAACTAAGCAATTTTGAGGACTTACCCTAAGCTTTTCTAAAGCAAAAAGAAATATATCTGGTTCTGGTTTGCTTCTCGATACATAGTCGCCGGTAACAAAAATCTCAAAATATTCTTCTATTTGAAATTTCTTTGCTATAGCCTCAATTACATTTAGTGGAGATGATGAAGCAATGGCTAACTTTATACCATTGTCGTACAAATCTTTTATCAGATCTTTAACCCCATCAATTAGTGTTATCTCACATTCATCTGAATTTAGGTGTTTATAGTATGTACTTCTATCATATTCAATTAACTCCTCAAGAGTTTGATTAAGCTTATGCTTATTTTTTAAAGCCTCCCACATATAATGCGAGTTTGTTCCTACAAAAGAGTGATGCTCACCTGCTGTTACCTCTATGTTTAATTTTTTATAAGTCTCATTTTCCAGCCTCATATGTGTAGGTTCACTATCAATAATTACTCCATCCATATCAAATATAACTGCTTTTAACATAAAATCACCTTCCTATTATTCCAGCTTTACTAAGCCATCTCTTTCTAATAATTATAAATTCAAAACATCTTTTACGGTATATAAACCAGCCTCTTTTCCATAAATAAATGAAGCTGCGTCGCACGCTCCCTCAGCAAAGCATTCAAAGTTGTGAGCATGGTGAGTAATTTCAAGTCGTTCACCTTGAAGTCCAAACATCACAGTATGACTGCTAGATATATCTCCTGCACGAATGGAATGATAGCCTATGGTTCCAGGTACCCTGGCACCTTCACCCTGTCTGCCATGAACTGCAATTTCCTCTAGGGATTTATCAAGGGCTTTTGCAATAACTTCTCCCATTTCTTTTGAAGTTCCACTAGGAGCATCTTTTTTGCTTCTATCATGCATTTCTATAATTTCAATATCCGCATTATTACCAATAGCATTTGCTGCAATTTCTAATAAGGAATACATAAGATTTACCACTCTTGATGTGTTGCTAGCATACACTATTGGTATTTCTTTAGAAATTTCCTTTATTCTATCTAGCTGATCTACAGAAAATCCAGTAGTCCCACATACTACAGCCTTTTTTGATTTCAATGAGCTTTCAAATACCTCCATAGAAGTGTTTGGATTACTATAGTCAATAATTACATCACATTCATCAATTACATTTTCAAGTTCCTCCACAACTTTGGCAGAAATAACTTGTCCAATATTACACACAAGCCCTAAATCCTTGTTGATGTATTCTCTTCCCTTTGGAGCAATACCATAAATAAGTTTCATATCATGTCTCGAACTTGCTACCTTTACGATTAGCTTACCCATTTTACCTTTGGGCCCAATTACGATAAGGTTCATAACACTTACCTCTCCTCTCTTCTTTTACAATGGATACTTAAACAAAATCACAACTTTATATAACAAATATTATTACATTTATTGTACTCTGCATGAACATTTTTTTAAAGTACTTTATAAGAGAATTTTATTCTCCAAAACTGTTCTATATGACAAAATTAACATTTCCATTGCAAGCTATTGCCTTACCTTACTAAACTTTAAATAAATAAGAGCCAATTTGGCCCTTATTTATTTGGTAATATTTCTTCTTCTTTTTTTTCCTGAAATCATGTCTACGATGAAAACTACTGCAGCTATCAAAAGTAGCCAATGAATCATAAATCCACCAATACTAAATATAAGACCTATGACCCAAAAAAATAATACTATTCCACCTATCCAACTTAAAAAGCCCATGTAAATCGCAACCTTTCTTATATAGATTTATTTGTTATACTTGAAACTCCCACACAGTCCACCGACTAAAGTTACTATAGTATAATGCTAGTTTTAAAACCTAATTTTTATTTCTAGTTCCTTCATTAGCTGCCTGCACGCTAGCATTTCCATTAACCTTATATCCATTTTTAGCATTTTTGCTTTCTAAACTATTAGCCATAAGGCTTTGCTCTTTTTCTTTTATGGTCATATTTTGCATCAGACTACTTCCACCATTAGGTATAATGTTTTGATTATTTTCAGCTATGGTTTTGTTTTGACTCATAAAAATCCTCTCCTTTATAATTATTTTATATTATCATGCCTTTAACTTGATATACTTATACCAGTTTCTTGTAGATTCCATTAGCTTCTTTGTATTTTCTTTTCTCCTCAAGGTACTCAATTAATTTAAGTTTTATAGGTTTACAAAGGTTAAAGTAATTTATGCCTTCATAGTAAGGAAGTATTTTTTTTGTAACTTCTTCGTAAAACATAATTTCTTCAAAGTGAAAAATACTTAAATAGAAAAAATATAGTAAATTATAGTAAATTGAGCATTCATATTCTTTAGTTAAATACTTATTAAATATCTCTTTACATTCCTCAATTCTGTCTAACTTAATACATGCCTCTACATAATTTGAAGCAGATAGAAGAGGATCACCATCTGTTTCTAAAGCCTTTTTAGTCCAAACTATACTTTCCTCATACATTTCTCTACAAAAATATAAATAAGACAAATTGATATATAAATGCCCGAAAATTTTATTAATATCAAAATGCTTGGCTCCTGTTAATGCTGCTTTATAATGCTTCTCTGCTTTTTCATATATCTTTAAGTCTGTATAACATATTCCTATATAATTATGACACCATAATGCATTAATGTATCTTCCGTTTTTTTCATAGTTTTCTAGTGCTTTTTCTAGGTAGTATACTCCTTTCAATGGTTCATTGTTAAAACAATAGGAAAACCCCAAATTATAATTAATCCACGGAGTTTCTTTTAGTTTATAAGCATTAGCGAGTCTTTCTATACCTTTATTATGATTATCATATTTATATATAATTCTTCCGGTTATAAATAGATATAAATATTGAAGTTCCTGGTTTAATGAAGAGTTAATTTTATCCAGGGCTACTATATCTTGCATTAAATCTTTATAACTCATATGTTCTACAAAGATATTATACATAAGTTCATATATTTTATACTCAATATTATAGGGGGAGGTACTTATTAAATTTTCTACATTTAACAGCTCCCTATATATTAATTTTGCCTCCTCATAATTTAAGTTTTCTATTTGGAACATCATATTATAAAATTGTTGCCGTATAAGACCAATATTACCAAACTCTTCGATTTGTTGTATATTTAATCTTTTTAAAAGTGCTTCTATTATTTCGCCTCTAAGCCGCTTCTTACCATTTTCAAAATAACTTAAGTGGCTTATAGAACATATACCATAGGCTAAAGCACTTTGGCTAATTTCATTATGCAATCTATTATATTTAATCCAACCTGATAAAAAATCAAACTCCAATTCTTTACCAAATACCTCTACTGTATCTTTCATAAATTAAGCCCCCTAGTATTTATAGATCTAATTTTATCTTTAACTGAATATTATATGTAGATTTCACTATTTATAGTCAATTATATATAATATTATAGCATTAGATGAAGTTATTAATAAGATTTTTTCAATATAAATGAGTTGATATTTCAATGAAAATTCTTTAAACTTATAATAGATAAGAATTTGAAAATAAGGATATTTTATGAACTCAAAATAATTGAACAAGATGGGTAGGGGTAAAAATGAAAAGAATAAGTAATTGTTTTAAGCCATATAAAGGGTTACCAATGAGCATATATGTACTGTTTTTAGCTTCTATAGTTAACAATATGGGAAACTTTGTCGGACCATTTCTAACAATGTTTTTGACCTATAGAATAGGAATTAGCATTGGTCTCGTTGGAGTTATAGTTGCAGTAAATGCAGGGATGGGTATGATCGGTACTATGATAGGTGGAAAACTTATAGATAGTATTGGAAGGAAAAAGGTACTTGTAGTGTTTGGAGTTGCAGCAGGAATAGGCTATGGAATTTGTGCATTTATTAATAATCCAATTATTATTACCAGTATATTAATGGTATCAAGTTTTGTGGGAGGATTTTCACATCCAGTATACAGTACAATAACTACGGATTTAACGAAGGGAGATCAGAGAAATGCAGCATTTTCTCTAAATTACATGGCAATGAATATTGGATTCTCAGTAGGTCCCCTTTTAGCTGGATTTCTATATGAAAATTATTTAATGTGGTTCTTTTTAGGTGATGCTATTACAACTTTTATGTCTATATCACTGGTATTAATATTTGTACCTGAAAGCATGCCAACTAAAGAAGAAATGGAAAAGTCAAAAGTTAAGACTAGTGAAAGTGCAGAAGATGGTAGCTTAGCGCGCGCTCTTTTAAAAAGACCCACCCTATTAATATTTTCCTTTATCATAGTTATATACTTTATAGTATTTTCACAGTTCACCTTTGGACTGTCAATACAAGTGGGTGATATTTTCAAAACTAACGGTCCCACAATCTTTGGAAGTCTTATGACAGTAAATGCAGTAATGTGCAGTATACTAACTGTATTCATTACTTCTGCAACTAAAAATATTAAAGCATCTTTATGTATAGCTATTGGAGGCTTATTGTATGCAGTTGGATTTGGAATGATGTTTTTTATACATGCATATTATATGTTTATTATATCAGCGGCTACATGGACTGTGGGAGAAATACTTGTAGCGACTAATACCAGCGTATATATTGCAAGTCAGACCCCTATTACCCATAGAGGAAGGTTTAATTCTGTATTCCCTATAATAAGAAAACTTGGATTTATGATTGGACCTATGATGGCCGGTTTTTATGTAAAGTATACTAATATCAGAAATTTATGGATTCTAGTGGCTATTTTGGCTTTAATTGCTTCTTTAATGATGTATAGATTATATACTGTAGATAAGATAGAGATTGAAGTAGTCCAGAATAAAATGGCATAAAATATAAAAACCCGAGAATAAATTACATTTTAAAAGAAGCTGCGCTAAAATTAGCACAGCTTCTTTGATTCATTTATTATATATATAACTAAGTTGAAGAAATTGAAATTAGTTGAGTATTTCTATATAAGCCTTACAACTATCCTGTGGAATATATCCACAGCATCTTCTAAATTAAGTGAGGCATCTTTTATGTGATGGTATACTTCTCTATGTTTAATTGCATTCATTGCATCATCTGTTTTAAATAGAATTGTCATTCCATCTCTATAAAGTTGTTCTACCTCAGTATGCGTAGCTCTCATTTTAATTATGTTTTCTTGTGACTTACTTGGATTATTTTTCAGTATATTTATTGATTCTAAAAGAAAATCCGTCCCTTCTTTAAGTTTAGCAACCATAAAGGTTATGGTATCATCTGGCGCTACATCAAAAGTTTCCATAGACAGCAGTGTTGATTTAGCATATTTAACAATCTTATCCATAGCAATAGAAAAAGAATAGATATCCGCCCTATCAAAAGGGGTAGTAAAAGCTTCTATTAATTTGCTCTCCATAATCATTCTAGCTTCATCCGCTTCTTTAATATACAAAAGTAGCTTTTGTTTTTCTTCGTCAGAACCACTACTCAACCATTTATATAGCATATCTACCCCAAAAGCATTTATTTCTGCTTGATTGTTTAACATTTCATAAAAATCCCATTTATCAGGAAAAAACCTATCAATAATACTTTTTTTGTCCATAATGTACCTCCATCATATTACTTTAATAATTATATTTAATAGTTCATATATAGCCGCAGAAACAATTGCAGTTAGTGGTATTGTAATAAACCAAGCCATAATAATTTCTTTTGCTATACCCCAATGAACCATTTTGTATTCCTCTGCTGCACCTACTCCTATAACACTCCCAACTACAACATGAGTTGTGGATACAGGCGCCCCCATTATGGTAGCTATTAGAACTGACCCTACTGATGCCAATTGAGAATTAATGCTATGAATTGGTGCTATTGTATATATCCCTCTCCCGATAGTTTTAATAATACTCCACCCTCCAAGCATTGTCCCAATAAACATTACCGTTCCACCGGAAAGTCGTACCCAAAGCGGAATGCCCTGGGATGTTACATTTCCTGCGGCGACTATTGCTAAGGTTATTATCCCAAATATCTTTTGTGTATCATTAGCTCCGTGACTATATGCAAGAACCGCTGCAATCACCCATTGTATTTTTTTAAGGGAACTATTTACAGCGAATTTAGCATTTTTAAGGAGAACTCTGCTGATTTTCTGTAGAATAAAAGCAACAATAAACCCTAAAAACGGTGAAATGATTAATGCAGCAATTACTTTTACAATTCCTGTGATTTGGTGGTTTAATCCAATAAACTCCTTATAACCCCACAGTATATGATTATTACCTGAAGCAACCCAAACTGCTCCTATAACACCACCAATTAGAGCATGAGTAGAACTTGAAGGTAGCCCTAGTCTCCAGGTAACTAGATTCCATATTACTGCCCCAAGCATTGCAGCCAACAATATTTTTAGCAATAAGGGATTTGCTGGTAAATCTATTACATTAGAAATAGTATCTGCTACCGCGCTTCCTCCCAAAATTGCACCCAGTAGTCCAAAGACTGATGCAACCCCAATAGCTTGTTTCGGTGTTGCTGCTCCGCAAACGATAAAAGTTGCCACTACAGAACTTGCATCATGGAGTCCATTTGACAAAGCAAAAATAAGCGCAATTACAATAACACTTATTAAAATTATAGTGATACTAACCGATAACATATTATCACATCCTACTACTTATAATATAACATATATATTCTTATTCTATTGCAAATTGATGATTTTTATGAAATTTAGATTCTTCTACCAAAAAACCAACCCTTTAAAGAGTTGGTTTTTATTTTTTACAGCAAGTTTTTTATATTAAAATATCATTTAGATTCTTTTTCTATAAAATCTTTTATACTTTCAAGCAATTTTCCCTTATCTAGTCTATCTATGTTATTTATATCATTAATGTGTTTTATTAATTTGTTCCTTAGATTTTCATCAGCTTTATCAGATTTGTAATTCCTTTGATTTTTAAATGATTTTTCTTTTTTAAATGATTTTTCATTTGTATTAGCTTTTTCGTTGATATAAAATTCCTCTCCGCTTTCAACTATTCTAGAGCTATAGCCCTTAGAATCTAATAATTTTTGAAAACTCTCCTGTTCTTGTTTATCTCCATGAACAAGCAAAATCTCCTTTGGTTTTTCCATAAAGCCTTCTACCCAATTGAATAATCCATTTCTATCAGCGTGCCCTGATAATCCCTCTAGATTATAAATATGGGCATTAACAGCAATGGGTTCTCCAAATATCTTAACTATTTTTGCGCCATCCCGTATAAATCGTCCCAAGGTACCCTCTGCTTGATATCCTACAAAAATAATTGATGATTCTTTTCTCCATAAATTGTGTTTAAGATGATGTTTTATTCTACCTGCATCACACATACCACTTGCAGAAATAACTATTGCCTTGCTTTGAATTTTATTTATTTCAGCTGAATCAGTTGCAGAAACTGAGAACTTCAAACCATCAAATCTAAATGGATAGTCACCCTTCATTACAAGTTCTTTAGCCTCTTTATCGTAATCCTCATTATGACTCTCAAATATCTTTGTTGCTTGAATTGCTAAAGGACTATCGATATAAACGGTAATATCCTTCAAATCTTCATTTTCAACATATTTATTTAGTTCATATAAAATCTCCTGAGTCCTACCCACTGCAAATGAAGGTATAATAACATTACCCCCTCTTGCAAAAGTCTCCTTAATTATTTTTAATAATTCCTTTAAATTTTCACGAATCTCAGGATGAACCCTACTACCATATGTGGTCTCCATTATCAAGTAATCTGTATAATTAATGATGCTTGGATCTTTTATAATTGCCTTATTTATATTTCCCAAATCACCACTGTATACAAGTTTTACTTCCTCTTGATCTTTTTCTGTAATATATACTTCAATAATAGCAGAACCCAAAAGATGCCCTGCATCTCTAAATCTTATTTTTAACCCATCAAAAACCTCTATCATCTCATCATAGGGAAATGCTCTGAAAAGCGAAATAGACGCCTCAGCTAATTTAACTGTATATAATGGTTCTAACATCTTTAATCCCTGACGTTTTCTTTTCCTGTTTTTCCACTCAACCTCAGATTCGTGAATATGTCCACTATCTGGAAGCATAATACTACATAAATCCATTGTTGCTTCTGTGGATAAAACCTCTCCCTTAAATCCCATTTTATATAATAGAGGTATTCTTCCACTATGATCTATATGGGCGTGTGATAAAATCACATAATCTACCTCTTTAGGATTAAAATCAAATTCCTCATTTGCAAATTCCTTTTCACCTCTGCCCTGGTATAACCCACAATCGAGCAAAATGGTTTTCCCGTTTATGTGCAAAATATGACATGAACCTGTAACAGTTTTTGCTGCTCCATAGAATTGAATTTTCATAATAATCCTCCTCTTTTCAGGTAATGGTTGCTTTGTATACTGAGAAAAATTTCAAATCCATTTTTCAATATATAATTGATCTACAACATTACGCTAAATTTCGTCTAAAGACTTCAAAATATTCAGATATTCATTATATTATATCAGATATGCGCAAATATGAATAGCTTGTCTTTGATTAATTTCTAAATGCTATTGCGGCTGCAAATCCTTCAAAATCATTTCCATTTTTCAAAGGAGACTGGCACCTCAACTTAATTCTAATTTCATTCCCATGGCGTCATTTCTAAATTCTTCATCAGTAGTAGTTTTTATGATGAAGTTTAGACATTCAATTGCCCGCGTGTCATCTCCTAAGGCATTATATGCATAAACCTTATAATAATTAATGCTGCAAATTGATTCTATGTCGCTTTTAACTACTATAAGTAGCATTCTATCACATACATTAACTGCCTTTATAAATTCATTAGTATTCATATACAGACATAATAGATAATACAATGAATCATTTTTATCTCCTTCAATAGTTGTAGAATCTTCAAAAGCTGTTATGGCTCTGCTAAACATATTCAAACCTAGTAATGATTCACCTAATCCAAATAAAGCATCTGCAGTATTATTAATTTCCATTGCAGTATTATAATACATAAGTGCATTATAAAAATCTTCTTTTTTAATTAATTCTTCACCTTTATCTATAAGTGTTTGGTAATCCATAGCTTCCATCTTTAAAGTTTTTTCAAGTAGTTCCTCTGAATAAACAATGTTTACAAATTCTTCATTGTATGATTCAATAAACTCTAAAACTTTTGGAATAAATATTGTTTTAGCATAAGCTGACTCTGCATACCATATATTTGACTGTGCCATGCCTTTATCTTTTTTTGCAACTACAGTTCTAGGTATTTCAAATTTCCTTTCTGATTCAGGTAATAAAAAACAATCTTCACTTGCAGCTTTTACACTAAAATTCAAATCTCTGCCTATTCCACCATAGGGATAAGATTCTTGTGAATATTTGTATAACGTGGCATTCTTGTACCAACCAACAATAACATTTTTTTCCGTTTTGCCCTGTTTTGCAACCCAAATTACAAGCACATTATCTATGCTGTCATCATTTACTGTTGCCTTTTCAAATCTTTCTAAATTTATTGAACCACCTCTATTTGATACGTATCCATAGCATTTACCATTATAATCTTGAAAGTTATTTATTTCAGGAGCTTCATTATTTCCATCTTTGTTATCTGCATCGGTTTTCTCTAATTTACAATCATCACTTACCCCTATGTAATTTTTTAACCATGGTATATTACAAAATATAATCCTCATGTTATTACTCCTCCTATAGCTGAAATTTACTTATCCCATATTTTAAAATACATTATCATGTTTTCCTCTATTATACATAAAAACAAGTACCAATAGCTACTCTAACTACAGATGCTCATTTTAAATACCACTATTTACTTTACTGTTTTCCCTAAATCTATAACAGCCTGCTGAATCATATTTACAAAATTTTTATATTTTTACTATAAGTCCATTAATTCACTCTAATCCCACTAGAACACTAATAGCACTTATATAAAGAAATAATTAGAACATTCGATAAATTTATAGTAATATTAAAAAAATCTACAGACTGTACCACACTATTATATAAGGGAGTGTAGTGAATGAAAAACATTAATAAAACTTTATTATCAGCTATGATTATTCCAATGTTGCTGTCACCAATTAAAGCTTTTGCTGGGGAAACCATAACCCAATATACAGTTCAAACTGGAGATAGTCTATGGAAAATTTCAAACAAAACTTTCGTCTCTATAAATTCACTAATCGCCTTAAACAATTTAGATAATCTAAATGCCAACAATATTCTCCCTGGTCAATCTTTAAAACTAGTGCCAGATTCTCATAATTATACTGTAAAAAAAGGGGACATGCTATGGAAAATAGCAGCGGATAACAAATTAACAGTTTCGTTTATTAAAACCTTAAATAAAATGAATACCGACCTTATAAATATTGGTCAAGTTATAAAGCTTATGCCTGATACCATAACTTATTCTGTGAAGGCTGGAGATACACTGTTTTTGTTATCAAAAAAATTTGGAAGTACTGTTGATACTATTAAAATTATAAACAATTTAACAGGATCAAATTTATTAATAAATCAAGAATTACTAATACCATATATTTCAGGGCTAATAAGTATCAACAGTTCAATAGCAGTTTCTACATCTGCACCAATAATAGTTCCAATACCTGTAGTTATAGCATCTACTCCACAACCAGTAAAAGACTTCCCTTCAATAACATATATTGTACAAGCAGGTAACACAGCAAGTTCAATAGCTAAGACCTTTAACACAACTGCATCTGATATTATGAAATATAATTACATGGGTGTAAATGATTGGTTTAATGAAGGACAGAAAATTGCTATAAATGCTTATGCCCCAAGAGATTATGCTGTAACACCAGGAATGGATACTACTGCTAATAAATATGGTACCTTGGTAGATTGGTTTAGAGACGGTCAGTATTTCCTTAGGAGAAATGATGTTTTTACTATTATTGATTTTTCAACTAGAAAACAGTTTACAGTAAAAGTAATGGGTGGATATAACCACGCAGATGTAGAACCCTGTGCATTATCTGATACAGCAGTTATGAAAAGTATATTTACTGATTGGAATTGGGCTCCAAGACCAGTAGTAATATTTAAAGATGGTATGAATATAGCCGCTTCAATGTCAGGCATGCCTCATAGTTTTGATACCACTCCAAATAATGGTGTTATTGGTCATTTTGATCTATATTTAAAAAATAGTATCCCACATGGAGATTCTGTTTCACAATCTTATGTTCAACAGCATTATAACAATATTTTAATATCATCCGAACAACAATAATCATAAACTAATTTCTATTTTCCCCCAAATTCTTTAATGGTTTTATTCTCCAAATCCCACAATGGAGAATTTTTTCCATTTATCTTCACCTGCGGTAAGGCCTTCAGCAAAAATCGTACTAATAATGCATTAATTGAAATCTAAAAAAAATATGAATAAAGCCTACTTTTCACACATATTTTAAATATATAGTAGAAAATAATCAATATAAGGGGATATGTACTATGAATAGTGGGATTAATCAAGCTATTAAGGAATTAAAGCAAGCTGAGCAAAATTTTGAATATGCCGAGTCTGATTTTGTTGATATTGCAATAATAGGGTTATTGGCTGCCAAAATGAAAGTTAATATGTTATTTTATCTACGAAAACAAAATACACCTAAGAAGACAGATGTATGAACTCATTTTTCTATAATTTCTAACAATGCTTTACCATGAAAAAACTACTGAAAAATATTAATATATTTCAGTAGTTTTTATCGCAATAAGTTTTGTTTCTAATTTTCAGACTGTCTTGGAAAGAGTTGAATAGAATCATTTGCGTTAGAATTTAGTTGCCTTGCTATATTCTCAATTTTTAAGTCACCTCTATAGGTATTTACTAAAACATCTCCTATCTTTGCATTTTCAGTTTTATCAATTTTAATGTTTGTAATATAATTCCAACGTGCCTGATTATACCCTGGTAAAATTTTTACTCCTTCTACATAATTATTGTTTTCAATTTTGATATATGCTGTTTTTAACCCTTGTATTCCAATAGTAGAAAAATAATCATTGATAAGTTTTTCACCCTTAACCATTGGTAATGACAATTCTATGGAGTGGTTATCTTTTGAAATTTCCATCCGTTTAGTAAACCCCTCTACTGAATATGCTGACATATACTTAGCAAATTCATAGGCTTCTTTAGTGTTTTTACTTGTCTTTGAAACAATAAGAAAATCTGGTATAACACAAGAACGACTTCCTGGAATTCCAACGAATCCTACCTTGAATGGAAGTTTAGAATAATCCATGGCAGACCATGAGCCATCAAACTTTAATGCCACCGTTCCAGAGCACCATGCTTCCCAGTCATTATTTCCCTTTAATTTTTTCTTTTCTTCCTCTGAAATATTGGCATAAGTTTGCTTATTTTTATAAATTGATTTTGCGAGGCTTATACCAGCTTTAAATTCACTTGAATTAAGGTTAAATTTTCCACCATCCCAAGTGTACCAACCAAATTTATTATTAACTGCAGCTGGATACCATTCAATAATACTACTTTCGTCAGCTAATCCAATACTCCCCTTATCTACATTTGTCATTTTTTCCACAATTGTTTTAAATTCATTTACAGATAAATTATAAGCAGGCAAACCTACTCCCATTGATTTAAAAAGATCTTCATTATAAAAGTAACCATCTAAATACATACTTTTAGGTATAGCAATAACCTTACCCTTTATCTGAACTGCATCTCTAAATTCCTTAGGTATATTTTCCCATTCACTATCTTCACTAACAATATTGGTAATGTCAGCACACCACCCATTAGTGTTTGCTTGTGGATTACTAGCACACATCAATATATCTGGTAAGGTATTATTTTTAGCCGCAATTTTCAAAGCATCATCATAATTTTTCACGAAACTTTCGTCTATTTCTACCACAATATTATTATGGTTTTTGTTGAACTGGGAAACCATTTGCCTTTCAATACTATTCTTTTCAATTGATCCCAGATTCCAGGCGGCATATTTTATTTTAACAATATTCTGTTTTTTGTTGCAACCATAAAATATTATAACTATTGAAAGAAGTAAGATTAAAATTAAATTCCATATTACTTTTTTCGTTTATACCACCCCCGAATTTTATTGAGGTAATCCCCTTATTAGATTAAAAACTTCCTCTACATCACTTAGTAAAGCTTCAACAACATCAGGCGCAAACTGAGTACCACTGTTTTCTTTAAAATATTGGATTATTTTCTCCTTGGGCCAAGGCTCTTTGTAGCAACGTTTTGAAATAAGTGCTTCAAATACATCTGCAACTGCTACAATTTCACATTCCTTTCGTATTTCTCCACCTTTTTTACCTTCTGGATAACCTGTGCCATCATATCTTTCATGATGATGGTATGCTATGTCTGCTGCCAATTGAATTAATGTAAATTTTGAACCCTTTAAAATATTATATCCTGCAGTAGTATGTGTTTTGATATTCTCGAATTCTTCTGCAGTTAGCTTCCCCGGTTTTAATAATACACTATCCACAATGGCTATTTTGCCAATATCATGCATTACACTTGCTTTGGCTATAATTTCAACATCTTCTTCACAATATTCCATTTTTTCAGCTAATATTCTCGTGATTTCAGAAACCCTGCGAGAATGGAAACCTGCTGCATTACTTCTATTTTCTACAACTTCAGTAATTCGATAAATAATTTCATCTTGAGTCTCATGTGCACTAATATTAATCATAAAATTATCAATTGCCAGAGAAAAGTTATTCATAAATAATTTAATTATATCAATATTATCAGAGTTTAATTTGGTCTCCAAAATAATGTAATTTTTAATTAACTTATCACTACTTTGTTTATATATTGCCAAGAAATCTCCTTGACGTAAAACCAATTCATCTTCACTACTTTCTTGAATTTGTTTTACAATCTTCTTTATATCCTCATGATAGTTATCGAAATCAGGAGATTCCCCAATTAAGTGTTCATACTTTCCTGTTGCCGCTAAAACTTTTGCTGACCCCTTAATTTGAACAAAAGCCATCCCATCAAACATTTTGTCCGTGTCTCTAACATATATTGAATCAGCTTCTACATCGTATAATGACATCACCTGTATCAGCATACCATTAATAAATTCAGTAAAAGAATGGTATTTAAATAAATCTTGAGATGCATTAATAACCTTTGTTAAACCAACTTTCTGCCTATCTAAGCTTTTAATGTTTTTATGTGCCCGAAGACATACATACATAGTACTAAATAGCTTTTGCACAGTTAATTCGGTTTTAGATTTATAATCATCTATTTCATATTCAACTATTATCTTATTTTCAGGTGCTTTACCTGGTTGGCCAGTTCGAAGCACTATACGCGTAATGTTATTTTTTAAATTCTCTCGAAGATACTTAACTACCCTAAGCCCTGCCTCGTCATCCTCCATTACTACATCAAGAAGTATTATGGCAATATCATTATCTTTATCCAAGAATTCCATAGTTTCCATTCCAGAATATGTATCATAAAATTCTAGTCTTGCACCATCATACTCAAAACTTCTTAAAACCAATTTAGTCATCTTATGAACTTCTTCTTCATCGTCCGCTATGAGTATCTTGTAGAAGTTATTTGGGTTTGTGCTATTAGCAGTTTCATCTAGTTCCCCCGAATCTAAAAAATCGATGTTTAAGAAACCTTCATCAATACTACTAAAATCTTTGCTTGTCATAATTTCATCCTCCTAGATTGGAATATTTATAATAAAAATTGTACCTTCTCCGATTTTACTAGTAACTGCAATATTTCCATTTAGTTTTTTTGTTACAAGATTATATACAATATTAAGGCCTAACCCGCTCCCTCCAATATTTTTCTTAGTGGTAAAGAAGGGGTTAAAAATTTTATTAATATTTTCTTCACTTATTCCGCATCCATTATCTGAATATTGGAGATTGAACTTGCCCTTATCAATATAAGCAATTATATTTATTTTACCATTTTCAATTTCGGAAAATCCATGTATTATAGAATTCATAATAAAATTCGTTAATATCTGGGCTAATATTCCAGGATAACTTTTAATTGATAGGTTCTCTTCACACTGAATATTAAAACTGTGATTATGCTTTTTATATTCGTGTGTCAAGCTTATTACTATACTGTGTATATATTGTGCAACATTAAACTCCTCTATAGATTCAATGGTTTGATCAACGGCGATTCTTTTAAAACTCTGAATTATTTTAGCAGCTCTTTCAAGGTTGTATTGAAGAAGCTCAAGACTTTCATCCATTCCCCCCATATAATTTACAAGATCCTTTTTAGAAAATTTCCCCAAAATCAAAGCCTTTCTACTTTCATCATTGATTTTTTGCATATATGAAGATGTAGTAACAGATATTCCTAAAGGAGTATTTACTTCGTGAGCAACACCCGCAACCAGATTACCAAGTGCAACCATTTTCTCATTCTCATCTAATTTTTGTTGATGCTGTTTTAATGAAGATACCATTTTATTTATATTTCCCGCCAGTTCCCCTATTTCATTTTTGTTTGAAATATCAACAGTTACATCCAGCATGCCTCCAGCAATCTTTGCCATATCCAGCTGCAATTCTAAAACTGGTTTTAATATATTTATGTTTATTAATTTAAATGTTACTAAAATACTACATATAATAAGAATGATAAATATACCTAGCAGTAAAATTAGAGTTGCATGGTCCGTTTGTTTTTGAAACACTATTACTGACCAAGGTTCAGATTTTCCAGGCAATTGTATTGGCTGATAGGCTACAACAACAGTATTATTTTCACTATCTTTAAATTGAAAAGATTCAGTTTTTTTATCTAGTGCACCTGATATGATATTCTTCATTGTATGGGTGACTTTTATATTTTCTACGGTTGTAACAATCAGGCCCTTATCATCCAATTTGTAATTACCAAATTTATCAAGTTGCACTATTCGTTTTGTAAAATCTATATAATTAATATACTCTCCGTTCTTTTTGTCCGTACTAGTTAAAACATTACCCTTACTATCCATTACCATAAAAGTAATATCCTTATCAAAGTATTGACTGGCAATACTTTGAATAGTAGCAAGCGTAAAATCCGTTCCCAGGACTCCAACCATCCTATTCTCTTTTATTAAGGGCAAAAAAATTGAAGTAACTAATTCATTATTATTTACAGATAGATACGCTTCACTAACAAAAGAATCTTGTTCTTTTATGACTTTTTTAAACCACCATCTATCTGAGCGATTCTCTAAGCTGCCAGACGAGCGCATTGTCTGCATGCCATCCATGCGCTGCACATAAAAAAGTCTAAAATAAGGCATTGTTTTTACTGCCAGTTCTAGCGTAGACTTTCCTTCTTTTTTATTATTTATAATATCATTGTTTTGTGAAATCATATTTGAGGCATTATATGCACCCTGCATAAATTCACTTACATTTGTTGCTATTGATTTCGATAATGCTTTAGTTGTATATGTTGTTTTTATATGCAATTGATTATATATTAAAAATATGTTCACATACTGCAGTATAGCAAAAGGGACACTTACCATAATAATAACAGCAATAATTATTCGTACTTTTATTGAATTGAAAAATGAAATTTTCATATAATATTCTCCAACACCTTTTGTAGAATTTCAAATTACTATTATATTCCACATATTTTTACTTATTCCTTTATTTTTGCCATAAATTCTTAAATTAAATACCATGTCAATAATTTAAAATAGTACAATATTAAAGGGAGTAAATTTCATTAAGAAATTTACTCCCTTTACCTTTTAGTTACTCAATAATTTTTCTTCACTTTAATCTTTGTATCTCACCAGTTTCAGCTGTGTATTTATATACCTCTATTGGCGTATTTTTATCTTCCCAAGCATTCTTACCTATTACATATGCTAGGCCTACTAGTATTCCTGCTGTACCTATTATTTTAAGTGCTTTATTATCCATATCCGAAAGTTACCTCCCCTTTTCTCTTAACTTCGTGCTATGCTCCCTGGTCCATTGTCAACCTCTTCTTTAATATACTAGCCCTCTATTTCCTCAGTGAGTTTTATAATTTCATCAATTATATTACCTATATGCTCAATAGTATCAAGCAGTGGTTTTTCTGTGGTTATATCTACTCCAGCCATTTTTGCAAGCTCCACTGGTGTTTTAGTTGAGCCAGCTTTAAGTACTTCTCTCCAATCATCTATAGCCGGCCTCCCTTCTGTTAAAATTCTCTTGCTAACCTCTGTGGCTATAGTAAGTCCTGCACTGTACGTATAAGGGTAAAGTCCCATGTAATAATGAGGTTGTCTCATCCAAGTAAGTTCTGCCCCATCAATTATTTTAACATCATCCCCCCAAAACTTTTCAAGTACACTTCTTTTTATTTCATTTAGCTTTGAAGCCTGAACACTTCCACCCTGATCAATTATATCGTATACTTCCCTTTGATAAGCAGCCTCTAAAAGGTGTGTTACAAAGTTATGATAATAGGTATGTCCTATCATTGAAGATAAAACCCATCTCTTAAATCTAGGATCATCATTAACTTTCATAAGATAATTCGCCATGAGCATCTCATTCATTGTGGATGGTGCTTCTACGAAATATGTTGATACATCTGTGTCAAATATATTTTGGCTTTCATTAGCTAATTTGAAGTGTCCTGCATGTCCAAGCTCATGAGCTAGTACAAAGACCTCTGCCATCTTTTCAGCCCAAGAAATTAAAATGAAAGAATGACTTCCATAAGGACTTGAACAGAAGGCTCCTGTAGATTTCCCCTTGTTTTGTGCAAAATCAATCCATTTTTCATCATAAGCTCTTTTAAGCATCTCCGAGTAATCTTCACCCAAGATAGATAAGGCACCCTGAATATATTTTTTAGACTCCTCTACAGTTATAGTAGGTTCGTAGCCTGGATCAACTGAAATCTTCAAATCAGCAAAGGTCATTTCATCTATTTTATGTATCTTTGAAAGAAGCCTTGCATACTTTCTCATGTGAGGTGCTAGCTTCTCCATAATTAAGTCTATCTGCCTATTATATAGCTGCCTATCTACCTTTTGAGGAAATAATAAGCTATCTATAACTGAATCAAACCCTCTAAGCGTTGCTATTGTTTTTTCCTTTTGTACTTGAGTTTGATAAGCCGATGCTACAGTATGCTGATATTCCCTTAATTTAGAAGAGAAAGCTTTAAACGCTGCTCTACGAACCAATGCATCATTTTCATACTCCCATTCATCTTCAAAAAGTCCAAAACTAAGTGGATATTCCACTCCATCAACCGTAAAATTATTAAAATCCATATCCGCAAGCTTAGCTCTTTCATAAATGCTATAAGGTGCCTCTAAGGTTCCAGATAAAGCAGCGAGTACTCTTTCTACCTCTGGATGAAGTGCATGTGCCTTATTTCTTTTTATATCCTTTAAATAATTGCTGTTCTTCTTTGACTCACTTATTGCATCCTCAATAATTCTATCATCAGCTTGTATAATTTCACTATCTACAAAGCTAGTTCTGCTGCTTATATCCGATGCTATATTCATAAATTTCATAAATCTATCCTGATTTTCATCGTTAGTATGATCCACTGAAACTGCAAGTTCTACATAAGATTCCGCAAGGATGGTAATCTCGGCTATCGCTCTCATTTTATCCACACATTGATTGATAGTGCTTGCGGTGTTCAGTCTTCCTTTATAATCACTTTCCACCTCAAAAGTAAGTCTTTGAAGCTCTTTTACAGCTAAATCATACTGTTGCTCTGTTTCATAAATAGCAGATAAATCCCAAGTAAGTGATCCCTCTACGTCTTTTCTATCCTTTAAAATTTTCCCCATTTTAAATTCCCCCTTTAATATTGGTATTAATTATATTTTATACCTTATTATTTATTTAGTCCATAGCCTAGTGAAATACATGTTGCTCACCTTCAGCCCCAACTCAAATACATATTCATCTCCCACTATAATTTCCAAGTAAGTTATTATGTTAATGGTACTAATTCCCCAGTTATTAGTTTTAGAACAATATCCTTTTGATTATTTGATTTTAGATACTCAATAAGATTTTTTCGGAGCAATTGTGATCGATTGTTACTGCCTCCCGCATCCTCTAAAATTTTATCAGAAAGTCCCTTTATTTCATTTTTGGACACTGGCATTATGCAGAAGTCTTTTATAGATTTTGAATATTCAGAGCCATCCATTACCTCCTGGTATTCATCTACTATATAGCTACCATTGGCATTTTTAGAATAAGTAATTGCCGCAGGAATACCACTTCCACTTACCTCTGACAATGTTTTATCAATAAAGCTATATTTAGTGCTTAAAACAAATACAAAAACTTTAAGTTTATTCCCTTCCTCATAGCTACCAAATATTGTAGGTGCAACAACTGTAAATCCATCCTTGGGTGTGCAATATTGTTCAACAGCTGCTTCATAAACAAGTTCTTCTATTGAACTTGAAACATTTACCTTAGAATAGGGCAACTTTATTTTTTCATAGGGGGATAGCTTAAAAAACCACTCCTGCGGTAACAGGCCTTCCTCTGTCACATTGTTTCTGTCTCCTAAAAGTTCTTTGCAAAGTTCCATCATAACATTCCCTTTAAGATTATTATTATTACTTCTTTTATTAAACTGAGCAATTAAATAATCAAGAGCTTGATCTCCTAATTTCAATATCTTTTGATGTTCATTTTCATGAGCCTTTATATAATCATTAGGGTTAGATGAAGTACTAGGTGAGGTCATGATTTCCTCAAGATACATCTCAATTTGGTCATCCTTTGATGTTTGCATTATAATATCATTAGCAGTTAATTCTGCTGTTACTGCCTTTTGAAGTAGGCCTATGTCCCTGCAAAGCAGGTCAAGATTACCGTATTTCTTTTCAAATGAACCCCTTACGAATGTATAGCTGTAGTTATATTTTAATTCCTCTATTTTTCCATCAGACTGAGAATCACGAAACTCAAAGTTTACTTCATCAAGATTATCAATCATGCAAAATAAAACTAATGCATTTTTGCTTATATTAGAGAAACTTACATTATCACGACTTACAATTGGCCATTGCCTAACGACATTTTCTTTGGGTTCATAATACACATTGAGCTTATAGGGCTGTTTGTCTGTTACCATTGAAATATATTGTTGCTTAAAGTAGTTGTCAGGCACAGGTAGATTATTTACTATAGCAGAAACCTTGCTATTATCTCCTACATAGGGTGTCTTATATTTTGAAATCTCTGCCAAATTATATGTTGACATTTTAACTCCTTCTACACTGGATGTGGCAACTTTTCCAGTTCCAACTCCTGCACCCAAATATAACGCAGCAAATATAACAATTCCTAGTAGAATTACTGACAATATTATTATCTTGTTTGATTTTCTTCTATGGTTCATAATTGCCACTAATCTTTCTTTTAATCCCTTTTTCTCTTCACACATTGTTACCTGCAATATTCCGCTGGGATATTTATAATGCGCTACAACAGATATTAATGTATCGCCATAATCTTGTTTTTCTGCTGGACTAAGGTTTTTTATAACCCCTTCATCACAAGCTAGCTCACAAGAACTATTAATTTCCTTTTTAATAAAATACATAAGTGGATTAAACCAGTGGATTGATGAAGCTATCATTGTTATCCATTTCACTCCTATATCAAAACGTTTAAGATGTACAATTTCATGAAGTAGTATATTTTTAAGCTGTTTTTCACTAAAGTTAATATCTGGAATTATAATATGTGGTCGTAGAATTCCAATTAGCATTGGGGTATTTAAAAATCTATTACGCGAAAGCCGCACCTTGCGTCTTCCATTCAATAATCTATTCAGCATTTCGCTCTCTTTGTTAGCAGCTAAAACATTTGACTCATTCAAGTATTTTAAAAATCTAACATACCCCGTTAAATTTATGCTTAGTGTAATTATTACACCCAGTAGCCATAGGTATAAACTATACTTGTTAAACAAATCTTGAAAACTTGCATCCTGCACAACAACACCATTGACTACGTTTTCTTGAACACTTGGCATTAAATCAGGTTTTGATATATTTGTGCCAGTCAATACAACAGGTTGAATTCTATCTTGTGAAGTAGCTATCACTGCTGTCTGATTGCCATAAAACAATTCATTCATAATACTTGTTTCAAAAGAAAATGGCATTATCAATCTTATGAGTACTACAATCCAAATGTAGTACTGTATAGACTTTGAAAGTTTGCGCTTTATAAATGGCGCTGCAGCAAATATTAAGGCCGCAAGAATGCTACCAGATAGTGAAAGGGATAGCAAGAGTTTAACTATTTCGCTCATCACTATCACCTACCTTAAATAGATCACGTAGCTCCTCAATATCCGTATTATCAAGCCTATTGCTTCCCAAAAGGGATGCTACTAGTTTTTTTGCACTACCAGAATATAAACGATTTATTAAGCTTTGGGTAGTATATTCATTGTATTCTCTTTCAGTAACCAAAGCCTTAAAGTAAAATACCTCTTTTTTAGTAGCTAAAACTACACCCTTATCGCAGAGTCTGCGAAGTAATGTTTTTATTGTAGAGGCTTCCCATTTACTGGTCTTCTCAAGTGTTTTTCTAATATCCGCAATAGGAAGTTCTAGGTCTGCTTCCCATAATACACGAATAACCTCAACTTCTGATTCTGTTATTTTCGAAACCAATGCACTCATATTTAATCACCCTTTCGGGTTACTAGTGTAACCTTAAATACAGTCTACATCCGTAACCTTCGAATGTCAATAAGGAATTTATATTTTTATATGTATGCATAATAATATCCGGTTAAGATGATTACATATCACCCTAACCGGATATTATTTTATTAAATATCTAGTTTTAATTTTTTTGCTAACCATTGAGCAGTACTCGCCTGAACGGATAGTGTTATTAATATTGTAACAAAAGTTACAGAGGAAATAATATTAGCATGTAGTACATGCATGGAAACCATCATACCTGCAAGTGCTGCAGGAATTACACCCGTTTCTCTAATCCACATTAGATAAATAATTTCTTTAAAATTCCATTTCGCCTTTCTGTCTAACGTTACACAAAGCAGAACCGAAACTGGTCTGGCTACAAATATAAGAACTCCAACTATTAATAGCGCTTGTTTCCAGTATAGTGCAACTGATGCAAAATCAATGTGTGTTCCTAGTAAAATAAAAATCATCATACGTAGTAAAAGCGTTAAAACCTCTTTAAATCTCGTTTGTGTAATATAATGTTCCTCTTGAACACGAAGACTAATTAGATGTTTATTCCCACAAATGATACCAATAATAAACACTGCCATAAACCCACTAAATCCAAAATGTGTGGCAATTACATAAGCACCCGCAACTGTGGCTATGCCGATTTCAGATGGGTTATCTCTAAAATATCCATACTTATCATGGGTAATAAGCAATGTAGCAATTGAACCAACAATTAAACCTACTCCTATTCCTCCAAAGAATGTCTTAGATAGATCTAGTAGACTTGTTTGAATTGAAAAGCTACCTCCTTGTATAATTCCTAGTATTGCAAAGGTTATAATTGCACCTGCTGCATCATTAAAAGCCGATTCAGATATTATAAATTGTTTTAACTTATTACTTATTCTCATTTTTTTAAAAAGAGGAATAAGTACCGAAGGGTCTGTTGAAGCAACAACTGAACCCAATAATAGTGCATACATAAAATCCATCTTAAAGATAATAGATGCAAAAAAACCTGTTATAAAGGTAGATATTAAGACCCCTACTGTTGACATAAGAAATAAAGATATTTTTACTTTATTAAGAACTTTCAACTCAATTTCACGTCCGCCGTCATATAAAATATACGCAGCTCCAAAGGTTAATATTAAATCATTGCCAACAGGGTACCTACCTATATTCACAAGATTTAAAAAACTAGGTCCAAGTAAAACACCTGCAATTATAAAAAGTACAACATCAGGTACTTTTATCATTTTACTAAGTTTCGTAAATAAAACCCCAGTAACAATTACCAAGGCAAATAATTCTAGTATACTCTGCGTTTCCATTTGATTTCTCCCATCTGTTTTGTAATAGTACATATAAAATAAAATTTATATAATTCCAAATTTCTAAATATACATCCTTCGCAATATTATCAGAACTATATAAAATGTACAAACTTCAATTTCTCATAAAAAAACACCAAACAATCACATTTTGACGGGAAAAATCATATTTTACATGGAAATCCTCAGTTTTTTAACGCTAAAACGTATACTATACCACATACATCTAATCATTGTGATATTCGAATATGACAATGATTTAACATACTACCATCACATTCATGGTTCAGATTATTAAATCATCTCCTAGGTCACTGTAATTAAAGATTTCACAAAGGCATTTACCTCTTTCTAAAACGCTAAAACAGATAACAATTCACAATTGTTATCTGTCTTAGAGGTTTATTTTGTTATAGTAGACCACACCCACTTGCTACTTATTTTTTTTGAATTTATGGATACGTATTGCTAAATATGCAGTTTCATCCTCAATGACTTTTAGCGCTAATTCTTCTTCAATAAATTTTGAAATTTTCTGTGCTAGTCTAAAAGAAGATGGATACTTATCCTTTATAGTATTTAATAGTTCATTTTTAATTGGTGTATTATTTAAAATTCTTTGAATAGCAAATTGAATATGAGTAATAAATCTAGCATATTCAAGGGATTTTTTATCTATCTTAAGATTAAACTCACTTTCAAGCATTTTTATAATGGTGTTTAATACAAATTCATATTTTATTGTATTATACACGCCATTGTCCTTCCTTGCAGATTGTATATGCAAAGCTATAAATCCAATCTCATCGTCTGGAAAATGTATTTTTGTTTTATCTTCAATCATAGCAGCTGCCTTTTGGGCTAGTTGAAATTCTCTCGGAAAGAGGGTCTCAGTTTCAACTAAAAACGGATTTTCAATAGTACCAACGGTTTCAAGTCGCTTTAAAGTAAATATTACGTGGTCAATTAGTGATATATGAATTTTTTCTTGTAACTCTTCATTTAGTTCTGTAGATATCATGTATATTATTTCTTCACAAAGAGCAATCAATTCCACCTCAACACTACTTACAAGCTTATCAAAATTATCATGATTAATTTTATTTTCAATAGAAAATATTTTTTCAATTGAAGTATCTTTAGATATACTATCACCTACATGCTTCCCAAATCCTATTCCCTTTTCATAAAGAATTTTTTCTACATGAGCTTGATAAACTAACAGAATATTGTCATTCAATACCTTAATCACATTATAATCTGAAGTTTCCATTATCACTAGTTTTACCTCCATGTTTTTATATTTCACTAATAACATTTCCCTACTTTTATAAAAAGCTTTCAGCTACTTACTTTAATTGGATATTATTATACCACATTCATAAAATAATATATATCTTTCCTTAATTTATTTTATTAATTCCACTTGGTTCCAATACCTTGAGCTACAGCTTTATCATAAATATACTTTGCGGTTACCAGATCTTGTGTTCCTATTCCTACGGTTTTAAATACAATAATTTCATCTTCATTCTCTCTTCCGATTAAATTTCCCAATATTACCTCTCCTAAATCACCTGTAAAGTCATCTTTTGTAATCCTTCCATTGTTAAGTGGGATTAAGATATCCCCCGCTTCAGATAAAACAGCTTCTTTTGAATCAAAATAAATCTTACTTGCTCTTGTTAATATAACTGGGTCCATTTCCTGCATGTGGGGCTGATAAGATCCAACGCAGCTCACTGTTGCACCTTTTTTCACTTTACTTCCATCAAATACCGGCTTTAAAGAAGGCGTCACTGTAACGATGAGATCAGCTTCTTCAATTGCTTCATCAGAACTTTCTGCTGCCTTAATCCTTGTTCCATATTTCTTTAATTCTTCCTGCATCTTTTCTACAAATGCTTTTGTTCTTTCAAGATTTAAATCATATACTTTTACTTCTTCTAAATTACGGGCAACAACCATAGCTTCTAACTGAGCTGCTGCCTGACCGCCTATTCCAATCAACGCACCTTTTTTAGAATCTTTTCTTGCTAATAAATCAAATGCTACACCTGATGCTGCTCCTGTTCGAAGCTGTGTAACATATGTTCCATCTAAAACTGCACTTATAAGTCCATTTGTTCCATCCACCAGCAATACTTGGGCTGGCGCTGATGGAATTCCCTTATCAATATTATGAGGAAAAATATTAATGATTTTCAGTGATGCACAATCTAAATCTGCTACATAGGCTGGCATAAACAAGAATGTACCTGCATGCTTTGGTGCGGCAATCTGTGTGCGTAGTGGTACATCACTTTTTCCCTCTGTAAAAATACGAAATGCATCTCTTACCGCTTCAATGGCATCTTTCATTGAAAACACCTTTTGAATATCCTCTTTTGATAATAACAACATAATCATTTCTCCTTTTATTATAATTTTAGGTCATTATTGGCAACCTAAATGCCATTCTTAAATTATTTACATAATTACCCAGGGTAAGAATATATGTATACCCCTTTTGACAGCTATTATACTATTAAGATAAACGTTGTCAACATATATATATTTTTTTTATCACTACATCCCCTGATTTATAACAAATTGTAAACCTGTGTTATAAATTAATGTTGACAAACCTCCCTTATAGTTATATTATTTAATAGTTAAGTATTATAACTATTATGTTGTTTAACTTTACAGTGATACTTAACTAAAAAGATATATTTGAATGGAGAATAGTCATGGATAATAAATATATTGATGAGATTTTTGACGAATTAATTTTCGTTTCACCGGTGTTTGCAAAGAAATTTTTAGAAATAAGTGACGATACAATTAAAAATAAGGGAATAGCCGGGGCTCATGTAAAATTAATGCGTTTCTTGAAAATCGAAGGTGCCTGTACAATGACAGAGTTAGGCAGAAGGCTTTACGTGTCTAAACCGAATATAACTGTATTAGTTAATAAACTTGTAGAATTTAATATGGTAAAACGGTTGTTAGATGAAAATGACAGACGGATAATCTATATAGAACTAACTGATATAGGAAATTCTTCTTTAGAAAAACATACACAAGCTATGAAGGCAGCTTTTTATAAAAGCACGCAAAAATTTAATATAGACGATCTGGCATTGTTAAAGGACACACTGAGCAATATGAAAATGCTGGTAGAAAAAATGGAAGAATAGTTACTGATTTATTATTAATACTCATAACACATTAAACAAGGAGGACTAACTTATGAAATTAGGCTTTATTACACCCCATTATATTGGTGAAAAAAGAGTTGCATTATTACCTGAGCATATAAATAATTTTGAGAATGACATTGTAATTGAACATGATTTTGGAATTAATCTAAATATAACCGATGCTGAATATGAAAAAGCTGGATGTAAAATAGCCTCCCGCGAAGAAATTTTTACTGATTGTCCTGCAGTTTTTTCACTTAAATGCATTCTAAAAGATGACTATAAATATGTACAAAAAAATCAAATGATTATTGGTTGGACTCATCCCTACGGATCGGGTAAAAATTTTATGCAATCACAATTTAATTTAAAAAATCTTACAGTTGTAGATTTGGACAATATTCATCCACAGGTTTTTTACAAAGATAAAATTGAATTAATCAATTGGATCAAGCCAAATTTTATCAAAGATAACAGTTTTATTGCTGGCTATTCCGCTACTTTACACGCTTTAGTAAACTTTGGCATGATACCGGATCAAAGTACAAATATAGCAGTACTAGGTAGTGGAAATGTTTCCCAAGGTGCATTCTGCGCCATTTCAAAATTCAGTAATAACATAAGAATGTTTTATAGAAAAACTATGCACGAGTTTATCGAAGAACGTGAAAACTTCGACATTATAATAAATGGTATTGAGGTTGATAACCCTGCACTACACATATTATCGGTAGATCATCAGAAAAGCTTAAAGAAAAACTGTTTAATAATTGATGCTGCTGCAAATGCTGGTAGAGCAATTGAAGGTAGCGCCTTTACCACTTTAACTGATCCCATATATAAAAAAGAAAATGTTTATTATTATGTAGTAAGTAATGCACCATCTATTTTCTACAAACCAGCAAGTCTTAAAATAAGCGAAAGCTTTAGTAAAAACGTTTATCAAAAAGACGTCAAAATATTTAAAGACTTGGTTGAATAAATTATATTTCAACATCTTTCTTGACTAATTATGGCACAAACCATAACATTGCCCTATTGGGTATTCCCCAAAAATGCACACCATCATTCCAATATAAGATTTTCTTTGAAGTCAAGCTGCGCCTCTATTATGAACGCAGTTTTTCTTGTATAATTGACTACTTTAGCCATACGCTGATTTCAGCTATGATCCTCACCTTTCCAAAGGCATTAATTTTATAAAGGGCATACAATACAGTAAGTCCTAGTTTTTAAAATACTTCAAAGGATTATCTAAAATTTCTTGTATTACATTGTAAAATTTCCCAACATGTACACCATCAACTAATGAGTGATGTACTTGAACAGATAATGGCAACTTTATTTTTCCATTTTCCTCAAAGTATTTACCCCAAGCTATTCTTGGAATAGTATCAACGGGATTCATTTGAATTGGATGCATTATACTAGTGAAGCATACCCATGGGATACATGTAGTATATATAAGATCATCACGCTCTGTCTCCTCTTCAAGACTTACGCTTTCTTTTGATTTTTGCATTTCATTTGATGTCTTAACCATAAATTGTTTAAACTCCTCTTTAAATTCAACTGTGCAAAACCCAAATACTTCATTTGGATTCATTAAAGTAAAAGCAGGATTAATAACTTCATGCTCAATTACCTTATCTTCTCTTATCCTATAGCGAAATTCCTTTATGGTATTTGCTGTTTTTGTAACAACATACAACATTGATATAAAAAATGGTTGTTCTTCTCTTTTAAGATAAGTGTAAAACTCAGTAATATCAACGTTTGCACAAATATTAAAATGTGGATAATCCAGTTGCTTGAAGTAATTGTAATGCTTTTTCCTTTCCCAATTTTCAATATCTACAAATTTCACCTATATCTCACTCCTCCAAAAATTCTTTTGATTCGTATGATTTTTTTACACAAATTCATTTTTCCTTGCTAATAGCCAAATATATCTTCATGGGTAAAGTTATAATTTCTATTAATATAACATTATCTCTTTTAATTATAACTCACCTTTCTATAAATGTTCTAAAAACATTATTTATTCTATGAAATATGAGTTAGCTTACATTTCAACTTTGATATGTTATAATAATATTAGAAAATAAATAAACTAACTAATAGATAAAAATCTGACATCCGCTGCTAGGTTTTTTAAAGTTTAAGCATGCAAAATTTTAAAATAACTGGAGGTAACCAACATGAAAATATTCGGTAAGATATTCGATGCAGACCCTAAATCAATTTATAGATATATTGAAGAAGGTAACGTAGATGAAATAAAAGCTTATTTAAATGGACCAAAGAATTTAAATTCTGACTTTAAAGTAGAAAGTATACTACATTATGCCATTAATAATAGTGAAAATAACTATTTTAAAACAATTGAACTTTTAATAAATAATGGTGCTGATATTAACAGTCATCACAGTGAATTCTTGGAAACTCCTCTGCATAAACTTTGTGCAAGATTAAACCCTCAAATAGATCTAATAACTATGATACTTGAAAAAGGAGCTAAAGTTAATGCCGTCAACATATCCGGTAAGACCCCCATATTTCACTGCAACTTTAATTATTCTGTGGAGCTTCTTACTCTTCTTGTAAAATATGGCGCAGATATTAATATAAGGGACAAATATAAAAATACACTCCTACACGATGATTATATTAACTGTCCTGATGAACATTTCGAAGAATTTTTAAAAGCTCTCATTAACTTTGGATTTGATATAAATTCAAAAAATTCTACAGGATTAACGCCTTTGGATTTTTGTGAAAATAGAAAAATTAATGATATTTTAATAAAATACGGTGCAATAAAGCAATAAAGTATCATGGTATAAAAAAACGTTTATCCAGTTTTCATTTTCTTAAATACTGGATAAACGTCTAATTAAATTATTTCAGTAAACTTGATACCATTGCTCCTATTATATTACTTTTATATTTCCACTCTGTTCTTACCATTATTCTTTGCCTTATACATTGCTTTATCAGATTCGACAAGCAGTTGTTCTATACTGCTTATAGCTTCATTATTAGCAGCAACACCCAAGCTTATTGTAATGTATATTTCTTTGCCTTCATGCCTAGATAATGATTTCATATATATATTTTCTCTGATTTTATCAGCCAATTTCACAGCATCCTCAATTTCTATATTTGGTAATATGATAAAGAACTCCTCTCCTCCATATCTACCAAATATATCCTTTGCCCTTATTACATTTTTGCACTCAGTTGCTACTTCATGGATTATACTATCTCCCTTGGCATGTCCGTAGGTGTCATTGACAGCTTTAAAATTATCAATGTCAATCATTATTGCAGCCATATGTTTACCCTCTTTTTTATGTTCTTCAAATATTAACTTACCAAGCTCAAACACATGCTTTCTGTTGTAAATACCTGTGAGAGGATCTCTAATAGATTGCTTAACAGCCTTTTTCATGGTTACCAGTGTTTTAATTCTGGCAATGAGCTCTTGTTTTTCAAAGGGTTTTGTTACATAGTCATTAATACCACAATCATAAGCTAAGCAAATGTTGCTTAGCTGACTATTTGCCGTAAGCATCAGTATAGGCAACTCTATTAGATTATATTTTTTTCTAATCCTTTTGCATACCTCATAGCCAGACATCTTTGGCATCATTGCATCCAATATTATCAAATCAAAATCCACCTCATCAATCAGTTTGAGCCCAGTTTGTCCATTTGTTGCAGTCACTACATTATAATTCTCAAGTGATAAATAATTGATAAGTACCTGTATATTTACTGGCTCATCATCAACAACTAAAATTTTTGATTTTTGATTAACACAATTCGTATTTGAATTAGTTACAATAGGCTCAAAAGACAACTTCCTGTCTTCGCTTCTTTCACTGGTAGCTATTTCATACTTACACTCACTCATTGGCAATGTAAATATAAAGCTTGAACCTGATCCGATAACTGATTCACATCTAATGGTTCCTCCATGAAGCTCGATGAGTTTTTTACATATAGCAAGCCCTAAGCCTGTACCACCATAGTTTCCTTCATCAGATACAACTATTTGTTCAAAGGATTGGAATATGTCTTCCTGTTTATCCTTTGGAATACCCATTCCAGTGTCTTTTACTGTTATTTCTATATAACCCTGCAATAATCTTGCTCTTACGGAAATCTCGCCTTCTTCAGTAAATTTTATAGCATTATCCAACAGATTATACATTATTTGTTGTAATCGTGCTTCATCAGCACAAAAGTACGGTAAATCCACTGGAAGTTCATTTTTCAGGACAATTTTGTCATTATGTTTTGTCATTATAAAAACTGCCATTGTAAGCTCAACCAACTTATAAAAATTCAAAGGCTTGTGCATTAGCTTTATATCTGTATGTTTTAGCTTCGAATAGTCAAGTATATCATTGATAAGATTGCTTAACCTCTTTCCACTTGCGGAAATAATAGAAAGATTTTTTTTGACCTCAGCCGAGGTTTCACCTGCAGCACCATCTATCAGTGATTCAGCTATCCCAATAATTCCATTTAGTGGTGTCTTTAGCTCATGTGAAGTATTTGCCAAGAACTCATCTTTTAGCTTGTCCAAGGATAAAAGCTCCTTTGAAAGATTATCAACAGATAAGAATGCATTTGCATATATCTTTGATAATAATAATGCAATAACAAAAACAAAAATAATCATAGCAAGCGTAGTCCTGTCATTTATTACCGAATAATTTTTATTATATATAAATATGACATCACTTACTGAGTTTATTGCCATTATAATCATGGCAAATACCATCAGCTTATACCCTTCCCGCTTATTTAAAGCAGCCCTTATTATTACATATAAGAAATATATAGCACAGATAACAATGGCTGTATTGTCAAGTGATATTAATTTGGAATTTAATGAATAGGGCAATATAATTGAGGTGATTATCATACCTCCAAAGAATATAAAAATAGCCCTATAAATCCTATTTGAAAATTCCTGTGGGTATAACTCATATATAAATCCTGCGAATAATATTATGCACAGTAATGTTACTGGCAAATTGATAAAATTGTAGGTACTAAAGTTTACTGTTAAAAACTGACTTATCAACATAGCTTCATTTATATATATAGACCGAAATGCAATTCCTATACATAATAGCCCGAAGTTTAGGATGTATTTCATCTTTTTCAAAAATATAAACAATAGTACATGATATAGACCCATTATCATCAAACAAGTAAATAGCATCATCTCCCTAAGAAGATTTTTTTTATCTTTTGTAATAATATCTTCATACCGTCCTAAATATAAAGACAAGTGAGTGCCACCATCCTCAAATACCTGACTGGGTATTTGGATAATAATCTCCATGCTACTATCTTCGCTATTAAAGAAAATATTTCTATTTTCAAGGATTGTAGAGTTTTTATCAGGATTATCCGCCTTACTGCCAATCTGTTTATCATTGATCATAAGATTATATGCAGTAAACTGATAAGGCACATGTATTCCAAAGACATCACTTGCACTTGTCTTATTAAGTTGAACTTTTAGTCTATATGTACCATAACTAGTAGCATCAATCTTTTTACCATTAATCTCGTAATTCCTCCACTTGCCAGGCACTTTTATATAACCTGACATAGCTTCACTCTTACCGTTACTGTGAAAATCCTCATAGTCTAAAAGTTTTTCATAATAAAATTCCCATTCTCCATTAAGCATTACTACACCATTTTTCTCAAAGCTCCAATTTGTTAAATCCATTACTCCATTTTGAGAAATTGGTGCTTTTACTGAATAATTAACATCTTTATTTATAAATACCATCATTAAACTAATAAAACCAAATAGTAAAATAAGGTATATTGTATATTTTTTTACAGCTCCAACTATCTGACGCATATACGTATCTCCATAATAATTCTCCAGTTATATATTTTCTATTTAAAGCTTAGTCTTCCTATACTGTTTAAGTCACTAGAATTTTTTATATCTCTTGGCGATACACACGCTGCAACTGGATTAGTCGAAAAGTCTCCAGTATCATTTCCAGCTTGCTTTGCCTTATTCCATGCCTCTATAAAATTTTTCTTAGCATTTAAAAAATCAATTCCCATATCATCGGTATTTACCGGATTATTTAGTACATCCTTAGTACTTTGCAATACCTCTGTCATTTTCAATGCTGAAACCGCAAACTGGTATTTCTTGCTGGCATCTGCTTCATCAAAGCACCTATATACAAGTTCTGAGCAAACCATTGGAGTTTTGCCTTCATCTAAAAGTTTGAATA
This sequence comes from uncultured Clostridium sp., assembly GCA_964467165.1. Taxonomy (GTDB): domain Bacteria; phylum Bacillota; class Clostridia; order Clostridiales; family Clostridiaceae; genus Clostridium_AD. The sequence continues at coordinate 163,312 of CAYXOL010000001.1, forward strand.
TAAAGGCCGCTGCATTGTCTAGAACTATCCTTAATATCTTTTGTGTGGTTGGATCCAGCGGTATATCACGGGTTGCTGCTAAAATCGCTAGCATTACTAAATGACTAAACGCATATTTTGTGCCTAGCTCAACATAGCCATTGCCTACCTCATATATTGGCTCATAGGGATAGTCCTCGCTTCCTATTTGATGATTATTCTTATTAAACCGAAAAACATCTGTAAATATCTCCTCTTCAAGTGATTTTAACGGGCAACAAAGCATTCCTCGTTCTGTAGCCTGTATAACAGAATGCTCTCCATTAATTACACCAGCATAAAGGGCTGCATGGCTGTAGGGCCCTTCATCAAACAATACTATCAAATCAGATATCCAGCCTTCTCCCTTGCAAAGCAAAATATCACCTGGGTGTAAATCTAAAAACGTTAAATTATCCATCCTAGTCCACTCCTTTTGTTACAATTATACTATATAATTGTATGTTCTCATATCCACATAATTCTATATCTATTACATTATACCCCTTATTTTTCTAATTTTCTATTAAATCCACCAACATATTCCGTTTGAAACATAAAAAAAGTAGCATCACTGCCTAAAATTAAAATGACTTACTTTCCACAATTTTTTTCTATAATCTAAAAAAACACTCCATCTCTGAAGTGTTTTAAGTTTTTTTATACTAAAGTTTGAATTTCTTTTATTATAGAAGGAAGTGACTCTAAAATATGATTTGCATTTACACAAAACATTTTCTTTGAAAGTTTATCTCCACAATATCCGTGAACATATGCACCGACACATGCTGCAGTCAAGGCATCATAACCTTGAGCTATGAATGAGGCTATAATACCCGTTAGGCAGTCACCCATTCCTCCCGATGCCATTGCGCTGTTTCCTGTAGGATTAACTTGCAGTATTTTACCATCAGTAATTATCGTATTAAATCCTTTAAGTAGCAAAACAACATCGTATTTTTTTGCAAATTCTTTTGCAATATCTATTTTGTTTTCATTTATTTCCTCTATTGAAAAACCCGATATTCTTGCCATCTCCCCCATATGAGGTGTAAGTACTATCTTACATTTCCTATTTTTAAGCATTTCAAGATTATCCTCAAGCACGTTTAAACCATCTGAATCAATTACAACCGGACACTTAGCATTTATTAAAATCTTTTGGAGTAACTTTAGAGTACCATGTTTATTTCCCAATCCTGGACCAATTGCAATACAATTGCTATTAATTATTAATGAATCTAATCTTTTTTCATCATCAGTTGATGCAGTCATAGCTTCAACTAATTTTCCACTTAGTATGTTTTGAATTGAGCTATCGCAGCATAATGTAACCAGCCCAGCTCCACTTCGAATAGCTGCCTGCGTTGAAATATAAGCAGCACCTGTAAACCCTGGTGATCCTGCCAAAATAAGCGTTCTTCCATAATCACCTTTGTGTGAATACTTATTCCTTTTCACAATTAGCTTTTTAATAAAGTCTATATCCATTATGTATTCATTTTCATGAAATTTATCTACTACACTTTTGGGTATTCCAATACTCTCAACAATAATTTCTCCAGTAAGGGCATCAGTGTCGTCTCTTAAAAACCCTTTTTATACAATTCAAATGTAACCGTCTTATTACTTTTAATACAATTTCCCATTACTTTTCCACTGTTGCATTCAAATCCTGATGGCACATCAATTGATAAAATATACTTACTATTCTCATTCATAATTGCAATTGCTAAAGAATAGATACCTTCAATTTCTCTAGATAGTCCTGTTCCAAAAATTGCATCAATAGTAATTTCACAGCGACTTATACTTTCTCTTAAAATTTTTAAATCCTCATTGTTATTTATTTTTATTATTTTTACGCCCATATTTCTTAAAATATTAAGATTTACTAAGGTATCTGCGCTCATATTTTCCTCTGATCCAAGCGAAAATACCTCCACATAATTCCCTCTATTCAAAAGATGCCTTGCTACTGCAAAACCATCTCCACCATTATTGCCACTAGAACAAACAATTACGAAATTTTTATTAATTTGCGATATATTTTTAATTACCTTTAGTGCTGCATTTTCCATTAGTACAATACCTGGAATCCCTAAAATATCTATACAATAGCCGTCAATACTTTTCATTATCTGGGTTGTTGCAATTTTCATTTTCTTTTTCCTCCAAACTATGCAAAACTCATTTCAAATCTTATCTCTCCACTTCTTTTTTAAATTTAATAATATTATAATAATTATTATCAATTATACACCAAAACCTTTATATTATAAATTATTAACTGATTTTTATTAACAGGCTATCCCTAAGGAACTCGTTAGTCACGTATTTATAATTTAAATACATTATTATCAAAGACATATAAAAGATATCTGGGATTTTTATCTTCAATGCGAAGATAGTCTGACTATATAAGACTTTATTATCTTGACATGAAGATTTCACAGTGCTATATTGTATCTAACGAAGAAAATCTAGAGGAGATGCAAATTATGTCAATAGGGAAATATATTAAAACATGTATAAAGGAAGATGGTCGAACACTTACATGGGTTTCCGAAAAATTAGGAATAAACTATAAAACATTTGTAGGCAAGCTAAATAGAAACACACTATCTGCAGATGAACTCCTTAAAGTTGGTTCATTAATAGACATAAATTTAGAACATATGAAGATGGAATTAAATTTTTCTTCCTTATGGAGTGATACTAAAAAATACATATACGTAGCTCAAAATGCTTTGGATGAAGATATTTTAAATAAAGATAAGATTCTAGCCAAACTAATGGAAGTTCGCGAAGAAAGTTATCAGGGAAATTATACTTATAATATAGTGTATGCCTTCACTGAGGTTTTCACAGAACTAGGAGTACTGAATTATAAAATAGAAAAAATAAGAGGCAATAATTTAAAGGAAATTAAAGGTAATTCAAGTGTTTATATGCTTAGAATATCAAAAGATAGTATATATTATGAAAAAGGGGAAAAGACAATAGGTAACATTAACTAAAGTAAAAGGTTAATATCTCCAATTTTCACCTTACTCTTAGGAAATATTACAATAACTCTCAATTACCGTTTTAATTATTTGTCAGATAAAGATAAAATTTGACAAATAATTAAAAATAAGTGTGAAAATTCTGAATATTGTGGTAAAATAGAAGAAAAGAGCATTCAAGGGGGTTGTGTATAAATGGAACTAGTCACTAGGTATTTTGGCACAATTAATTATGATGATCAGAATGTTGTTTCATTTGAAAGTGGAATTCCAGGCTTTGAAGATTTACGTAGTTTCACACTTATTGATGTTGAAAATGTTGATAATCTAACTTGCCTACAATCTTTAGATGATGGGAATGTATGTCTTTTTATGGTACCACCAGCAACTTTAGTTGATAACTATGATATTGATGTTAATGATAATGTAGTTAATGAGTTGGACCTGAAATCACAAGAAGAAGCTGAATTGTATACATTATTAAGTATAAAAAATGACATGAGTGAAACAACTGCTAATTTAAGATGCCCAATAATAATTAATACAACAACCCGTAAAGGGTTACAAGGCATTCTTGAAAACACAGGATATAAAATCAAAGAGAAGATTTATAACTAATTCCGTCAAAAATAGGACAAGGTTTACAAGTAGTAAACTTTGCCCTATTTTAACGACATTTCATAAGAAAATCTCCTACTTGTAATTCGGTTATTAGTATAAGTTTTGCTATCCTTCTTAGTCTTCTCTTTCTAATAAGCTGAAATTAAAGATAATATATTGTTCCAGTATATTTTATTTCTGATTTCTCTTCATATTCTACATAATCAATATATGCACCTTTAAGTTCCATAACGTTTTGATGTATATCAAATCCTTCTATGCTTATTGTTTCTATAACACTATTTTCATTAACACATGTAGCTAATGTATAATAGTAGTATTCTTCTGCATTATATATAATTGCTGTATTTAATATCCTTAAAATTGCTTCCTTTCTAATTAGTCTTTCTACATCTATAATCTTTTCAAATTTTTCTGCTCCATTATTATTTTTTTGATCTTTAAATAAAAAATTTATTTAAATTACCCCCCTACCCTATAATATTACATAAGCATTTCTATATGAAATATATATTTAGTTATACTATTATATATATAATAAACATTATATATATATATACTTTGAGATATGCATAAAACACTTAAAACAAAAGGATGATATAACCTATAAAAAAATTGGAGTTATTCTGCAATACTGTTTTGTATTATTCCAGTACCAAATCATTCTTATTATTTTCAGAATCAAATGCCCAAATGATTGGGACGCCATAATTTTAATATATTATGTTTTAATTCCAATATTTTAAATTCATGTTATAATTAGTATGTATACTTAATTGCCTTTTTAGATTGATTTATCATTAATATATATGATATATTAATACGGGCTTGATAAAAACATCAAATCTAGCTAACTTAAAAAAGTTCAACTCATAAGTGAGATTGAAAAAAAATTAAAATTAATGGTTATTAATTATTTTTTTAAAAGGGGTGTCTCATGCAAATAAAACACAATAAATTCATGATGGAAAGACCATCAATAAAAAGCAATAAACCTATAAAAATTGCTTTGATTTCTGCGCTTATTTTCCTTGTTCTATATTTGGGTATATCAGTATATTTTAGTACTCATTTTAATTTTGGTTCTGTAATTAATGGCATTAATGCCTCTGGTAAAACAGTTGATCAATTTGAAAAAGCCATGTTTTTAAGGAATAAAACCTATACATTAGAGCTTCAAGAACGAAACGGTTTGAAGGAAAAAATCATGGCTGCTGAAATTGATCTTAAATATAATGCAAAAGATAAAATTCAAGTTTTAAAAGACAGTCAGAATCCTTTCATGTGGATTCATGGACTTTTCAATAAAAACTCTTATACAATAAATGGTATGGTAACCTATGATGAGCGTCTCTTAAAAGAGCGTTTTAATATTCTTTCTTGTTTTGATAGCAAGAAAGTAATTGAACCTAAAAATGCTAGCCTTAAATATTCAGATAATGGCTACGTGATTGTAAATGATGTTATGGGGAATAAAGTAAATAGCAAGCCTTTATATATAAATATCGTAAACGCTATTCTCAAAGGAGAAGTAACAATAAATTTGGAGAAAAAAAACAACTACCTAAATCCCAAATATACCTCAAGTTCCAAAAAAATTACAGAAACTAAATCTTTGCTAAATAAATATTTGGCTTCAAAGATTACTTATACTTTCTATGGTGGTAATGAAGTTTTAGATGGCTCTATAATACATAAATGGCTTAGCACTAACGAAAATCTTGAAATTTCATTTGACAAAATTGAAATGAAGGATTATTTAAATAAACTAGACAATAATTATGAAACATTTGGAAAGCAAAGAGAATTTGTTACATCTCTGAGTACAACCATAAATGTCAGTGGTGGTAATTATGGATGGCTAGTTGACCGTAGCGGGGAAGTTAAAGATTTAATTACAGCTATAAAAAGCGGACAAACTATAGCAAAAGAACCACGTTATATACAAACTGCTATATCTCATTCTATTAATGATATAGGTGATACCTATGTGGAAATTAATATTTCAAAACAGCATTTATGGTTTTATAAGCACGGTTCTCTTATTGTAGAAGGTGATTTTGTTTCTGGCGATGTAAGTAAAAAACACCCAACACCTACTGGTGTTTATAGAGTGCAATATAAAGAAAAAAATTATGTGTTAAAAGGAGAAGACTACAGTGTCCCTGTCAGTGTTTTCTTGCCCTTTAATGGTGGAATTGGTATCCATGATGCAATTTGGAGAGATACCTTTGGTGGAAATATCTATTTGACAAATGGTTCACACGGTTGTATAAATTCACCACCTATTTTAGCTCAAACCATATTTGATAATATTGACACCGGTACTCCCGTTATATGTTACTAGCAGTAATGATTTCAATGTATTTTTAATTTTACTATAAATAAATAACGCCTTGAAATAATTTAAAAGTTATTTCAAGGCGTTATTTTATATAATAAGAAAGGTTTGTCCTTAATATTGTTTGTATGTTTTCTATCCTCACCACACACTCAGCGTGCCAAATCTGTAGATCAACTAATTTGCAAACAAAAGGCACTTTGCAAAAAGTCTTTCATATCCTTCGGAAGCACCTAGTTCCATATAATCCATTTTATGAGCTAGTTCTTCAATCTGCTCTTTTACTTCAATAGACATGAGAGCCATATATGCTCCTGTTTTAGAAGCGTTCCCTACATATACTAGTTTGTCCTTGACCTCTTTTGGTAAAATACCCGTTCCCACTAAACTATCAACTGGCAAATGGGCCCCAAATTGTCCTGCTATCATAACTTTATCAAGCTTACTCATATCAATATTTTCCTGCTTTAGTAGTGCGTAAAAACCAGAAAGAATTGCTCCCTTTGCCAGTTGCACCTGGCGAACATCTGCTTGAGTAATTAGTATCTGTTCTGGACTACTTTTCAAAACAAATTCTCGCTTTTTCCCATCTAGCTGAATCATAGCATAGCGATAATCTGACTCCTCCAGGGTTTCTTTTTTTATGAAGGTGCCATTTTTCTTTACAAATCCTGTGACAATTAACTCTTTCACCGCAGCTAATATACCACTTCCACATAGTCCTATGGGCTCACCATTACCTATCACTTTAAATTCCATTCCGTTTTCAGTAATTTTAACATCTTCTATTGCGCCCTCTGCTGCTCTCATGCCTGAGCTAATATTCATACCCTCTAAAGCTGGCCCTGCGGCGCAAGAACAGGATAACAACTTTCCATGATTGGATAGAACAATTTCTCCGTTGGTTCCAATGTCTATAAATAATATATTCTCCTTAGCTCTATGTAACTCACAAACATATGCACCTGCTACAATATCTGCACCTATATATGCAGAAACTGATGGAAGACAATACAATCTTGCACCAGGTGATGCCACTAATCCAATATCTTTGGCTAGTATATTTTTTGATTTTATAAAGGCTGGTGCATATGGTGAATTTCCGATAGGCCTTGCATCAACCCCTAAAAGAAAATGCATCATTGTACAGTTTGCTGCAATAGAAATCTCATAAATATTTTTTCTGTCTATTTCAGCCTCATGGCACATATCTTCAATCATCTCATTAATAGCGTTTACAATTGTATGTTGCAGTTTTTCTCTAGAATCCATTGGATTCTCTATTTCATAGGTGATGCGAGTTAAAACATCAAGACCAAACTTCTTTTGAGGATTAATCATTGAAGCTACAGCTATTTCTTTACCAGTGTTCATATCAACCAATGATGTTACAAGAGTTGTAGTTCCAATATCTATAGCAACTCCATAAATAAGGTCCGTAGTATCACCAGGTTCAATGCCAATTAACTCCTCACCATTAAAAACCCCTGTAACTTTTTCATTTGTCATTCCATGCTGTTGCAAAATCCACAAATCCAACTTCTCAACACCAAAGGTATTACATAAAGACTCCTCAAACGAAATTTGATTGTCTAATGTAGGCTTTTTCACTGCAAACACAGCTTTATGAATTGAAGGTTTAAATTCAAAATCCGGCATATATCCTGTTGTAAGCACCTCATGCTTTCTTTCCTTTTGCAGAAGTTCAATTGTAATATCTTCCTTAGGTACTACAAGGCATGACAGCCTTATCCCTGAATTAATCGCATCCATTTTCAAAAATTTCTCTTCTGTTTCTGAAATAGCAGGCAGATTTCCTTCTAGAAGTCTAATCTTACATTTGCCACAAACCCCTTTTCCATTACATGGATTATCAACAAAAATTTCATTTTCTAATAAAATTTCTAATAAATTTTCACCAGGTGAATACTCTATTATCTTATTATGAGGCTTAACAAAAATTTTAGGCATGAATAATTTCCTCTCCTCTTATTAGAGATTCCTTTATTGCTTTTACATTTTCTAAGGGAGACTTCATTCCAAGTCCACATGCAGGAGCTATAATATTCGACCCATCTTTTACACATTTTTGTGTTAGATGGGAAATTTTCCTAGGGTCTCCAAATTCAATAGCATAGGTACTTACATTTCCCATTAGTAATCTATCTCCTAAATTTTCTCTTGCTTCCACGATACTCACTATAGAATCAAAGCTTAGCACATCACTTTTGATCTTATTCAACTGTGGGTATACTTTCTTCATTTGACCACATATATGAACAATTGTAGGTATATTTTCCTTTTGCATAGCATCAATAATTCTATTAATGTATTTCACAGCAAATTCTTCAAATAGCTTAGGTCCTAAAATCTCACCAGTACCACTTGGGTCAGAGATTGCAATAACATCTGCACCTGCTTTTATTTGCTGTTTTGCAAATTCAATTAACTGATTTGTAACAAAGTCCAAAAACTCATGGCACTCATTGTTATCTTTTCTTAATGCTTTATAAAAAATAACTGGTTCTATTATAGAACTTGCTGTACTTATAGGGCCAGTTAAATTCCCTATAATTGGTACATCCCCACCCTTAGCTTTAAGCAACTTAATTGCATCAATCACTACTTTTGCTCTTCCTGTATTATAATTAATTGGGGATGATTTTCTCCACTCTTCTATAGAGTTAATAGCATATTCCACCACGTGAGGTTCATAAATATTTGTACCCATATCAACAGTGGCACCGAAATTTTCCGCCTCGATAGTCATGCAAAAGGGAACTCCATAATTTTCAAAGCAACCTTTTTCATACACTGCTGCAGCTAAATCCGCCATCATTTGTGCATTCATATGTGCCTGAGGAAATGTTATGTGAACATCCTCCATTATTTCGGCTATAACCATATTCATCATACCTCCAGGGCATATACATGGTGGCCTGTCAGTTTCTTCTTGTCTAAGCACCCTATTTAATCTTTCTTTTGGAGTCAACATAATTTCCACCTCTTTCTATGCTATATTAAGTAAGTTTTTAGCTAATTTAACGGCTTCCACCGCATTGGTAGAATAACCATCTGCACCTATTATATCAGCGAATTTCTTTGAGATTGGTCCTCCACCTATCATAACTTTAACCTGCTGCCTTATCCCAGCCTCTTCTAATAACTCTATAACCGTCTTCATTCCACCCATTGTTGTAGTCATCAGTGTTGACATGCAAACAAATAGTGCATTAACCTCTTTAGCCTTATCCACAAAGTCCTGTAAGGGAACATCTCGACCTAAGTCAAATATCTCAAATCCAGCAGTCTCAAGCATTATTTTCACTAGATTTTTTCCTATATCATGGGTGTCGCCTTCTACAACTCCAATTACACCCCTAGGTTTTTCTGCTGCAACTTCAGCTGAAGAAAGATGAGGTCTTAAAATGGATAAACCTTCATACATTGCATCTGAACATAATAATATATCTGTAACAAAATATTCTTCATCCTCATATAATTGACTTGCACGATTCATTCCAACCACAAGACCGTCCATGATACCATCAAATGCTAAATACCCCGCTTCCACATATTCATTACAGCCTTGGATCACCTCTTCTTCTTCCATCTCTAATACACCATTTGATAGTCTTTCTAGTAATTCTTCCTTTGATGTTGCCATTATCCTTACCTCCGTCTTTTATTGTTTAATAAATTTATATTTTAAGCAAACTTTAATGGATCTAATGGGAATTTTCCATATTTCCTAGCAGAGGCCATAAACTGATCAATGTTTTCTAGAGGAACGTTTCCTGAAAGATCACATCCCGATGCTAAAATGTATCCTTTATGACTATCATAAGCCTTTTGTATACAAGTTTTTACAGCTAAATCTACATCATCCGTAGTTCCTAAAATTAATGTTTCTACTGGATCTACATTTCCAAGTAAAGGTGCTATATCTCCAACTACTTGTTTTGCATATGCTATATCCACTCTATTGTCAATACTAATCATATCACATCCCGATTGAATCATGTCTCCTATAATTGAAGTTGTATCTCCACAAATGTGATAACAAACCATTCCGCCTGCTTCATGAATATCTTTCATTAAATCTATTGTGTAAGGCAATACAAATTCTAAATATTGTTTTCTATGAAGAATTGTTCCTGATGCAATAGGGTCACATAAAAGGATAAGCGCACCTTCTTTTATAAACTCTCTATAAATCATTTTTAATCCTTCAGTACATAATTTAATTAATTCATGTAGTTTTTCCGGATTTTTTCTAGTTGCTCTTAATAAATTTTCTGTTTTATAAATACTGGAAGCAGCAGTAAAAGGTCCTGTTATCAAAACACCAATTGGCACTTCTTTTCCTATTTTATCACTTAAGATTTTAGTAGCTTCAATATGTAGTTGAAATTTTTTATCATTTTTAAGTTCAAGTTTTGACATATCTAGTTTGCAAACGTCATTTAACTCATCTAAAGCATATTCCATAATTGCTGGTACTGAGTCCTCAGGGTCACTCATTTTACTACCTAAAGCTTCACCCACGCCATGTAATCCATATTCAATAACAGCTAAGTCATTTCCAAATCTTTCATAACAAGCAACCTGTGCCATGGCTTCATTTAGTGCAGTACTTCTTTTTTCTTTATGAGTGATTCCTAGTGCTAGTCCAGACATAGAGCAAGCAACTGGCATTGCTAGAATTCTATCCATAGGTTTTCCAGTCATAAATGCTGTTAATCGTTGGTTGGGGGTCATCTTATCATCTTTATGCATACTTTGCCTCCATCTTTAAATTAATTTCTTATTCAATATAATAGTTATAGCAAATTAATTGCTTTAACTATTCCATCCTTCAATTCAAATTCTTTGTTTTTAATACACATTTGTCCAATAAATTTTGTTTTGCCAATGGCTTCTACGCAAGCGTTAGCATATTTTATAGGGAATTTCACTTGAATATCTTTCCATACCGCTTTATCTGTTCCAAGTAGCGCAAAGGTTGTTTTTGGACAAAGTAATACAATGGTATCATCACTAAGGATTTCTTCCATATTTTTTAGTAATGGATAAGTAAACATCTCTACCACTTGCTCAGAAAACTTAGGACCTAAAATATTTAATCCTCCAGATGAATCAGCATAACTAATCATATTGACTCCAGATTTTTGGGCTTCTGCTATAAAACGCAATATTTCATCTTGGAATTTATTAAAAATGTCTTCCATAATCTCCGGGTTTTTTTTGAAAATCTTAAAAACATAACGTGGATCTATCAATACATTCATAATAGTAAATGGGCCCGAAACATAAAGCACCACATTTTCTCCCTTTTCCCTTAGATATTTACAGGCCTTTAAGACTTCTGATATGCGTCCTTTTGAATAATCAATTTCAGGTAATGCTAATATATCTTCTGCAGTTGTACATATATAATCCTTCGCTCTTGGCCCTATATTCTCATCCCCATAATTAATGATCCCACCCATTGCTTCCCCTTCAACAGTATGGCAAAATGGCAATTCACAAAATGGTGACGTGTCATGCGCTTTTAACTCTGTGGCAAGTATAGCCATGCTATCCCAATGTTTATAGGCCTCTGGAAACTTCAGATTCGTCTTTTGTGTAACTTCTTTAAACATTCCTATAGAATTATCATATGTGCAATTAAAGTCAATGATTTTACCCATACTTATCCCTCCTCTTTATCCCTTAAACCATTCCAATATTTTTTGTTTTCTTAAATTACTACCAATTAACGTTACTTTTGTTTCCTTGCATTCTTCTATGTACTCCCACTGATAATGATATGGGGTAAAATCAAAATAGATAAATTGCTTTGTGTCAAGTTGTAGCATCCCTTTAGCTCTCAAAACAAAACCATACTCCATGTTCTTTAATAAATGTAATAGTTTATCCAGCTCTTTCTCCGAAAAAATTCTTAGCCTGTCAACAGAAAAAGCACTAAAAATTTTACTAGCAGGCATTGATACTGATTTCTCTTCCAAATCAATTTCACAACTTTTAATTGTATTTAATATTGCAACTATTTTTTCTCCTGGGTATGAATACCACTCTTCTTTAAGAATAAACGCTTCCCGATTATGTAGTCTTATTCTGGAAATTACACTTTCAATTTCTATGTGATTTATTTTATCAAAGTGACTTAAGAAAATAATATGTGCATTTTCAATTTGATTTAAATAAAACCCACCAAAGTTATCCACGTAATCATGAAATGCGCTTACATCTACAATAGTTATTAAGTGATTTATCCTTATATCAAGGTGTGAGTTTTTAGAAACACCCTCGCAAACCTTTACAATATCCGATAGACTTCCCACACCAGATGGCTCTATCAATATATGGTCAGGTCTATATTCCAGTGCTAACTCTTCTATAGCTTTTTTAAAATCTTGTACCAAACTGCAACAAATGCAACCTGCATAAATCTCTCTAATGGGAATTTCTTCATGAATCAAGTCACCATCAACTCCAACGTGACCAAATTCATTTTCAATTAAAGCGATTTTGCCTTCCATGTTGGGAATAATTCTCTTTAAAAATGTGGTCTTTCCAGCTCCTAAAAATCCAGAAATGATATCTATATTAATACTCACTGCACTCCCCCTTTGTAACTAAAGTGACCTTACATATTGTTTTTCACACAATTACTAATTAGTTTAGCATGTTAAATTATAGCTGTCTAATTCATATTTCCCATGACCAACTCTTTACTTATAGGCTATTCCAATGACAGTTAAATAGCAAACTGCTAGAACATGAAACACACTCCTCATACCTTGATACAGTAAAAGGGGCATAACCCATACTCCAGTATTAATTACTGTAATATGAGCTATCTCCCTTTTGCTAAATAGTTTGTTAAGATGTGAATACTACTTATATTATGATATTGATAGAAAAAGTACTACTATGGCTACTATTGCTGGCATTGATTGTTTAAAAAATATGCTCTTTGTTACAGTAATTGCTCCATATATACCTGCTGTTATTACACAGCATAAAAAGAATATTGCCACATTAGTTGACCACATATGGTCTTTAATAAACAAAGACCATATTAAGCCTGCAGATAAAAAACCATTGTACAACCCTTGATTTGCTGCCATGACTTTAGTCTTAAGAAATAAATCATCTGGTAAAACATTAAACATTTTTTTACCCAAAGTAGTCCACGCAAACATCTCAATCCACAATATGAATAAATGTTCAAAAGCTACTAATCCTATTAAAATTTTGAATATAAGCATAACCCAAATTCCTTCCTCTATAAATCTAATTTTATACTACCAAATTTATAATTTTATAAAATCTTAAAGCACATTTTATTTATCAATAATTCAACATTATACTCTATAAATTTGTCTATTACAAAAATTTTTACAATAAATCAGCCAAAATTTATTATCCTATTTTTAATAGCATCCAATGCTTTTGCATACATACTGTACTCCAAGGAATAATGACATTTTTATAAAAAACAACGTTTGCTAAGAATATTTTAAATTAAGTTAATATAAATTATGCTTATTTTATTCTTTGAGCAATTGGATGTTTTTCTTTAAACTGCACCAAATCCCATAAATTTCCGTATAAATCTTTGAATACCGCAACTGTACCATATGATTGTTCTTTGGGTTCTCTTACAAATTCTATACCTTCTGCTATCATTTCGTTATAGTCTCTCCAAAAATCATCTGTTCCAAGAAATAAGAAAACTCGTCCTCCTGCCTGATTTCCAATAAACGATAGTTGTTCAGGTTTGGAGGCTCTTGCAAGTAATATTGTAGTTCCTGACGAACTTGGTGGAGACACTACCACCCAACGTTTATCTTGTTCTGGTTGGTATGTATCTTCTATTAATGTAAAATGAAGTTTCTTTGTGTAAAATTCAATGGCTTCATCATAGTCCTTGACTACTAACGCAATGTGTACAATGGATTGTATCATTTTATTTACCCCACTTTCTTAACAAAATATAATCTTTACTTCATTATCTCTTACTATTACATTTTATATGAAATTTACGAATTATTACTAGGTAAGAACATACTTCTACCTCCTGATTATATAAATAATTCTATATCATATCACCTTATTATTCGTTACTCAGCGAAACTTTGCAATGTTTATATTTATAAATACATTTATAGAAAGGATTTACATTTGCAGTGAAAAGTACATAACCCCGGTTTATCCTAATTTTAGTTTTTAGTTTATGACTTAAATTCATAGTGCAAAATCAATAAAAAAGACCTTCCAGTTATTACTATGGGTCAATCCCACAGCATAAAACTAGAAGTTCTTCCTTATAGGAATTTTTATTTCAGTTGACTCCACCTCAGTTATAATTAAGACTTTATTATAGTGAGTACGCACCATTCCATACTATATCTCTATAATTTACCGGATCTGTGTCGCCTTCTGTGCTAAACATTAATACAACAGAATCTTTGCTAAGTCCAAGTTGTTCTTTTATTTCCCTATACTCAGGGCTTGTCATTAGAAGTGAAAGTACTCCAGCCCCTATTGCTGCTGACTCTCCAGAAATTATTCGCACGTCCTCGCCAATAGGGTTACCTAGAATTCTCATTCCAGTAGCAGTTACACAATCCGCACATTTACAGAAACCAGTTGCAAAATTTCTTATTATTTCCCATCCAGCTGGAACAGGTTCTCCACATGCAAGTCCTGCCATGATACTATCTAATGATCCACCTACTGTATAAGCTGTACCATCATTCATTTCTCCAGACTTAAAGTAACATGCTGCATTTTTAGGTTCCATTATAAGTGTAGTAGGCATATCTCCATTATAATAATTTGATATAGCTCCTGTAACACCTGCCGCCATTGCACCAACACCAGCTTGTACAAATAAGTGAGTTGGCTTTTTATAACCTGCGGCTTCTATTTGTTCTATTGCTTCCATTCCCATAGTTGAATATCCTTGAAGAATAGTCCTGGGAACTTCTTCGTAGCCTTCCCATGAAGTATCTTGTACTATATACCAATTGTTCTCAGTTGCCATTTTATTTGCATATCTTACAGTATCATCATAGTTAAATTCAGTAACTGTAACAGTTGCTCCTAATGCTTCTATGTTTTTTACTCTGCTTTCTACAGTTCCCTTGGGCATATAGATTATTGCTTTTAAGCCTAGTTCTTTAGCTGTCCAAGCTACCCCTCTACCATGATTTCCATCAGAACAAGTAGCCAAAGTCATATCCTTAATTTTTGCGTGAACGCTGTCAGACTTTAAATAATCAAAAGAAACATTCAAAACGTCCAGTCCTAACTTGTCACAAACTAATTTAGCAATAGCATAAGAAGCTCCCAATATTTTAAATGAGTTTATATCGCCTCTTTGTGATTCATTTTTAATAAATATTGACTTTACCCCTAGGTACTCAGATAAACTTTTTAATTGTACTAAAGGAGTAGCCGTGCAGTCAGGAATACTATCATGAATATGTCTAACTTTTTTTAATTGTTCTACAGATAGAAATTCTGCACATCTTTCCTCTTTGGCATCATATTTTCCATTAACTATAAATTCAATATTATTTGTTATTTTTGACATTTGCTCATCTCCACCTCTATGTAATCGATTAAGATTATTTTTAGTTTAATACAATTTATTATATTGCAAATTATTCATATAGTAAATATAATTCTTATGCTTTTTTTAGGCATCAAACAAGCATTCATAATCCTTCCCAAGTGACAGTCACCTTTATACACTTAAAAATATATATTTCTGAAAGATTTAGAATTAAATTCAAAAAATAGAGGAAAATTCATAATAATGTAGAAATGATATTAAATAAGTTATACTATAATAGACCTAAAGGATGGGATAGCGTGAAAGACAAACTTTATAAAAACAAAAATACTTCTATTAGTAAACGATTAATTAAATATTTTGTGGTGCTTTTGTCGTGTATGGTAATAGTAAATACAATTTCTATAGTAATGAATTTAAGAATAATAAATCAATACAAAAATATTATTAATAATATAGCTTTAGAAGGACAAATCAAGGTAAAAACTGAGGAGTTAGTAAATATATATAATTCTATAATTAGAAGTGACGGCAAATTAGATAATAAAGAATACAACAAAAAATGGGGCGAAATTCAAGGTGTATTTTCAAAATTAGACAAAACAATTATTTATGGGAAAAGCAAAAGTGAATATGAAGGATTAAAAAATATTTTAGACACTATTAATAAGGATAGCATCTCGGCGTTTTCTAAATTAGGAACTACTCAGGGTACTTTAGAAGCTATTGATACATATGCAACTATGCAAAAGAAGCAAGATTTTGCCACTATTAGTATTGGAAATATTTTAGTAGATGAATCTGAGTATATGCAAATTTTAGATGGGGACATACAAAAGATATATAAAATAACACTTATACTAATAATTGTTACAATTATAGGAGTGTTTGTGGTTGGTATAATATTTGCTACTAGATTTAGTAAAAAAATAACAAAACAACTAAATCAGCTAAATGATTTCGCCAAACAAATATCAAATGGAAATTTAAATATACCCGATTTAAACTTTAATTCAAAGGATGAAGTAGAAGATTTGGGATATTCTTTTATTAATATGAAAAATTCCCTTAAAAATATTGTTAAGGATGTTCAAGAAAATAGTATACAAATATCTGAATCATCTAATCAATTGTCCATAAGCATGGATGAAAGCAGTAAGGTAAATGAAGAGATAGTTTCATCTATAGTTATGACTAGTCAAATATCCACTAAGCAATTTGAATTGGTTGATTCAACTCTAATTGAAATTGAAAATTCCAATAGTGAAATGCAATATATTTTAATAAATGCAAAGCAAATGCAAGAAGAATCCAATGAAACAATTGATAACTGTATGAAGGGTAAAAACGACATGGAGAGTATGATGCAGCAATTATCAAAAATAAATTCAATTATTTCGGATTTTGATAAACAAGCGGAAACATTAAATAAAAGAAATTCTGAAATAACTGATATATTAAATTTAATAACCGGAATATCAAAACAGACAAATCTTCTTTCACTAAATGCATCAATAGAGGCCGCAAGAGCAGGAGAACATGGCAAGGGATTTGCAGTTGTTGCTGGAGAAATTGGAAAGTTATCACAGCAATCAGATAATGCTGTAAAAGAAATTAATAATATACTTGCTTATATAAAGAAAGATACTGAAGGAATCAATACTAAGGCAAAATTGGGGCTTTTAGAATTGGAACAAAACAAAGAAGTTTCAACTGATGTTAGTAATGCTTTTTCTGTTATTGAATCCTCCAATAAGAAAGTGAATGACACAATAAATAATGTGAATATCAATATAAATTTAATAGTGTCTAAAATGGATGATTTGTTAAATAATATGACTAATTTAAAGAAACATTCTCTTGAACTATCTGAGACAAGTATTAGCAATTCAGCATCTATGGAAGAACAATCGGCAACAATTGAGGAGGTTAACGCTTCCTCAGATATACTAAAAGAGATGGCTATTAACATGCAAGAATTAACTAGAAAATTCAAAATTTAACTAATAGAACAGATTAAAAATTTCTTGTTGATTCGAATAGAGTTGTATATCTGTACCTAAGGAGTGCTATAATGAATTTAAGGATATTACTTAGTTACTAAAAATGAAAGGGGATAATTATATGAATCAGAAACAAATAGATCGAATACATGCTGGAAAAGGTTTTATCGCCGCATTAGACCAGAGTGGTGGCAGTACGCCCACTGCACTTCTTCAGTATGGCATTTCTAAAGACTCTTATTCTAATGAGGAAGCAATGTTTAATTTAGTACACGAAATGAGAACGCGCATTATCACAAACCCTGCATTCAGTTCAGAGCATATTTTGGGTGCCATTTTATTTGAAAACACCATGGACCGTAAGGTTTATGATAAATTTACCGCGGACTTCCTTTGGGAGGACAAAGGAGTTGTACCTTTTTTAAAGATAGATAAAGGGCTGGCTGAACTTGAAAATGGTGTTCAACTGATGAAACCCATTCCCAATTTGGAAGAACTCTTAAAACGGGCGGTGGAAAAAAACATTTTCGGGACAAAAATGCGTTCAGTCATTAAAGAAGCTAATTCAGAAGGAATTCGAAAATTAGTTGAACAACAGTTTGATATTGGCAAGAAAATAATTAAAGCTGGACTGGTTCCAATTATAGAACCGGAAGTTGATATCCACAGCAAGGATAAAGAAAAATCAGAAAATTTATTAAAATTTGAAATTATAAATCAATTATCCTCCCTAGGCAAAGACGTTAAAGTCATGCTTAAACTTTCAATACCAACAGAAGATAACTTCTATCACGATTTACTAGATAATCCTCATGTTTTACGTGTTGTGGCTTTATCAGGAGGCTACAGTCAAAGTGATGCAAATGAAAAGCTTGCCCGCAATCACGGACTGATTGCTAGCTTTTCACGTGCCTTATCCCAAGGATTGACCGCCGGTCAAACAGACAAAGAATTCAATTTGATGCTATCCAATTCAATTGGTACAATTTATGAAGCATCCATAAAATAGCAAACTCAGCTGTGTAGAAGAATTGCATATTATGGTTCAATTATTTCTACATATTATCTGGATATCAAGATTAATAAAAACACTTTATTCTTATTTATTAAGAATAAAGTGTTTTCTTTACTCCCACTTATGAATATATACCTATATATTCAATTTTAAACTCACTATCTTACCAATAAACTTGTCAATTTTCTCTTTTATATGCTTTTGTAATGTAATGCTTGTTAGTTGATCTTCATGATTATCTAAAGTAACCTGTACTACTTTAACTATTAGCTTTTTCTTATTAATGGCCTCCTCAAGTTTTTCAAGACGAACATCTTTATCCTCAATTACCGCTTCTAAAGTTTTAATATTTTGATGATATTGATCTATTCTATAACTGATTAGGCAACTTAAAGCTAAAATTCCAATAAGACCGCCTATAATCAATCCTGTAGAGAAAAATAAAAAATATCCTTCTTTTTTTATTTCACCGCATCTTTTTAACAGTTTCAGGGTATAAAATCCAACATGGTCTTTAAAGGTGGATGATTATTTATAATGGCACCTATTCCAGCAAAGGAACAGGCTCCAACCATGACTCCAAACTCAATAAGAAAGCTGTATAACATATTAGAAATAAAATTACACATTATTTGCTTCCTCCTTATTTAACCTTGTAAATTTCATCTATTCCCTACCTTTTAATATGATTACTTTAAATATTATATTAAATAAAGTATTATAATAGACATCAATAAATGTAGTCGCGATTTTTAGCGTCATCATACAATTATCAAATTTGCTGTTCCTTCCCTTTTTTTTATTATGCAAGAGTAAAACCCAAAATTTTGGAGATAACATCAATATTATGGTACAATAGTATTCAGGGCGAAGTTGAAATCTTTTCTAACTTTATAGAAAAAGACTAAGAATAACTTAAGACGCCTGTAAATTATCATATAAATATACAAAAATGAGCTTATTGTTACTGAATAAAAATAGACAAAAGGAGATTGATTATGAAGATTACTGAAGGTTATATTCCATTTCTAGAATACAAGACTTACTATCGTATAGTAGGTGAATGCACAGGAAATAAAAAACCATTGGTTTTATTACATGGTGGACCAGGTTCTACACATAATTATTTTGAGGTACTTGACAAAATTGCAGAAGATGGACGTGCAGTTATTATGTATGACCAATTAGGTTGCGGATTGTCCCAGACCCCTTCCCGTCCTGATTTATGGTGTGCTACCACATGGATTGAAGAATTAATACAGTTACGTAAACACTTAGGCCTAGACCAAATCCACTTACTGGGACAATCTTGGGGAGGGATGCAAGCAATTCAATATGCTTGCCAGTATAAACCAGAAGGAATTAAGAGTTACATCTTATCTAGTACGCTGCCCTCTGCTGCTCTATGGGAAAAAGAACAGCGTAGAAGAGTTGCATATCTTCCACGAGAAATGCAGGATGCCATCGCAGCGGCAGAAAAATCCAGTGATTATTCATCAAAAGAATATAAGAAAGCAGAAGCAGAATTCATGCTACGTCACTGCGCAGGGCCAGTAGGACCAGATTCGCCAAAATGCTTAAGCCGTCCAAAGGTTTCTGGAACAGAAGCTTATGTAACTGCATGGGGTCAAAACGAATTCAGCCCATCTGGCAACTTAAAAAACTTTGATTTTATGAAAGAGATTGAAGATATTAAAGAACCTTCTTTAATCATAAGTGGCTTGCTTGATCTTTGCTCACCACTTATTGCAAAAACAATGTATGACAAGATTCCCAGTTCAGAGTGGGAATTATTTGAATTTAGCCGTCATATGCCCTTCGTAGAAGAAAATGAGAAATATATAGAAGTACTTAATAAGTGGTTAAATAAAAACGACTAATTATCATAGCATGAGATTACCCTCACTGTGATAGATTAAAAAGTGAGAGGATATTATTATATAATATCCTCTCACTTTTTTTATAGATTGAATTTCATTTATTCTAACATTTGCTTTCTTAAATTATCTACATGTTTGTCTTTCTTATTATTTTCAAGCATCATGTATAAGTAAACCGGAATGCCTACTAACATAAGTATAAAACCATACATTACAACCTCTGAACCTGTTCCATATATTGCATATATAGAATAAGCAAATGCAAGCAATGCTACAAAAGAATTCTTCAAGAAATTCCAAATATTAAAGTTTAATGAATGTTTCTTTAAAAGCACTATATCTGCTGCTGCAGCAAATGCATAAGCAGGTAAGAATGCTAGCGTAGCAAGTAATAACATAAAATTGAATGCTGCATTTAATGAACCTACATAGTTTAATATAAGAAGTATATTAGCTGCAATACCACTTATTACAAGTGAAGTTACTGGAGTTTTGTATTTTGGATGTATTCTACCAAATACTTCTGGGAATAATTTATCCTGAGAAGCACCAAATGCACTTCTAGCAGTGGTTAATACCCATCCAGAAGTAGCTCCTAATGTAGATATTATAGCACCAATTGCTATAAAGTTTCCGCCCCAAGTTCCACCAGTTGCTGCGTTAATTATATCTGCAAGAGGTGCTTTTGAATCAGCTAAGGTGGCTTGGTCTAGAACACCCATAGCAAACACTGAAACAATTAAATATACAGCTGCTGCAATTAGAGTACCATATATTGTACTTTTTCTAATGTTTTTTTCTGGATCTTTAATTTCTCCAGCGGGAACAGTTGCACTTTCAATTCCTACAAAAGCCCATAATGCAATTGCAATTGCTGCTGGTAAGGTACCCATGCCCGAAACTTTAGCACTAGATACTGTGCTGAGCATGTCAGGATTAAAATGCGAACCTGCAATTACTACAAATACTACTAGAGCACTTACTTTTAGCACTGTTGTTACAATACTAACCATACCGGCTCCTTTAACACCAAGAATATTTACGATGGTGAAAAACCACAATACAGCTGAAGTAATTAAAAATGCCATTATTGGAGTTGTTGCACCTGGGAAAAAGTACGTGAAATAAAGCATAAAAGCAGTTATAATAGCCGCGTTTCCAACCCAAGCACCTATCCAATAGGTCCATGCAATTAAGAATCCTGCAAAATCTCCAAAGGCAGCTCTAGTATAAACAATTGGCCCCCCTGTTCTTGGCATAGCTGTTCCTAGACTAGCAAAACTTAATGCAATTAAAAGTGATCCAATAGCTGTTATCACCCAAGCAATCATAGCGGTTTTAGGATTTGATGCCGCAGCTAGTGATGCCGCAGAGGTGAAAATACCTGAACCTATACAGTTACCTACAACTATAGCAGTTGCAGCAGCAAGCCCCAGCTCCCTTTTTAACTTAACCTTTCCAGAATCGTTAATGTCATTGACTTTACTCATAATATGCCTCCTTATTTTTGTGTATAATACATTTAATGCATTATTACAAATAAACGGTTACCAATAAAATTTTCAAACTATGCATAATTGTATTTGATTATTTATATATATTCCTCAATTTAACATCATATGTTAGTCATATAATTATTAGTGGAATCTTTCATTATTTTTCACCCATCAATTCATTCTATGCTAAGCCATATGTATGTTCAAAATTGATCCACCTCTTTTTTAATATCAATTTTGTATTTTTCTAATGCCTTATACATTTTTCCGGAATAAAATGCATCAAATATATCACACAATTATACGCCTCTGTTATATAAAAATCTAGCTTAATATTTCTATCTTTTGAAATATTTAAATATAATGTTAACATTTATTATTACTACTCTTAAACCTAACTAGTAGTTTGTTTTATGTATACTATACTTGCACTTCAATTCAAAAATGGACAAAACCAAGGTGTGTTTACACATCGGTTTTGTCCATTGAACAAATATCAAATACTACTGCATCCATTTTTTCATTATAATATATTCCACACTACTTTAGTTGATACCTAATTGCATTGAACTCTAAATTTTAAATTTACTCATTAGCTCTTCAAGTTCATATGATATACCTTTAAGTTCTTCACTAGTAGTAGATATACTCTCCATACTTTCGAGTTGTTCATCCATAGATGCTGAAACTTCTTCTGTAGCCGCAGCAGATTCTTCTGATACTGCTGAAATAGATTCAAATGCTAGTACAATTTTGCTCTTATCTGAATCTACTTTTGAAACATTCTCAGTTAATTCATCAATCCGAGCTAAAGTATTATCAATAGAATTTCCTATAATTGCAAAGGAATTGTCCGTTTCCTTTAAAGCCTCATCTACTTCCTTAACTATATGGTTCCCAATATTCATGCTACTATTTGCTTTATCAATCTCCTTTTGAATTTCTTCAATTACATCACCTATTTCCTTGGTTGAAACAGCGGTTTGTTCTGCAAGTTTTCTTATTTCATCTGCAACTACAGCAAACCCTCTTCCAGATTCTCCAGCTCTAGCTGCTTCTATAGCTGCATTTAATGCCAAAAGGTTTGTCTGTGCTGCTATAGCTTGAATAGAGCTTACAATTTGTCCTATAGAAGTTGATTTTGTTGAAAGAATATCAATATTTCTCGAAACTTCCTGAGATGCTGCATTACTTTTTTCCAGTTTCGTTTTTAATACCTTAAAAGTATTCTTACTACTTTGATTTACTGCTTTAACTTCTTCCGATAAAATTTTTACTTGTGATGAGCTTTCTACAGATATATCGATTTCATCAGCTAAGCTAGATAAGTTCTCAGATATTTCCTGAGAATCACTTGCTTGTGATACCGAACCTTTAGCTAGTTCCTCTACCGTTTGAGTAACAGCTTTAATTGAAATAACCGTATCCACCGTGGATTTAGACAATTGATCCGTAAATTTTACTATTCTATCTGAGTCACTTTTAATTAGTGTTGTAATATTTCTAAGGTCTAATCGCAAATTAGTTACAGCTCTTCCTATCTGTCCTGTTTCATCCTTGTAACAATTAATTTCCTTAGATAGTTCTTCATCTATAATTAAATCAAGATTTGCAGTTTTATCTACAAGATTTGTAATAAGTAAAATTGGTTTAGTTATCTTTTTACTAAAGAACCATGCAAAAGCAGCAGAAATTCCTACTAAAAATAAAATAATCCCAATTAGTGAAATTAAGCTTGCAGTAAAATTTTTATTAAGCTCATCCTGTTTTGCAACTACCACAGTATCAATATCGTTAACATAGTTACCTGTACCTATAATCCACTTAAAAGGTTTAAATTCTAAGCTATAGCCTCTTTTAGGAAGGGGAATAGTTTCACCTTTTTTAGGAAACCAATAATCAGTAAATCCGCCATCTTCTTTCATACCATTTGCAATAATTTCCTTAACTAAAAATTTACCCTTTGCATCCTTAGACTCAAATCTATTAGTTCCTTCTGTTACTGTACCATTTAGAACAATATTAGTACCATCTTCCGTATCTGCCCAAAAATATGCGTCCTTACCATATTTTAATCCTCTTAATTGATCTGCACCAATTTTTTTAGCCTCATCAAGGGTAATTTCATTTTTTTCAAGCCTTTTATTTATACCCTCAAGCATTGAAACTGCATTTTGAACTTGATACTTAATTTGTGAGTCAAAGCTATCCCTCATAGTTTGTTCTAAACTTAAAACCATAGCCTTATTTGTATTAAAATTTTGTATAATTACATATGTTCCTATGCTTAATGATGTAAAAACTACAATAGATACTGCCATTAGTATTATCTTCGTACTAATTTTTTTCATAATTTACCTCCCTGTATAATTTAAAGTTAAAATTCACATATTTATCAAACGCATTTAATACCTATAGACCCCTCACTTAATTATCGCCACATTTTCTCCAAACTTAATGATTTTCCCAAGTTTTTTTGAGGGTTTACGGCTATGGAACCAAGAATTTTACAGTGTTATCTCAGTTCTATTTTTAAAATGTAATCTATGTTAATGCATATCAGATAAAAATCCTCCATTAAGTTGTCCTTAGTGGAGGATTTTAAATATGCTGCATCGGTATTAATTCTATCTATCTTTTTCATAGTACTAAATTTAGAGTAACTTAATCAATTCTTCTAACTCCTGGGACAAAACTTTTGCAAGGGTAAAATCAGTATCTCTTAAAGCCAATTCTATTTTTGTTTCAACTAATTTTTTCTTTTGCTCGATTTCCAAATAGTCTACGCCAAAATGATTAGCATAAATCATCTTTCTAAATTTTCTCATGCTCATTTTTCTAATTGTCTTATCTTCAATGATTAAAACAAAATCCATACAGTTTACTATAGAATAGAAATCGTGAGAAATCATTAGTATTGCACCCTTGTAGTTCTCTACGGCTTTTTCCAATGCAATTTGTGAATAGGTGTCTAAATGACTTGTAGGTTCATCAAGAAGCAACATATTTGCTTTACTAGCAGAAATTTTAGCCAATTGAAGTATGTTTTTTTCTCCACCAGATAAAGACCCTATGTTTTGGTTAATGGCATCTTCTTCAAACCCATACTTTGAAATATATGACTTAATATCTTCAATAGTTTTAAAACCAACTTCGAAAAACTCTTCAAGTATGTTATTTGATTCATTCAGTGTTTTTCCTTGAAGTTGAGATAAATACGCCATTTCAACCTGCGGATCTATCTCAATAGACTCATGATTATTTTTAAAGATTTCTTGTAGTAAGGTGGTTTTCCCAGCACCATTTGAACCAATAATGGCTACTTTATCAGTAGATTTAATCTCAAAGTTAACATTTTCCAGCAATATATCATCAAAACCAACACTGTAATTATTAACTTTTAAAGCAATAGTTTCCACTACTTCATTATCTATAAATAATCTGATATCTGGCTGTTTAATATCTACAAATGGTGTTTTAATTCTACGTTTTTCTAATCTTTCTTGAATTTTAACTCTAGCATTTAGAGATTTTCCTGCAGCAGATTGATCATATTCAGTTGCAATAAATCTTAGTTTTTTTATTAACTTCTCGTTTCTCTCAAGCTCTACATTATCATCAATCGCTAGTTCTTGCAGTTCAATTTTAGTTTGAAGTAATGAGAAGTTATAATCAATATATCTTCCATCAAATTCTTGGAGTTCCATGTTTTCCAGGTGAATAATTTTATCAAAGCAATTATTCAATAGATATCTGTTATGCGTAATAATTAACATTGCCCCAACCCGTGAATTAATTAAATTTTTAAGGGCATTAAGGTTTTCAAAGTCTAAAAACACATCGGGCTCATCCATAATTATTAAGTCTGGACTATTTAGCATTTCTTTAATTACTTGGATAAGCTTGACTTCTCCACCACTAAGCTGAGACATCATAAAATCTTTATATTTGATTAAGTTTGCAAGATTTAGATTCTTATTAATGCGGTTTTCGAAATCATCCCCATTAATTGCATCAAATGCGTCTAATTTTTCTTGATACTTTTCTAGTAGCGCCTCAATATCAGAAGATGTTTCCATTTCGCTACAAATAGCTGTTATTTCATTTTGTAGTTTAATAAACTTTTCTCCTATATATTCAAAAACTGTAGCCTCTTTTATTTCACCCAGTTGTGAGAATTGACTTACATATCCAATTGTACAATTTGTTTCAATCTCTAGCTTACCATCGAACATATATTTTTCTGGGTCCATAATCATATCTATCAAAGTACTTTTTCCGCTACCATTTGTTCCAATAAACGCGCAATGCGTTCCGTCTCCTAATGTAAATGAAATATTCTTATACAGATCCTTTTGCGGAAATGAGTAGGATAAGTTATCAACTTTTATCATATTATTACCTCTCTTTATCACTAAAAAAGAGCTTATAAAATAAGCCCTTTTATATGTTATCTTTTTAATTGCGATTTTATATTTAAACTTGATTTTCATATAGCAAAAACATTTTCAATTTACCATTGATAGCATAACACTTTTCGGGGTTAAGTTCAATCATTTCACAAAATATTTGCGTACCATGTAGCCACTTTACAATTATAATTAAGCGTGCTACAATTACTTATCGCATTAAAGGTTTGATTTTATTTATAAAATATAGATTAATTTAATGATATATGGAGGGTTTCAATGACAAAAGGACAAATTGAAGCGAGATTAAGCGAAGCAATTAGTAAATTTGAGATTGAATACATGGGTAGAGGTCCAGAAAAAATACGGACAATTATCTTTCAAGATTTAATAATAATAAGGATTAAAGGTTTTTTAAGTAAATCAGAAAAAAGTTTGGCCCAAAATAAGGAAGGCATTGATCTAATAAAAAAAGTAAGAATTGCTTTGTTTGAGAATTCTAGAGAAAGTTTGGAAAAAACTATAAAGTCTGTACTTGATGTTAATATAATAAGCACTTATTCTGATGTGAGCACCAAAACAGGCGAAAAAATAATAGCTATAGTTGTAGACCAAGATATTGAAATAAATTTATAAAATAGTGTTGGAAGACGTATTGAAGGGTTAGTGACCAGTCAAGATGTAAGCCAATAACAAAAACCCTATTAGGGATTTTTTGTTATTGGCTTTTTTATTTTCTTAAAGAAAAAGATAAAATGGCATAATACAAAATACCATATGAAATTAAATACTAGTAAACTATATCAATAAAAAACAGTATAACATTTGATTTAGAAGATAAACTAGCTGAAAGTTGAGGAAATTGATGATGCAAAAGACAATGGAACAAAGTGATAGTAACTTAGGACAAAGATGGATATATGTTATATTGGGAATTATAATTATGATGTGCTTAGGCACTGTATACTCATGGAGTGTTTTTAGGCTCCCTCTAGAGAATTTATTTAATATAGGCTCTGCTCAAAGTGGACTTCCCTACATGATTTCTTTAGCATTTTACTCATTTTTCATGTTTTTAACAGGTAGATTTTTAGACAAATACAACCCCAGAATAATCATTACACTAGGTGCACTTCTTGTAGCGTTAGGCTGGATATTATCTGCATATGCAACAAATATATATGTTTTAACTATTACGTATGGGGTTATAATTGGTGCAGGAATGGGTATAGCCTATGGCGCACCCATGACGGTAGTTGCAAAATGGTTTCCCGAAAAGAAAGGATTAGTTGTAGGTCTTGTACTTATAGGATTTGGATTATCGCCACTTATAACAGCTCCACTTGCAAGAAATTTAATAGAAAATTATGGAATAACAAAAACTTTCCTCATCCTAGGAGTATCTTTCGGAACCATAATACCTTTACTTTCATATCCATTTAAATATCCTTCAGCTTCAGAAAGTAAAAGCCTTCAAACAACTTCAAGCAAGAAAATATATATAAATGATACAGATACAGCTAAAATGATTAAATCCCAAAATTTTAAAGGACTGTATTTCAACTTTATAATTGGAACAATGATCGGACTAATGTTAATTGGAATTACAAGTAATGTTGGGGTACAACTCATAAAGCTCTCACCCAAGACAGTAGCTTTATTAATGACTGTATTCGCAATTTTTAATGGAATAGGTAGACCTATATTTGGCCTACTTACGGATAAATTTTCCTCTAAAAAAGCCATGTTGTTTTCATATGGACTAATTATTACGGCCTCATTATTAATGCTCATGGCAACTGAAGGTAGTTTACTCTTATTTACTTTAGCATTTTCAATATTTTGGTTTAATCTAGGAGGATGGCTTGCTATTGCTCCCACTTCAACCCTGGCTATTTATGGAACAAAATATTATAGTCAAAATTATGGTGTTGTCTTTACTGCATATGGCATAGGAGCTATTATTGGGGTGTCATCCTCAGGATTCTTAATAGATGTCTTTCAGAATTATCATTCTATTTTTTATTTTGTAATAATTTTATGTACTATAGGTATATTGTTGTCACAAAAAATGATAAAAACCGAATAAAGTAAAAATGATACTAGTGTTTTTATTTATCCATTGAGTGACACCTTAACATCTCTTCTTCTAGCAGTTTGATTGAAATGCAAGAACTTCTTTCTCCTTTTAAATTCAGACAAAAATTAAAAAAACTGCATAATCATTTAAGATTACACAGTTATAAGTTAAATCATGTCATGCGGTGCAGTATAAATACTTCAAAATGGTATTTATACTGCACTGAGGTTATAATTTAGTCTTCAAATTTGGACTTTCCCTTTTGTGAATAAACATCAAATTTTCTGGGGTTTTTCATAATATACACAAGCGAAATAATGCTCATGATTCCTAAGAACAGAGCTGGAAACCCGCCTAAATATGAAAGCATTTTTATACCATCAATACCTAGTGTTGTTATAAAAATTAAAGACACCGCGCCAACTATTACTCCCCATGTTACTTTAATAGATAAAGGTGCTTCTTGGTTTCCATCTTTAATTCCACTTGTACAAATACTAGCCATTGCATTTGTAGTTGAATCTGTGGCCGTTATAAAAGAAATAAATACTGCTACTAAATAAATTGCTATTAATATTTTTGAAAATGGCAAATTATCTAGAACAGCATATCCTGCTGCTGCAGATCCTTGTTCGTTCATAATCTTTAGGATATCTACCTTGCCTGTCATCTGAAAATTAATTGCTGTGCCACCCAAAACTGTCATCCAAATTGCACTGAAAAAACTAGGAATTACAAAATTCATAGTAATTACTTCTTTAACGGTGTATCCATAGGAAATTCTAGCTAAAAACACTGCTGTTACAGGTGCCCAAGCCATCCAGTTAGACCAATAAAAAGTTGTCCACCCACTGGCCCATGTATCTGATGCTGCCGCTCCCGTAAATAGTGCTTTCTCAAATATATGTGTTAAAAACCCACCGAAAGCTTCAGTTCCTAAACTAAACATGTATACTGTTGGTCCAATCAATATCAGCGCTCCAATAATTAAATAATATATATATACATTTATATCTGATAATATCCTAATTCCTTTAAAAAGACCAGTGCCTGAAGAAATAATAAATGCAATAGTTCCAAGTAATGTTATGATTATCCAGAGTCCTTTACCGTTATTAATACCAAATAAAGCGTTAATTCCACCACCCATATTCATGACTGCAGTACCAAAGGATGAAGAAATAGCTGCTGCAACTGAAAATAAAATAACTGCATCTATAATAGTATCAAATTTATGTTGATCATAATTCCCGAGAATAGGTGATATTTCTGATCCAACACTAAATGATCTTTTCATATTATAATAAGCAAAGGCAAATACAATTGTTGGAACAGCATAAATTGCATAAGGAACGAATGTCCAATGAAGAAATAAGGTTTCCATAGCAAATTTAGCTGCTTCAGGTGACATTGGCTTAATACCCAAAGAAACTGGTGGATAAGCCAAGTGCCAAATTGGCTCAGCTGTCCCCCAAAATAAGATACCCGCTGCAATAGTAGTACAAAGCGTTACTGAAAACCATGACTTTTTGCTAAGTAACGGTTTTGCGTTAGGTCCTCCAATTTTAACATTTGCTAGTGGCGAAAAATAAGCAGCGATAATAACCACAACACATGCTATTCCTGCTAAGCTAAATATCCATCCACATTGAATTGTCATAAAATTTTTAGCTGTAGTAGTAACCTTCAAAAAAGCCTCATAATTAGCAAAATTTAAAACAATAGCTATGACAAGCAATATAAATGCCGGAAAAAAAACAATAGGTTTAATACTTTTAAATCCTAATTTATTCTTCATAATAACCTCCCACCAATTATTTCAACAGTATTATAGTTATGAAAAAAGTACCCTCCTATTATGAAGTCACTTCTATATTCTAACAATAAATGTTTAAATTCTACATCACTTAATTATCAAAGCTAGAACTGTTCTCTTTTATAGTTCTAATGTGTTTTAACAGATAAATTCCACGTGAGTAGTGTACTAGAATTAGCTTTATCTAATTCAAAATAATGAATGCACCGGCAAATAAGCAAAAGGTATATTTGTCAGTCATTCATTATTTTTTTCTAGTTTTTCATTACCCTAAGTCAATTTAAAGTCTTTATACCTTATCACTAAAAATCTCATGTGATTTCTTTAAAAGTTCATCTGTAGATGATTCAATATGCTTATAAACATTTTCGTTCATCTCTTTGTAAATCTTCACATTTTCATAAATTGGCATAAATGTGTCTCTACGTTTCACCATATGCTCAATTGCTTCTTCCCTTTTCTTATAAACACCAAGTGCCAAGGCTGTACATATTGCAGCACCCATGCTGGCCGATCCATTTACCACATTTCTATGAGCTGGTACGCCAAATACATCCGCAAATATTTGCATGAAGAGTTCTCCATTTGATCCGCCACCACTAACAACAATATTAGATAGCTCTATACCTCTTTCAACACACATTGCATCAGCATAATTCTTCATTGTAAATGCGATGCCTTCAAGCATGGAACGGAACATATGTTGACCCTTATGTGTACCATTAAACCCAATTATCATACCACGCTGCTGCAACTTATCAGGACGTGCTAGCCAGTTAAGCACTGTATAGAGGCCTCCACATCCAGCTGGCACCTGGGCTCCTAGAACATTTAGATACCCTTCTGGTGACATACATCTCTTTTCAGCTTCATTAACAATATCACTACCTAGAAGATCCTTTATCCATGTAACAGTTGCCATACCTCGGCGTATACCACTACTTTCATAAAGCCAATCTCCTTTAGTAGCTCCGGGATTACTCCAGTAGTGCACTGTACTAGGATTATTTTCTTCTCCAACCATCATTGAAGTAATGTAAGTACCTAATGATACTAGCACTGTTCCATCATTTACAAGACCTGCACCTAAGCCTTCAACTGCTTTATCATTTGCCGTTGATACCACTTGCACGCCTACTGGTATACCTGTTGCGACGCTAGCTTTAGCTGTAATTTTTCCAAGAACTGTAGAAGGATCAACAAGGTCAAATAGCATTTCTCTTGGCGTTGTAAATTCATCAAACTTTTCTTTATCCTCAAACCATTCCAAAGTCATTGGATCTATAGGCCAAGGCCCTACATAGTTAGACCTTGTATCCTTGGTCTCACCAGTTAGTCTATAAGTAAGATACCCTGTTGTAGTCGTAACATACTTCACATTATCATCATTATGTTCATAAGGTCTTGATAATCTAAGATCCATCCAGCTTTGTACAGGCGATGCTAAATCACCATTTTCTTTAAGCAAAGCGCGACAACATCTAATTGAGCCAAGTCCAACTCCGATAATGTCTTTTTTTTCACCATGAAATTTTTTGAATATTTCATCACAGGCCAACTTCAAGCTATCCCACAAGTCATCACCAGGATGCTGTGCTATACCGTTTTCACCTAATTCAATTTCTCGAAGCTTTATGGTGTGAGCGCAAACCTCTGTTCCTAATGTATCAAAAATGGCTACTTTTGTACTTTGTGTTCCACCATCGATTGCTATAATATATTTATTTTCCATCCGCTTCCTCCAATGCTAAATCGTTATTTACTTTATCATGCTATCTCAGTAGGTAACCACCATCAACTGCTAAAACAGAACCATTTACAAATTGAGAAGCTTTACTTGCTAAGAATACTGTGGTTCCCATTAAATCATGGACATCTCCCCATCTACCCTCTGGTGTATGATCCATAATTCTTTTATTTCTTTCTGGATCATTCATTGAAAATTCTGCAGCTTTTGTTTTAAAATATCCTGGTGCAATACCATTAACTTGAATATTATATTGTGCTAATTCATCAGCATATGTTCTTGTTAAACCAGCGATACCGGCCTTTGAAGCAGTATACGCTGGTGACCATTGTCCGCCGAGGAAAGAGAACATTGAACAAATGTTAATAATCTTACCACTCTTTTGTGGAATCATATATTGTATAGCTTCATGAGTCATTTCAAATGCTGCTGTAAGATTAATAGCTATCATTGGGTCCCATTCTTTTCTACCAAACTCCAGTACTGGTTTAATTAAACAAATTCCTGCGCAGTTTATTAAAATATCCACTGAGCCTAATGTTTCAACACATTTATCAATTATTGCCTTAGGAACACCTGGTTTTGTTATGTCCCCTTCCATATACACCGCTTTTACGCCCTCGGCTTCAATTAATTTATTAAATCCTGCGTCATCTGGCATAAAACTTGGCATAAATATATTTGCTCCTGCTTTTGCAAGTGATAGAGAGAATGCCTGACCTAGTCCTGTGTTACCACCAGTTACAATTGCATTTTTACCTTTTACCGAAAAATAATCCATATGAAAATCTGTAATATTCATTTTTATTCCTCCTAGATTCTATTTTTATTTATTTTTTTTACCAATTTATCAATAAACTCTATAGCATCTCCTTCAACAACAATATCTGCCAAACTACAAATAGGGGCATCCTTATTTATATTTACTGAAATTATATTTTCTACATTTTTTAATCCTTCAATATGTTGAAGTGATCCATAAATTCCTAATGCAATGTATAATTTTGGACTAACAGTTTTTCCTGATTGCCCTACTTGAATACTTCGGGAGGCAATACCACTATCAACAATACTTCTACTAGCAGATACCATTCCATTCATTTCATCCGCTAATAAATATAGATGTTCAAAATCCCCTTTTACACCACCGCCACCGGAAATCAAAACTTCACTTTCTCTTATGTCCTTTGTTTTTTCTTTTTCTTTTGTTTCAAGTAGTCTAATCTTGCTTGGCTCTAAGGTAGTTGGTTTAAAGTTAATTTTCTCTGTTTTCTTAAAAGAAGCTGTAGTGTAGACAAATACATTGGGTCTTACACTCATCATAATTGTTTTACAATTACTGTTAACAATACCCGCAAAAATTTTACCGCTAAAGGCCGGTCTTACCATCTCCATTACACCATTATTATGCTCAATAGCTGTAACATCTGCAGTAAGGCCAGTTTTAAGCCTCATTGACAGTGTTGGGGCAAGCATCCTTCCTAAGTATGTGGCTGGAATAAGTATGCTATCAAAATCGTAAGTATGATGTAATTCTTCTATACAATTCGTTATGTTTTGAACATCATAATTCTTTATCTCTTCATTTTGTATAGTAATTAGATAATCAAATTTCCCATCAATTACGAACTGGTTATGATTAAAACAAATAGCATAGGTTTCATATTCACTATCTCTATACATCCGATTTACTACTTCTAATAAATCTATGGAGTTCTGAAAATCTTCTTCATCAAAGTAGATTAAACTTCTTTTCATAATCAAACAAATCCTTTATCTTTTAAAAATTTATACACCACTTCAATTCCGACCTCATCATTATGCACAACCACTTTCTCTTTCTTGTGAAGCTGCCTTACAAATGTTCTATTTACTTTGGTTAATGACCCAGAAGTACCAACTTCATCTTGAAGGAACTTCAATTCTTCATTTGTAATCACTACTATCCTATGGCTCACATTAAGCTCTAAATCCTTGTATTTTACAAAAGGCAATTTATACTTGCTCTCTTTTCCTATACTTAAAACACATGGAAGTGCTAGCTCGTATTTTGAATATGTTTTCTCACAATCAACCTGAACTAATACACTATCCTGCTCTAAACTCTCCTCATAAACCTTCACAATGTTAGATAGCTGACTAATTTTTAATATTTCAGCAATCTGCGCCGGTATGTGGGCAGTATCTCCATCCAAGGAATGGCTCCCAGTAAGAATGAAATCATATTCCTCTTCCCTTAAATGCTTAGCTATGATTTTACTTGTTACATAAGTATCACTGCCCACATAGTGTTTATCAGATATAAGTATTGCTTTGTCAACATCCCGCCTCAGCAAATCCTCTATAAGAGGAATAGTGCTTTGCGGAGCCATAGTAACTATTTCCACAAAAGTCCCTATTTTTTTTTCTTTTACTCTTAAAGCAACCGCTAAGGCACAGGCATCCTCAGGATTAAGGATTAACTTTACATTTTCTCTAACCAATACATTTTTTTCGTAATCATATGTAAAGTTATCCACATCTGGAATGAACTTAATTAGACAAATTATTTTCAACTTTAGCTTTTTCCTTTTTATTAAGAGTAGTAAATACTGTTACTAATACTATAGCAAAAACGCCCATTATTGCACTTGATATGAAGTACGCATTATATCCACCATTGTCTCCAAAATTCTTAAATAGAGCACTGTTAAATATCGGTAATATAATGTCTGGCAAGTACCCAAGTAAAGATATTAATCCTATTGCTGCTCCAACTATCTTATCATCAATCTTTGTATCACCAATTAATGACCAATAAGTACCACGAATAGCATATAAGAATATTCCTGTTGCTATAACCAATATATAGAACATGTTCTTGCTTAAACTAGTTGGTAAAATGGCTATTAGAAGAAGACAAACTACTGCTCCTAAAAGTGCACCGCTTAGAGTTTTTCCTTTTCCAAATTTGTCTGCTAAAAATCCCCCAATTATTCCACCTACAGGTCTCATCCAAAGAACAATTACCATAATAGTTGCTACACTTACTGCATCAACCCCAACGTTAGATTGTAGGAACCCTCCAAGGTAATAAACTGTCCAATATACTGAATAAGCCATGAATATAATTCCACCCATTATAAACACATATTTATTCTTGAATACCTCTGAAAAATCTGACAACTTGACTTTTTGTTTAGTGGCTACACTTGCACCATTTTGGTATCCAGCTTTTTTATCATCTTCAACGAAGATTGTAACAAGTATGCCAACTACAAATACAATTATTGAGTACATATATATAATTGATACTATAGCTGCCCTCTTATCTACTAATTCTGTACTTGCACCCATTACCTTAGTGAAAATATAAAGTGCAAAACTTGCAAGTAGTGCTTCTACTACACCTCGTCCACCATCAAGTATTCCGAAGAATCGACCTTCTTCTTCTTTCTTGGCAA
Organism: uncultured Clostridium sp.; assembly: GCA_964467165.1. Taxonomy (GTDB): domain Bacteria; phylum Bacillota; class Clostridia; order Clostridiales; family Clostridiaceae; genus Clostridium_AD. Next base: position 198,781 of record CAYXOL010000001.1, read on the forward strand.
GCAATTTTACAATCTTCATATGAGCACTCCAGAAGGTAAATACAGAGAATATACCCCAAATACCATAAATAACAACTACATTCTTGTAACTAGGAATTTGAGCAAACCAGAATCCGCCAGCTGCAGTTCCAATAAGTGAAATTGATAATAACCACTTGGCAGAAAATTTATCACTTAATAAACCACTTGGAAAATACCCAGCTACCCATACAAGTCCGAGTACTGAATAAATAGAATTTAATTGAGGTAATGTCATATTGAAAACCTGTAAAAGAGTTTCCTGATAGTTTGTCTTTAAATAAATGATTGGAAATATCGCTCCTGCTGCTAGAACAATTAGCATAAATTGAAAATACCTTTTGAAATTTTTATTATTCACACATTTTCCCCCTTCAACAAATAATTTTTATTTTAAAGTGCTTTTTAGACACACTTTAATCCTGTAACCCTTTTCTTTGCGTTTATACCATTGGCTTAAGAATTTACTCTTAAGCCTGTGCAATTAGTTTATTCTTTATATTAAGCATTTGCCAAAATACGACTTAAATTTAAAATTTGTTCTTATTTTTGATATTTAATGCCATCTTCTTGTGGGTAAATAGTTCCAAAGTTCATAATACCCTTTGGATCAAAGGCTTCTTTTAATTTTTCTAACATATAATATGCTGTGCCATGTTCTGCTTTTGTCCATTCGTTACGAAACTTGCCAATTCCGTGGTGGTGACACATAGAGCCTCCAAGTTTTAATGTTTCCTCTACAATAATTCTTTGTATTGGATGATGGTATATTCTCATTTCATCTTCTGGTGCACAGTTGATATTATAATTATAAACAAAGTACATATTAGTACCATTTAAGTAACTATGAGATGAATGTCCGCCCAGCATTGTTAAGTCATTTGCTCTCTGAAATTCATTTCCAATCCTGTTAATAACGTTATGATAAATTTTAGTAATTGTTTCCCAGTTAGCTGAAATCTCTGTTGTATATCCATCATGTTTATCATTATCTATCATTCCTTGAACCTCATCATCAATATCTTGTTGTGACCAGTTCAAATGGTTAAACCAATCTTCGATAAGCTTGCTGTCTACTTGTTCAACAATACTATCTTTAAATTTTTCAACAGCATCATCAATACCTTTCCCAGTAGCATTTACCATTTCTTTATTTCCTTCAGCCATAAATATTAATACACATTTACCCTTGTAAAAGTGATAAAAATGTTGCCTTGCATCTTCTTCTGTATATGTACGAGCAACAGATGGGCGATAACCATTTACCATAACTTCTCTCAATACTTTAACTCCAGTTTCTACATCCTTTACAAGGTATCCATAGAACTTATTATTCTCTGGGAAAAACTTAAATATTTTAATGCTAACTTCTGTAATATAGCATAATGTTCCTTCATTACCGATAACAACGTGCCTTATATCTGGTCCTCCAGCACGGCGTGAAACATTCTTGATTCTTGAAATATGTCCATCTGGAAAAACGCATTCTAGTCCTACTACCATATCTTCAATTCCACCATATAAGGTTGAGAATTGTCCAATACTTCTTGTTGCTACCAGCCCTCCATACTCCGCAACTGGCTTAGATTGGGGAGAATGTCCTGCTGTATACCCTACTTTTCGGAGTTCATCTTCAAGTGCTTGTAGTGCAACTCCTGCTTGCACTGTTGCTTCCATGTTATATTCATCAATTTTAATAATCTTATTCAGATTCTTCCCATCAATTACAAGTGTTAATTCCTTCCAGTTTTCTAGACCACCTTCCGTGGCAGTCTTACCACTTCTTGGTATTACATTAATACTGTTTTCATTGCAATACATTAAAAGGGCTTTTACTTCCTCAACAGACTTAGGAAACACAATTGCTGTAGGCATTGGTAGATCCAATACTTTTTTAGCTTTTGCATATTTTTTATATCGATCTGCAGATGCATCATATAAATCATCATAATTTGTGTTGATTTGTTCTTCAGTTAAAATCCCCTTTAAATCCTCTAATATTTTCTCTTTATTCATTAACAAATTCCTCCTAAATTAAACAACTTTGAATTTTTTTCATTTATTATTGTTTATTATTTTTGTTTGTTTGGCTTGTACTTCTAAATATATAATACAATTATTAAAATTTTCTGTCAACGATTTTATGGAAAATTATTCGTTTTTCTTTTATTTATATATTTATACGGAAAATTTTCCACTTTCATATTGATTATTATTTTTATATAACATTTTTTAAAGACTTTACTAACCCTACCATTGGTGCTAAAATTAAATGTAATCACTTTTTTATCCTTAGTCAACTGCTAACTGCGAACTGCCCTAAAGTGATAGTAGCTTTCTACCTAATTCATGTAAAACAAGGAGTTGTATATAACATTAATTATGATAAATATTGATTTTAATAAATTAAATCCTTTGGAGAAACAAATATATGAAATCCTTCTTACCTTATCAAAGGATAATCCCAACATTAAAATAACACATGCTGCAGAGGCATGTAGTTGCTCTATATCGAAGATTTCCAAGTTTGTTAAAAAACTGGGATTCAATAACTATAAACAGTATATGGATTTTTTATATGGAAATGAGATTCCTCAAAAGAAATCTTCTAGTGAGCTCGAACGAATTAAGAATTTTATAGATGATTTTGATATGTCTTTGGTTGATGAATTTATTGAACTTATGAATTCATATGAAAAGATTATTCTATTTGGTTATGGTCCTTCATTTATTTGTACTCAATACTTTGAATATAAATTACGGATAAATACAAATAAATTTATTATTTCTGTACCTGACGAAATCTCAGTAGAGACATTAATCGATGACAATAGTCTACTTGTTATTTTTTCAACAACCGGTAAATTCAAATCTTTTGAGAGAATTTACAACTTGTCCAAAGAGAGTAATTGCCAAGTTCTATTAATTGCGGAAGAATATAATGATTCCTTACTTTCTAATTGCGATAAATTTTTCTGGCTATCTAAAATTTCTCAATCAAATGATTTGAAACCCCATGAAAAATCAAGAATCACTTTTTTTATTTTTATCGAAGAGGTTATACAACATATCATTTTTAATAACCGATTAGAAGCTTCTAAAAAAAGTGAAAATTTATAATTTAATTTACAGCATAGCATTTAAATTTTAGCTGCTTTTTTCTATATATGTGAGCTTAACGTCCATGGTAGTTCAAACCGTTTGTATTTTATTGACAATGACTAACAAACTATGATAATATAAAAAAACATTTTTACGTTACGTATACACAAATATTATAGGTATGATTTGGCTTTCACTTGAGTACTATGGAAGTTGTTAGAGTTGATAGAATCATTAAAAGTCTAGTATCTAGATTTAGTGTAGTTAGACCCGCTTTGAGGTGAAAGATCCAATGGAACTCTTTGATTCCTATAGAAAAGATAAGGACGGTAAATTTGATCTTGGCCTTGCTTATAGTTAAAGAAGTTATTGAAGCTCATAGGGCATATGCAACATGTAACGTGTTGCATATGCCCCCTAAATTTAAAGTAACTCTTTAAGTTACAATTCATTTTTTTTATTATATATTCAATTAATTCATTATAAGGAACTGCTTTACTATAAAGATAACCCTGATATTTATCACAGCCAAGTTCATGAAGAATTTGCCTTTGCTCTTCATTCTCAACATATTCTGCTAGTACTGAATAATTTAATGACTTGCCTAAAAATATAATGGATGAAATAATATTACGACAGTTGTTATTGGATAAAATCTCTCGCACAAGTGAACCATCAAGTTTAATTGTATCAAAATCATATTCTTTAAGGTACAATAAAGAGCTATGTCCCATACCAAAATCATCCATTTCTAATTTAATTCCCAAGCTTTTTAAAGATAGAATGTTATTTATAATCCTCTTGCTGCTTGCCAAAGCCAATTGTTCAGTTATTTCGATTTTAAGGTCTTGTGGTGTAACTTGGTTTTTACTCATAATTTTTTCAAGATTTTCGATAAAACTGTCACTTTCTAATTGAACTGCAGAAATATTAACAGATACCTTAATATTTTCAAATCCCGAATTGTGAATTTTTACCATATCACTACAAGCCGTGTCCAATATCCAGTAACCAAGTTTATCAATCAATTGCGCCTCCTCTGCAAGTGCAATTATCAATGGAGGGTATATGTAGCCATAGCTATCATGGTTCCATCTCAATAATTCCTCTACTCCAAAAATATTCCCCTCATAATCGACTTGTGGTTGATAAAACAAACTTATTTTGTTGTTTTGCAGATCATTTTCTAAATCAGCAACCAGAAGTCTGGAAATATTACCTATTTCATCATACCTGGCTAAGAGTGTAGACGCCATTCCACGTTCCTCCACCTCTTTGTATTTGTCATATACCTTTTTTAGATTGTTTAACACCTGCTTGTGTGAAATACCTTCAGCAAGTTTAACAAATGGTATATAACAAAGCGTTCCCAATATTAAATTGAAAAATTGCAATATACTTCCATTGATGGAATCTGTAGAGGCATATCCACTTAAAAAAATAGGTGTTGTCCATTCAACGAGATTGCATGTATAGGGTACAAGGCCGTAATACATTGCTATGAAAGAAGTCAATGTCAGAATAATCGGCACTAGTAGAAAGGGGATAATATAAATAGGATTTAATACAATAGGTATTCCAAAAATCACCAACTCATTAATGTTAAATATAACTGGGATAAGTGAGAGTTTTGCGAGACGCCTTTGGCTTTTGCCGCCTCTTACTATCAAAATTGCAATTATGAGACATAACGTAGCACCACAACCACCCATTAAAACAAAATTATCAAAAAAGATTTTGGTAAATATGGCTGTTGGTTTCTTACCTAACTCAATTAAATGATGGTTATTTGTAAGACCGGGCATAAATATGCTTTGAGCAACAGGTTCAAGAATATTGCTACCATGCATGCCAAAAAACCATAAAATATGAATAATCGATACAAAAAAAATAGCACTCCAAAAGGGAGATTTAATTTTCAAAAATACATCAATCAGAAAGTTAGATTGAAAACTTTGCAAATCAGAAACGCCCAAAAATGAAGTGAGTACCTGACTTATTATAGCAAAGACTGCTATTGTAATTGCAGCAGGATAGATAGACCATAACGCATAATTAAATACAGGACTCGCTCCATCGGTAAAAACTTTTATCTTCAGAATTTTTATGGAGCTAAGCTTTAAGAATAGCATGGATGAGGTAATTGCTACTATAATTGCAAGAAAAATGCCTGCTACTCCAAAATTTCCAATACAAAATCCTGCTTTGCTAATTCCGGAAATTGCGATAAATGAACATAGTGATATTGAAGTTGCAATAATTGGGCTTACATTATGACCATAACGTTCGTCAGCCTCAATGACATAGGAATAACTTATGCACAAAACCATAATTAATGCCATGATATTGAAAGTACCTTCACGAATATACAGAAATATGTTTGCCCATTGATTTCCAAACACTTCTTTCATCATGCCTTGATATGCTTGAATCGGTAAACTCATAAAAAGCAAAGCCATAGAACCTATCAGCAAAATAGGTGTCATGTAAGTAAGCCCTCTCTTTACAGATGATAGCACCATACTTTTTTCGAGTTTCTCATTAAACTTATAAAATATTTTAACAACTTTGTTTAAATTCAGCATTGGCATCTCACCTCAAAAATTTATCTTTATCTATGAAATCATATTAACTATTTTTTTTACTTTCCACCAATAATTATACATTATTATTCCATAACAAACAATAATTTCACTTTATAAAATTCCTTAATTACTTTAGCAATTTCTATGCACAGATCTTCTGCTTGTGGAACCATACCTAATTTATCAATAAAAGCATGTGTCTTCAATCAGAAAATAGTTGTATGAATATAAATACTATTTTAGAACAGCATTAAATTCGATTAATTAAAATTAACCTTAAGTTTTAGAATGAAAACAGCTACAACAATAGCCCTTGTGTACATTCACACAAGGGCTATATAAATCATATCACGGCCTAGTATATTTATATGTTTGCAGAAACCTCATAAGCATCCCATATAGCATACATAATACTTGAAACATTTCGAGCATCGCCTACCAAATAAAGTTCACTAATCTCGAATTTTATTTGTTCATAAAGAACTTTTTCTGCATTGTATCCAACTGCTAAAACAACAGTATCTGCTGAAATTTCTTTTTCTTTTCCCATTGTGTTCACCAATACACCTTTTTCAGTTGTCTTAAGGACTTTAGAAGATGTAAGTACTTCAATTGCATTGTATGGTATTAGTTTTTCTAACATTTCAAAGTTAGCATGACAAAGAGGTCCATTTACTGCTAATATTTTTTCTTGCAGTTCAACCATAGTAACTTTTTTACCCTGACGTGCAAGCCAAAGTGCAAGCTCACACCCCACAAGCCCAGCTCCAACAATTACAACTTTGTCACCGGCAGGTATATTACCTACTAATATGTCCGCTGCTGTGAACACCTTGCTATTATCGCCTAAGTTAAATATTTTAGGCTTTGAACCCGTTGCAATAATTACAGTATCTGCATGGCTATTCTTTACAACTTCTGCAGTTACTTCCGTATTATACTTTACTTCAACCCTTAATTCCTTTAGTGTGTGCTCATACCAAGCCACCAATGCTAAATCGTCTTCTTTAAAGTCTGGCGCACCACCTGGTATGAGATTTCCACCTAAAGCACTACTCTTTTCATAAATTACTGGTTTGTGACCACGTAGTGCTAGAACTCTTGCAGCTTCTAATCCTGCAACGCCACCACCTACAATCATAACTTTTTTACTTTTAACTGCTTGAACCAGTGCAGCTTCTTTCTCTCTACAAGCTGCAGGGTTTACTGCACAATTCAAAGCTGAATACTCTTGAATACGTCCCATACAACCTTCATGACAAGACAAACAAGGACGAATATCTGCTATTTTACCTGTACGAAGTTTATTTACATAATCCGCATCTGCTAAAAGAGGTCGACCAAGACCAATCATATCACAAGCCCCATCTTCTAAAGCGCTTAACGCTAAATCTGGGTTGTCCATCCGTCCAGCACAAATTACTGGAACATCTACAGCATCTTTTACTATTTTAGCATATGGAATATAGAGACCCTTCGCTTGGTACATTGGGGGATGACTCCACCACCATGCATCATACGAACCTACATCCACATCTAAGGCATCATAACCATAAGCTACCAATGATTTTGCAGCTTCAATCCCCTCTGGAATATCTCTTCCTTTTTCCTCAAAAACTTCACCTGGCAACGCTCCATCACGTAACTCTTTAATAAAACTTTTAGGACTGTATCTTACTGTAACCGGAAACTCATCTCCACATCTGCTCTTAATTTCCTCCACAATTTCCCTAGCAAATCTTAACCTATTTTCTAAACAACCACCGTATTCATCTGAACGCTTATTAAATAATTCGATTGCAAATTGATCAATAAGATATCCCTCATGGACTGCATGAATTTGGACACCATCAAAACCTGCACGTTTCGCATTAAAGGCTCCATCTCCAAATTTTTTTACAATTGTCCTAATCTCATCTTTCGTTAATTCTCTACAGGTTTTATCTAACCAACGATGTTGTATTGGAGAAGGTGCAACTGGTGGAAACTCACCTAAATTTGTAGGAATGGTTACTCTACCAAACCCACCACTAAGCTGAAGGAAAATCTTTGAATCATATGCGTGTATACGTTCAGTCATTTCTCTACTAGTACGTATAAAATGAACAGGATTGTGTGTAGAACAAGGACAGCTAGGCATTGCATGACCTTCAATTTCATTATCTACAAATGTAACTCCTGTAATAATGAGTCCCGTGCCCCCACGGGCACGGGCCGTATAATATTCTATGCCTCTCTGATTAAAGCCACCTTCTGCATCTCCCAGTCCTAATGGTCCCATAGGTGCCATTGCAAAGCGGTTCTTTATTTCTAAAGCACCTATTTTTATTGGTTCAAACATTTTTTTGTATTTATATGTCATTATAATGCCTCCTAATCTTTATACTGTCCTAGTAGATCTCGGCTTTATAGGATATTTTTCTATTGGAATATTCTCTGTGCCCAAAGTCATTTTTCCATCTATATTTTTTACTGTAATCCATTTTAACCAATTTTCATTGTCCATGATAGGATAATCTTCTCTTAAGAACCATCCTCTTGATTCCTTTCTAAGTGATGCTGACCTAAAGAACATTTCCGCGCAAAGCACCATTGCCTCTGCTTCATGACAAGATAATAAGCCATGATAATCTTCAGCTTTTAATTCAGATAACTTTACCTTTACTTTTTCTAATTTTCTCAAGGCTATGTTTAATCTATGCTCACTCATGTATATACTATTTTCTACTGGAGCAATGATAGCTTGAACATCTTGAATTACTTCTTTAGCTGTAACTCCTTCTTCTCTAAAAAGTGGTGCAAATGCCCTTTCCATACAAACTTCAACCTGCTTATCAAGTACAGCTAAGCCTTCATTCTTTTCAGCATATTGAACAGACTTTTCTCCTGCAACAAGCCCAGCGAATACAGCATTTAAAATTCCTGATCCTCTATTTCTTCCTGGAGGTGCTGGAACTGCTCCTGTAACTGAAGATCCAGCATAGCTAACATCTCCTATAGCAAATAATCTTGAAATAGTAGTTTCCATATCCTGGTTAACCTTAACTGGTGATTGTTCTCCTAAAAATCCTGGTGCAATCTCATTATCCACATCTACTCTGTGGCATTTTTCATGAATTTTCTTCCAAAGTTTCAATCCATATGGCCTATCCCAGATATTACTCGTTGTGAACAATATCTCATCACCTTTAGTCATTGGACAGGTATCAGGTCGCATATATATAGGACCCTTACCGGCAGCCATCTGATTGTACCATTCAGCAATAGCATTTGAATTAATGTCTGCTTCAGGGAACATTCTAAAGTTTTTTGTAATGTTTTCATCCAAAGCATTGTACATACAATTTTCATTAAATACCAATTCATGATGACTCTTCACTTTAAAAAGCTGTGCGAAATTTCCAAGTTCGGCATTTCTCATCTCTGCTCCTGCACGATAAGCTGCTGCTATACCATCTCCACGTCCATTTGTCCACATATTAATAACCCTGTAATTTTGGCTTCCTGTAGCTAATATTACAGACTTAGCCTTAATAACATAGAAGGTTCCGTCTAAAATACTATATCCTGTAGCACCTGTTATTTCATCTTCATTGGTTAATAAATCTGATATAGTTACCTTATCAATAATCTTAACACCCAACTTTTCAGCAGTTCTACGAACTCTAAGCGTAATATCAAGATCTACACCAATTATTCCAGTCATAGGACCAGTTGGTATAACCTTTAAGCTTCCATCCTCGTTATAAGGTATCTTTACTCCCCATTCTATAAGCTTGTCTATCATCTTATGATTCATGCTTACGTATTTAAGCATTTGCTCTTGATCTCCTAGGAAGCATCCAACAGCATTTGCATGGTATGCTACAAATTCAATAGGCTTTACTCTATCAAAATCAAAGTATTGTAATACTCCACCTCCCCTGTTAGCTTTTCCACTATAACCACAGGTTTGTTTTTCAACTATTAAAACATCAGTATTGGGATTTGTCTCTTTAATAGTAATTGCAGCTGCAAGACCTGCTATACCTCCGCCTATAACAAGGACATCTGTAGATAATACTTTTTGATTGCATTCTATATTTTCCATTTCTATTCTCCTCTCATTCAGTAAAGGCTTAACTTATTTATATTCGTCAAAACTTTGGTATAAACGTTCTCCTTCAAAGTCAGGTACTACTTCAATACATTCCTTTGGGCATACAACCTCACAATAATTACAGTGCACACAGTCTTCTAAATATTTAAAAACAGGCTTTTTATTTTCCTCGTCCCATCTTATTACATCAATAAAACATGACTTATAGCACAATTTACATCCAATACATTTTTCTTTATCAAACTTAATGATATTGTTCATATTCATCTTGTCATCCTCCTCATTTCCAAATATTAAATAATCATCTTCCATTCAACAATATTAAAAATTATCTTTTTCTTCTGCAAAAATTTGTGGAAGTATTTTAGCTAAATGTGTAAATTCCTTTATGTTATGCAGTAATAAGCTCTTTGGACCCATCTCTGGCATCCTTATTCCATCTGGAAGTGCCTTTACAGCTTTTCCGTTTACTATAGTCCATCCCATCCAAAAACGAGATCTAAGTTCCACTCCGCCTTCAACTTCTCTTATAAAATGTGCCATTATTGTTGGTGGTGCTGCAAAAGGAGGTTGTCCTTCTCCGTATCCCTTAGCACATACAATGCTGCTGCAAGCAGCTGTACCAATCTTACTCATATCAAAACCTAAATCTCCTGGATATTTGAAATTAATGAATAAACCTTCCGGTCCCATACCTGTATCTTCAAGTACGTGGTGCGTAGTGTTCCAGTAACGTTCTTTATAGCTCAAATCTTTGTCCATAGTATGCTCTCTTTGCATAGTCTCAGCTTTGTAATGGTCCTCTGGATTCCAAATTGTATATCTGAAGTTATCAAGACCATGCCATGCAAACCACCAATCGAACATCTCTGTAGTTACTCCTGGCATTTGTGTTAGATTCGCTAAAAACCCTGTTCCATCTTCCATTATGCAATATCCAATTTCAGTATCTAAATATCCTGGCTTAAATAAGTCATTTCTATCTTGAAATCTTAAAGCCTTGGAAGTATCTATAGCTCCTTTTAATACTAAGTCATACTTTTCTTTTGGCGCTGGCGTCATTTCAAAATCATAGTACTTATAATAGCTTTTTAATTTATCTTGTTCCGTAATAGGTACCCTCATTGATGTTTTTTGTCCCATTATTACACCTTCCTCATTTTTCAATATATTTCATAGCTTTTAATTGCAATAATATATCTATAAAGCAATTCGCATGCCACTTTGTTAAATATTTAATTATTTTTGATAAAAATATCAAACTATTAACCTAGATCAAACCGTTCTAAACTTAAGGTTAATGTTTTTTTACTTTTCAAAAGCTGTACTATCAAGGATTTCAACAATTAGATTTCTTTAAATAAAAGGTTATCGCAAATTTCAGCTGTTGTATTTTTAACAAAAACATTTTCAAAAATATGTATAAAACCTATCATATTAGTTCAAAATTATAATTTCAACATACTAAACGAAACAAAATCGTTTCGCACTTTCAAGTCATATATTATTAATCCCTCTACTTATAAATCAGATATGACTTAAAGTTCACCCTCATATTGCAGTATTAATGATGCAAATAAAAAAACACTAACAAAACCATAGGTTTCATTAGCATTTTTTTGAAAATTAAAATAAATTTCATTTTTTTAATCAAAAATAAATAATTTATATTCATTTATATAAGAAACGTAATTCTATCACACCGAAACATTTTTGTATCACCATTCTTTAATCCCCAACGCTTTAGCTTTTCTTAAAACAGTAGGTTGAGTAACTCCAAGCACTTTTGCCGCTTTACGCGAACTCTTGTATTTTTTCAATACTTTTTCAATAATATTTTTTTCCAATATATCTGTTGCTTCTTTTAATGTAATATTATCATTATCAATTACATAATATGGGAATTTCTTTTTCCCAAGTATATTGATGATATCACTTCCATTAATTAAAGATTCACTTCCAAGTATCACCAGTCGTTCTACTGTATTTTCTAGTTCTCGTACATTTCCCGTCCACTCATAATGTTCTAGTGCCTCTATTGCAGTTGCTTCAAATTGTTTATTCCTATTATATTTTTCTGTAAATTTCACAAGAAACTTATGTGCTAACATAGCGATGTCGGCTTTTCTTTCACGAAGTGGTGGGACTTGAATAGGTATTACATTTAGCCTATAATATAAATCTTCTCTAAATGATCCTTTTTTAATTTGTTCTTCAATGTTTTGATTGGTTGCAGCTATAATTCTAACATCAATGCTTATTGGCTTCGTTCCACCTATTCTTGTAATCTCCCTTTCTTGAATCACCCTTAAAAGTTTAGATTGTAGTTTTACTGGCATTTCGCCTATTTCATCTAATAATAACGTTCCACCCTGTGCCAATTCAAAATATCCTAATTTGTCTTTTCTTAATGCACCTGTAAACGCACCTTTTTCATATCCAAACATTTCGGACTCAAGTAGATTTTCTGGAATAGCAGCACAATTAACCTTAATATATGGTCCAGTATTTCTATTACTTTTTTTATATATTTCCCTTGCAACAACTTCTTTTCCAACTCCTGTTTCTCCAGTAATGAAAACAGTTGCATCGGTTTTTGCTACATAGTTAATTACTTCTCTAATTTTTTCTGTAGAAGGATCTCTTCCTATTAATTCCCCTTCAACTTGATTATTTCTTAAAGACTCTAACTCGTTAAGATACTCTCTACTTTTTTTCTCTATATCTTCTAATTTTTCTTTTAATTTAATTAACTCTGTTGTATCTCTAATAACAGTTAGTACATGAGTTACTTCTCCTTGACTATTAAAATATGGTTTCCCTATGAAAATAATTTTCCTTCCTTTCCCATTTATGCTAAGGGTACCCATGACAGAAATTTCTTTCTTATTTTCTAATACCATGCTGCATATAGCAAGAGGTTTTTCCGTTATGAAAGGTTTTTCCGTTATGAAAGATTCTTTACTATTTGCACTAAACTTTATTATTTCATTCTTCAAAGGTTCAACAACCAGCAATACATACTCACCAGTCAGATATTTTTCATCTAAAATCCTTTGCATATGCTTTCCAACTATTTCCTCAGCTTGAATACCTGTTATCCTCGAGTAGCTCTTATTAACAGAAATAACAATTCCCCTTTTGTCGGATAAATATATACCATCAGATACAAGGTCTCCTATTTCAAAAACATCCACCATTCGTTCTTTTAAAATTATATTTTCTTCAATAAAATTTTCATTAACCATTCTTACCTCCTCCCTTGTGGTAAATATATATAGTATAAACAGACTACAATTCAAGTAATTATCTATAATTAAACAGTTCCTCGATGTCACCCTTTGTCCTAAAAAAAGTTGTATACATATTTCATTTTATGCTAATTTTCATTTATATACAATATATCGAATACATATTTACAACATTTAGCTAACGTCCATTAATCGAATGCTCCTGAAGGTGTTCTGTATATGTTGGTGAATATATAAGATTTTCTGAAACATTGGCATAATCATAGTTTCTAAATAACTAATAAGACAAAGAACCCCTGTGCACAATTAAGCACAAGGGTTCTTTTGAAAAATCTTCTATAACAAATAGCTTTTTTACTTATATATCAAGTCCAGCATGATATCCTTGATATATTGCAGTTGTTATGGTAGATGCTTTTACACAATCTCCAATCTGCGCAACATAAGGTGCACAGTCAATTAAGTCTTCTACTATATCTCTTCTTGCTCTCTGTCCAAGTGCACAGATTACAGTAGTTCCTGGTACAAGCTGTTCCACGCCAGCTACATCCTGACATAAAACGCCTTCCTCTGTTACCTCTAATCCTTTATATTCAGTATGAACATGAATATTGTTTTTTTCAATTTCCGAAAGTAGAATCGGACGATGCCTGATATTTGCATCCGGAGCAAGTTCTGCTCTCATTTCTACTAGATGTACAGTTTTGCCTTCTTGCGCGAAATGTATTGCTGCTTCACAACCTGCAAGACCACCGCCTAAAACTACTACTTCATTGCTAACCTTATTCATCTCTAAATAATAGTCATTAACAACTACTACGTTATCGCCATTCAAACCTGGAATAGGAGGGACAATTGCCTGCGAACCCACTGCTATAATTAACGCATCAACATTTTCTTTTTCCACATATTCCTTTGTAACTGTTGTATTTAATCGAATTTGAACACCGGCATCTTTTGCTAGTTTTCCAAGAGTTACACCTAATTCATACATTTCATACTTAAATGGAAGTGCTTTTTCTCCCTTTAATATTCCGCCTAACTCATCAGACTTTTCACAAAGGATTACTTTATGTCCACGCTTTGCAGCAGTAATTGCAGCTTCCAGTCCTCCTGGACCACCGCCTGCTACTAAAACTTTACGTGGGCTGGGAGAAGGATAAACCTCCATTCCATCAAGTTCACGTCCAATTAATGGGTTAACGGTACAGCGTCTTGTGCCTGTCATGGCACGTTCTGCCATGCAAGTAAAGCATCTTAAACATTTTACAATATCTTCATCTTTATTTACCATAACTTTTTGGGGAAGTTCGTGATCAGCAAGTAGTGCACGAGCCATCTCAACAATATCTGCCTTACCACTAGCTATGATTTCTTCCATCATGGCTGGATCATTTAACCCTCCAAGTGTCGCAACTGGAACGCTTACATGCTTCTTAATCTCTGCCGCAAGATAAACATTAGATCCACGTGGTAAAAACATAGAAGGATGTGTTAAACCAAATCCTCTTTGATAAGTTCCTGCAGATACATGAAGTAGATCTACTCTTGATTCTACTAATTTGGCAATTTCAACACCGCAAGCTAAGTCATAGCCACCGTCGAATAACTCAGAACCACTCATTCTAAACTCAATTGGGAAGCCAGGTCCAACTGCTTTGCGGACACTATCAAGAACTTCCTTCGCAAAACGTACTCTGTTTTCTAGCGTTCCACCGTACTTATCTTCTCTTTTGTTGAAATAAGGAGACAGGAACTGATTAATCAGCCAACCATGTCCACCATGAACCATAACCATCTCAAAACCGGCTCTTTTAGCAAGTCCAGCAGTATTTCCGTAAGCGGCTACGATATCATCGATTTTCTCTTGAGTAAGTTCCTTTACTTCAAGACCATCAGGACGAACTGTAGAGCTTGGACCCCATTGGGCAAGTCCTTGTTTTTTATTCTTGTCAGTGAGGTAAGTTCCAGCATACTGTCCTGAATGAGACAGTTCAACACTGGCAATTGCACCGTGACGACGTATAGCATCTGCTGTATATGTAAAACTTGAAAGTGAACCTACTGTTTGTAGATCCAGATGAAACATATGTGAACCTTCTGTTTCTGGATGAACCACACATTCACTTACAGTAACTGAGGCAGCACCACCCTTGGCTCTTAATTCATAAAAAGCTGTAGATTTAGCTCCAATAGTGCATTCAACAGTTATGTCTGTTCCTCCCATAGGTGCAGAAAACATTCTGTTTCTGAAATTAACATTTCCAATTTTAATTGGTTTACATAGGTTTGGATACTTTCTTTCCATATTATCATTCTCCTTATTCATCTACATTTTTAACCATAATCTATTTGTTAGATATTTTATTTTATGCTCTTATATCTTCTTGGGTATTCATATCTTTTTTATTAATATAACGATAAACAAATGTTAGTAAAAGACCTGCAATTCCAAGACCAGCAGCTATTACAAACGCTCTTTGATAACTATTGTCTGCAGCGTATACATTTCTCATAACTGTTGGCCCAAAATAGCCTCCCAATGCAAATCCAATAAACATTATTCCATAATTCACACTATTGTTTTTACCACCAAACTGATCTGCGGTAAATCCAGGGAAAACACCCATAAATGAACCAAAACATAAACCAACGATTGAAATACCGATATAAAAACTCACAACATCTCCTTGGCCTGAAAAATACAGACATGTAAGTCCAACAATGGAAAGAACAAAAGCACCAGTAAGTGTATTGATTCGGCCTATTTTATCGGAAATATAACCTGCAATAATACGGCCTGAAGTATTAAATAGTGCCAAGGTAGAAACTGCAGCAGTTGCGGCCGCGGTGGACATCCCAACCATTTTCTGTGCTACAGGAGAAGCCTGAGAAGTACACATTAATCCGTAGAATGCACCACATGTTAACATTGCAAGCATTATATAAAATTTAGGACTTGCAAGCATTCCTCTCCAGTCTTTCTCATTTGTGTTCAATTTGCCATTAATAACTGGTGGTGTCCATCCTTCTGGAACAAAGTTTACTGGACATTTCTCAATAAAGAAAGAAGCACTACATACAATAATAATAAATGAAATACCTATTATCTTAAATGCTGAAGTTACTCCAGTATTAACAATTAATATATTTGCAATTGGTGGTATTATTACTGCACTTAAACCATAAGCTGCAGTTGTTATACCACCAATTAAACCACGTTTGTCTGGGAAAAACTTAATTGAATTATTAATTGTACATCCATAAACGAGTCCAGTACCTAGACCAGTTACGATACCATACGCAAATACTAAGAACCCAAGTCCAGTAGAAAATCCTGCTAATATCATACCACCTCCAAAAAGAAGACCGCCCACAAAGATAACTTTTTTCGGTCCAAACAAATCATTAATCCTACCACCGGAAATCATAGTAATAGGAGCAATTGAATTAGTAACAACAAATGCAATTGCTAAAGTACCAGCAGTTAAGGTAAGTCCAGTAATACCACTCAAGTACTTTGCCATGGGAGATGCAAATACACTCCACGCATATATTGAGCCAACACATAAATTAATAAAACAGCTTGCAACCAAAATAATCCATCTTTTTTTTGTTAATTTCATAAATATCCCCCTCTTCATCTTGTTTTGTTAATATTATCACAATGCATTTATCATGTCAACACAATCATGTTTAAATATATATATAAATATTTATACGTTATATATTATGTATCTGTACTAATATACATACATTGTAATTTAGAAAAACCATGTTATAATAAATGAATGAGGGAAGAGGTGTGTTTATGAGGACTCTTAAATATGCAATTTTAGGATTGGTAAATAGAAAACCTATGACTGGTTATGACATAGGAAAAGAATTTAATTTTCAATTAGCTGAGTTTTGGAATGCAAAACTCAGTCAGATATATCCAGAATTAAAAAAATTACTTGATGAAAAACTTTTAGTTTTTGATATTGAAATTAGTGGGGATATATTAGAAAAAAAAGTTTATAACATTACAGAAAAAGGTAGAATTGAGCTTTTAAAATGGCTGAATAAGGATGAACCTATGGAACAAACACCAAAAAATGTTTTTCGACTTAGAATGTATTTTTCAAATAATTTAGAGTTAAACACCAGAATCTATTTATTAGAGCAGCAATTACTTTCGCATCGGGATAGACTTAGCTTTTTATACCAGCAAAAGGAGCCTTATGATACTGTTCCACCTATTGATAGCCCGTACTTTGGAGATTATCTCGTTCTAGACGGAGCTATTATACGAGAAGAAGGTGCTATTAAATGGTTAGAAAATTGTATTAATTATTGTAAAAATTCTAATTAAACATAGAAAAATAAGCCTTACCAAACAATAAAATTTGATAAGACTTATTTTTTTATGCCCATTTAACTGTAATAGCCCTATTTAAATAGACTTGTTTTTCCATCCAATGTTGAAAGTCTTTCAAATCACGACTATGATTGCTGGAATTAATATTAATCTAGATGCAAGGCTTAAAGTTTCCTTAACTACTCAGACTGTGAATTTTTTTATTATTAGATGATAGTAATGATTTCATCCTCTGCTAATCTAGATTTAGGTAATTCAGCGTTAAAATCTTTGTCACTTCGATAACCTAATGCAACTATAGCAATTGCAGTGTATCCTTTTTTACGTAAACCTAACTCTTCATCTAAAACTTTCGCATCAAAGCCTTCCATTGGTACAGCATCAATGCCAAGAGCCGCAACCCCTAATAAAAGATTACCAATGTTTAAATATACTTGTTTTTCCATCCAATGCTGTAAATCTTTCGAATCATTCCGATGTATATTTACAAACATTGAACGTCCCCTATGTTGATTATCTTTAACTTCTTTTACAGCTAAACGACCATCAGCCTCCTCCTTTTCTAATACATGGAGTAAATAGTCTTCATCCATATCCGTTCTTGAACAAAATACAACAACCTGTGATGCATCTATAACTTTAGCTTCATTGAAATTAAAAAAGCCCTGAGTACTTTTACTAATTTGTTTTTTACCCTGATCTGTATTTGCAATTACAAAGTGCCAAGGTTGACTATTAACACTAGATGCACTAAGTCTTAAAAGTGCCTTAATTTTAATAATATCTTCATCAGAAATTTTCTTTGTAGAGTCAAACTCCTTTACAGAATAACGTGTGTTTAAAATTTCAATTAAATTCATATTCTTTTCCTCCTATTATTTCTGTTTCTTAACCTTCAAAATTAAGCCTCTAGGTTTTATTCCATTCAAAATCACATGTTTAACTTTCTGAATTGACCTATGAATAGTTAATGATTTAATTAACAACTTCTTTTCCTCAGTGGGTTCAATCTAGGTAGGTTTAATAAACTCGGGGCTCATTGCCTTGGTGAAGTTGATAACCAATATTATCCTCTTTCTTTCATGTAATGTCAATAATCTTGATAATCTGACTTTTTACAAATATTTTTTAGTAGATATTCAATAGTAAATTTAAATTTAAGTTTTTTTCTTTTTATAGTAATATTCACACCCTATTCACAAATTATATGGTATCATTATAAATAAATACAATATTCATAATATTTTTATTTATTCTTGTTATCCGTTTTATTTCAATTTCTATCATAGCAAATAGACTATGTTTAAATGGCTTTAAGCCATTTAGATAAAATTCAACAAAATGAATAGTTTGAGGGGGAAATAATAATGAAAAAGAAAATATTAATCGAGGGTATGGATTGTGTACATTGTGTAAATCATGTTGTTATGGCACTAAAAGGCCTTGGAGCAGAAGACATGGATGTAAATTTAGAGAGTAACTTTGTTATTGCAGAAATAAATAAAGATATCACTGATGAAGATATTAAACTATGTATTAAAGATGTAGGATATTACGTTGTAGGAATAGAAGAAGCTTAAATATAAAGCAAAATTAAATTAAGATTTAAAAATGTCCAAGGATTATACAAAATATAATCCTTGGACATTTTTTCGCATTTATTGTAACACATCGAAAGAAAATAGAATATTCTATAAATATATTCTATTTTTGGGGGTGCTAACTATGACTTACCGTAATTCAGGCGACCAATGTCCTGCCGGATTAGTACCTTATACCATTAGAGATAAGGATATTCTTGGAAATATAGCACTGTTCTATAATACTACTGTACAAGATATATTACAATTCAATCCAGGTATATCCCCAACTAATTTGCAGGTAGGGCAGCATATATGTATTCCTCTAAAACTTCAGATGTACCCTTCCTGTCCAACAACTAATTATTATGTTGTGGTACAAGGTGATACCTTTATATCCATAGCAAATAGCTTTAATATTACAGCTCAGCAGTTATTGTATTCAAACTATGGAATTGACCCAAATGACTTGTATTTAGATCAGATATTATGCATCCCTGTTGCTCCCCCTCTTGTTAGTGTTGAAATAAATATAGGGCAGCGCACGCTTGTAGTATTTAGAAATGGTAATGTGATTAAAACATATAAAATCGGACTTGAAAATCCTAATTATCCCATTCCCCGTGGCACTTTCAAGGTTGTAAATAAGCAGGTAGATCCTGGAGTGGGACTTGGTGCAAGATGGATTGGTCTTTCTGAACCCAGTCTTGGTATTCAGGGTATTAATAATCCCGAATTTATTGAAAACATTTCTAAGGGACATAGCATAGTATTATCCAACCGTGATGTGAGTGAGCTATTTAACCTTATGCCTGTAGTTACAACTGTAGTCATACTGTGATTATCCGTTTAATTAATATTAAGACTTTGAGGTGATTCTTATTATTTATATAAATTTAAACCGACAATGTCCAATTGGTACATCTTCTTATGTAGTTAAAAATGGTGACACTTTATATAAAATCGCAATTAAATTTAATACAACGGCTTCTGCTATTATTTCATCAAACCAAGGCATCAATGAGGAAAATTTACAAGTAGGGCAGGTGGTTTGTATACCTCAACCGCAAATTCAAACACAGACTTCTACCTGTCCTATTGGTACTTCTCCATACGAAATAAGCAGAGGAGATACATTAGCTACCATTGCAAATAGGTTTAATACTTCTATTGAATCCATACTTTCGATAAATCCAAGTATAGTTACAACAAACTTAAGCATAGGGCAAGTTATTTGCATATCACAGGAAAAGATAGAACAGACTGTTTGTCCCATGCTTAACTCTTATGTTATCCGCAAAGGAGAAACCTTCGGATCAATTGCAATATCACTAAATGTATCCCTTCAGAGCCTATTAAATTTAAATCCTAATGCCGATCCTAATAACTTGAATATTGGGCAGGTAATATGTGTGCCTATTTCTTCAATTCTATTTAGCATTACTATAGACACTATGTCTAAAACACTCACTTTGTACAGAAATGGAAGGGTCTTCAAGGCATATCCCATTGCTACAGGTAAACCTACAACACCTACGCCTATGGGTACCTTTACAATAATAAACAAACAGATTAACCCAGGAGGCCCTTTTGGGTCAAGATGGATGGGTTTATCAAAACCTCATTACGGCATTCACGGTACAAATAATCCATCATCTATAGGTACAGCTGCCTCAAATGGTTGTATAAGAATGTATGCCAATGATGTAGAAGACCTCTTTAACTATGCCAGTGTAGGTACCGTAGTTAGGATATATTCATAATGCAGATAGTGGTGATTTATTGGCATTTAATATCACATTGGCTCAGAAAGTAGTTTTCCAGCTACATAACGTTTTGTTATGTTTCTGTCATCTCCACAGTATATGAATCTTTGGAGGCGCTCCTCAATGCTTCTGAAATCTCTGTCACCAAGGTTTTCATCATCTATTACAAGGGCATCTAGTGAGTATCCCTCCTCAAAAGACCCCACCTTGCCAAAGAATTCTCCGCCACCTTTAGTTCCCATATAAAAAGCCTCAGGCATTGTAAGGCAACGTTCAACCTTTCCACTATTAAGCCAATTCATCTTGGAAGCTTGAACTGCACGGTTCATTACCCTATATATACCTATCTGATGACCTGCACCAATGTCTGTTCCAAGTCCAACCCTAATTCCAGCATCAAGGAATTTTCTTGCTGGCATTATACCTGATGACAAGTTGTAATTAGCATTTGGGCAGTGTGCGATAAAGACGTTTCTTTTCGCAAGCAGCCCTATTTCTTCTGGTGTATTGTGTACCGCATGAGTCATAATGGTATTTTCAGTGAGAAGATTCATTCCATCATATACACCTGCATATGAGTCAAATTCAGGATGTAGTTCTTTCACCCATTGAATCTCTCCCTCATTTTCAGAAAGATGACTTTGTACTTTAAGGTTGTACTTCTGGGCAAGCTCTGCAAGACCCTTCATGAGCTCTACTGAACAGGATGGAACGAACCTTGGAGTTATTACAGGCTTTACAACATCGTACTTGTCCTTTGTAGCTAATATCCATTCTTCAGTGGATGCTAGCGACTCCTCAGTTGTCTCCACATAAAAATCCGGTGAATTTCTATCCATATTAACCTTTCCAACATAAGCTCCAATCCCCGCCCTATTGAACACGTCCATTAGAATTTCAGTTCCATTTCTGTGAATGCTAGAGAAAAGTGAAACACGAGTGGTTCCATTTCGCCATAACTCCTTTGCAAGATTCGTGTAAAGCCTTCTTGCGTACTGCTCATTTCCATATTTCGCCTCTTCAGGGAACGTATACTTCTCAAGCCATTGCAGCAGTTCCTCGTCTAGACCAAGACCCATATTCTGAAATTGTGGCGCATGTAGGTGCATATCTACGAATCCAGGAATTATTAGTGAATTACCAAAATCATCAACTTTTATCCCCTTTAAATGACTTGGAAGTTCTTTGAATATTCCTATAACTCTTCCATCAGACTCTACAAGATAGCTATTTTCATATACTTCGAATTTCTCACTACAAGCAGTAAAAATTATGTTGCCTTTAAGTGCGTTCATAATTATCCTCCCTTTTTTTATGGATTGTTGTATAATTTATTAACTGTGCTTACTTTTAAAAATGCATAAAAAAACAGGTTGCTAAATTAAGTAACTATAGAATAGTTAAAGCTAAATTCAGCATAGCTTCAAATTATTCTTGTAGTCAGGTAATTTACAGCAACCTGGTAGATACTATTAGAGCATATTTCTAATATATACAAGATAATATTTAATTGTTATCTTTATTTTACAACTTTAAACATAAATTAGATACCATTTTCACTTAAAAAATCTTTTAATAGATTAATACATACAGTTTTCCTATATTCTTTTGAAACTCTCCCAGCGCTTGGGTTTATTGTACTTTCATATAAATTTAGGTAATCGTCCTTTAATACTTTAGCTTCACTAATAGTTTTTCCTATAAGCATCTCATCAATTTCAGAATGTCTAACTATAGTAGGTTCGATTGCTCCAAATGCAGTTGCTAGGTGAGTAATCACTCCGTTTTCCCCGTGAAAAAGTCCTGCAAATCCCACTCTAGTAATTGCTAGTGCCTTTCTAGCGCCTATCTTTTTATAATAGTAATTTTCAAGATATTTTTTAGGGATTAAAAATTCAACTATGAGTTCTCCTTCTCTTAGGTCAAGCTGTTTTCTTTGCTTATAAAAATCCTTAATATAAATTGTTCTCTCAGCATCAGCGCTTTTTAGTCTGATTTTCGAGTCCGTAACAAATAATATCAAAGCTGAATCAGCCTTTGCAGATCCATTTCCTATATTTCCACCTATAGTTCCGAAATTTCTTACAGCAGGACCCGCAAGCTGTGACATTGCATCCTTTAAAATTTGTGGGGAAACATCGGATTCCTCTATTTCAGTGAAAGTACACTGTGCCCCAATTCTGATATAGTCAGAATCTGATTTTATTTTCTTAAGCTCAGCTATCTTGTTCAAAAATAGATAGCATTCACCTTCGCCTGCTTCAAGCATAAGGTCAGTTCCTCCACTGTAAGGCTTAACCTTTTCATCCCTCATTATAGAAAGTGCCTCATCTAGTGATTCTGGCATGTATCCATTATTTAATTTTACCATAATCCTTCACCTTCTTTCGCTGCCATTCCTATAGCTTTAACTATAGAATTATATCCTGTGCAACGGCATAAATTTCCGGATATTCCACGTCTTATTTCTTCTTCCGTTGGATGCGGAGTAACTGCAAGTATACACTCTGTGGCAAGTACCATCCCTGGTATACAAAATCCACATTGCACTGCTGAAACATCGCCGTAAGCTTTATCAATAACCTTAAACCTTTCAGTCTTACTAAATCCCTCTATGGTGGTAACATCGCTTCCATGAATACTTCCCATTGCTATCATACATGAATTAGCAAGTCTTCCATCAATGATAACAGAGCATGCTCCACATTCACCCTCCTTGCAACCACACTTTACTCCAGTAAGTTTATATGTTTCTCTTAGTATATCTAATAGCCTGCCTTTTGCGCTACCCTCATATTGAACGTTTTCTCCATTAAGTTTAAACTCAATATATTTCATGAGCACACCTTCCTCTCTATTTTAATATAATTTTTCACATGTAATTACTTATATCTAGTCCTCTTTTGAGGATATTGCTCTTAGTGTATCTTCTACTGTAAATGGAATATGATTAACCTTCTTACCTAAAATCTGTTCCACAGCCTCTATATATGCTGCAGCAGTTCCTACATTTGGAAGTTCTCCTGCACACTTAGCTCCATAAGGCCCATAAGGATATTCGTTAACATGCATCTTGACCTTAATAACTGGGACATCCATAGCAGTTGGTATGATATAATCGCTAAGGCTATTATTTCTAATACGGCCTTTGCTATCATGATCCATAAATTCCATTGATGAATAACCAATGCCCTGAAGCATTCCACCCTCCATTTGCCCTACTACTATATTCATATCAATAGGAGTTCCTACATCAAAGGATCCATATGCCCCTATAACATTGTGCTGTCCTGTTAACATATCAATTTCAAGCTCTACCGCCTGAACTGACCAAGCATAGGTTGGATAGGCATCTCCACGAAACTCAGCAAGTGAAAATGGTATAATGTACTCTGGTTGCTTGTAGCGCTCCTCAATGATTTGCTCCTCTCCATCCTTCCATTCATCCTTAAGACGAACTGTGGCACGGCGAATAAGCTCTCCAACTATCATAAGTGATCTTGATGCAACAGTTGGGCCAGAGTCCGGAACTTTATCAGTATCTGGGTCACGTACTATTATTTGCTGATATGGAATTCCTAGCTCTTTACCTGCTATTTTTGAGAAAGTTGTGTGTAGCCCTTGTCCCATATCGGTATTTGAAGTAAGTATTTCCACCCTGCCGTCTTTATATTTTTTAACTTTTAGCACTGCTTTTATTAAGTCTCTTTCTCCTGAACCTGTAAATCCTGCTCCATGGAATGCAAGTTGCATACCTATTCCACGTCTAAATCTTCCTGGTTGTGGCTTGTCATAAAGCTCTTTTTTCTTCTTGTAATCACAAAGAGTATCCACTTCTTTAATCATCGCATTTAGCGGAACGTGGAAATGATATTTTCCATTTGTTGAGGTATTATCTCCTTGTTTTGCAATATGTTCTTGTTTAAATTCTAAGCTATTTCTTCCTTCACCTTTTGCTACATGACTCATAAAAAGATCCATATCGAAGAATACCTGTGGCGCTCCAAATCCTCTGTAGGCTCCTTTAGGAACTGTGTTTGTTTTGTTAGCCTTACCATGAACCCTTATATTTTCTATATTGTAAACTCCAGTAGCACATATTGTTCCACGTTGAAGCACTACTGCTGAAAGCGTGGAATATGCACCTGCATCATATATTATATCGATATCAACGGCTGTAATTTTCCCATCTTTAACAGCTGCCCTATACCTTGCAGTTGATGGATGTCTCTTACTAGTTGATGTAATATCTTCTCTTCTATCAAATATAACTCTTACAGGTTTTTTAGCTTTCATACTTGCTACTGCCACTTGACATGCAAGTATTGATGGGTAATCTTCCTTACCACCAAAAGCTCCACCTGTAATATCTCCCTTAATCTGAACCTTGTCCCTTTCAAGTCCCGTTGCAAGTTTCACTGCCCCATGAACATAAAATGGGCATTGCATAGATCCCCTAACAGTGATTTTACCATCATGATAATCGGCAATCATTCCATTAGTTTCTAGATACAATTGTTCACCATAACCAGTATTTAAAATTTCATCATACACTTTATCGGCATTTTTAAAGCACCCATCCACATCACCTTTTCCATGATTGTACTCAAAAAAAGCAACCTCTGATTTAGTCATATCTAGTATAGCGGGAAGCTGCTCATAATCCACTACTATTTTTGTTACAATTTCCTCTGTAATTTTTTCATCCGGTCCCACCACCATGAGAATTGGATCTCCAATGTATTCCACAGTATCTATAGCAAATACCGGCATGTCCTCCAGTACTATATGAACCTTATTTTCACCAAGAACATCGTCCTTGTTAACTATCAGGTATCCATCTGGTAATTCTGGCAGGGTAATTCTTTTTATTTTGGCATGAGCTACAGTTGATCTCAAAAACTTACCGTGAAGAATGCCATCAGTAGAAGCATCTGCTACATACTCAGCCACACCCAATATTTTTTTTAAATGATCTTTTTTACGAACTGAATTTCCTATATTTTTCATAATACCCTCCTTATATTTGATAAGTTTTTAAGTGGATTTGTTTTACTTTATTTCTCGAATCTCTTTTTTTACTATAAATTATAAAATAATCTTTCTTAATTTTCTGAATAATAAAATCATATAAGGTCCTTATTCTGTAATTTTTAGTCGGATTATATGATATCGTTATCATATATTACATGGTTCGATTATATGGTATCATTTTCTAAGTTTCAAATACTTCTTGAAAAGTATTTGAATAGTGCCACCCACGTGGCAAGTGGCAAAAGTGACAACCTCTAGTGTATAGATGTTATCCCAAGCCACTTCCTCAAGCTGTTTCCTCTATAACAAAAAAATACAATGTACAAAATTTACATTGTATACATTGTATTATATATCCTCGAATGTTTTGTCTTCAAAATACTTTTTAAATTGCTCCCAAGTATACTTGGTTACCGCACTATAAAACTTATCATAGTTCTCCATAAACTCGCGCCCCTCATGGCTAAGTCTTGTTCTCCCTTCTCTTGCGCCTCCTCGTCTTCGTAGTACTATTTCATACCCAAGATTTTTTTCAAGTTCATTAATCATATCCCAGGCTTTGCTTAAGGATAGTGACATTCTTTTACAAGCGCCATTAACAGAATTATTGTCGTCTATAAGCTCAAGAAGAAGCCTTAATCTTGAATCAAGAAAAACCTTCTCTTTCCTTATATTTATAGTTAAAGAAGGCTGAAACAAACTATCATTGTGAGACGGTAGCAGTGCCTTAATTTCATCCTCATCATTAATTGAGCATGTAACTCCTCTATCATTCACATTGAGCCAAGTTATAGAAGCAGCTAAGGAATCAATGGCTCCCCTAAGTCCATTCCCACCTGCATAAGAAAGAATATCAGGAATATATAAACTATCAATAAGCGCGGGATGTCCACCATGCATATTATATGATGGAATAACGATTTCATCCTTTATTTCAATCATTTTTAGCACTGTATTATAATTAAACATAGGCACATTTACAGGTGTTAATATAACTCTACTACACTTACCTAGAAGATATTTAAGACCAATCTTGTAGGAATCAATAAGTGGTGGGTTCTCATAATCCTTATTTATAATAAAAATAGCATCTTCCCTTGCAAGCGCTGACTTTATTTCTGGATCTTCAAAGCCTGTAATTACCACAATAGGCCATATACCAGCTTTTTTATATGTAAGTACTATTCTTTGAATTAAAGAAATTGAACCAACCTTTTTCATTGGATAAGCCACAAATCTGTTGGCAGCCGCAATTATTCCTCCAACCTGTCTCACAGTATCACCTCACTTAAAAGTACTTTCACCTAATGAAAATCTCCATTTCTTTTCTTTCTTTTGCTATTATCTCTAAGCTTTTCATAAAACTTTTAATGGATTCATCTCTTATGTCTCTTGCATTTGTAGTGCATATATTTATACAAGCTCCACAAAAAATGCATTTGGTAGCATCAGTTTTTCTAAAATCTTTTTTATCTATAGCATTAACAGGACATTTTTCCTCACATAATCCACATTGTATACATTCACAGTCCCCTACAGGTGCTATATGCGATTTTAAAGGTTTATAAGGGTAGCTACCTTTTACACAAATATCTTCTACTTCTTCTATTTGTACAATACTATTTATTTTTTCTCTTATCTTATTTGCATATTCTAATATCTTTACATTATCTTCTGTGTCAGGCCTATTAGTAGCAACATTACTATTTTGACAATGTTGCCCAATGATTGCAGCTCCAGAAATAACCTTCATATTTGATTTCTTTAATTCCTGCGTTAATTCTAATAAGGCATCCCCATAATCTCTATTTCCATAGCTTACAATCCCAATAGTCATGGTATTATTTCCTTCAATATTTTTAAATATCTCATTGCTAACCACTGGCAATCTATCAGCATACACTGGAAATCCTATTACAACTAATTCATCCCTGCTAAATTTCCTCTTTATATTTCTTGATTCTACTGAGGTTAAATCAATTTCCTCCACAACATAGCTTCCCATACCTTCTGCTATCTTATTTACTATTTTTTTAGTAGTACCATTAGGCGAAAAATAAATTGCTGTCACTTTTTTTATATCCATTTTTACATCTCCTTTAAGCATTTAAGAATCCTTAATTTACAATATACAAAAGTTATATACTTAAATAAAACTTAACATAATAATTAGGGAAAATCAACCTGTAGTATATTATCAAATCCGGCATAAATGGATTAAATATCTAACTTAGTGGTATAATATTAATAAATATGCTAAAAATAAGGTGGGATAAAATGAAGGATGACATTAAAAATATTGATGTTATAGAAAAGAACTTAAAATATTTTACTGAAAATCATGGTGAAATTTATGATGCCTATTCAAATTTCGGTAAGTTAGTTCATGAAAAAGGTGGTCCATTAGATGAGAAAACCCGTTGGCTTATTAAAATAGCCCTGTCCACGGATAACCAATATGAATTGGCCCTAAGAACCCATATTTTAAAAGCCTTAAAAAGTGGATGCACAAAAGAAGAAATTGAGCATGCAATGCTCCTAGTAGCGCCAACCTCAGGCTTTCCTAAAATGATGAAGGGAATTCTAATATTAAGAGATATTATTGAGCAAACAGAATAAAGATTGTTCCTGAAACTAAAGCTCAATAAATGTTTCATAAAGATTTTCTAGGTCTGATGGATTGGGAAAATAACTATAAAAGGCCGCTCAACAATGCGCTACTACACATCATTGGGCGGTTATATTTGTTAATGATATACTTACTAGTATTGCATCCACGCTTAACTTGGAGCTAGCAGCCTTATTTAGAACTTTCTTTTACTTAGATTCTACAAACTGTATTTTTAAGCCATTTGGATCTAATGTAAAGAAATACTTTGTATTGGGATTCGGTTGAAATGGACCACTATGAATCACATATCCCTTTTCCTTAACTAATGTCATCATCTCATCAACTGAATTAACGTTAAATCCTAATGAAATACTTTCACCCATGCTAACCTCTGTATCATTAATATTGTGTATTAATTCAACCTTTGTTTCTCCATCACCTAAAAACACTATTTCCATGCCTGGGCCAGCTTTAAACCTCCTATCAATAGTCAGACCAACTATTTCTTGATAAAACCTTAAAGATTCCTCCATGCTTTTTACCATTAATGTACTCCAACAAAAGTTCATACAAATACCCTCTTTCTTTTTTATTATGGCACATGATATAATAGTTAAAAAATACCTGCTGTCAAGAACTTAACAAAAATTCATTTCAAGTTTTTGTGATACAAAAGAACTTCCCCATATAATGCTATGATAAAGTGCTCTTCAAGGGATTCAATGAAGAACAGGGTATATCAACTAAACACTTGCCGCAAACATCGCAGAGTCCAAGGTCTAGATATAGCTTAGCGTTATATAGGCACATTTCATAACATTTGTGTCTGTCAAAACCACCAACAGTTAAAGCATCATTTACACATCTGTCTACACATTTCTTACATTGCCCTGTGTGCTTGTACAAACAGTTCTCTCCGTCCTTTCGTTTAGTAGGCTGAATCTTTAAATCGGTTATAAAACTACCAATTCTTCCGCAGCACCCCTTATCAGTAATTAACATATTGTTTATCCCAAACGTGCCAAGTCCAGCTATAAATGCAACATGTCTATGAGACCAGTTACTGATTAATTTTTCACTATCAAAGTTATGTGTTGCAGGCGTAATTTCTGTTTTGCACCCTAACTTTTCTAATTCATCTTTCACAAATATGTTCAAATCTAAAATTAATTGATTAGTTTCTACATATGCCCTTGCCCAAATTTCGGAGCTTTCTTTTCCTTTTATATTACTTTCAATTATCCCCTTAGCAAAAGGTATAAAGTACGTAACTACAGTTTTACCTTCTGGTAACAAATCCTCTGGCAGTGCATGTAATGTGCCTACAACACTTTTAAGGTTATAGAACATACTATCCATGGCGTCAGCGTAAGCTACTAAGGGTTCCTCCCATTTAGTTTTAACCTTCCTAGTTTCTGAATAATGTTTTACAAAATCTTTTATCATTACCTGTATTTTATTGTTCATTTTTACCTCCCCAAAACATATTAAATACTATATAATCCTTGATAGTTAATTACTGTAACTACTTTATGAAGATAAACTACTATTAATATATATATTCGTTAAGGAGTCTGAATAACCTTTTAAAAAATACCCTTATATTGCAATTGCCGTATAAGGATATTTATAAGGCTCTTTTTAATTTTAATGGAGTGAATTAGATTTTAAACTTTGTCACAGATCCATCTAAACCAGTAATGCATTGAGAAAGCTTTTCAATATTGTCACACATAGTATTTATGAGCGCATGTTGCTCCTCTATAGATGCTGTAATCCCCTGAGTAGATGAAGAAGTTTTTTCAGAAATAAATCCCATGTTTTTCATAATATTTCCTATTTGGTCTTTATCACCCGCAATTGACTTCATTTTTGTGTGACTATTCTTTATAAATTCCATATTATTATCAATACTTTCTTTTATTGTTCCAAAGTCAATAAATATATTTGCATTTATTTTATCTCTATTTTCTGCAATAGATATCAGTTGGGCCTTTACATCTTTAAACTTCTGCCCTCCTTGTTGTATAGTTTTTATTAGGTCTTCAATCTCACTGGCTGCACTAGCAGATTGTTCTGCTAGCTTTTTCACTTCGTCAGCTACCACTGCAAATCCCCTGCCTGCTTCCCCCGCTCTTGCCGCTTCTATTGCTGCGTTTAATGCAAGCATATTAGTTTGCTGTGATATCTTTGAAATAACATCAGTCATGGCATTTATATTTGTAGTGCTCTTGTTATAGGAGTCAATAATCTCATAAATTTCAATAAAATTATCTCTATTCCTCTTTTCTATTTCCTTTAAATCACTTAGATTATCAAAGCTTTTATTTATCACCTCTTTTGTTGTGCCTGTATTTTTATTTAAGCTATCTATATCCGCAATAGTATCATCAAGCTTTCCGGAGAATCCTTCTAAAAAATCTGCTCCGGAGTTAATACTGTTTGTAAGCGAAATTGATTCAGCTGCTATTTCCTGGGATGCTACACTTATTTCATTAGAAATAAATTCCACATTTTTCGATGAATTTTTCAAATCATCAGCAAAGACTTGCACCTTTTCTGTGGTATCAAATACATGTCCAATTATTAATTTAAGTTCCTTAACCATTATATTAAAGCTTGTAGCTAACTGTCCTATTTCATCCTTGCTTCTTATATTTACATCTGAAGTAAGATCTCCACCTGATACTACCATTGTATGGTTTTTAAGTTTAGCAATTGGCTTTACCAAGCTTTTCGCTAATATAACAGCTAAGACCACTGATATTATCATAGAAATAATAAGTGCAATTGCAAATCCCCACAAAAGCCTACTTAGTGCCTTAGTAAACTCTGCCTGAGGTATTGAAAATCCAAAAGTCCATTTAGCTGTGTTTACTTGTGCATAGGTAAAGTACTTGGTTGCATTGTCATAATCAACTTGCTTATCTATTCCACTTACACCTTTTTTTATGTTCTGACCCATAGCTTTAAACCTACCATCTAATATGGTATCTATATTAAAAATGTTTTTATCTGTGGGCTGAAATTCCTTATTTGGGTGAACTATATAATTGTTGCCACTATCCAACAAAAAAGCATAGCTTTTATCTCCCAATTTTGCTTGTTGAACTATGTTTGTAAGATAATCAACATATATGTCTGCCCCCACTACTCCTGAAACTATTCCATTTTTCTTTATGGGAGTTGCTATAGTAATAACCATTTTCTTTGTGGTGACATCTAAATAGGGATCTGTATAAATCACCTTTCCAGAAGCTATAGCAGATTTGTACCAATCTCTTTCAGTACAATTATAGTCAGCGTCTGGCACCCATCTATCTCCTGAAATGAATTTTTTATCATTGAATCCTACATAATAGCAAATAATATATGGATTCGGTTTTTGTTTTGCCTCGAAATAGTCCATAAGATAGTTTGAATCATACTTATTATAGTGTTCCAAGTCATTGCTCATTTCCTCAATCATTTTCCCCTGAGATAGCATCCATCCGTCTATCTCCTTTGCATATTTTTCCGAAGAAATCAATGCTTTTTCTGTTGACTGGTTAAGAACTATACCGTACGATATATAGTAGCTCACAGCCATTGAAAGTAATAAACAAAATAGACATACCAAAGATACAACCATGCCGAACTTTCCTTTTAAACTTTTCATTACCCCACCCCTTATTATCTATAGCATATAAAAAAATTTCTAACCTCATTATTTTGTCATATTACTATTTATAACCCATAATTCTACAGGCATTTATCATTTTCCTCCTTATCTTATAATATATTTCCGTTAAAATCTCATTCTATTTTCTAAGCTTCCACCATATTCATCGATTCTTTTATTAAATTAGGGCTTAGAAATGGATTTTTCAATAGAATTTTCCCTGATTTTCCTTGTTCAAATAATAATTTCATCTTTTTTCTCCTTTGCAAAGTATAGTTCGATATAAAACTAATCTTGCCCCAAATATAGTTTGGTGTCAAACCGTAATTTTAACAATTGCTATTTAATTTATACAATACTATAATTAAAATAGATTACTTAAATTCAAGATAGGAGACTCATTATGAATGATAAATATATAGTATATTTTATAAGCAAAACTAAGAAAAAAATGACTAGATTTATTGAAAAAGCATTAAAGGAAAAAGGTTTGGATGATTTAGTGGCTTCATATGGCAATATCCTTACAGTACTATATAATAATAATAATAATAATAAACTAAGCATGAAAGAAATAGGCGACTTAATAGGAAAAGATAAATCTACCATTACAGCGTTAGTTAATAAATTATCAAAATTGGGATACGTAAGAAAGGAAAACTGCATAAAAGATAGAAGAGTAACCTACATAGTTTTGACTGAAAAAGGTAACGCAATAGAAGGAAAAGTAAATGGTATTTCGGAAAAAGTAAATGCTATAGCCTATAAAAATTTTTCCAAAGAAGAAAAAGACATATTTCTTGAATTGTTAAAGAGGATGAATAATAACTTTGATATAGAATAAATCTAGGCCAGGGAAATGCTTTCCAGCCTTTGCCTTCCAATACTCAATGTGTACACCAATTAATTTATAGCTATTACCTTCAAAATTTGCAATACCTTCTCCCTAATTTTTATTATATCACTTGGTTAAGGTAAATTTAAACAATATATGTATTTACCATGAAAAAACATTGACAAAAACTTGAAAAATGTTATAATGAATTATCGTAATTAATTAATAATCATTATCTTAACAATGACAATAATAATATAACTCAAAGGGGAAATTCATATGAATAAAGTAATAGAAGTAATGAAAAATCACAGATCCATTAGAAGTTTTGTAAATAAGGAAATTTCGGAAGATATGATAAATGAGCTTATTGATGTAGCCCAAGCTGCACCAAGTTCTATAAATGGTCAACAAACTAGTGTTATCGTAATTAGGGATAAAGAGAAAAGAGCTAAACTCGCTGAACTTGCTGGTGGACAGCCTTGGATTGCAGCGGCACCCGTGTTTTTTCTATTCGTAGCTGATTTTTATAAAGCAAAGATAGCTTCCCAAAACGTTAATAAACCACTAATCATTACAGACAGTGTAGAATCTATTATGGTAGCATCTGTAGATGCGGGACTTTCTATGCAGAATGTTATAACAGCTGCTGAGTCTTTAGGTCTTGGTATTGTACCAATTGGTGGCATTAGAAAAAATCCAGATGAAATTATAGAGCTTTTACAATTGCCAGAATATACTTATCCAATAGTTGGATTATCATTAGGATATCCTGCTGATAATTCATCCATAAAACCTAGGATGCCAAGAGAATCATATAGACATGATGAAGTATATAACAAAGAAAAACTGCCTGCAATAATAGAAAAATACGATAAAGACTTAAGTATTCATCTCAAACATATAGGTAGAGAGCAAGAAATTGACTGGAGTAACCAAACTATGGGCACATACCAATATGTATATTTCCCAAATGTTTATCCATCACTTAAAAAACAAGGGTTTAAAAATGAAAAATAGAATTTAGTACACTTAAAAAGACTGAGCAGTCATTAATTACTCAGTCTTTTTTTTAGATTAATCCTCTTTTTCTGACTTCACTTGTTTTATTAGTAATTCTTCAAAGTCTCTCTTAGCCTTTCTAGCCCCTCCATCATTACCTTTGTTGGGCATGCTATATTCATCCGCTGGTAGCCATTTCCTTCTTCACCAAATAAATATCCTTCATCAAAGAATAACATAGCTTCTTCATGCATTAGTTTCTCAAGCTCCTCATTACTTATGCCAAGTCCACTAAAGTCCATCCACTGTAAATACGTACCTTCAAGGTCATATACCTTTATCACTGGAATGTTTTCTTCAATGTATTTTTTAAGTTCCAAGTGGTTATGGTAAATTAGCTCTATTAGCTGATCTAGCCAATCTTCGCACTGCATATATGCAATCTCACATGCCTTGTAGCTTAAAATCCCAAGGGAAAAGAATCCGCTCGATTCAATTTCTTTAAGATATCCATCCCTAAGTTGCTTATTAGGAATTATGATATTGGAAGCCTGCATACCTGCTAAGTTAAATGTTTTACTAGGAGCTGTGCATACTACCATATTATTTGCTAATTCTTCTGAAATTGAAGCAAATACAGTATGCTTATGATCTGGCATAATAAGATCAAAATGTATTTCATCAGAAATAATTAACACATTATTCCTTAAGCAAATCTCCCCTATTTTCTCTAGTTCTTCTCTACTCCATACTCTTCCAGTAGGATTATGAGGGCTACAGAATAGAAGTATTTTGTTGCTAGGATCCTGTGTTTTCTTCTCCAAATCTTCGTAATCAATTACATAAGATGAACCAGTATTTATTAATGGATTTTTAACCAGTTTCCTATGATTTTTTTCTATTGAAAAATAGAAGGGATAATAAACAGGAGTCATAATTATAATTCCATCTCCTGGATTTGAAAAAGCTTTAATTGCTGAGAAAAAAGCACTTACTACACCAGCTGAACCAACAATCCATTCAGCATTTATATCCCAGTTATGTCTTTTCTTCATCCAACTGCATACAGAGTCTAAATAACTTTCTGTTGGAATAGTGTATCCTAAGATAGTATCATCAATATATTTTTTTAACCCTTCTACTATTTCAGGCGCATTTTTCAGCTCCATATCTGCAACTGAGAAAGGAACTATATTTTCTGTTAAATGGGGATGCAATTTCTTCATCTGCTCCCATTTTGCCGAACCAGTATTGCTTCTGTTAATAACTGTTTGAAAATCATACTTCATAATATACCCCCAATAATTTTATTTTATAACTTTTTTCAATCTATAAAGCTAGCTTAACTATAGTTCTACCTTTATGACTTCCTTTAAGAATATCATCAATCTCACTATTTAATCCCTCTAAAGATACTTCCTTCACATTAGTGTATAAATCAGTAATCTTCCAATTCGCGGATAATTTTTTCCAAATCTTAAGCCTAATATCCATAGGGCATTTAACAGAATCTATTCCTAGTAATGTGATTCCTTTTAAAATAAATGGATAAACTGAGGTTTTAAATTCATCTGATGCAACATTTCCACAACAAGTTACACTACCACCATAATTGGTTGATTTAATGGCTGTAGCTAGTATATTTCCGCCTACTGTGTCTATTACTCCGGCCCATCTATTCTTTAAGAGTGCTTTTCCAGAAGTGTCATCTATTTCATTTCTATCAATTATGTTTTTTGCACCTATTCCAAGTAACATATCTCTTTCAGAAGCTTTTCCCGTAGCAGCAGTGACATTATAACCAATCTTGCTTAATATTGAAATGGCCATACTTCCAACTCCGCCTGTTGATCCGGTTACTAATATGTCTCCGTCACTGGGCTTAATACCTGAATTCACTAATTTATAAACTGATAGAGCGGCAGTGAACCCAGCAGTACCGTATATCATGCTCTCTCTTAGAGAAAGATTTGAAGGAAGTTCTACTACCCACTGCGCAGGAACTCTAATATATTCTCCGTAACCACCTGATGTACTCATTCCTAATGCATACCCAGTTACAAGAACCTGGGCTCCAATTTTTATACTATCATTATTACTTTGAACAACAATACCTGCAGCATCGATTCCTGGTGTGTGTGGGTAATTTCTAGTTACACCTTTATTTCCAATGGCAGAAAGAGCATCTTTATAGTTTAATGAAGAATATTTTACATTTATGATTACATCGCCTTCTGGTAGATCTTCTATGTGTCTAGTGGTAATTTCTCTTTTGAACTCCTTATTCTCTGTTTCTGTTACGAGCATTGCTCTAAATTCATTGTTATTCATTTCAAAACTCCTTCGCAAAATATAGTTTTATATAAAACTAATTATAATAGAACTATAGTTTGGTGTCAAACCATATTTCAATGATTTATATATATGTAAAAACAAATCCCCTAGACATTAGCGAAAGAGCAAGAACTGAACTTGATATTATTAATTTTATTATGTTATACTTATTCTTTTGATGCAATACTTAATTTGATATATATGCAATTAGTAGGGGGACTGAAGAAGTATGTTTAATATAATAAAAAGTGATTTTAAATTTCGCATGATACTCTTAATAATGGTTTTGTTTGGGGTATTCCATTATTATATGGTATCAAACCCTTTTGTAGTTAAATCCAAAAGTATTAATGATATCTCTGAAAATTCATCTTTGATATATAATAATGAAAGCGTTCCAGTTTTAATGTACCACTCCATTGGAAAAGCTAAATTTAATCCATATGTTGTTAGCACCGATAGGTTTAATTTGGACATGCAGTATCTTAATGAAAATGGATTTACAACATTAAGTACTGATGAATTATATGATTTTATGGCTAACAACAAACCTATTCCTAAAAAATCTGTTCTTATTACATTTGATGATGGATATGAGGATAATTATACTAATGCATTTCCTATTTTAAAGAAATATAATTTTAAAGCAACCATTTTTGTAATAACAAGTACTATTGATAAAAGTAAGCACTATTTATCCTCAGCACAACTGAAAGAAATGCAAAGCAACGGAATAGATATAGAAAGTCATACTAATTTACATGACAAACTAGGAACATATAGTTATGATGCTCAGATAAAAACTTTAAAAATATCTAAGCAGTACATTGAAAAGACTTTAAATAAAACTGTTAAGTATATATCCTATCCCTTTGGAAGCTATAATTCAGATACATTAAAAGCTGTAAAGGACCTAGGTTATGAAATGGCATTTACAACCAAGGGAAAATGGTCAAATAAATCTAATGGAAGTTTAACTCTTAATCGAGTATTTATTAGCGGATTTCATCACAGTAATTCTTTTCAAACAAGAATGAATCATAGCTGGTATCTATTTGAAGACTTCTATTTATAAACCATAAAATGCACCATTGTAATCCAAGGGTGCATTAAAAATTATAAATAAGGTTTATCAAATCGTTTTTCAAATGCTTTGTTCTTTTTTAGTAAGCTATTCCAAAATAGATTACTTATATTAAAATATTTCATGGTGAACAATTGAGCCTTTGGAAGGGTCTCTGGTTTTGAAATAATTAATTTATCAGCCCCTTCAAGCTCTTTGTTTTGAGATATACTTCTACCAATAGATTTAAATGCTGCTATCTTTTTTTTGAACATAGTTTCCGGCGCAGCTGTTAGAGCTTCACTACCACCCATGATTATGCTACCCATATATTTCATACCAAGAAGCTTTGAAAAATATTCAGTATATTTTTCAACATCCCTTGATTGAAGTGCTTCCGGGAAGCCTGAATGTATTATAAAAGAAATTAGTTTTCCAACTAGAAAGTCTTTATTTCTCTCCATATGTTCAAAAAAATCTTTTGTAACTCCTGGCATACTATCAGTATATAGTGGAAAAATAATCAGGATATGGTCTGCTGATTTTAAAGCATCCATCTGCTTTGCACGGTCCTTTAAATCACTAGCATACACCTTCTCATACACAAAATCCTGCTCAACTTTCATTTCAGAAAGGGGCCACTCAATAATTTTATCTGAATTACTTTTTCTTCCTCTTGGTGATCCATTAACAATTACTAATTTCATTTAAAATAACCCCCATTTCATCGGCCTTAATAACTGCCTGAAAAAATTTGGTAGCATGCATATTTTTTGAAAGTCTTTCAAAAGTTTTTGTAGTTATTTCAACCGCTTTACTGTCTAGGTTGCCCTCATCTAGAATTACCACGCCCAGTTTTATATTGTTATCGTATCTCTTAGGGTGATGACACTCACCATTATAGATTTTTATATAGGGTAGAGCGTTGGGTATAAATCTATCCATTACCCTTTTGGTATCTGAAGTTACAAATCCAGCAGATAATGGTGAAATATATATAAGGTATTCAGTGTTTGCCATGCTTTTTAATATTAATCTCATATCATCATTAAAAATGCATAAACCAGGTGTCTTTATCCAGCAAGAGAAGCACCCACAGCAATAGTTTATATTCATATTTCTTACAGTAAAAAAATCAACTTCATGTTCTTTTTCTAACTGTTTTTTCATATTTTGTAAATTCATCTCAATTTTTTCAAATTCATCATTAGGTATGCCGTTAATAAAGGTTATACGCATATATTTTCATCTTCCTTTCTTTAATAAGCTGCCATAATCATATCTTTACCTATGTTTTCTAAACACTCAATACGCTTGTTTTCATACATGTATATATAATATATAGTGTATAATATATACTATATAGTGTCAATTTCAAGTTTTTATATAAGAAAGGTGGTATAATATGAAAAAACCCAGAAAAAGACTATTGATGCTCTCCCCTATTATATTAATAGGATTATCAATTATATTTTTTATTTTTTTGACAACTAGTTACTATAAATCTATAGATGAAACTTTAGCTATTTTTCAATCCGATAGTAGTGTTACTATTGAAAACGGCAAATATATAACCTTTACTCCCAAAATTAGTACTGATACCGGTTTTATTTTTTATCCAGGTGGGAAAGTATCCGAGAATGCCTATGCACCTCTTTGCAAAAGCATAGCAAGAGAGGGATATAAAGTAGTAATTGTCCCCATGCCATTAAAATTAGCCATTTTCGGCAAAAATAAAGCAACGGATGTAGAATCATCCTATCCAGAAATTAAAAATTGGGCAATAGGTGGGCATTCCCTTGGTGGTGTCATGGCCGCTAGTTTTGCTTACACGAATCCATCAAGTATAAAAGCACTAATTTTGTATGCCGCTTATCCACAAGACAGTAATAATATGTCTGCCCAAAATATTAAAGTTGTATCTATTTGGGGCTCAAAAGACGGTGTTGCAGATATAAGTAAAATTAAGGCAGCTGAAAAACTTTTACCTAAAAACTCAATTTTTCAAAGTATAGAGGGCGGCAACCATTCTCAGTTTGGCAATTATGGTTTTCAAAAGGGTGATAATCTATCAACTATATCTACAATCCAGCAACAGAATATAGCGGTGAAAAGCACAGTAGCTGCACTTAAGGAAATATCTAAATAAATCTTCTTCTTTATTAAAAACAGCAAACAATAATTTGGATTGCTAGACCTTATTTGTGTTTAGAAAAAAGATTTAGTGACCCATTCCAACTTGAATTTATTTACCGCTAGCACCATAATTTGATAACATTCTAGCACTAGGATCAGTTACGTTGCAGCCTTCCCACTCTTTATTTGGCATCCAAAAGTCTACTATCATTTCTGCTTGTAATGGATAATATTTTTCGAAAAATTCTCTGTACAACAATGATTCTTTTGTGAATGGTTTAGAATTATATTTATATTTTTTACATAGTTTTTCAAATTCTTCATCAGAATAACATTCCTTGGCATATTCTTTTAAATAGTCCACCATAGAATGCCCTACAGCATCGCTAAATGCTGCTTTTTCTCGGTATAAAATATTATCTGGCAGATAATCCCCTTCAAAGGAACGTCTCAAAAGGTATTTACCCATGTTGTATTTGTTTAATTTCTTTTCAGGGTCGATGGACATAACATATTTTACAAAATCTAAATCCCCAAAGGGTACCCTTGCTTCTATGGAATTTGAGCTGATACAACGGTCTGCACGAAGTACATCGTACATGTGAAGCTCCCTCATTCTCTTTTGTGATTCCTTTTGAAATTCCTCTGCATTTGGAGCAAAATCAGTATACTTATATCCAAATAACTCATCAGAAATCTCACCGGTTAAAAGCACCCTAACATCAGAAATTTCGTGTATTTTCTTGCAAATCAAATACATTCCCATACTTGCTCTTATTGTGGTAATATCGTAGGTTCCAAGAAGTTTAATTACCTGTTCAAGTGAACCAAGTACCTCTTCTTTTGTCATATATATAGTAGTGTGATCACTATGTATGTAATCTGCAACTTCCTGGGCATATTTAAGGTCAATTGCATCACCTGTCATACCTATGGCAAAGGTTTTAATTTGTTTTCCAGGATACATTTTTTGAGCAATTGAACATACCAGAGAGCTGTCCAGTCCTCCACTTAACAAGAAACCTACAGGAGCATCAGCATCCATACGTTTTTCTATAGCAGTTACAAATTTATCATGAATTTTGCTGCAGATAACATCTAAGTCATCATTACAATAATCACCCTCTACTTCTGCGATATCGCAGTAGCATGTAAATTTACCATCAGCATAATAATGTCCTGGAGGGAATGACATAATATTGTACGTAAGACCAACTAGATTTTTCGCTTCACTTGCAAATATGATTTTACCTGATTCGGAATAACCATAGAATAGAGGACGGATTCCAATTGGATCTCTTGCTGCAATGAAACTGTTCTTTTTTCCATCGTAGATTATAGTTGCGAATTCTGCATCTAATTTTGAAAACATATTTAGCCCATATTCATAGTACATTGGAAGCAATATTTCGCAATCACTATCAGAAATAAACTTATGTCCTTTTTCCATTAGGTCTTTCTTAATTTCACGAAAACCATAGATTTCACCATTACAGATAGATGCATCCCTATTTCTTGTGTATGGCTGCATTCCGCTAAAACTTAAATCCATAATAGCAAGTCTTTGAAACCCCAAAATACCCGATGGCAAAGTAAGAATCTCTGTCATATCTGGCCCTCTCGATTCGGTTCTTTGTAGAGCCTGGGCAAATTTATCATGTTTCATGTCTGTTCCTGTATAACACATAATTGTACACATATTAATATTCCTCCTTTTAGTCGGAACACGGTGTAATTAAACCCCTTCGCTCCGCTGACAAATTACCTGTTAAAGTCCATTTAGGACTTTGTCTTACGACCACGGGGTAATCTGACCCAGCTCGTTACCACTCGCTAGATTACCCGTTAAAGTCCATTTAGGACTTTAACCTCCTTGATTTTGGATATAAAAAAAAGCCCTCATCCTATGAAAATAGGACGAAAGACTTATACTTCCGCGGTACCACCTAAATTAGCTTATAAAGCTCACTCTAATCAGTACGGAATTTATATAAATTCGATACTGTCCAATCTGTAACGGTTTGGCTCCGTCCAATACTACTCTTAATAAATTTCGTTTGGAAGCTCCGGGATGTTCTTCATTATTTGATTCGTATCAGTCTCTCACCACCACTGATTCGCTTTGACTACTTCATAATAACTACTATTCCCATCAAGGCTTTTCTATAGATTATATGATATTCGATTTTGAATTTCTTTCATTTTACATTGTATTTTATAATTAGTCAATAGTTTTATGAAGTATTTGTTTTATCTAAATTCATTTTTTTTGCATAACTTCTTTAGAAAGTTATTATCTTAATATCATCTTTTAAATAAGAAGTCAGAGGTTCTCCCATATATTTTACTTCTATTTCAAGTTTTTCCAAAATTTCAGTGACACCGTATTCTTCTGCACAAGCTCGACACGCCAGTAACTCTACTCCTGAATCATTAATTGTACCAATGTAATTTCGTAATTCTTCATCCTCGCTCAGGAGTTTAGTGGATGGCCCCCACACTACCAATGTTACATCCTTAAACCAGCCTCTGAGTTTCGCATTAAGGGTATACATAAATACCATTTTAAGTGCAACTTCTCGATCGCCACTTGTCCACAGTACTACCAATTTATCTTTATTATCTGACATATTACCACTCCTCTTTTTTGTTAATTTAAAAAATTAATTACTAATATCATTATTGATCCTAGTGAAATTTTAAAAGTGACTACAATAATTTATAGTCACTTTTTACAATATTTATTAAAAAACCTATTAACTGTTGCTCATTCACTCCACATGATTTAGCTACTAGCTTTAATATCCATATCCATATCCACCATAGTTTCTTCTTCCAAGTAATTCTTGGATAATCAGTATTTTGACTAAGTCCTGAAGCCCACGTCTTCTATGAAAACGTCGTCTCTGTCTCGTATAATCCTCATCATTTAAGTTGTCATCACTTTCATCATCCCTATAGTATTTTTCATGCTTTTCACATATTGCTTTAGAAATATGCTCCATTTCCTCCATACTAGGACAATACATCCTGCCATACATAGACACCATCATTTCACAATGATATTTTACCATGGGATATAGCATAATATGAATTTTAGGATATAACATTTTAAGATCTCCATCGTCATCCTGCGCTACTGGCAAACGCCTCATAGGATAGAAAGGCATCATTTGATAATATTGTGGTAAATAAGGTGTGCTTTGCCTATAATTAGGATAATTCCCCGAAACTTCTTCATAGTCTTCAGCATATCCTTGGTAGCTGTCAGGGTTAATTTTTTCATTATAATCTTCAGAATTGTCTCTATATACCATATATATCCTCCATATGTTTATTACATTATTATCATATGTTATCAATGTCAGTTTGTTACTTTTTAAAAAAAACATCTATATAACAGATACCTGCAAATTGAACAAACTTAAAAATTTTCGCAGTCTATTACCCTAATACCTTTTTCAATAATGGCTTCAGTAGCAACTTCCTTAACCTAAATATATTTTTATAAAATTATTCATATTATAACTAGCTAAATATATCTCCTTCTTTACTTTTTGAACGATTAATTCTTGAAAAATCCACTCTTGAGAAAACATAAGTTGATAGCATCAAAAAAATGAGTCCAAAAATTATTACAATGATCATGCTAATTGGAGGCGTAATTACAAAATTGCCTATTTTAAAAGCAAGCTGCTCCGAAATCAATTGCTCCGTTGTTAACGATGTCTTTTCAAGTATAATGGTTCTAAAAAACGCTGTTGTATATGTCATAGGATTTAGATAAGCAATATTTTGCAGTACTTTGGGTAACATTGAAAGCGGTATATATGCACCACAAAGAAATGTAAGTGGCATTGTAATGGCGGTTATCACAACTTGGAATGTTTGTGAATTCTTAACCAGCGTTGCTAAAAAAAGTCCAAGTCCCGAAAACACAAGACCTACTACAATCATAACAGCAATTACCGCAAATGGCGTTACCCAAGATGTAAATTTTAGTCCTATAAAATAACCAATGAATAAAATAATAATACCCTGCATAGTTGCTATTGTTGCTGCTGATAATAGCTGCCCTGCAGCAATCTGGATTCGTTTAACTGGACTTACTAAAACTTCCTTCATAAATCCCGATACAATATCTTCAATTGTACTTGTGGCAACGGTAAGTGAGGTTTGAAAAACAGTAGTTATCACAATGCCCGCTAGCATATAGTTTACTGGATTTTCAATATTGTCATTTTTAAATATGGAACTAAAAACATATAAAAAGAAGAATGGCATGATAATGGTGAACACAAGTTGAACTCGATTTCTAGCAAAAATTTTAATATTTCTAAACCATAGTGCTATTATAATATCCATAAATTTCTCACTTCCTTATATCTTTTCCGGTAATTTCTAAGAATACATCATTCAATGTGCCTTTATTAATTTCCAAATCTGTTATAGACGATTTATGCTCACTTATTATCTCCATAAGTTTTGGCAAATCATTAACTTCGATTGAATAATACCTGGTTTTTTTCTTGTATTTAAATCCTGCTGCATCTAGAGATACCTCTAGACCTTGGCATTCAGTAGTGGTAATATTTGCTCTATCCTTTGTATATTGTTGTTTCAAATGATAAGGACTGTCTATGGCAACTATTTTACCTGCATCCATAATGGCAACTTTGCTACAAATCTCGGCCTCCTCCATGTAATGGGTTGTTAGAAAAATGGTAATATTCTTCTCCTTTTGTAGTTTTACAATATAATCCCACATATGAGCCCTTGTTTGAGGGTCAAGACCTGTGGTTGGCTCGTCTAAGAATAAAACCTTTGGGTAATGTAGCAAGGCTCTGGCAATTTCCACACGACGTTTCATCCCGCCGGACAGACTGCTTACCATTGCTTTTTTCCAGTCTAATAAATCTACTAAATTTAAAACAAATTGGATACGCTCCTGCATTTCACTTTTAGGAATAGAATAAAAATGACAATGCATAATTAAATTTTCCACAACGGTCATTTTATTATCCAAGGTGGGTTCCTGAAAAACAACCCCAATAACACTTCTAACGGCATCCTTTTCACTGGAAACGTCTTTTCCGTCAATAACAAGTGTTCCTGAAGTCTTATCGAATATGGTACAAAGTGTATTGATGGTTGTGCTTTTACCTGCTCCATTTGGTCCTAGAAATGCAAAAATGCTCCCTTCCTCAACCTCAAAGGTCACATTGTCCACTGCTATAAATTTATCGTATTTTTTAACAAAATCTCTAACTTCTATTATGTTACTCATGGTATCGCTCCTATCAACTGTTTACTGGCATCTTAGCAACCTTAATCAACTAATTTTATAAGTTTAATAAGTAATATATTAAAATACCATTAATTAATTTATATTTTCTCCACATTTATAATATTTTATTTCATATAATATTTGTATATTTATTGTATGCTTATTTAAAACTTCTGTCAATAATTATTATCAATTAATATTCTATCTCAAATAACAACTTCCACTTATCGCTACTTGCTCAGATACTTAACCATAAATTGGAAATTATATTCG
Organism: uncultured Clostridium sp.; assembly: GCA_964467165.1. Lineage (GTDB taxonomy): Bacteria > Bacillota > Clostridia > Clostridiales > Clostridiaceae > Clostridium_AD. The sequence goes on from CAYXOL010000001.1 coordinate 243,778, forward strand.
AAGTGGCCACTGCTATCTTCTAAGGTTTCCATAACCTGACTTGGAAACTGCATAAAAAAAAGGCTAAGAGATTTCTCCCTTGGCCTATGGTCCATTTTATAAAGGTTACTAGATTTTTAATAATGTTACAGATAGGATTCCCACCTAAACTAGTTAAATATTTGTCTTTCAGTTCCATCAGTTTTAACTTTAATAGTATCAGTTCCTGAGCCCGTTCCATAGTAAATCCATTCGTTGACAATATTGATATACATTGCATCGTCATCACTAATTTTAGTTTTACCAGTGCCATCTATTTTAATCTTATAAAGCTTGTGGCTATCAGATGTATTAGAATAGTAAACCCATTCTCCAGAAACATTTATAAACTCTGCAGTATCCTCGCAGATTGTGGAGAGGTTTGTACCATCCTTTTTCACTGTCATTATATTTCCATTTTTTCCATTTAAATCACTTGTTTCAAAGTATAAATATTCTCCTGAAACATTTAAATATGCTATTCTAGTTGCTCTATATAACTTGGTTAAGCCTGTACCATCTTTTTTCACCTTATAAATTTCTGATTCACCTGAATCCACAACAATTGTATAATACACCCAGTCACCTGATATATTAATTTCATATGCAGTTTCATTTGCTATTTTAGTTTTAGAGGTTCCATCTGTCTTCATCTTATAAAGTTTTCCTTCATCTGAATAATTCACATAGTATATCCAGTCCTGTTCAACCGTCATATACATGGATATATCATTACTCAATTTAGTTCTACTAGTTCCATCAGTTTTTACTTTGTAAATTTCGTTTTTATCGCTTGATGCTTCAACATAATATACCCATTCACCAACAACGTTTATGAATATAGGAATATCTTTGTTCACTTCTGTTTTCCCAGTTCCATCAGTTTTTATTTTATACAGGGTATTATTATTGTAATAAATCCAATCACCTTGTTTTGCTACAAATGCAAAGTTAGTGATATTTCCTGGTGTATTTCCATAAACATTGTTTGTTAAGACTGATTGAGGCACAACACCTTCTCCACCTAAAATGAACAGTTTATTCATGGAATGTGATTTTAAAGTCATATAATCAACGGTTGAAAAAGATAATTTTTTATCCATTAATATAATGGGTGATAAAGTTTTTGATGCAAGTGCCGAACCGGATAATGCATCAGGGAAAGCTACTGCTGTTGCAATGTATACACTGTCTAAACTTAGGTCCAATACAAACCTGTTTAATACTGCAATATTAGTTTTATATCTGTCGTCACCTGATACCCTCTCTGCTAGTGGAAGACTCTGCATTACTTTATCACTTACAACGCCAGTACCACCAATAACAAATGCTTTTTTAACTTTATTATCAATTATATATTTTTTAACACTACTTGGCAGTTCATCTTTTGGAGATAGTATAATCGGCATACCCTTACTTGCGGCAATTGGTGCTATTGAAAGGGCATCTGGAAATCCTCCTCCTGCTGCAACAACTATCTCAGTACCTAAATTGAATTTTTCTTTAATATAATTTGCAATACTTAAAGATGTTTCATATCTGTCATTACCTGATAATCTAGTTACTATTATACCCTTTAAACTTAACTGATCCTTTATCCCTTTAGAAACAGCACCCTCGCCACCTACAATAAATATATTTTTTACTTTCAGTCTAGTGAGTTCATTATTAATTGCGGTATCTAGAGTTGTACCTATTAATAGAATAGGTGCATTTAACTGCTTAGCAAGAGGCGCAGCGCTAAGCGCATCTGGAAAATCATAACCTGATGCTAAAACAACATTATCTGAAGTTGTCCATCCAGACTTTGAAATTGAGATTGATGTTGCATACCTGTCCACACCTTGAAGCCTTTGTATCGTGGTTGCAAATACTTTATTTGAAGGCATTAATACAATTGATGATACTAATAAGACCGAAGACAGAAAACACTTATAAGAGAATTTACTATGCATTTTATCACTCCTTAATCGTATGTATTACTAAGAACATTTTAACATTTATTATGAATTTTGTGTATACACAACGTTATCTAGCTGAAAAGATAAATTGGAATGTAATGAAATTTCTTTTTGCTTTTATACCCACCACTCAACATTACGCTCTTCGGGCTTTGAATAATTAAACTTTAGTCTAAAGCATTCTCTTGTTAATAACCCTTTTTCTAAAGAAAAATCCACAACTTTATCTAAAATCACAGCTATCCTTTCTTTTTCCAAATCAGGCATTTGTAATTTTACTCCATATCTATATTTATTCTGCAGAGCCTTTTCTCTCCATAACGCATACCCTTTAGCATAAATTTTCATATCAGCAATTACTATACTAAATTCTAACATTTCATCCTCATCTGTTGGTATTTTAATGTCAGAAATAAATTGAATACCATCCTGCGAGATATTGTCTATTAATATAGTGACCCACTGCCAGATGCCAGATGCCTTGTTAATTTTGTACACCTTCATTTTTGCTACAAAGTTATTATTAAGTTTATATCTTTTATATATTCTTTTGTTAAATTTCCCAGAAAACTTTCTAATACAATCTGCTCCATCACATATGCATAGTTCAAAATTGCTTAAAACACCCTCTTTATTTAACTTACTAATTTGGCTTAAGAAATGCTCATGCTCCTCATCCGACTTATTAACAAAGTGAACTCCATATCTATATATACCCTTATCAATTTCTTCTTTCCTCACAATATTACCATAAAAAGCTGTGCTCATATCTTCAACAATCAATTTAAACTCAATAACCATAATATCACTTACTGGTAGGTTTAAACTATATAAAAACTTAAGGCCACCAGAGCTAATATTTTCTACACAGATATTTCCTGTTCCAGTAGTTACAGCTTTATTATTAAATTTAACAATAGAAATTCTTGTGCAAATTGGTGTTTTACATTCAATTCTAAAAAATTCTCTAATATCTTTTGTTCCCATAAAAACCCCTCCATTCATAATGAAAATACAATATAACTTCATTTTATTATCGTACAATTTCACCAGGTTCTGAACTACAGGAATTATTTTTCCGTTACTATACTTTTGAGTGATATATTCCTTACCCTTTATAATGATTAAAGTACCATATTAATAATTCTTAATTTATTCATTATAAAATGAAATTTCTTGTTGCTATTAAGTTTCCATTTGAATTCTTTCTAACCTTCTAAAGTAAATTCTCCAAAAAAAATAGCGCTAAAAATGTTAAAAACACTCTCAACGCTACATTATGTTCACTATTTTTTTTAGCCAATAGACTCATAGATTATATCCGATTTAAATTTCTCAAGACTTATTCTCTGAATAAAATCTCCTAGTTTTTCTCCCATATTTCCATTAGCCTTATAATATTCTATTAAAGTATCAACCACAAGTAGCACCTGATCCTCCGTTAGTTTATCTACAATAATATCCGCTACTCTAGGAGTAAATCCTCCGCTTCCACCTGCAACTATCATGTACCCCTCTTTGTCACCTATTACCCCTAAATCTCTAGCGTATACACTAGTGCAAGCATTTCTGCAACCTGCCACTCCAATTTTTGTTCTACAAGGCATCTCCATACCATGGTAACGCTTATCTAAAACCATTCCAATTTTTAAAGAATTTTGTTTTGCTCTCTTACAAAAGGCTGCGGGACACATATGAACATTTTTTACAGAGTTTAGGGATTTAACCCCTGGTTGCATTCCTAGTTCTTCCCATACTTTTGCAACATCCTCAGCCTCAAGGCCTAATATTGCAATCCTTTGTCCTGAAGTCATTTTTAAAATGCCTTTATATTTTTCAGCTACTTCAGCTATCTTTGAAAGCTGTTTTGGGCTTATAAATCCCCCTGGGATATGAGGTGTTACACCATAAGTTCTTTTCCCATTCCTTACCTTTTGAAGCACTGCATATTTAGGTTCCATTAAATTTCCTCCTATAATACTCGGAACATAACAGCCATTAGCCATTGTATTCCCTACTTATAATCACTTTCTTATAATTTTTTTACTTCCATTATACCACTGTATTCCACACCTACTATAAAAAATTCATTTTATAGTATATAGTTAAGGTACGAGTCTTGTTCTATCTCTTGGAATAAGACATGATTCTCTTACATTTTCCAGTCCTAATAATTGCGCTGTTATTCTTTCTAGACCTATGGCAAGACCCCCATGAATAGGCATTCCATATTTAAATACGCAGGTATAATTCTCGTAATTTTCTGGAGTTAGGCCCTTGTACTTAATATTTTTTATTAACATATCATAATCATGAATCCTTTGCCCCCCAGTTGTAATTTCAATGCCTCTAAATAATAAGTCAAAGCTCCGTGTCTCTTCTTCTCCATAAGGCATAGTGTACATTGGTCTTTTTCTTCTTGGATAATGAGTTAAGAATATAAAATCACAACCTAATTTTTCCTTAGCATATCTGCAAATTAATTTTTCTCCTTCTGGGTCTAAATCTCCATCTAAATCTGTTTTATTATATTCCTTTTCTAATATTTCTAAAGCTTCACTAAATTTAATTTTCGGGATTTTGTTTTTTATCCTTGGTATATCTGCCTTTAAGGTTTCTAGATATATATTCCCTTCTTCTTCTACCTTATTTAAAATAAACTTCAATAATTTTTCTTCCATTTCCATAATATCTTCTTCATCTTTAATAAATCCCATTTCAAAGTCCATACTAATATATTCATTTAAGTGCCTATTTGTATTGTGCTGCTCTGCTCTATAAACATGTGCAACTTCGAAAACTCTCTCAAAGCCAGCTCCCACCATCATTTGTTTATAAAATTGAGGACTTTGAGCAAGGTATGCTTTATTTTCAAAATATTTCACTTCAAACATGTCAGTTCCACCCTCTGCACCCTCTGCAACAATTTTAGGTGTGAATATTTCTGTAAAGCCTTCATTGGTTAGAAATTGTCTAAAACCTTGAACTATAAGATTTTGAATCTTAAATATTGAATTTACTTTTGGATGTCTTAAGCTTAATACTCTGTTATTTAGCATAGTATCTAAGTTTATCTCTAATTCAGGCTTATTTATCACAATAGGTAACTCTGCTACTGAACTGTTAATCATCTCAAAGTTCTCAATCAACACTTCATAAGCATTTAATGTATTATTGCTTTCTTTCACTTCTCCCATTATTGATACAACTGATTCTAATTTTACATCGCTAATATCCATAACACTATTCTCTACAACACATTGCACCAGACCAGTTCTATCTCTTATAATAATAAAAGTAATAGCCTTTAACTTTCTTACACGATATACCCAACCTTTTATTAAAGCTTTTTCATTTGTGTGATTTCCTAATTCATTTATCATAATTCTTTCCATAATATTTTCCTCCTCAAAAATAATATATTACTAAAAAATAAAGCCCCTTGAGCCATAAGCTCAAGGGGCAAAATATTTCGCGGTACCACCCTTGTATAACTTTGTTAATTCAAATTCACCAAATACTAAATAACACCTCCAATAGATTGAGCTCTAATCTATTGATATACTAATAATATCCAACGATTTCGTTGAAACTAAAGTAAATAAAAAAAGCCCTCTCTCCATAATAGGAGTGAAAACTATATTCACGGTACCATCCTAATTTGATAAAGCTAAAAATCAACTAAATCATCTCTAATCCCTTTAACGGGGGAATCCGACTTATCCTACTATATATTTCAAATAAGTATCTCCAGGATGTCACTTCAATATTACGTTTCTCATAGAGCTCTCACTATCCTCTACTCGCTTTGGATACTAGGTTAATATTTACTATTCCCTTCAAAGAATTCTGAATATTCATTTTCTATATAATACATCATATTTTTTTCATTGTCAATATACTTTTTTTATATCTTCATAGCTTTTGCTAAGGCATTAATTTTGCTTAATGTCTTCCAATTACGAACAGTTGTTGGCACCTTTAATTTGTAAAGATTATTAGCAAGTTTTGAATCCCGAATACTATGCTGGAATAAAAGATACACTTCTCTCCCTACAATTCGATATTTATCACTTTCACTTTTGTAAGCAGCTATAGACTCAATATTTTCGTTTAAAGGATTATGTACCAATAAAGCTACATATAGAATCTCTACCTCGGACAATGCCTTCGATTCTCTTACTTCATCCTCAGAGAATGGGCAGTTCAAAATAATCCGTTCTAACTCTTCAGCCGTTCTCAAAATAATTTTTACGCAAATTCCAAAAACCGCCTCAATTTCATGCTCAATTTTACTGTTAAGAGATTCCTCAGTTTCATTTGATTTAAATAGAACATTTCCACTTTGAATATATGTTTTCACATCACAAAGTCCTATTGATTCCAATACCTGCCTCAATTCAGCCATCTTAATTATATTCTTTCCACCTACGTTTATACCTCTTAATAAGGCTATATAAATAGTCATATTCCAAGCCCTCCTTTATTTTAAATTAAACCCCAGAAAACATAATATGGTATAATAAGACAAGAGTTGTTTGTATCAATGATTTCATCTGTTTTATCTATAAAAATTTCAAGTGTTATATTTTTCCCATCATATATTATATATTATACCCTTTTTATGGATTTAATATATTTTTAAAAACATATATTCCCACATATTCATATATGATGAGTACAATTTCTATTATATTTGTTATAGTAGCTTATTATATAAATAGGCATTCTAAACTCACTTAAGCAATATTAAATAAGTTATAAAACTTCTTATTAACCTTTAATTTAGGGCAATTATATTGACTATTTTATACATTACAATCCCTCAAGCTATAAGAAACTCAATACCACCGCTTATGAATGCATTTTCTAGAGTCTTAAAAATGCCCCCTAATATCTGTAATTTCGATAACAGAGCTTACAAATTTAAGTTATATCCAAAGTATAAACAAAAAAATATAATAGGCAAAACCTTTGGATGTGCCCAGAATGCGAGGTGAATAGTTCACTATCAAGAAAAAATTAATAAACAAAACCCATATTACTTAAATATGGGTTTGCGTGTGACGATATAAAGTATAAAAGATATAATTCTATTAGTTGGATATTATTCAGCTATCCTAATAACTAAGCTATTATTTCCTCTAGCAATTTTGAAAAATATGCTGCATGAGCCTTTTCCTCTTCAAGTATACTAAAGACTACCGCTTTAGCCTCTTCTTCAGATGTATTCTCATACATTTTTGTATAAACAACTATCGCAAGTTCCTCCATTTTAATTGAATAAGTTATTGTTGACTTTAAATCTGTAAACGCATCTCTTGGCTTTTCCTCTTTACTAAAAACTTGATTTTCTATTAAATTACTCAAATATTTAGTTACGTCTGGATTAAATATATATTCAGAATCAGCTTCTTTATTGTTTCTTAATTCATCAAAAAGTTTTTTAAATTTTTCTCTATGAACGAATTCTTGACCAGCAGTGAGTAATAAAAATTCTTTAGTTTTACCTTTTGCATGGCTAGCTCCGTCCATATAAAAATTATAACCCTCATCTTCCATTTGCATAGCAATTTTAAGCATTTCAAGTCCACTAAAAGTATTATTTGTCATAATATCGCTCCCTTCCTATTCTTGTCTCTAATTTAAATTTATACATCTTCACCATAAATTTCATAGAAATGTTCTAACTTAATTTTACACTCTTTTTATATAAAGATGTACTAAAATAGTGAATGTTCATATTTTGTCTACAATACCTGTAGTTCAGGCACAACATTTGGAGGAACTTCTCCAAGAACTGCTTTAATAAGGTTTTCTGCAGCTACCATGCACATAGCAAAGCGTGTTTTTTCAGTAGCACTACCAACATGTGGAAGAGTGACTACATTAGGCATTTTAAGTAGAGGATTATCAGAATTAATGGGTTCTATTTCATAAACATCTAGTCCCGCCGCATAGATTTTATTTTTTTCAAGCGCTTCTATTAAAGCCTTCTCATTTACTGTATCACCTCTAGATGCATTTATAAATATGGCAGTATTTTTCATCTTATTAAATTCCTTAGTATCTATTAGATGATAGGTTTCCTTTGTAAGCGGAGGCATAACTACGATGAAGTCAGATTTTCGCAAAAGTGAGTCAAAGTCACAATACTTTACCTCTAGCCTTTCCTCGGCCTCCACTTTTCTGTTTCTATTATAATACAATACTTCCATATCAAATCCAAACTTAGCTCTTTTAGCTACTACTTCGCCTATCCTGCCCATGCCTATAATCCCTAAAGTAGCATGATGAACATCTAACCCACAAATATTTTCCTCATCTCTAGGTATCCATTTTTCATCTTTCACATACCTATCTAATTCTACAATTCTTCTGGAAGAACATAGCATTAATCCTAGTATTAAATCTGCTACAGTATCATTTAGCACAGAAGGCGTATTCGTACCTAGAATTTTTTTTCTCTCCATTGCTTCTAAATCAAAATTATTGTATCCCACCGTAATATTACTTACCACTTTTAGTTTTGGAGCATGCTTTAATAGTTCCTCATCAATTCTTACATCTGTAAGCATTACACCTTCTTTGTCTGCAAGCTTTTCAAACAGTATTTCTTTTGGAATTTTCTCATGAAAATCCCATTTTTCGTAGTTGCAATACTTAGCAATATATTCCTCTACCTCTTTGGGCACCCTTTCGGCAATATATACATTTGGTTTATTCATAATTTTCCACCTCGTTAATTTCGGTTTAGATTTTTGTTACTTTAATTTATGTACTTATAAAAATTTAAAATCTAACAATTTGGATATTCGGTATAAAACTTATAACCCTTTTGTCATTCTTTGAACCTCGTTTATAATACCACACTGAAAAACGCCTAATTTTATTAGACCACATCTCTACATCATACTTCAATACTTTTTATAATATATCTTCCATATTTCAAATCATGTAAGCATATTTTGTTCTTCAAATTCTTCCTTAATAAAAGTGGCATTTTTTTGTTCTCCCTGTCATAGTGGAGTACAAAATCCATGCTTTTTTAATACTTGATTGTTTGCTATTTTCTTATGCCAATTCCCCTTTACATTTTTTAAACACTAATGCAACAGAAATTCCTGCAAACATTTGAAGAATGCCTACAATAATGATAAAAATAATTCGAGCCTCTGAATATAGGTTTATTGAGAATGGTTCAAACGCTAAATATATTAAAGATATAATTAAATAGAACTTCATTGAAAACATAACACTTTCTACAAGTTCATTTAATCCTCGTTCTATGCAAAGCACGTAAACTCCTGTGCATAAAATATATATAAGATAAATTTTAATTATTATAATTATAGAACCAATTATCAATGTGATTAATCCCACATTGTAGATTCCACCAGTTAAAATATTGCTTCTAGGATCATTCCATATGTCTTTTAATGTAAGTAATATTAATAGCATAGCAGGTATTTTCCCTTTTTCATATAATTTATATTGGGATGATAAAATACCTAGTCCAGAATAAATCAAGCTATACCCTATAAAATCTGGTAGTATATTTATAAAACCTATGTTTATATTAAAACTAATGATAACCATAGCCCAAAATAATCGTTTATAACCTTTAGCATACATTTTTACTCCCCACCCCCACTATTTTTCAATTCATCTATATCAAAATACTCTGGAGATTGCATATGCACATTAAAATAGCAATGAGTACTTTCTTTATTGCCCTGTGAATCTTGGGTTAAAATATTCAAAGGATAACTATATGCATTATTTTGTTTTCTAAGATTCCCCTTAAAATTAAATCCATAATTTATATAAACTATTTCACCTTTTTTTAAATTCATAGGAAACTTAATGTCAGAAAGTAATCTATTATTAACTTTAATTTCTAATATATCTTTAACCTCTTCATTAAATTTACCACTTACTCCTGTAATCATTAAATCTTTATCAGCTTTAAGATTGGAACTGCCAGTATTATCACTAGATGATGAAGCACTATAAAATTTAAAGGCACTGGTGGCCACTTCATCACTAAAGAGATATATCTTCCCTAAATTAACATTCATAGTTTTTCCATCTGAGAATTCAATCAGTGCTTTTGTAATAATCTTATTCTTATATTCCTCTGGTATTGGCTCTACATTACTATTCACAATATTAACTCTGATAGCTTTTAACATATAATACCGTTTATCGCTATTGACATCAGTATTAGTAAAATTCATATGTTGTTCCCCTATTTCAGGAAATATGATACTGGATATTTCAGTTTGTGAACTTAGATTTTTAATATAGTATAGATCAAAATCATTCATACCTTGTGGTATATCATAATAATGATTTATAAACAAAGGCTCTTTAAGAACTTTATTTTGGTAATAAGCTATATTCAAAATCCAGCACAGCACTAAAATCGCCAACCCCCAAATTATGTATTTTTTATTGAAATTCATAATTATGCCCCCTCTTGTTGTAAACCATTCTACTAACACAATTCAACAAGACCCTACTGTTTCCTTTAAAAATTACATAAAAAAATTTCTCTATAATATTTACTTTTACTTAGATTCTACTTACCTTTATGCACAACTATACTACATATCTAATACTTTTCTATAAAATATTTTATAAGCTATTTATTTAAATATAAGTAACAGTTACCCTCGTCTTGAAAATCAAGGTAATTTGATGTATTATAATAGAATAATTCAATACTAAAATTGCATAGTAGAATTGTAAAAAAATAAATTATAATGCTAAGCTTAAATAGGAGTACATATATGAAAAAAATATTAAATATACTTGCGCAAAAACCTGATAAAACGGGAAGCGGAATATATATGCAAGCACTTGTTAAAGAAGCGGATATAAAGGGCTATGAGCAGGCTGTAGTTGCAGGGATATCTGTAAAAGATGAAGATGTTTATTTTGATGTAAAGAAAGATATTACCTTCTATCTTGTTACGTTTGAAACAAAGGAATTACCTTTTCCTGTTGTAGGAATGAGTGATGTAATGCCCTATGAAAGCACTAGATATAGGGATTTATCTGAAGATATATTAGAAAAATGGAAAAGTGAGTTTTCTTTAACTATAGATAAAGCTGTAAAAGAGTTTAAACCTGATATAATTATATGCCATCATATATGGATTTTAGCAGCTATGGTAAGGGAAATGTATCCAAATAGAAATATAATAGCCATTTGCCATGGAACTGATTTAAGACAATTAGAGACTTTTAGAAAAATTGATAGCCCGTTTTCAAAGAATGTAGTCAAATATGTACTACATAATTGTAAAAACCTAGATGTGGTAATTGCTCCTCAAAGCGCTAAAAAAAATTTGCTAATTAACCAATATGGGATAGATAAAAATAAAGTAAGAGTAGCTGGACCTGGTTTTAATCCAGATATATTCTACATGGAGGAAAATAAAGATTTAAGCACTAATATAAAAATAGTTTATGCAGGTAAATTAAGCTATTCTAAAGGGGTTCCTAATTTAATTAATGCCATAAATTTATTAGAGAATTACCACAAGGGCATTGAACTTTATCTTGTAGGCTCTGGAGCAGGAGATGAAGCAAAAGATATACTGAAAATTTGTAGGGATCACACCTGTAGTTTTAATATTAATGTTTTGGGCTCCATTCCCCAAAAGGAGCTAGGGCATCTTTTTAGACTTTGTGACATATTAGTACTGCCCTCTTTTTATGAAGGCCTACCACTGGTATTAATAGAGGCTATGGCTTGTGGTTTAAAAGTAGTTGTAACAGATTTACCAGGTATACGCCAATGGATGGGGAGAAGCATAAATAGTAGTGGAGTTATAGAATACTTACCTTTGCCAGGGATGAAAGACATAGATATTCCCGTAGAAGAAGATATATCAAAGTTTGAAATAAGTTTAAGCTCGGCGATTATTAAGCAACTAGAAAATAAGTTAGTGATAAGTGAAGAACTTAAAAATGCTATCAATAAGAAATCTTGGAAAAGTGCCTTTGTAGACATAGAAAGGTCATTTTAACCTTTGATAGTACAATATCTTTCAAATTAAAAGCACTAAAAGTTAACCCTAGATTTGGTTACTTTTAGTGCTTTATTTATTAGTCTATGCTACTTACATTTGTTTTTATTCAAACAAACCTTTAACATTTTTCAGCTCTTTACGAATAGAAATCCCTTGTGGGCAATGTTTTTCACATATACCGCATTCTATGCAGTTTGAAGCCCTTTGCTGGGGCTTTATCCAGTTATACATATCAGTTTTACCAAACATGTAGTAATCATTGTAACAGCTAAAATTACTAGGTATATTTACTCCTTGCGGACAGGGCATACAATACTCACAGGCTGTACAATTTACTTTGATCTTTTTCTTAAAAACGCCCTTAGCCTTCTCAACAATATCCAATTCCTTTTCAGTTAATGCATTTGCTTTAGCTTCACTTGCTATTTTTATATTCTCTGAAACCTGTTCTATTTCATTCATGCCACTTAAAACAACTGATACTTCAGGATGATTTAATATCCATCTAAATGCCCATTCTGCAGGTGTTTTTTTCACTTCGGCTTGATCAAAAATATCCTTTACGTCTTCTGGAACATTAACAAGCTTACCGCCTCTAAGCGGTTCCATAATCGCAATTCCTAAACCTTTACTTGCTGCATACATTAATCCTTCTTTTCCAGCCTGATAGTTTTCATCTAAATAATTATATTGGATTTGGCAAAAGGACCAATCGTAATAGTCCACAATCTCTTTAAACAAATCAAGTTTATCGTGGAATGAAAATCCTGCATGTTTAATTCTTCCATCTTTTATCGCTTGATTTAGAAACTCAGCTATACCAGCTTCCTTTAATGTAGTCCAAGTTGTTGCATTAATTGTATGTACTAAATAAAAATCTATTGTGGTTGTGTTAAGCCTTTGTAATTGCTCATTTAAATATTTATCCATATCTCCTCTTGTTTTTATAAGCCAACTTGGAAGTTTTGTAGCTAACTTTACTTTCTCTCTATAGCCATCTTTTAAAACTTTTCCTACTAAAGGTTCACTTGCACCTGCTTGCCCCATTCCAGTACCATGATAAGGATAAGCAGTATCTATATAGTTAAGGCCTTTATCAATTGCACTACGTATTAATTTTATGGCCTTATCTTCATCAATTTTTGTGGGATCTCCTTCACCAAGAATAGGCAATCTCATGCAGCCAAACCCAAGAGCTGAAACCATCTCATTTGTTTTTCCAAACTTTCTATATAACATAATAACCCCTCCAAGACATAACTCTATACTTCATTTCCTGGCATAAAGTTAATGAACTTTTTCTTATCCTATATTCCTATAATTTCATGATCAATTTTTGTTCTAATGAAATTAATCCTTGCGGTGTATGAGTTGATAAATAAACTGTATCATTTTCTTTAATAAACTCTCTAACTTTCTCTAGTGTTTCCTTTGCCTTTTCCTTATTTTCAAATACTACTGAAAGCTCATTCTGCTTTAAAGCTTCATCTGTATATGTTACATCTCCATGAAGCATATAGTATAATCCCTCATCTTCTGCAACAATAATGGAATTTCCATTAGTATGACCGTACGCAGGTAACATAGTAATACCTTCAGCTATTTTCTCACTTTTTTCAAAGTTTTTATATTTACCCTCTTGAAAATTAACCCTAATTATATTTTCTCCCTGCAAATTCATAGCATCTGCTTCTATTTGTGAAATATAGATTTTTGCATTTTTGAATAATCTCATTTCTCCACTATGATCCGGATGCTTATGTGTTATAACAACCTTGTCTATATCATCTAAAGTATATCCAGCATTTTGCAGCGCAGTTTTAAAATCTGCAACTTTTTCTCCCATATATAGCTTTTGGTTTGGCTCTTTTTTAAATTCTGGGGTTTCTATTGGTAACCCCGTATCTACTAAGATAACTTCTTTACCTGTATCTATTAAATAGTTTTGTAAACTAGCTGGGTACACTTTATTCATATCAATGTCTTCTTTTAACATTGATCCCCCAAATGCAAATTCCTCTCTCATTTGTCCATTTTTATAAAACTCTAAAGCAACAATTTTCATTTATAATTCCTCCTTATATACTATAATATATCTAGTGATAATAGATTTCAAACCATTTCACCGATTTATTTTAATTATATATTTTTTATTTAAAATGTAAAAATTTCAGTGGACTTACCTGATAGCAAATTAGATAAACTGGATAAGTTAGCTTCACCACATTCAATCGTATACGATTATTCCTATTTATATAATATCATGACCATTCATAAGTTGCAACACCTTTTTCTCAAATCTACTCTTTACTTTCTTGTAACATAATGGTAAAGTTTAAGTTAAACATATACAATTATACCATAGCAAAGTATTTGTATAATTTATATACAATGTAATAAAAATTTTGCAGATACAATATACTTAAAAGTATATGTTTATCAAATAAAGTTGGAGGTAAAGAAACAGATTACCACCAATTAAAAACAATAAAATATAATATTAAATAGGGGGTAACAATATGAAAAAAACAAAAAAAATATTAGCATTAAGCGTTGGACTTATTATGTCAGCATCATTATTTTCTGGATGCTCAACTGGTGGACTAGCACTTATGAATGCTTTTGTAAAGTCTCAAGACATAACTTCTATGCAGAGTAAAACTGATATCTCACTAAAGGTTTCTGGAACTAACATGTCGGCTCAGGAAGACGAAATGATGAGTACAATTCTTCCTATGATCAGTGGAACGAATATGTCTATTTCAACTCAAACTAATCAGAATAAAGAAAAAACTATTGTTAATGCTCAAAGTGATATATCTTTAAAATTAGGACAAATGCCTGATCCTATAAACATGAGTGTTTGGATTGGCGTTGATGCAACTGCTGATAAACCAGCACTTAATGAGATAATTAAAATCCCTCAATTAATGGCTGCACAATTTCCAAAGGAGTTACAAGGTAAAGATTATATGGTAATGAATTTATCTGACATGACTTCAAGTGCACCAGGTATGCCTCAAATTAATTATAAAAAACTTATGACTTTTAGTAAGGATTTTCAACCTAAAACTCTTGATTTTATGTTAAAGTATGCAACGCAATTTAAACCAGGGACAGATTATATTACTCGTGTAGGTGGTCAAACCTTTTTACAAGATAATAAAATGGTATCTGCCGATATTTATGAATTAAAATTAACTGACAAGTCCTTTAAGGATTTAATGCATTATACCTTGAATAATCTTGCACAAAACACTGATGCTATGAACTTTGTTAAGGAATATATGACATCTATTATGTCAATCTATGATGTAACAGATGCTCAAGGTAAGAACAGTCAAGATGAAATGAACAAGGCTTTTGACAATATAACAACACAATTGCCAAAGGGAATTGCTACTTTAAATGGTGCATTGGATTCTATTGAAAACCTGAAAATTCTTGGAGAAAATGGAATTAGAATCAGATACACTGTAAATGATGAAGGCTACATTGTAAATGAAAAAGGAACCGCTGAATTTGTTGTTGATTTACCCAGCATAATGAAATTAGCTGGAAGCTCAGCAGATGTTAGTGGAACTAGCGGCCCAACTGGCATATATAATATTGGTGTATCCTTTAATACTGATATGACTAATATAAATGGTAAAGTTGATATTGTAATGCCGATAGTAAATTCAACTAATTCATTTAACTATACTGATATTCTTAAGACAATACCTACGGCATTACCTACTAAATAACATCAATCTAAAAATACACAAATTGTAAAATTAAATATTTAGATAAATCAAAAAAGTACTTTGCTTTTGAAAAAACACTTCAATAATCCTTTTGAATACCCAATCACAGGGGTATATCTTATGGATTATTGGGGTGTTTTTTTAGCAAGTCACAATTGCTCTATTGAGGTGAAAATCCACCCACTTGAATTTATAAACAAAACTTGTGATGGATTTCATAAAATCATTTTCATTTTAAGTAATTTATGGTATATTAGTCTTATCAATAAGTCCTCCTAAATCTGATATTTTTTGTATTTGTTGTTACTTACATTATATCATTTTAAGAGGATTTTCTTGTTTATCAATCCTTTAAAACGTTGATTTAGCAAGGATTTATGCAAATTTTACATGTGCGAAGTTTAATTAATACTAGAAGAAGACAACTTTCGTACAGGATTTTGAAAAATATATTGAAAAAAAATAATGGGAGGGTTAAAGTGAATTTTTTTGTAAATCTGCGTGTAAAGAAAAAATTAATTGTAGTATTTTCAGTAGTATGTCTCTTTATAGTTTTAATTGGAGTAGTGGGGATAGTGAATTCTGCAAAAATAAACGAGGGTTCTAAGGCTATGTATAGTAATAATCTAATAGCTATTAAAGATTTAACAGGCATTCAAGGGAATTTAAACGACATTGGAGTTAATACGCTTAGAATGCTTTTTGAAAGAGATAGATCAAAATTATCTCTTCAAAAGAAGAATATAACCGATTTGAAAAATAAAAATGCAATATTACAAAAACAATATGAAAGTTTAAACTCAACAGCCCAAGAGCGGAAAATTTATGATGTTTTTAAAAATGACTTAGTAAAATACACAGAACTAGAAACTAATTTAATCAATAATGTTAACGTGAACAATTATGCAGAATTAGTTAAACTTTATAATTCAGATATGGGTCCAAAACGAACCATAATGTTTTTAAAATTAACAGAATGTATTAATCTAAATGATAAATCAGCACAGCAGGAGAATTTTAACAATACCGCGCTATTTAATATGACTAGAAATACAATTATACTTTATACAGTTATTGCATTTTTAATAATAATTTTAATGGCTTTCATATTAACTAAAAATATAATGTCTCCATTAAACAAGATAAAGGATTTAGCCGGAAGATTATCTTCCTATAATTTTTCAACCCCAATTACTACCTCAAGAAAAGATGAATTTGGTCAAACGGGGAATGCGTTAAATACAGCACAAGAAAACATTAAAAAGCTAGTAAAAATAATAATAGAAAATTCACAGGATTTAAGTGCATCATCTGAAGAAATTTCAGCCACAGTTCAAGAATTATATTTAAAAGTTATAATTATAGATGAAGCAGCAGATACTATTGCCGCTGGTATGCAAGAGTCAAGTAGTGCATCTGAGGAGATAACTGCCTCTGTTGAGGAAGTAGACTCTACTATCAATGTGCTCTCTTCTAAAGCTATGGAAGGCAGTAATAATGCAAATCTGTTTAAAGAAAAGGCCACAGAAGTTAAAAATAATAGTCAAAATGCTATTGATAAAACTAGACAGATACATTCAGAAAAACAAAAGAAAATGGAAAAAGCTATTGAAGATGGGAAAGTAGTAGATAGTATAAAGGTTATGGCAGATACAATAGGAAGTATAGCGTCGCAAACCAATTTGCTTGCATTAAATGCTGCCATAGAGGCAGCGAGAGCAGGCGTACATGGTAAAGGATTCGCAGTGGTTGCAGATGAAGTAAGAAAACTTGCAGAACAATCATCTCGAGCAGTACTAAATATTCAGGAAACTATTGTTGAAGTTCAGGGTGCATTTAAGAGTAGTATTGATACAGGTAAAGAAATATTAGAATTTATAGATACACAGATAAATGAACAATTAAATGCTTATGGAGAAACAGGCAATCAGTATTATAATGATTCGAATTTTGTGAGTAAAATGTCTGATGAAATTGCCGCTATGGCTGAGGAAATAACAGCTACGGTTGGACAGGTAAGCCAATCTGTTCAAAATATGACTGAAACTTCACAAAAATCAAGCGAAGAATCAGTAACAATAAAAGAAAGTATAGATGAAACCTCAAAAGCCATAGAGCAAGTTGCATTAACAGCAAAAAGCCAAGCTGATCTTGCACAAAAACTTAATGAAATGGTAAATAAATTTAAAGTTTAAGTAGCAAGAATAATCTCTGGTTGCTAATATCATCTTGTACTGATATCCATATTGATTCTTCCATCTTTTATCTCAATTATCCTATCGGTTTTTTCTGCTATCCTTCTATCGTGTGTAATAATTATGAAAGTTGTCTTAAATTTCTGGTTAATATCACGTAGTATAGTATAAATATTCTCCGTAGACTGCGAATCCAAGTTTCCAGTGGGCTCATCTGCGAGTATTATTTTAGGGTTATTAATTAAAGCCCTTGCAATAGCAGTTCTCTGCTGCTCTCCTCCAGACATATTTGATGCCAAATTATCCTTTACTTTGTAAATGCCAACCAAGTTCATCAATTCCTTAGCCCTCTCTATAATTTCTTTAGGGGGCTTTGGATTATTCATCATATAAGGGATAAGTACATTCTCAATTGCAGTGAATTCTGGTAACAAATAATGAAATTGAAAAACGAACCCAATAGTCTTATTACGAAGCTGGGCTAATGCATTCTTACTCATACCATCTGTTCTTTCTTCATTTATATAAACCCCTCCACTAGTTGGTTTATCTAATGTTCCCATAATATTGAGCAATGTACTTTTACCACTTCCCGATTGACCTATAATTGAATTAAAAGAACCTTCTTCAAAACTTAAATTTATATCAAATAATACCTGGGATTTTACAACCGACCCGTAAATTTTATTTATATCCTTTAATGTAATCATGTTAACCATTCCTGATCACCTCAATTGGTTCTAATTTTGAAGAACTCCTTGCTGGTATAAGTGCAGCAATGGATGCAGAAACTACAGCTATTCCTCCGGATATGGCAATAAATTTATAGTCTAAATAGAGTGGTATTATTGCTGTACCATCAGGATTCAAAGCAAACCTAGTAAATAAAAACATAAGTGTAATTCCAAGGATTATTCCCATGATTGCCCCACCAATTCCCAGTAAAAACCCTTCATACAAGAAAATTTTGCTAGCATCTCTATCTTTTATACCCATTGCTTTGAGTATTCCAATTTGTTTGGATTTTTGAACCACCGTTATAGCAAGTACGCTTGCTATCCCTAAAGTTACAGAAATGAGCACAAAAACTTGTATCATTAAACTAGATACGCTTTGCCCATTAAGCCCACCAAGTAGTTCTTCATTTTGATCTTTCCAATTTTCAACTTTTATGCTATTGTCTAATAAATTTTTTTCTATTTTCATTGCAATTTCATCTGCTTTAAATACGTCTTTTGAACTTAATTGCATTTCTATAGAGGTTACTTTACCTCCAAAACCAAATATATTCTGGGATGTTTTAAGACTTGTTATAATCCATGATTTATTGATATTGGATACTTTTAAATCATAAAATCCAGTTACTTTAACATCGCTGGCTTCTCCACTAGGAGTAATTAAAGATATACTTTTTCCAATTTTTAAATTTAATTTTTCCTGTAAATCCCTACCTATTAACACTTCATATGGCTTTTCTGGAATATTACCTTCATATATTTTAGATTTTATACCATATAGTTCTTTATCTTGCCCTAAATTTAATCCCCTTATAACAGCTGGAGCAGTCTTATCTCTATATCTGATAAGTGCTGATGAATCAGCGCTAGGAGATATTTTTTCTATTCTTACATCTGTTGCTAGTATTTGGGATATCTTGTCTTCCCAATTTCTTATTGTTCCCTCATCATTATTGGACGTAATAGTTATTTGAGATGAATTCCCTATAGTTTTATCTATAAGACTCTTTTGCAAACCTTGTATAAGTGAACCTATAAAAATTTGCACCGAAACCCCAATAGCTATACCCGAAGCTATTAGAATTGTTTGTCCCCTACTAGACTTTAAAAATCTTACAGCTATTTTAAATGGTAAATTCATTTTGATCCTCCATTTTTTAACTTTGAAGATATTATTCCATTTTACAGTTATTCTACAAATTTGTTTAAATTCCTTCAAAGATTTACAACTACCTATTAAAGTCAGATATATAGTTTTAAAAATTGATTATAATTCCATAAAATAGGGAAGAGCAAATGTCTTCCCTTAAAAAATACCGTTGTATCAACATTTTTCTTAAACATATCTTAATTTTAAAACATTTGAATCTTCTACTTCCTGTAAATTAAGTACCACAATATGTTCGATAAGGAGAAGTTGATATACCCGGTGGTGTAGCATACTCAGTCTGCTCTGGAGAGTGAGCGTATGGATTTTTCAGCACATGTAGAAGCTCTTCCATAACGCTATAGTCCCCTTGTTTTACTGCAGCTTGTAATGCAGCTTCTACCCTATGATTACGAGGAATTATAGCTGGATTTGAGCTGCGCATCAACTGATGACACTCAGTTTTCGTTTGCTTCTGCCTTCCTAGTCTTGCCTGCCACATTTCATACCAATTATCAAATTCTGTGGCCACAAATAAAGATGTATCCAAGGCTTTATCAAAAGTTAATGAGAGAAAAGTATTTGTATAGTCCCAGTGATTCTTTTCCATAAGCCTAAGAAGTCCTGAAGTAAGTTCCGCATCTTGTATCTCCTCGTTAAATATCCCAAGTTTTGCTCTCATTCCCTGAATCCAGTTGAAGTGATACAATTCTGTGAAATTTGAAATCTCTTGCTCTGCTATTTTTATTGCCTTATCTTGATTATCATCTAGTAGCGGCAACAGGGTCTCCGCAAATCGTGCCAGATTCCATTGGGCAATATTGGGCTGATTGCCATAGGCGTAGCGACCGTAACTGTCAATAGAGCTAAATACCGTGGCTGGATCATAATCATCCATGAAAGCACAAGGACCATAATCAATGGTTTCGCCACTAATGGCCATGTTATCCGTGTTCATCACCCCGTGGATAAATCCAACCAGTTGCCATTTGGCAATTAGCGCTGCCTGACGTTTAACAACCTCCGAAAGTAAGAAGAGATATTGATTCTCCTCACCGCTTGCCGCTTGAAAATATCTTTGCAATGTGTAATCCGCCAGGGCCTTAAGCTCTAGCGTTGTGCCCCACCTTGAAGCATATTGAAAAGTGCCTACTCTGATATGGCCGGCCGCCACCCGAGTCATAATTGCCCCAAGTTGGGGAGTTTCACGAATTATTGTTTCACCAGTAGTCACCACTGCTAGGCTACGGGTAGTGTCAATACCAAGCCCATTCATAGCCTCACTTATGATGTACTCTCGTAACATTGGTCCAAGTGATGCCCGGCCGTCTCCACCTCGTGAGTATGGTGTTTTACCTGAGCCTTTTAGCTGAATGTCAAATCTTTCGCCTGTTGGTGTGATTTGCTCACCAATAAGCATTGCACGTCCATCCCCCAGCATAGTGAAGTTCCCAAATTGATGCCCTGCATAAGCCTGTGCAAGAGGCAATGAGCCCTCTGGAATCTTATTGCCGGCAAGCACTTCTATCCCATGCTTTCCTTGCAACGCTTCAGCATTAAGTCCAAGGGAGGTTGCCAATGAATCATTGAAAATAATCAACTTTGGTGAGGATACTGGACTCGGTTTGATTATATTGAAAAATATTTTTGGCAAACTAGCGTAACTGTTCTCCAAGTTCCATGCTGCCTCTATTATTGTTTTTTTCTCTGTCATCCTATATCCCTTCCTTCCCATTTCTTTTTATATAATAAATTTTACTCTACATTATAATTTTCATTTTTCAAAAATATATCCCTATTATCTCTATATCTTCATAAACAATTTCCATGGCATCTCTTTCATTTTAAATCTCCTTTAATATATTAAGTTTTTGACTAATACATTACTAATTAGTAATAAATATTTAAATTATCAGATGTATATATTTATACACCTGATAATTTTTTAAGTAAACTTATTAAATTGCTCTTATCTTCTAGTGTTAGGTTACTGAAGATTTCATTTATATTCTCTAAATGTTTTGGGAATATATCATTCATGATGCTTTTCCCTTCTTCAGTTATACTTATCAAATTAACTCGTCTATCCATTGGATCAGTAGATCTCTTAACAAGATTTACCTTAACTAAATTATCTATTACAACCGTCATATTTCCACCAGTGGAAAGAATTTTATCTATTATTTCACTAACCCTTAAATCTCCTTTATGATATAAGATCTCAAGTACTGCAAACTGTGAAACCGTTAAACCTCCCGCCTTAATAGTTTTATATTCTTTTTTGTGAACCTTTTGAGTACATCTACTTAATGCTATTAATGCCTTTAAATTTAAATTTTCCAATTCTCCGTAAGTATTTTTTTTATTATCCATACTTATAATATATTACTAATTAGTAATATAATCAAGCTTTTATTTAATAATTTGTTTTTTATGACTATATTAGGCTAATTTCACAAACCACCTGCAACGTATATCACTCTGTAGTTTTTAAATTTTTCACTTACATATTGAGAATTGTATATAAAACACTCTGGAATCCACTATAAACAAAGGTGTTCCAGAGTGTTTTATTTTATCAGATAAAAGAATCTTGGCAAATATCCTCAGTTCTGATTTGAGTTATTATTACAGCCGAAAACATAATGACACATCCTATAATCTCTCTCATACTCATCACTTCTTTTAGGAAAATTGCCCCACTGATAACAGCAAATAATGATTCCATGCTCAATATAATAGCAGCCGCAGTAGGATCTGTAGATTTTTGGCCTATTATTTGAAGTGTATATGCAATACCAACTACCATAATAGCAGCATATAATATCGGTCCTGCACAGGCAATAATCGTGTCAAATTTAGGAGTTTCAAGTATTAAAGCTCCAATGGTTGAAAAAACACCTGCTACCAAGAACTGAACAAAGGACAATTTCAATCCATCTACTTTATTAACATAAGTATCTACAACTAATATCTGTACTGCCCAGAAGATAGTTCCTGCAAGTACTATTGCATCTCCCTTTTGTATTGTAAAACCTTCTTTAATGCATAAGAGATATAAACCTAGGGTAGCAAGTCCAACTCCAAACCATACTAATTTACTTACCTTCTTATGCAAAAACAATCCAAACAATGGAACTAATACTATATATAAGGCGGTAATAAAACCTGCTTTTCCAGCTGTAGTATAAACAATTCCCCATTGCTGAAAAGATGCTCCTAAAAAAAGTGATGCTCCACATAAAGATCCACCTATAATAAGGTCTCTATTATGAAATTTTACCCTATGTTTTTCAGGTACATTTCCATTCTTTTTCTTATTAATTTTATCAAAAATTAGTATTAAGGGAACTAAAACCAATGCTCCGAGTAAAAATCTTGTTGCACCAAAAGTAAGAGGTTCAACATAGTTCATTCCAAGTTTTTGTGCTACAAAAGAAGTTCCCCATATAATAGCGGTTATAACCAGCAAAGTTGGTCCTTTTAAATTTTTCATTGTTAATTCTCCTTTTCATAATGCAATTTGCAGTTATTGCAACATTACCAGAGTTCATAGTAAAAACTAAAAATTTTTACTATGAACTTGTGATACTCTGAGAATGACCAAACATATTATTAATCATTTTAAACTTAATATATTCATAAATATAATTGCCTCTTTCTCATGTTTTTGTTTCATACGTTACAACCCCTCCCATGACACAAAAAACTTTGAAATGAATTATGCTTATTCGGCTACTTACAAGTATTTATGGTATAATGAAATTGTATGCCATATAGCATATATTTACAATAGGAATAGGGTAATGTACATAAAATCATAACATATAAAATATGATTTGGGGACAAAAGGTGATACCCTTTTGGCGAATGCATGTGCCGTATTTGGAATATCTCAAAGGCTTGTTAAACTTTCAACGTGAAATTTCTTTACGATAAAAGCAACAAAGAATAATTAACCCATTTGATTTTTTAATCCTATTATTATATAATAATCCATATAAACCCATACTTAAAAGGAGGATGTAAAATGACTTATTCACCAGCATTATCATCAGCTTTTAATGATACAAAGAATCGAAGTAACAAACTTTCGCCCCAATCTGGAATGTGTTCTGTATGCACAGAGGAATGCACAACAACCTGCGAGCTAGGACTAGCTGCAGTTTTGGGCATGCGCACCGTATACCCTACTACCACAGGAGCAAACCAAATCGGTTCCGAAAAGGACTATAGTTTAGACTATTCAAATTTCAATATTAACGGACGAGTTTTTGGATCTACGGGCGCTAACCCTACATATGAAGAAGCAAATGTTTTCAATGTCAATTTGGAGCAGGAATTTGGAAAGTTAAATCCTGTAAAGCTTGCAATACCTGTGATTCTCCCAGCACTAATCAAACTGAATTGGGAAGATTATTTTGCCGGAGCGGCAATGGCCGGCGTTTGTTGTGTCATCGGTGAAGATGCAAGAAACAAAGACCCCAAGCTCAAGATAGAAAACGGAAAGATAACAAATTTTCCATGGCTAAAAGAAATCCTTGAATCCTTCAACAAATACTATAGGGGCTATGGGCAAATTATTCTACAGTGTAATGTGGAAGACAATATGCTGGGACTACCCGAGTATGCTATAAAGCAGCAAGGAGTCCAGGCCATAGAGATAAAATTTGGACAAGGAGCCAAAGGAACTCAACCCATTGTGCGCCTTAAGAATATAGAAGAAGCTATCCAAAAGCAAGAAACAGGAAATCTTGTTCATCCTGACCCAAGGGACCCAGAAGTTATTAAAACCTACAGTGAAGGCGTATGCCCAAATTTCTATGTATATGCAAGGCTCCCTCTTTGGACAGAAGAGTACCTAGTACCAAGAGTTGCAGAGCTCCGTGAAATGGGGGCAAAGAACATATACTTTAAGATGGCCGGTTACGATCCCGCAGATCTTGAAAAGTCCATACGCCTGGGGAGCAAGGCAGGAGTTGATATGATAACCTTTGACGGCGCTGGTGGCGGCAGCGGTTACAGCCCATGCAAAATGATGAACGAATGGGCATATCCCACAATCGTTATGGAAGAAGCAGTCTGCACCATCATAAAGAAACTCAAAAAAGAAGGTCTCTGGGTTCCGGCAATAACTATAACAGGAGGGTTCGCTTCTGAAGATCAGGTTTTCAAGGCCCTCTCTTATGGTGATGGAAACATTACAGCCATAGGCATCTGCCGCGCAGCAATGGCTGCGGCTATGAGCAGTAAAAAAATAGGCGAAATGATAAATGAGGGCAATATACCAAAAATGTTTAGCAAATACGGCTCTACAGTAGAAGAAATATTCGGCGACCTAGCAGATTTACGCGCACTATATGGCAAAAAAGCAAATAATTTTTCTCCTGGAGCAATCGGTGTATACTCTTATCTAAATAAGATAGCTTTCGGCTTAAAACATTTTGCAGCACTAAACAGAAAATTCGATATAAGCTATTTAGACAGAACCGATTTGATTCCATTAACTAGGGATGCAAAAGATTTGATAGATGGTAAATGGCTGGACTAAACAGAAAAAAAAGATTCATCGGAAAATCTCCGGTGAATCTTTCTTTTTACTATATATAAGTGAACTTGCTCTGTATTATTATAAATGTGTTTATCTGTATTTTCCCTTTCAAGAACTACCAATCATCGCAATCCATTTTTCGCCCATTCTATCCCTCCACTCCTAAATCCTAAACATCATTTTCGCTATATAAATTGTTAAATACGACAAATACTGATAATAATTGATAATTTTCTTGACAAAATATTACACATACATATATAATCATTATTGCGAGTGTAAACTCGGAATATCGCAAAAAAAACATCCTGAAGAATATAGTATTTCAATAATTTTTGTAGAAGGTGACTTATGAGACAAACATCAATAAATCGTAAAGATAGTGTGGTTATAACAACCATAGGAATTATCAGTGAACTTGGCATACAAGCATTAACAAGTAAAGAAATTGCAAAGCGAGAAAGAATATCCGAAGGAACTTTGTTCAGCCATTTTAAGAATATGAATGAAATTGTTTTAGCTGTTTTGGAATATCATTCCGAACTTGATACAAGTATCATTGAAACAGTGGAATTTAAAAATTTACCTCCACTTGAAGCTATAAGGCTTTTTGCTTCTATATATGCTGAAAACTATGAGAATTATCCAGAAAGTACATGCCTTATAAATATATCAGCTATGCTATTACAACAAGGAGAACTAGTTAAGCAATCAGAGGAACTAATTAATAAAAGGATAGTTTATTTTAGATTACTCTTGGAAAAAGCCCAAAAATGTAACGATATTAATCCTGAAATAGACAGTCAAATTTTAACAGATATAATGGCTGGTTCCTTTTTAGCTATTGTGTATAGATGGAGAAAGAGTGAATATGCCTTTAAGTTTAAAGAACAGATACTTAATACTCTTGAGATTTTTCTAAATGCCTTTTCAAAGTATTGAGATTTATTAATAAGCTTAGGGTGTAAATAGAAGGTAGGTAAAGATATATATTGATAAATATAAATGATAAACAGGAAGACTACTTGGAAAAAAAACGTATGGCCACTATCTTAGCTTCTATAGGTGATGGTGTAGTTTCCACAGATACTCACGGGATTATCGATTTTATGAATAAAGCCGCTGAGGTTCTTACAGGATATAAATCAGAAGAAACAATTGGTAAACATATCAATAAAATTATTCGTTTAATTGATATTTCAACTAATGAGCCAATAGAAAATCTTGTGGAATTGGCATTACAAACAAAGGGTTCTGTAGGACTTAAAAAACATTCAGTTATCGTATCCAAAAATGGAAAAAGAAATTATTTATCCGCCAGTTGTTCCCCCATAAAGGATTCAGAAGAGATAATTTCAGGAATTGTAATGGTGTTTCGTAATATCACAAGAATCATTAAAATGGAAGAAAAATTACGAAAAGAGCGAGATAACTTAAGAAAAAAACAAGAAGCTTTAGAAAAATATCAACTACTTTCTAAGGTTACAAGCGACATCATTTTATTTATAGACTATAGTAGCGGCAAAATTCTTGATGCAAATGAAGCTGCGCTCAAAGCCTACGGGTATAGTCGAAAAGAACTTTTATCCTTAAAAATATATGACATACGAAAAACCTTTGATTTTACCAGCGAACAGATATTGGCTATTAAAAGTAGTGCTTCTTTTGAATCAATACACCATCGAAAGGATGGAAGCTTCTTTTCAGTGGCAGTAAATTCTCAAAAAATCCACACTGGAGGTATCTGTATTTTAGTGAGCATTATTCGTGATATTTCCGAAAGAAAGAAAGCTATAGAGGCGTTATCTCAGAGCGAGGCAAAATTTAAGACACTTTTTATGAATTTTAAAAGTGCTCTATGTTATAACAAAATCATATTAGATGAAAATGGAATTCCCGTTGATTTTGAATATATTCAGACGAATAAAGCTTTTCTAGAAATGGGTGGGTACGAAAGGGATCAGGTTATTGGAAAAAAATTTTCAGATGTTTTTAAAGGATCAAAGCATACTTCACAATCTATAATCACTCTTTTTGGAAAGGTTGCTTTAGAAGGGTTATATATACCAGATGGTGATTACTATTCTACTGATGATAATAGATGGTATTCTAGATTAATATATAGTCCAGAAAAATACTATTTTATTGTTATAATGAATGACTTAACCGATAGAAAGCTGGCGGAAGTTGAACTGCAAAATGCTAAAAAAGAGGCAGAAGCAGCTAACAAAGCCAAAAGTGAATTTTTGTCGAATATGAGTCATGAAATTCGAACTCCTTTAAATGGAATTACAGGGATGCTTGATTTAACACTTTCCACTGAAATTGATGATCAGCAAAGGAGATATCTTAAAACCGCACAGAAATGCACTAAAAATTTACTTAAAACTATTAATGATGTGCTAGATTTTTCAAAAATTGAAGTAGGGAAACTTATAATTGAAAGCATACATTTTGATATCATAGAACTTATAGGAGATATCTTCAAACTTCATTCCCCTTTTGCGACGCAAAAGGAACTAGCACTAAATTTAAAATATTCACCTGCTATTGAAAGATATTTAATTGGTGATCCTAATAGATTGCAACAAGTTTTAAATAACTTGATTCATAATGCTATTAAATTCACTGAAACTGGAGAGGTATGCCTGCAAATTACACAACTCTCCAGTGATGAAGATAATATAGAAATACAATTTTCTGTTATAGATACAGGCATTGGTATCTCAGAAGATGATAAAGAGAAGTTGTTTAAAAGTTTTACTCAGGTTGATGGTTCCTTTTCAAGAAAATATGGTGGAACTGGCCTAGGTCTTGCAATTTCAAAACAGTTAGTTGAGATGATGGACGGAAGAATATGGTTTCAAGGTGAAGAAGGACAAGGCGGTACTTTCCATTTTATAATTAACTTTAAAATTGGAGAGAAGCAGGCAGAAATTTCATCAACTAACGTCAGTGACAAAACTACGTTCAGAAATGATTTTGAATCAATTTCTTACGGCAATTTTACATTAGATTATAATGGTAATTTCATAATGATGCCTTCTTCACCTATTCAGTTGAAGGGTGAAGACTTTCTTAAAACAGAGGAGTTGGATTTATCTATAGATAAATTAAATAACACATTAGTACTTGGTAATTTACTTCAAATTGAGAAAGAAGCTCATAAAATTAAGATTTTATCAAATCAATTAGGAGTAGATTCCTTGAAAACAATAGCTTTTAAGATAGAACTTGCTGCTAGAAAATATGACTTAGAAAAAATTGAAAACTTAGTAAGTATAATAAATAATGAGCATCAAAGGTTAAAAAATAATTAAAGATACAGGAGATATAACTAATGAGAATTTTAATAGTTGAAGATGACGAAGCAAGTAGCATATTCCTACAAAAAACTCTGTCTTGCTACGGTGATTGTGATACAACCGTGGATGGCATGGAAGCTTTAGAAGCATATTTGATAGCCTTGCAGGACAATATGCCCTATGATTTAATTTGCCTGGATATAATGATTCCTAAGGTCAGTGGGATTAAGGTTTTAAACTCCATACGTGATATGGAAAGAAAAAAAAGAGTGAGAAAAAATCAACATGTAAAAGTAATGGTAATAACTGCATTAGCTGAGACAGAGTTTGTAAATGACTCTTTAACTGAGGGTTATGATGTTTATATTGCAAAACCAGTAAATAAAAAGAAATTAGAGGAAACCTTGAGTAAACTTAGTTTACTTTAAACATAATTTAGGAGGAATTCAAATGAAAAGTATAAAAACAAAAATGATCACTGATTTAGGAGTACTAATATTGATAATATGTCTAGGCTCTGGTGTTATTTCCTATTTCATTGCCAACAATGCTCTTATATCTAATGTTAATACAACACTCCCGCAAATAGCTGCTCAAACCGCAAATAGTGTAGAACAAAAAGTTAATGGTGATTTAACTTCTCTAGAGGGTATTGCGTCTAGAGAAGATATAGCTAATCCTAACACCCCTTATGAAAAAAAAATTGAAACATTTAAGAATGAAGTTACACGATTAGGTTATATAAAAATGGGAATTTCTAGTCTTGATGGAGATGTTACCTTTTCAGATGGTAAATCTAGTAATGTTACTGACAGAGCGTACTTTCAAAAAGCAAAATCAGGTTCGAAAAATGTATCAGATGCGATAATAAGCAAAACAGATGGATCTGTTGTGTTTGCTTATGCTGTACCTGTAACGTTTAACAATTCAATAGTAGGAGTTCTAGTATGTACTGCAAATAGTGATACCTTAAGCAAATTTACTAATAATGTTAAGTTCGGAAAAACTGGAAATGCCTTTATGATAAACAAAGTTGGTGTTGTGGTTGCTCATAACAGCATAGATCTTGTGAAAAAAATGTACAACCCCATTGAAGAAGCAAAAAAAGATAGTACGTTAAAGGGCTTAGCAGATGTAGAAGAAGCCATGACAAAAGGTAATGTTGGAATTGGATATTATTATTACCAGGGGGTAGATAAGTATGTTGGATACGCTCCTGTTAAAAATACAGACTGGTCAGTTGCAGTTGTTATAAATAAAAATGATATTTTATCTCAATTAACAGCAATGAAAGTGTCAGTAGCTATAACTTCCGTTTTATTTCTAGCAATTGGTATCATCCTCGTTTATTTAATTTCTAGTAGAATTGCAAATGCTATAAAACGCACTTCAAATCACTTAGATCAATTAGCAAAAGGTGATTTGAGCTTTGAAGTAAGTTCTAAAAATATTAATTCAAAAGATGAAATTGGTCAAATGACTAAAGCAATTCAAGAGATGAAAACCTCCCTTAGCAGTATGATACTTAGTATCCGAGAAAGTTCTAGTAGCATCCAGGGTCAGTCAGAAAATCTTTCTTCTGTATCAGAGGAGATGTCTGGAGCTTCACAAAATATTGCTTTGGCAATAAATGAGATGGCGCAGGGTAATGGATTCCAGTCAGAAGAGTTATTAAAATCAACTCAACTATTAGATAACTTTAGTGAAAATTTATCTGGAATGGTGGATGAGATAGGCGAAATAGATAGAAATTCTCAGGCTATTAATTCCATGGCTAGTGATAGCAGTGAAAATATGTTGCAAATGACAAGTTCCATAAATAATATTGATAACTCCTTTAATATTTTCAGCGAAAAAATATCAAAATTGACTCACGGTATAAAACAAATAAGTGACATTACCAATGTAATTAACGGTATTGCAGAGCAAACTAACCTTCTCGCACTTAATGCTGCAATAGAAGCCGCAAGAGCAGGTGAGTCTGGAAGAGGATTTTCTGTAGTTGCCGATGAAATAAGAAAATTGTCGGAACAAAGTAAGAATTCCTCTGAAAGCATAAATAGCCTTATTAAGGATATCGTAAAAGAGACTAACTTAATTTCTGATAATACAAAAGAGATGAGCGGTGAATTAAATAACCAAGTAAAGACTATAAATTCTTCCACAAAATCTTTTAAAAACATAATTGATTCTATAAATAATATTATTCCGAAAATAAAATATATAAATTCTACTGCCATAGATTTAAATACTTCAAAAAATGATATTATAGACAAATTGAATAGTATATCTGCTATTGCAGAGGAAAGTTCCGCTTCTTCTGAGGAGATAGCTGCATCTTCACAGGAACTAAATGCATCTTCTGAAGAGGTATCAGCATCGTCACATATATTAAATGAAATGACTAAAGAAATGTCTCAGCAAGTTAATAAATTTACAATATAGTAGTATTTATAAACATTAGGTTATTGATGATTACAATATATTTGGGGTGAAATTAGATGAGATATGTACCAATTGAACATATAAAAGAGGGCATGATTCTTGGTAAAACATTGTATGGTGATAATGGAGAAATTCTCTTAAGACATAAAATACCTATTCGCCTATCATATGTAAAAAAATTGATTCATTTAGGTTACTGCGGAATCTACATCAATGATGAACTATCTGAAGATATTACTGTAACAGAGGTTATCAGTGTAGAGTTAAAGATGAGAACAATAAAATCAATAAAAAATTTAATGAAACCAAATAGAAAAAAAAGGCAGTTACAATTCTCATTTAAAACTATTCAAAGATTAATGGAAAATATTGTGGATGAGATATCAGCTAATGAGGATATACTATATAATATGATGGATTTAAGAGTAGCAAGCGAATACACATTTTATCATTCGGTAAATGTTTGTATATTATCGCTAGTATTGGGTGTAGCCCTTAAACTGAAAAAGGAAGATTTATATTTGTTAGGCACTGCATCTTTATTGCATGATATGGGCAAAATATATACCCCTAATGAAATATTAGATAAACCTGAAAAATTAACCTGTGAAGAGTTTGAAATAATAAAACAACATTCCCAAAATGGGTATAAATATGTAAAAAAAAATTTATCTATCGACAGTAAAGTTTATATGGGAATATATCAGCACCATGAAAAGTACGATGGCACAGGCTATCCATTAAATATAAAAGGAAAAAAAATATCACTATTTGGTCGCATAATAGCAATTGCTGACGTATATGATGCACTTGTATCTGATAGGCCTTATAGAAAAGGTGTGTTGCCCTCTGACGCTATAGAGTACATTATGGGCGGTGGTGGCACCATATTTGATCAGCATTTGGTGAGAATTTTTTCTGCAAAAATGGCACCTTACCCAATAGGCACTTGTGTAAAGTTAAGCAATAATTTAATAGGAATAGTTGCTGAAAACTTTTCTTGTTGTTGCTTAAGACCCCTAGTGAAAATTATACAGTCAGAGGATGAATTGGTATCACCTTACTTAATGAATCTTAAAGAATCAAACTACAATGTTACTATCGTAGGTATGGCGGATGCATTGTTATATAAATGATGCTATTCTTACTTAGTTACGGCCATTCTATGCTCACAACGGAAATGGACAGGCATTTAGCTGTCCCTTTATAAATTACTTTTTATTTTATTATAGCTTCTTAATATTCAAAATATCCAACTACTTTAGGTATTAATGAAAATTGAACTACTACCTGTTCCATCTCAACTTTCCTGATTAGTTTTAAGTGAATTGTAAACTTCATCTGCCTTAGCCTGAGTTAATTTACCATCTATTTAATTATTACCACTAATTCTAATAATATCAATTTTCTTATCTAAGAATACAGAAAACTTAGTAACTCCACTTTTTTTAATCACTATAGTTAAATTGGGAATAATATTCGATAATTCTTTTTTTGTTCCCCAATATTCATCTTTGCTACTCATTTCTTATTAAATAGCAACCATAGATTGGGAGTGAAACTGACAATCTCTGGTTGCTACAATTGGCATAGAAGCATTAATTTGTGGTGTCATCATATGCACTGTTAAGTGGATTAAGCGAAAATCCCATACCGCTAACATATGATTGAATTTGCCTTTGAAGAACAACCGCAAAACACCCAAGGATGTCTCGTACATACCGTCAAAGCTGGTACCTTACAATTCCTTTCCGGCGATGATGATTGGACGGCTAAGAATTCACCTACAAGCGCACTTGCTGAAACTTCAATATTTTTTTCTGATCTGTAGTAAACGTCATTTTATCAGCTTTGGATTTAACAACGTCGCAATATTCTTTGGTTGTATTCACAATTTGTTCATGAAGCCTAGATGGCTTTGCGCTGGGGCATGACTTAGCTTGCTAATGCCCTTGACCTCTAGTGCAGATGATTTCTATTGCCAAATCAAGTTCAACATCCGCTTGAATGAGTTTGTCTTTCCTCAAATTCATTTCATTTCTTTCTGACTTTAATTTTTCATTCCTAACATTGTACATTCTTGTAGTTTCACTTGGGGCAGGTCCACCAACAATGTCTCTAATATTAACAAAGTTTACTGGGTCTAATGCTGTTTTTATATCTTCTTTTGAAATATTTACTTTTTCCCCCACAACTTTACTTGAAATTTCATTAATCATATCTGACGTAATATCTTTATAATCCAAATGTTCTATAATAAGCTTTTTAATCAAATCTGCTGTTATTTTATGACTTTGTCTAAATGACAATCCTTTTTCTCTTACTAAGGTATCTGCAAGTTCCGTTGCAGTTATAAATGATTCATGGGCCCTATTAAACAAAACTTCTTTATTTACTTTTAGAGTAGAGTAAACTGAGCTCAATATTTTTAACACTTTTATTGTAAACTCTATAGAACTGTAAATATGAGGCTGCAATTGTTCTTCTGAATCTACGATATCTCCAAATGGTGTATTATGTAATATATCAAATATACATTTTGCTTCTGCTATTGCATTACTTGCCATTGGTCTTGTATGTTCTAGAGAGGATGGATTCCTCTTTTGAGGCATGATTGAACTTATTTGTACATATGGATCAGTTAAATAGTAGACATTGAATTCTTTAGTACAAAAGTCCAAAGTGTCCTTTATAAATTTTGATAAATCTGTATTCATTATCATTAAAGCCGCT
This sequence comes from uncultured Clostridium sp., assembly GCA_964467165.1. Classification (GTDB taxonomy): domain Bacteria; phylum Bacillota; class Clostridia; order Clostridiales; family Clostridiaceae; genus Clostridium_AD. The sequence continues at coordinate 277,659 of CAYXOL010000001.1, forward strand.
GCACTCTCAGTAAGGTAATCAACTCCCGCTATACTATCATAGGAATTTTCCACTAAGCCATCAAATCCCAGCAATTCTGCAACTCTGTCCCTATTTATTGGGAATCCAGTTGTTGTTATTGCCACAGCTCCAAGAGGGCTTAAATTCACAGCATCATAGGCTTTTAACAATCTATAATAAGATCTATTTATCACATCATAGAAAGCCAGCAAGTAATGAGCTAGTGTAGTCGGCTGTGCAGGCTGAGTATGGGTATATGCAGGCATTATTGTTTCAATATTTTCACTAATAATATTTAAAAGAACTTCCTTAAAATTATTAAGCACATCTATCACTTTTAAAAACATCTCTCTTAAAACCATTCTAAATTCACATATGTCTAAATCATTTCTACTCCTTGCAATATGAAGTTTTCCTGCCCCGTCTATACCTATTAGTTCTGATAACTCCTTTTCTACCATAAAGAACATATCTTCATAACGTGGATCATAATTCGCCTTTTCAAAATCTATTTTATCCACTTTTAATAAACCATTTAATATTTTTGTAACTTCTTCATCTGTAATTATATTCTGCTCTTTAAGCATAACCGCATGGGCCCTACTTATTTTTATAAAAGGTTTATAATAATATTTTTTTTGAGTATTAAAAATTGGCTTTAAAACACATTCTGCAAATGTTTCCCCTGGGAAACTAGTACCATCTATTTGTTCTACATAGCTTTTATTAAACATTTTTCCCCTCCTTAAAAGAAACTAATACCAAATTTATCTGAAAGTACAGTTGCAACACATCCCATTACACCTGACTTTCCATCTAATTCTGAAATTTCTATCTTACATGGCACAGGAGTTAATCTTTCTATTTTTTCTTTTATAGGTGCTAGAATTTTTTCCTTAGCATTAGACACTCCACCACCAATTATTACAGACTCAGGGTTCAATACATTAATAATGTTACTTATACCCATACTTAGATAATCTGTCATTTCATCAATAGCCTCTTGATACTTCAAATTATCCTTACTTTTTTCAAAAACCTCTTCACAGCTTATTCCCAAAGCATTTTCTATAGCATTACCTGAGGCAACACTTTCAAAATAACCATGGGCATTAAAAGTATATTTGTTTTTTTTAAAAGCATCCCTTGATAGTGCCATATATCCTATTTCACCAGCATTATAGTTTGTACCTCTGTGTATTTTATTATCAATCATAATTCCACTACCAATACCATAACCTACTGATACGAAAACGAAATTGCTGCAATTCCTTCCCTTTCCAAGCCATTTCTCCCCTAAAACACCCATGTTAACATCGTTGTCTATATAAACTTCTAATCCAAATTCCTTTTCAAAAACCTCTTTTATATTAAAATCTTTCCAGTTAAATCTAGGTACAGAAACAGCAATCCCTTTTTCAATATCTGTTATACCAGGTATTCCAACTCCCATCCCTATTATCTTATCTTTAACTCCTGATCTTTTTATCATATTCTTCACTTTATTAATAATAATCATTAAATCGTAGCTACTTTCTATGGTTTCAGTTATAATTTTGTCTTCAAGCACAATATTTCCAGAAGCATCCACAATAGCGAAGAGAGTTTTGTATGCTCCAATATCTACTCCAACTATATAAAATGCATCTGGATTCACGGATAAATTAATGGGTTTTCTTCCGCCCTTTTCCGTAGAAATCCCTTCACCAACCTCAATAATAATCTTCTCTATTATCATCTCTTCAGTCAAATTTGATACTGTGGTTTTACTCATCTGACTTTGAATGGCAATCTCTGTTCGAGACAATACTCTTTCATTAAAAATTAGGGATAATATTTTCTTTTTATTTTGAATTTTTAATGATTCCGGTGTGTATTTATACATTTTTTTCTCCTTCTATCTTGCTTTTTATATTGTCTAATATCATTTTTTCTAGAGAAATCATGGAGACATTATTCATTTTAGCTATTACATTAATAGTGTCATTTAAATCATGCTGTATGATTCCTTCGCCTTCCTTCGCATATATTCCCTTTGCACTGTTGTAGCCAATAATCACAGCATTTCCAGTTGCACTAGAAACCTTAAACTTGCAACTTTCTTTTGCTCCATCACATATTACACCAAAAACAGCTGTAATACTTGTATTTATAGCATTTTTAATGTTTTCTAATTTGCCATCATACAAATATGCCACCGCCGAACTTACTCCACAAGCCCCTGCCAAAGCAGACCCACATATGGTGGTTACAATATTCATTTTGTTTTTTATATAAATCACTGTTAATATGGCTAATGCTAATGCTCTGCCTCTTTCCAACTCACTAGTTTTTAAGTATGATGCTATACAAGATACAGGAAGTATTGTTGTTATTCCTAAATTGCCACTACCGCATATACTTACAATATTTACAGGTTCACCCCTCATCCTCTTTTGGCTAGCATCAAAAACCCATTGGCTTGCTTCGTAGGATAAATGACTAATTGGAAATTCATTCTGTATATTTTCAATTATCTTACTTTTCTCTGTAGCTCTTTTATTGACCTCTTCATAGTCAAACAAAGGTTTTACATCTTCATAATTCATATTAGAAATATATTCATATATTTCAGATATGTTCAAATTTATATTTTTCTCTACTATGTTAGTTTGTATGTCTTCATAATAGATGTTCTGGTTATTTTTATAAATAGCATGTATACTATGGTAATTTCCTTTAATTATAACTTTTCCTGTATTCTTTTCAGTACCAAGTGTTTTAATACATTCTACTTCAATATACAATGGATCTTTACTTTCAACATAATCTACGGATACATGTATTTGATTTTTAATATTTTCATATTTATTAATTATGTCCGTTGTAATATCATCAAATACTGCTAGCTTTTTATCTGGATTACTAATAAGTGCTCCTAAAATAGCCGCATACCCTATGCCACTTCTTTTAATATAAGGGATTGACACATTAAGTGCATTTTTATAAATCATAGGACTTAACTGTATAGATATACTTAGGAGATCTCCCTCTATTACTGAAGATGCTGTTGCAGCTGCAAAAGCAACTGCTCCAATATCTGTACACCCCATAGTTAATTTTAATTCACCTAGCATTAGTTCCATATACTTATTCTTCAATTTAATCCCCTCTTTCTAAATTTTTAGGAGACCTGCAATGTTATCTCTGAATATACCTCTTATTTCATCTTCCTTCATTCCAAGCTCATAACAATCTCTTAGCTGATCATCTAAATATCTTTTTACAAAACCTCTTGGAAACCACTCTGAATCGGTACCAAAAATAATTCTTTTAGGTCCAACAGTTTCATAGAATTTTTTAAACAAATCTTTAACAGTAAGTGGGTATGGCATCCACCTTGTCCATTGATTACTTCCTGTTGTATCCACATAAACATTGGGGCATACCCAAGCAAGTTGTAATAACTGCTCTGGGTGACCACAGCCGAAATGCGGAACGATAAATGGAATATCTGGGTAAGCCCTTGCCACATCATGTATAACCATTGGACTTATATTGTAGTTATCTGCAATTCCCCCCGCTGCCCCCATAATACCAAAATGTATAAGAACAGGGATCTTATGTTTTTCTGCAACCTCCCATAACGGATTTAAAATCGGGTCATCTAATTTACCCACTAAATCAGGGGCAAGTATTTTATAGCCTTTTAAATTCAAATTTTTAATTGCATAGTGCAACTTACTAGCTGCATCTTTTGAAAACGGATTATGATGAGCATATCCAATAAATTTGTCTGGATATAAACTTATAATCTCACTTAATACCTGGTTCCCTCCACCTGTTACGAATACTAATTTTTCCAGATTGTTTTTTTCCATTTCCCCAATCCATCGCTTTGCAGTGTCTTTCACATTATCTCCCACTGGCTCCGGAGTAGGGAATCCCCATGTTTTTCTCCAAAGATCACTTTGGTACTTATTTTTCTCCTGGAGTTTATCATATTTTAGAGCTCCATATTTTTCTATATAATTCTTTTTAGTACTTACTATATCATAATCCTTTACCTGAAAATGCATGTGTGAATCAATTACTTTAAAATCCATATTTCTCCTCCTTTTAACCTTTTATTCCTGTCATATGTATTCCTTCTATTATTTGTTTTTGAAAGATTAAAAAAATAATTAATACTGGAATAGTTGCAATGCATGATCCTGCCATTATTAAGTCCCACTGATTAAGTGCTTCGCTTGAAAACAGAGACAATCCAACGGGAAGTGTATAAAGACTTTTATTATCTACCGCTATTACTGGCCATAAAAAAGCATTCCAATTTCCTAGAAATGTAAATATACCTAGCGCTGCCATTGCTGGTTTTACAAGAGGTACTGCAGCCTTTGTGAATATTCCGAATTCTGAAAGTCCATCTATTCTCCCAGCTTCTAGTAAGTCGTTTGGCACTGCTTCAAAAAATTGTTTCATCAGAAATATACCAAAGGCCGAAGATAGTCCTGGAAATATCAATGATATATATGAATTAAATAATTGAAGTTTTGTTATTCCAAGATACCAAGGTATAATTAGCATTTCTGTTGGAACCATTAAAGTGGATAAAATAATAATAAATAATATTTTTTTACCCTTAAATTCTAATTTTGCAAAAGTATATCCAACTAAAGTATCAAAAAACAATACTGAAACCGTTGTAATTGTGGCTACGAACAAACTATTCCCAAACCAACGGATAAATTCTGTGTTTTCAATAACGGTTTTGTAACTATTTAATTTAAAAGGATGTGGTATTAAAGAAATATTAAATATATCAATACCTGTTTTTAATGAAGTAGCTACCATCCATAAGAATGGGAAAACCATAAAAGAACCACCTAATAGAAGAATAATATAATAAATGATTTTACTTTTATTTTTCATGTCTACCTCCTTAATATTCAACTTTTTTAGTAAAAAATTTAAGTTGTATCAAACTTATAGATATAATAATTGTAAATAAAACTACTGTAGCAGCACTAGCATAACCCATTTTCTGATTTACAAAAGCAAGTTGGTAAATATATAATACAATACTTATTGTTGAGTTAAGCGGTCCACCTGCATTACCCTGACCACCACCAGTTATATTAAAAACCTGTGTAAATACCTGCAGCGTACCTATTGTGGCCATAACTGTAAGATAAACTAGAGTAGGATTCAAAAGTGGTATAGTTATTTTTATAAATTGTTTCCACTTAGTAGCTCCATCAATACTAGCTGCTTCATAAAAAGTATTGGGTATTTGTTTAATGCCTGCCAAGAATATTATAGTATTAAATCCTATACTTTGCCAGATTATATTAGCCATTACAACATAGATAGCTTGGGTAGTACTATCTAAAAATGGTTGACCTGAAATACCTATAAATCCAAAAATTGAATTCACAACTCCTCCCTGTCTCATAAACATCCATCTCCATACCCATGAAACTGCAACTACCGAGGTTACATATGGCAAAAAGTATACGGTTCTAAAAAAACCAACACCTTTTCTTATATTATTTAGTAGCATTGCAATGCCTAAACTAATCATTAATTGTATTGGAACCCCAACTAAAACATATTTTAGGGTGTTTGATAGTGCTGCATGAAAAGTTTTATCCATGGCTAGTTCACTATAATTCTGTAGAAATACAAAAGGTTTATCTTGGGACAATAAATCCCATTGACGTAAGCTAACGTTAAATGAATATAATGCTGGCATAATTCTTATAACTATAAAAAATAAAAAAGGAACTGCAATAAATATATAAGCCCACATTGCTTGCCTTCCTTTAATAGTAAGTTTCATTCCCTCACCCCTCCCATTTGAATAAAAGAGAAGGTATATTTTGCTTTATACTAGTCCATTAGTTGCATAAATATACCTTCCCCCTCAAATCTAACTATTTCCAGTAATCATCTAGTAACTTTTGCACTTTAACAACTGCCCCATCTAGAGCTTTTCTAGGATCTACATCATTTAATAGTACTTCGTCAATTGCATCCATTATAGCTTTTCTGTCTGCCGCTTCATCTATATAGAAATATGACTGGGCTACTGGTAATTGTTTTACAAATGGAGCTAAATTTACATCTTTTAATATTTCTGGATCAGTAGCAAATTCAGTTCTAGCACCTATTTCTCCTGTACTCTTAGTCCACTGTGTCATTGATTCTTTTGAAGTAATAAATTTTAAGAATTTAACTGCAGCATCTGCTTTTGCGCCAGTTGCATTTGTTGTAATAGCATTTGTCCAATATGAACCAAATGTCTTTTGTACTCCATTATATGTTGGGAGAGTTGTTACACCGAAATTGAGATTTGGAGCTTTCTCCTTAGTTAAACCTGATAATCTATAGGATCCATCAATATGAAGTGCTGCTTTCCCATTGATAAATGCAGTAGCATCATCAGTAAAGAAATTATTTTCTCCTACCTTATCTTTTTTAGCTAAATTAACGAGAAATTCAAAAGCCTTATACCCATTTTCAGATGCATTCCACAAAACTTTCTTATTGTCATCACTTAATGGTTTTTGTCCGAATTGTTCCATTAAAACTGGTCTATACCAGGAATGTAACTGTCCAGAAGGTTGGAATGTAAGTCCTTCAATTTCAAGCTTACCATCAGTAATTTTTGTACATTTTTTAGCCATTTCAACTAATTCTTCTAGAGTAGTTGGTGGCTTTTCTGGGTCTAGTCCATTTGCTATAAATATATCTTTGTTCCAAAGTAGTCCAAGCGTTCTTACTCCTATTGGGAGGGCATAATATTTTCCATCAAATTTGCTTGTACTAATCATTGGTGCAAATTCTTTTTCTATAGTTGCTGTAGGGAACTGATCTTCTGGTAATGGTTGCAATGTGTTTGACTTAACATATTTAGGTAACCATCCATAATAAAGGTTTACTATGTCTGGGCCTGTTTTTGCAGCAATAGCGGCGGAAACCTTTTGTTGATAACTATCATAGGGAAAATTTTTATGCACTACTTTAATATTAGGGTTTGCTGCTTGGAAATCTACTATTAACTTATCTATGAGTTTAATTTTTGACTCATAGAAATACTCCCAATATTCTATTGTCACTACTTCATCCTTTTTTACCTCTTCTACTTTTTCAACCTTTTTTGCACACCCTGATAAAGTTGTCATTATTATAAATGCTGTAAGAGTAATTGTTAAAATTTTCTTGAACATTTTAATACCTCCCCTTATAATATTAATATAATCCATTAAGTGGATTACTCTTTAACTTTATTGAAACTTATTACAGAGCCTAAAGCACTACCTAATGCACCTCCCATTTCTCCCAGATCACTTAAGCAAATTTCAGATCTTATTGGTATAAGTTTTGATACATTATCTATTATTTCTTTAAGGAATAACTCCCCTTCATTAGCCATCCCCCCACCAATAATTATTTTACTTGGATTAAGTAAGGATATAATTGAAGCAATTCCTATAGATATATACTTATAAGCCTCTTTTCTTATTTCAACTGCATTCTTAACTTCTTCATATGATAGGTTAAAAATTTCATCACAACTTAGGTTTTCTCCTGTCTTTTTATAATACTGGTTACTAACTGATATAGCAGAGGCTTTAGACTCAAGAAATCCGAAATCCTTATAGGTGTATTCTTTATTAAATGCATCTAAGCTAACTGGCATATATCCTATTTCCCCTGCTTCATATGTGGATCCCGTATATAATTTATCATCAATATAAATTCCACAGCCTATACCAGTACCTATTGTAATCATAGCAAAATTTTTATAGCCTATGCCTTTACCTATATGTTTTTCAGCTATAGTCCAGTTATTAACATCGTTTCCTATGCATGAATATATTTTAAATTTATCTTCAAGAATTTTTTTTAAATTTAGATTGTTCCACTCTAGGGCTGGACATGCCACAATGATTCCATTATCTATATTCACTGTACCGGGTACACCTACTCCAATTGTTGCAACAGGTATAATACTAGAATTAATCAATACTTCAATAATTTCTATAAGGTTCTTCAGGTAATCGTTTTCATAATAAGCAGTTTTTCTATAAAATCTGTCAATTACTTTTCCATTCTCATTGCATAGTACAGCAGATATATTTGTACCTCCAATATCAATGCCAATAATATTCATAAGCTTCACCGCCTTTCAGTAATTATTTTGAGTGCATAATCGGTTTGTTCGGCTTCTTTACCAACTAACTATATTAATAATATATCTTATTGGGATCAAATGTCAAGTAAAATATGTATTATTAAAAAAATATAATAAGCATTTAACACGATTACCTACAAAATTTGAATTTTATTAATGATCAAGGGGCATTTTATGTCTCCAAGGTAAAAAATTAATACTACTCTTTATAGAGAAACCGAAATCACCGAGTATCGACTTAAAGGTGAGCCTAAAATAAGAAAAAGGTATTCTTATATAACTATTCAAGAGCTCGGATTGGCTACAGTTTTGGGCATGCGCACCGTATACCCTACCACCACAGGAACAAACCAAATAGGTTTGGAAAAGGACTATACTTTAGACTATTCAAATTTAATATCAACGGACGAGTTTTTGAAGCTGAGGGCGTTTGTTGCGTCATAGGTGAATATGCAAAAGCAAGAATCAGGCAATCTTGTTCATCCCGACCCAAGCGACCCAGAGGTTATAAAAGCTTACAGTGAAGGCATATGTCCAAACTTCTATATGTATGGCAGGCTCCCTCTTTCGACAGAAGAGTATCTAATACCAAGAGTTGCTGAGCTCCGTGAAATGGGGGCAAAGAACATATACTTTAAAATGGCTGGTTACGATCCCACAGGTCTTGAAAAATCCATACGTCTGGGAAGTGAGGCAGGGTTTGACATTATAACCTTTGACGGTGCTGGTGGTGGCAGCGGCTACAGCCCATGCAAAATGATGAACGAATGAGGATATCCAACACTTATCATGGAAGAAGCAGTGTGCAGCATCATAAAGAAGCTTAAAAAGGAAGGTCTCTGAATTCCCGCAATAACTATAACAGGAGGGTTTGCCTCTGAAGATCCGGTTTTCAAGGCTCTCTCTTATGGAGATGGCACATTGCAGGCTAGGCATCTGCTGCGCTGCAATGGCTGCTGCCATGATTGCAAAAAAGATTCATCGGGAACTCTCCGATGAATCTTTTTTGCAATCATTCCCAAGCATCAGGTACCTAACAGAGTTAATATCATGATTATATTTAATTACTCTTAATAATTTTAATTAGCATATCTCCTATACCCACATTATATCCGCTACAAGCATAAATTACATTTACACAATTATTAGTAATATTTATAGACCCATTATAATTATTAGAAACCAGCACTAGTGGAAGTTTATCCGGCTCCAAATACATTCTTCTAGCTATGGTATTTACATTTTCAGAAAAGTCATCATAGTAAGTTTTTATCCCTGGAATTAATCCATACACTCTTTGTAATGTTTTGCTTCGCTTTGCAAAACTATCTCTTAGAACAAATATAATTTGTCCATTTATATTTATAAAATCTTGATGCATTTCTATCATTTCATTTAAGACATGTTCTGTAGGTTCCTTGCCTTCCTCTATCCATATAATCATATTTTTTTCGTTCTTAATTAAATCAGAGGCATGTATTACATTTCTATTATTATCCATAAGATTAAAATCTTGAAGTTCATAATTATCTAGCATATCTGAAATTTTCGCATTTCGGAGTGCTATATCTATAGTTTTTGTCTCCACAATCTTAACCTGAAAAGTATACTTCATAGCAAGTATACTCCCATTAGGCAATCTGTTGGAGGTTAAAATTCTATAATGCCCTGGAGTAGCAATAATACTCGCTTTATTATCCGCCAATATATCCTTATCTAAAACAAGGGTTCTATAGATTCCATCTTCAAGCACTGCTATACCCCAATTATTATAGTACGCAAGCCTTTTTTCACCGGTATTATTAATTAAAATTTGTGAACTTACTGAGTTATATTTATCCTCTACCTTTATAAATCTCCCATTACACCCTTTATAATATTCTATAGATAAATCACAACTATTTATCCTAGCGGGTATACCTAAACTTCTGCATATAGCAACAAACAAAATCTTTTTAGACATAAGACTTCCTTTTCCCATTTTAATTACCTCTACAGGGGTAGCATATAACTCCTCATATTCCCGCTCTTGGAGTTCTGTAATACATTCTTTAATATAATTCCATACCTTGCCAGGATCTTTTATAAAGTTATCTTTTAGATTACCATGAAAATAGTTAATAATAAACTGCCTAAAATCCGTAATTTTTTCCAGGTAAATTCTTGGACAAAGTATATATTTATAATATATCTCTTCAGGACAATTCGGCTCAAAACTAGCAGTATTATTAATATGGGAATTTAGTATACTACATCTACTATCTACATAGTCCTTCTTTGATAGACACCTTAATAAATTTATTCTCTTTTTTAAGTCCTCATGATTATGGTGGAAATTCAAAAATTCTAATATTGACTCATAGTTTCCCATTGCACTTAATAATATATTTCTAATTTCACAATCATATTTACCAAAATGCGGAGCTTTATCTATATCTTCTACGATTTTATTGACCTTTTCTTCTCGAGCTCTATTACAATATTCAATTCTATTCTTTTGTGTAATTTTTTCTTCCTTAGTGATGGCTGGCGCCAAAACTATTTTATCAGATGGTGGTACAATATCAATCTCTATTCCTTGCATTTCCTCTTTATAATCTACTGCATCCTCAATATTGAATGTAATTTCCGATAAAACTTTTGTATCAACCATTCTGCATATAAACCTATCATCTTTTACCACATGAATAGCGATGCTCCCAAGTCCAATATTTATATGGGCTAGTCCTTTTTCATCCGTACGCACCCTTGCTATAGGGGTTAATTCAGAATAATTAAGTATTTCAAATCTTACTTCTATACCCTCTACAGGTTTATTTTTTGAATTTACAACCTTCACATAAAAAGCTTTTGAAACGGCATATCTGCTGATATTGTTAATAGTAATTACTGCCTTGTTCTTTGATATTACATCCTCATTTTTAAAATAACCGGAAAATACTCTACTGTGTATAACCATGGCTCTAGAAGCAGCTGAGGTAAACCAACCTTTGTCTAGCACTGGTTTTGGCTCGCATGCTCCCAGGTAATGCCACTTCCCATCACACCATACCTCTACCCACGCATGATTATCATCACAATGAGCCCATCTAGGGGTGTAGATCTGTCTCGCTGGTATTCCCACACTTCGAAGAGCCGTAACTGTAAAAGTAGCTTCTTCTCCACATCTTCCATATGCACATTTTAATGCGGAGAGAGGTGAGGCTGTCCTAACGTCCGTTGAGTCATATGTTACATTCTCAGCACACCAATAGTTAACTTCTAAAACTGCCTGATACATGCTTTTATTCTCTAATCTATGGTATATTAAATCATAAAATATTTTTCTGCAATTTTCTATAGCCTCATTATTAATACGATAGTGAAGCACATAATTGAGGAAAATATCTTCAGGAATTGTAGCGCCCCAAGGGGTATTTTCCTTTAAATAGATAGCCTGTTTAGCATATTCATAAAAAAGCTCAAAATCATAATTTGTGATATCACTTAAAGGCATTGTAGCATATAAGTATTCCATTAAAAACCTTTCCTCAGGCCTGCATAAGGAAAGCTTAGTAACTATATTCTCCTTTTTATATCCAAATAAGTCTAATGCCTCTGCAAATCTAGAATTTACATATTGTTTTACTTCATCTGTATATATCATATTTCACCTGCTTTAACATATTCTATACCTATTCCAACAATTATTAGCTTGTGAATTATAGCTGAAACTTCTCCAAAATCTCTCTAATTCTTCTTATTTCTTCACTTTGAGTTCTTAAAATCACATATTCACTAATTATAGGCAATCCCATACTTATGTCTTCCCTTCTATATTGCATATCACTTTCAACTTCTCTCTTTCCAGAAGTATGTACCGCACAGGATTTAGTGTAGCTTATTATATCTTCTACATTATTTGAATTTATACCACTTCCTATGAGAATTTCTATCTTGTGCTCTGATCTTTCCACCAGTTCTTTTAAAAGCTCTCTGCCTTGCATACAATTATTTTTCTGACCTGAGGTTAAAATAGAATTTATACCCAACTTCTTTGCTTCTTCTAATGTAGCAAACGGATCTTTGCACACATCAAAGGCCCGATGAAGAGTTATTTGCATTCCCTCTGCCTCTGATATAAGTTCTTTCATTCTATCTATATCCAATGTTCCATCTGTTTTTAACATTCCTATAACTACTCCGTTTGCGCCAGCTTTTTTAAACATTCTTATATCTCTTTTCATTATTTCAAATTCATTTTCGGTATAACTAAAATTACCATATCTAGGTCTAATTAAAACATTCATCTTTATATTACTTTTTTCTTTTAATATTTTTAATAAGTTTATATTGGGCGTAGTACCCCCAATAATTAGATTGCCGCAAACTTCAAGACGGTTTGCTCCGCCTTTTACTGCTTCCATAGCCGATTCCACCGAATCCACGCACGCTTCTAAAATAAATGACATAATATTTACTTCCTTTCTGAAAATAAGTGATACATAGATGTTACACCTGCTCCTGTAGCACCTGCTATTTGGTATTCATAAAGAGGAGTCTCTACCCACGCAGTACCCGCAATATCTAGATGTATCCAAGGTGTATCCTCTACAAATTTTTCTAAAAATAAACCTGCGATTATGGTACCACAATAATTTTTACCCGCATTCTTCACATCTGCTATATCGCTTTTTATCATGTCCCTATATTCATCATAAATTGGGAACTGAAAGTATTGCTCCCCAGATTTTTTGTAGCCCTTTTTAAATTCCTGATAAAACTCTTTATTATTAGTTAAAATGCCAGCAGTGCTAAAACCTAAAGTACTAACCACAGCACCAGTTAAAGTAGCTATATCAATAACCTTTACTGCCTTTTCCTTTTGCAGTGCATAGGTTATTGCATCCGCTAGTATTAATCTTCCTTCAGCATCGGTGTTTAAAATCTCAATAGTTTTTCCAGACATGGAATTAACTACATCACCAGGAACAAAGCTTTCTCTAGATATTCTATTTTCACATGCAGGTATAACCCCTACTACGTTTACCTTCACTTTATTTTTTGCTAAGGCATAAATAGTTCCTATAACCGCAGCTGCTCCTGCCATATCTCCCTTAATCCCAGCCATGGAACTTGCTGACTTTAGGCAATAGCCACCAGTATCACAGGTAACTCCTTTGCCTACTAAAGCAGTAATATCATCGCTTTCATCATCTCCAAAATACCTAGCTATTACAAGTCTTGGTGGGTTTCCACTACTTCCTCCCACAGTATAAAAGGCATCCATTCCCATTTCTACTATATATTTTTCATCAAAAATCTCCACCTGAAAGTCTGCGTCTTCCCCCAATTTTCTTATGTTTTCTGCCATAATAATAGGTGTAAGTCTATTCGAAGGAGTATTAACCAAATCCCTTGCTAAAATAACCCCTTGGGAAAGATTCAAAGCAAGGTTTTTCTCCTTACTTATTATATTTTCCTCCTCCTTTGAATATCCCTTAAGGAATACATCATAATCAGGTTTCTTCTTTGTAGTACTATAGCCCATAAAGTTATAGAGCCCTAGCCTTATGCCCAAAACCACCTCCCCTATGCAGTTTATTCCAAATTCCTTCAAAAACAGTGATAAGTCAAGAGCAACATTTTTAGCCTTATATTTTTTTAGTTGCTTTATACTATAAGCCACTACATCTTTAATCTTCATAAAATCAAAACTAGAAGCTTGCCCAAGCCCTACATATAATATGGCATTATCTTTTAATTCACTAACATAAGGAAAGCAATTCTTATAACCACAATCAAATATTTCTTGAATTCTAACTGGAATACTATCATCATTATTCTTGTTACCATCCATAGTAAGCTCATAAACGTACACAATTTCAAAATCACAATTTTGTTCATTATTTACACCTATCATAAAATTCCTCCTATGAATTTTATATTAACACCTTTAGAAGCATACTTAAACACTATTCTAAATCTAAAAATGTATTTAAAGCTAGAGTAGCCGCACCAATAATCACAGATTCTTTTTTTAACTGCGAATACACAAGATTAAAAGTGCCTGTAAAAGGTTCCCAAATCAAAGAACGCCTCTTCTCAACTAGTTCAATCATCATAGGATATTGTTCGATTAAACGTCCGCTGAGTATAATCGTATCTGGGCTGTACATGCAAGCTACATTATTAATTAATATGGCAATATACATTGCGGCGCGCTCCAATATACTAATCGCCCAATTTTCACCATTTGTTGCACATTGGAAAATCTCTCCAATATTATTAATTTTATGGACTTTATTTGCTTCAATAAGAAGTGCCCCCTCAGCAATATAAGTTTGAAGGCACCCTCGTCTACCACATTCGCACAGCATTCCATCTGGATCAACAATGGTATGCCCCACTTCACCTGCAATATTGCTTTCACCCCTTAAAACATGCCCATCCATTACCAATGCTGACCCTACTCCACTTCCTATACTAATCATTGCAAGTTTTGGAGAACTCTTAGCTACACCATAAATACTCTCTGCTAGAGCCTTTAACTTTACTGTATTATCAATAATTATTTTCATATCAATTCTTTTATTTATCATTTCTACAAAATCTATGTTTTTCCATCCCAATTGTGCAGACAAAATTATTTTTCCGTTTTTTGTATCTATAATTCCTGGCATGCCTATTCCCACACCAATAACTTTGGGTGTATTTATTTTCAGCTCTTTAATTGAATTAATAATTATATATGCTAATTTGTCGCACACTTCGCAAACAGAATGCTTTGACGTATCATATTGGAACTCTTGATTAAGAATAATTTGCCCAACAAAATTCACAATGCCAAGTCTTATAATATCTCTATTTAGATATACTCCAATAGTAGCTATTGAATCAGGATATATACTCAAAAGTGTAGCTTTTCTTCCTACTCCCTCTGAATAAGGCTCTGTTTCATCTATGAGTCCTATATTACTAAGCTCTGACACAATCCGACTAATTGAGGTTGGACTCATACTTGTTAATCTAGCAATACTTGCCCTTGATATAGGACCTTTGTTTCTAATTATTTTAAGAACCATACTTTTGTTAAGTTTTTTCATATATTCCTGATCATGTTTTACTAAAACTTTCAACCAACTCCACTCCTCATAAATACATTGCTATCTTATGTTTATAAATATTGTCTTTAATATCTTTTCTACTACTTTATCTATTATTGCTTCAATCCAGACATTGTAATTCCTTCAATAAACACCTTCTGCATTAGGAAGAACAAAATGATCATTGGCAACATAAACATTGCAGAACCAGCCATAAGTAGAGCCCAATCTAATCCATGACTGGACGTAAACTGGCTAAGTCCAAGGGAAATAGTCCATTTACTACTGTCTGTCAAATAAATAAGTGGTCCCATAAAATCTGTCCACGACCAAATAAATGCAAAAAGTCCAACGGTAACAACAGCGGGTTTTGCAAGTGGTAAAATAACTCGAGAAAAAATTTGAAGCTCAGATGCTCCATCAATTCTTGCAGCCTCTGATAAGTCCTCAGGAATTGTCATAAAAAATTGCCTCATTAGAAAAATAAAAAATGCTTTTCCAAAAAAATCTGGAACAATCAAGGGCAATATAGTATTCACCCACCCTATTTTAACATACAAACTGTAAAGTGGGATCATTGTAATTTGGAAAGGCAACATCATAGTTGCTAAAACCAGAATAAATACCTTATCGCGCCATTTCCAATGCAATTTTGAAAAGGCATATCCAATGATTGGTGCAGAAATCACATTTCCAATTACAGCAAATATAACAATTTTTACTGTGTTCCAAACGTAATGCATAAATGGAATAGTTGTAAGCGCCTTGGAATAATTACTAAGCATTAAGGGCCGTGGAATCCATTGAGGAGGAAATGTGAAAATTTGCGTATCACTTTTTAATGATGTATCTACAAGCCATATGAATGGAAAAATAAAAAACATCCCAATTGCTATCAATATTACATAAGAAAAAATCTTTTTTCGTTTTGAAACAACCATTTATTATTCCCCCTCGTAGTAAACCCATTTTTTAGAACTTTTTAATATAAGTAATGTCACAAGTAGTATGACTAATAGCATAACCCAAGCAAGAGCACTAGCATATCCAAACTTCAAATATGAGAACGCCTGTTGATAGATATTAACCGCATAGAACAGAAGAGAGTTTTTTATCCCTCCCATAGGTGTATTTCCAGAGCCCGCAGCGCTAATTATAAAGGATTGAGTAAATACATTAAACCCTGCAATAACTCCACTTATAATCTGAAATAAAGTAATTGGTGTAAGAAGTGGCCATGTAACATGCCTAAATTTACTCCACATACCACCTCCATCAATTTCAACTGCTTCATAATAGGATGATGGAATATCACCAAGACCAGCAAGGTAAATTATCATAGTGCTTCCAATACCCCATAAGGACATAAGAATAATTGCTGGTTTAGCCCATTCCGCAGAAGATAGCCAAAGAGGTTGCCCTAAATTAAAGAACCCCAAAATTGCATTTACTAGTCCATATTTGGGGTTTAAAAGCCAAACCCAAAGGAGTGCACCAGCTACGGGAGGCATTAGAGAAGGCAAAAAATACACTGCACGATAAAAAGCTCGCCCCTTTACTTTCATATTTAATAATAACGCAGTAATAAGTGATGCACATAACTGTAATCCCACTCCAAAAATCACATAATAAAGAGTATTATACAGTGAGGTATAAAATTCTGAGCTATGAAACATATCCTTAAAATTCGAAAGTCCTATCCATTTTGGTGGATCAAATAAATTATATTCTGTAAAGCTATAAAAACCTGTAGCTATTATGGGGTATAAACTAAATGCTAAAAATCCTATTATCCAGGGTATCATAAAAAGTAGTGCAAGTTTTTTTTGATTTTTTTGTAAATTATACTTCTTTTGTTTTCTTTGTAGATTATGTACTTTATTCGACTTTTCTACAGTATTAATTTCTACTTTCATATCTACAATCCTCCTACCTATGATTTTTGTTCAAGGAGTTTATAAAAAAAACTGCTAGTCAAAGGGTATAAACTCAGACGAATTAATCTATTTCCACTCTCCACCCCTTGACTAACAAGTAATGCTATTATTTTTCTCTACTCTTTACCCATTCATCAGCCAGTGGTTGAATTTTTTTAGCAACATTATCTAATGCCTCCGTTGGTGTAATTTCACCATCATAAGCCTTTTGTTCTTGCAATGTCAATTCATTAACGTATTCCTTTGTAAAAGGCACAGCTGGAAGCGCTTTTGCATTTCCACTCTTGACGATTTGAATAAATGGAGCTAATTCAGGTGCTTTTGCAGTAAATTCAGGACTGTTAATTGCTGATAAGGATGCTGGCAGACTTCCTTTTGCTGTACAAAAATTAATATTTGGAGTATCAGATGTTAACCAATTGATAAACTCATAGGCTGCATCTTTATCTTTACATGCTTTTGATACATAAAGCATACCGCTTTGAATTTGTCCGCCATTGCTAAGTTCTGGATGTCCATCTGGATATGGAATAGGAACAATTCCATAATTTATGTCCTTTGCGTACTTTTTAAGAAATGTTGTGAACCATTCTCCCTCAATATCAAATGCAAGTTGTTTCTGAAAGAAGGGGTTATTTGGCGACTCATATTCTCCAAATCCACTCTTAAATTTTTTAATCTCAGCTGCATTATATGGATTTTGATAAGATGCAACCTTAAAGCTTAATGCCTCGATGTTTTCTTTACTATTACATGTAACTTTATCAGTTTTGTAGTCATAGAAATTTTCACCATATGCAAATGACATGTTTAAAACATCTAGCCATGGGAAATCCGATACATATCCTAACTGTGTATAGCCACCTTTAGCATCTTTTTTAGTCAACAACAATGCATCTTTCTTTAATTCACTTATTGTTTTTGGCGGATCTTTAATGCCCGCTGCTGCTAGCATGTCTTTGTTGTAATATAGCATATAGGAGTCCATTGTATATGGAATTGCATACTGTTTACCCCCATAGTTACCTAGTTTCCAAACAGGATCTGGATAGTTTTTGCTATCTATTTTATATTTACTTATCATATCATCTAATGGCGCAACAGCTCCTACACTGGCCCACTTAGATAATGTATAATCAATTACATATCCAATATCCGGTGGATTTCCACCTGTTAATGCTGTTAATTGCTTGGTTGAAGTAGTACCCGATAGTGGATTTACATGGATTTGAGGATGTGTTTTATTAAATTCGTCCACAATTTTTTGCATTTCATCTGCTTCTCCACCCTTCCACAAATGCCAGAATGTTATGTTTGTAACTTCTTTAGTAGTTACTTCTTTAGTAGGAGTGCTTGACTTACTATTACTTGAACACCCAGTAATCGCCACTAACATAACACCTGTTAATAGCATTGATAAGATTGCTTTGCTTTTTTTCACAAAAATACCTCCTCTAATTTTAGACCTTCTGCTCATTATTTATATTGATGTATCTAACTACAATTCCCCCCTCCCTTTATGTTTAATTAAAATCAACTCATTTAATTGAGTTTTACATAGCTTTGATTTTTCAAATAAAGTCATTTAATCATTTGGTATGTTCTTACTCCAGAATTTAAACAATGCAGATTCTTCTCAATATAAAATAAATCTTTCTATATAAGTTTCTCCACTGGTGTTAATCTTTTAATAGGTTTATTACTTATTTATGTGTGTTTTTGTTGTTTTGCATAAAATAATATAGCAATTAATCCACCCACTGGATTAATTGTATTTTATCAAATTAAATCATAATTGTCAATATATTCTGTAAATTTCTAATTTTAGCTTGTTTTCACATATATATAAATAAACACACCAAGGGTATTTGCGAAAAAGAAACCACTGCACTTCCTTCATAACCTTTTGTATCAACTACCTGGTAAATACAAAAGCCTGCTGATAAAAAAATCGGCAGGCTTTTCGCTTATAAATTATTATGCTCTTAGTTCTCCTTCTAAATAAATCTTCAATTCTTTTACAAGGCTAAAGCCTGGCATTCTTCTGCTATTTTCACTAATATTAGCATAGTCCTTACAAATACCAAGCTGAACTTGATTACTTTATTATATGCTTAACTATATTGAATTCAATTTCTTTAACAACAAGCCGTGCCTCTTAATTTATAAGCACATAGTCCATTGGTTTACAACCAATAGCAGACGCTACCGAACTACATTTTGCTCTCAGCAGATAAAATATATTCTTATCTTTAATATCACTCAATGTTTCAAAATTCGCTTGCCCTTTACTTATAATAAGATCTGCTTTACTAAATTCACTCTTAAATCTACTTGAGCAATCTTTTAATATAGTCCCTTGTGCAGAATGTCCATTGTCAATAACTTTCACTAAGTCTATAACACCTGTACTTATTGCGTCGTCCATAGTTGCATCATTAACTATAGGACCACCCTTTACTACATAAGTAACCTTTTCCATGGGAAGATTCTCTAATAGAAATTTATCAAATATTATTTCACCAGAGTTATCAGCAATATACATAATATACTTCGCCTTTTTCACTGCTTCCCGTAGAGCAGTTGTTCCAGCACCAAAAATATCATGCTTGATACTTTCTTTAACCGACTTAACAATATCTAATTTTTCCAGTTTTAGCCCAACTGAAAAATCTATAATATTTCCTGCAATTGCCAGCCTACAGCACATATCAAAGCGATCTTCTGCCTCCTCCAACCATTTTTCCTTAGTTATTTTATCATAAATTTCTTTAGCAATATCATTGTACTGCTTCTTCAATTTTAAATACGGATCCTTAACCCCAGTAATATTTTTAGCATGTTGATGCATCCTAAAAGCTATTTCAGGTGCTGTTTCATTGAAGTCCATTTCTCCTAATTCTTTCAAAGAACTCTTTATTATTTCTTCTTGCATTTCTATATTACTTGTAGCTTCTTCAGCTATTTCTACTGCTTGTCTAGCAAGACAGTGAATACATTCATGTGAAATTTTCATATAATATCCGCCTCTCCATGTTTTTTTGTAGTTTTCTCGCTAATTAAAGCTTCTTCAACCTCATTTGGCCATAAAGGTTTATAGAAATAATACCCCTGCACTTCATCACACATTTTTTCTTTTAAATAATTAAGCTGTTGCTCTGTTTCAACACCTTCTGCTATTACGCTAAGATTCAGGTTTTTAGCCAATTTTATTATTATATCAGCTATTACTTTATCCTTAGTACTATTAACAATATTATCTATGAAATGCTTATCTATTTTCAAACGATCAATAGGTAACATTGTAATTCGACTTAAAGATGAATATTCTGCACCAAAATCATCTATAGCTATTGATATACCTATTTTTTTTAGCTGGGATAAAACATTAACTATAAACTTTGACTCCTGAATCGCAATGTTTTCGGTAATTTCTAACTCCAAATATTTCGCTTCAAGCCCTGTATCGTTTAGGACACTAATTACTTTGCTAACAAAGTTAGGATTCATCAATTGATTAACTGACACATTAACTGCTATTCTAATACATGGCAACCCCATTTCCTGCCACATCTTATTTTGAAGGCATGCCTCTATAAGTATCCACTCCCCAATAGAATTAATTAATCCTTGCTGCTCAGCTATTGGTATAAATATATCTGGGGGAATTAATCCTAGATTTGGTTGTTGCCATCTCATTAATGCTTCTAAAGCAACTATTTTACCAGATTTAATATCTATTTGAGGCTGATACATAACCTTTAATTCATTTCGTTCCTGCGCACGATACAGATAATTAGTTAATGCTGTTGTTTTTTCTATTTCTTCTTTCATTTCTAAGGAGCAGAATAGGTGCTGATTCTTACCATTAGCTTTTGCTTTACACATGGCAATCTCAGCATTCTTCATTAATGTTTCAGTATCTTCTCCATCAATTGGATAAACTGCAACACCAATACTTGATGTTATATAAAATTCTTCTTCATCTATTAGTAACGGTTTACTAAACTGTTTCATAATATTAGCTATTATAACTTCAATATCCTCTTTGCATGAAATACCATTTAACATTATAATAAATTCATCCCCTCCAAAACGTGATACTACATCTGTTTTGGGAAGACTTTTTGTTAATTCTTGTGCTACAAGCGTAAGTAATTTGTCCCCTCCATCATGTCCCATAGCATCATTTACAGCTTTAAATGAATCCAAATTCATAAAAATAATCCCGATTAATTTTTCTGGGTTTGCCGACTGAATTCCATGTTTAACTCTATCATTAAACAGTAGCCGATTTGGAATATTGGTTAACTGGTCATAATAGGCCATATGGTAAATTTTCCTCTCTGAAGCTACCCTTTTTATTGAATCAAGCATAATATTGCCTGTGATTTGCAATAGCCTAATATCATCCTCTTCCCAACTTATTCTTGAAAAAACAGAATCAATTCTTAAAAAACCTAACTGATTTTCATTACTTGTTAAAGGCACAGCTAACATTGATTTAACGTTCTGCTTAATAAGGCATAATTTTTCTAAATTAGCTTCTTCACAAAGCATTTCTACTAAGGGTATCTGTATTACCCCCTTAGATTTAACTTGCTTCTTCCACCAGGGGTATGTTGATATTGTTGCATCCTGGATAAGTTCCTGATCTTCTTTTGCATTTTCATTGCACCAACTTAAATAGTTTGGAAGCTCCATAGTATCATCAATTTCCATTAGAAAAATATGGCCTCTATCCGCCTTAAAAAACTCACAGATTTCTTTTAACATATAATTAACTTTTTCTTCTATATTATCATTATTTACATTAATAAAGCATGTTGAAATATTTGATACAACATCTTGATATTTAATCTTATGTGAGATTTCTTTCAATCTCAATATGTAAATTTTATTCACATAAAAAGCAATCCAAATTACTATACCAAATATTCCAAACCTTACTAAATAATCTATCATATCAATTCTTACTACACAAAAGGGAACCTTTATACATATATATAATTGAGTCAATATCATAGAAGTTGATACCATTATTAGTAAAATAGAATTGTTAAATAAAAGTGATGTAATTACTAATATAAAAGGAAATGCCCAGATTGTTAAGGAAGCATAGGCAACAAATCTTAGCATAATCAATGGTATAACCAATGACATAAAAATTGAATTTACAATTAGTCTAATGCCCTTGTCAATCCTTATTCTCCCTAGGATATATTGGAAAACACCCAAAAAAAATAACACTACAGAAAAAATAATAATGTTATATATATTCTTAGTACCATTTACTACATATTGAGCTATAAAATTAAGCAGTCCTCCTACGATAAATGAAGCAGATAAATAATTGAAAATTTTAGTACGGTAAAGGTTCGTGAGAATTGTTTCATCCTTACTAATAGTTAATTTCATAAAACCGAACAACTTTATGAGATTAAAAGCAATACTCACAGGCAATATAATTAAAATAGGCACAATTTGAGGAATTTCAATAGATAAATATGAGTTATACAAGATCTCTATAGTCGCTGTAATTGCTATAGTAATTGCAATCGAAAATATAATCACTTTTATTTGTGTTTTTATTTTTTTGGTGTTTGAATTATTTCTCCATCTATTAAGAAGTATTATTCCTATAACCATAGAACTTACAAAATATAAGCCATAAAATCTATCCCACGAATTATTTTTTGATGCATTAAACCATCCTAATGATGTCTTGACAAATTTATACTGTGCTGAAGACATTTCCTTAGAAACTGAAAACACATATATGTTAATAACTGCAGGTACATAAAGAAAAATATATATCCACCATCTCTTATTTAAATCTTTTGTTTCTGTTAAAAGCATAATATAATGGAGGAAAAAACTAAACATTGAACACCAACCAATAGCCGATATCCTTCGCCAAAAAATGCATGTTGAGAGTTCTGAAGCATTTATTGAAAGAGAAAATCCAATACTCCAACAACCCAACAAAACACATGTTAAAAAAAACAATTTATTTATAGGGGATTCAGTATTAATATATAATGCATATAATCCCATATAAATACTAATTATAAATGTTACAAAAAACAATACTGATAATAGCAATGGAATAGTTCCCAACTTGTTTCATCACCTTCATTTTAAAATTTATATTTTTTAATAATATATTATGACCACTTTCTACAACTTTACCATATAATTGACAAAATTACAAATTCTCTAATAGAATATCAGAGCTGAAGCATGAAGCCGCCATTTCCCAATTAGAAAATTACAAGTTAATTATTGTTAGCAGACATTAAAAGGGAGGTTTATTAAATATAAACCTCCCCTTAACCCTTACTTATATAACAAGATACAAGGTTGAATTAATTATTTTATTTTGCCTTGTTTTTTAAGAATAGTTTCCATTTCATCTACATATTGTCCAAATTCAATTAATAGGTTATCTATTGAAGTTGTTTTTGTTGGATCAACTCCTGCTTTTTTTAGAGCATCAACAGGGTATACTGAAGACCCTGCTTTTAAGAAATTCAAATAATTATTAACAGCATTTTTATCTTTTCCATCAAGTATATTTTTAACTATTTCATTAGAAGCAGCCATAGAAGTAGCATATTTGTAAACATAGAAGTTGCTATAAAAATGTGGTATTTTAGCCCATCCGATACTTGCTTCATCATCTAATAAAAAGGTATCACCGTTGTATTTAACTTGTAAGTCACCATATATTTGGCTTAAAGACTTAGCTGATAAAGGTTCTCCTGCCTCCATTTTTTCATGTACTATTTTTTCAAATTCTGAGAACATTACTTGAGTGTATACAGTTCCTTTAATATTATCAACTAATTGGTTTAATAAATATAATTTTTCATCATCACTTTTAGCATTTTTCATTAGATATTTTGTCATTATTAATTCATTAGCAGTTGAAGCTACTTCTGCAGTAAATATAGGAGTATTTGAGTTCCTATATGTTTGAGCCTTTTGTGCATAAACAGCATTTACAGCATGACCCATTTCATGAGCTGTTGTTGACATTGCATCTAAAGAATTATCATAGTTTAAAAGTATAAAAGGATGTACTCCATCAAGTCCCAAATTATACCCACCTGTTGTTTTACCTTTTGATTCATAAACATCTATCCATCTATTATCAAAACCCTGTTTTACTATAGCTAAATATTCATTTCCAAGTGGTTTTAATCCTTCTAAAATCATAGGCTTAGCTTCTTCATAGGGAACTGTTAATTTAAAATCACCAACTAATGGAGTATATAAATCATAGGCATGAAGGTTATCAACATTCATAACCTTTTTTCTTAAATCCATATATTTATGAAGTGGCTTCATGTTATTATTAACAGCTTTAACTAAATTTTCATAAACTTCTTTTGGGATACTATCCTGTGAAAGGGATGCTTCAAGAGAAGATTTATATTTTCTAGATTTAGCTAGAAAAATGTCCTTCTTTACAGAAGATAAGTAAATAGAAGCAAAGGTATTTTGAAATTCTTCTAGGCTCTTACCATTAGCTTCAAAAGCGGTTTTTCTTAATTCTCTATCTTTACCATCAAGTATGTTTGAATATGCCACTGGAGTTAATTCTAAATCTTTTCCATCTTTATCCTTTATAACTGGTTTTTTCATATCTGCATTTTTTAATTTACTGAAAATTTCTTCTGGAGAATTAGCAAATTCTGAAGCATTAGCCAGTATATCTTCCTCTGCAGTTGATAGAGTATGTTCCTTTTGTTTCACTAAAACATCTATAAAATGAGCATAATCTTTTAAAATAGGATTTGCTACAAGTTTTTTTAATGAATCAGTATTTTGGGCTAATAGTTCAGGTGTAAAAAAAGTTACAAGTTGCCCATACTCTCCATAAACACTTTCAGCTTTAGCTTTTAGCTCTGTAGCCTCAGTATCTCCTTGATCTAAATCACCCTTAAATCCAGCATACCAATAAACTTTATCTATAATACTTGATGCTTGGTCATCCAACTTCAAAAACTCCAGTAATTTTTTAGGATCATTTAGTTTTCCTTTATAATTTTTGAATTTAGGGAAATATTCTTTTTCTAATTTTTCAATATCTTTTTCCCATGCTTGAACATTTGGATAAATATCTTCTAAATTCCATTTGTACTTGTCATCAATTTTTTCTGGTGTTACTGATGTTGCTGGTGTTGTTGCTGGTGTTGTTACAGCCTGCATATCCTTTGCATAAATTGCTGAATGCCCCCCATTTAAACTAACTATTGCAGAAACATTAATTGACGCAGTCATAAACACCCCAACAGCCAAAGCTGCTACAATAATTTTCTTTCTAGAATTTAACATAATATAGCCCCCTATATAATTCCATTAATATGTAAATTTAGCATATTAATATTTACATACAATTATATACTATATTTACATTTATTTCAACGATTAAAATAACTGAATAACCTTAGATCCACAACATTTTTTATATTTTTTACCACTTCCACATATACAAGGGTCGTTTCTTCCTATCTTAGGAGTAGAAGTATTATTATCTTCTGAGTTTAATTCGTTTAACGTATATCCTTTTAATCTCCAAAGTCTAGTGTTATTTATAAAACTATTGATTTCTGCTAATAATTTTTGAAGATCATTTCCACTTACATCTCTAAGTGTATCCATGATATTCTCTATTACCTCTTCTTTATCATTTTCTTGAATATCATCATATAAATTAATTATAATCATTTCAATCTGTGTATCTTCTATTTCCCAATTATTCTTTAAATACTTTTTTAATCTCATGCTTATTTTATTTTCAATTAAATATTCTTCATTGGCAGCTTCGAGCAGTTCATCCTTTTTTATAATACAGAACTCCCTATCACTTGAAATCTTCTCTCTTGTATTGATAATACTTACAATATCTTCTAGCGGAGCCATTATACTACTAGCTATAATTCCTTGTACTATATACTCCCCATAATAATCTGCACCACTTACAATTATTCCGTAAATATCAGTTTTATCTAAAGAATAGTCAACATAATTATGGAGCATTTTTTTAAAATCATTCATGAATAATACGCCATAATTATAGGTCATTCCCCATAATAGCTTTACTAGTTCCGTATTTTTAGCGAGTTTTTCTCTATACTCATCATTATCTAAGGATTTTATAGCATTTATTGTTTCATTTGGCATAATTAAATATATACCATCTTCCCCCATAGCTGCAAATACAAATCCGTATTCTAAAAAATATTCTGGATTTGATGTGAAATTATGATCTTCAAAGGATATATACCCCTGTCTATCAGCCATATTTTTTAAAAATTCAAACCTTTCACTATCAATTAAATATAGTGCCTGCGTTATTTTCTCTTCATATACCTCTAAAAGTCTTTCTACTAATTGACCTTTATTAAGCTTAGATACCCTCGTGGTATTTAATATAGATGCTGTTTTTAATAATTCAGTTTTGGTATTACATTCTAATAATTCTCTTAAATCCTGTGTAAACTTACCTCTTTTTACTCTATTAAACATTTGCTTTGCTTTGTTTTCAATTTCTAAATCTATATCATTCATTGCGCTATGCAAAAGGGAATCAAAGTCACCTTCATAATCATATGTATCAAACTCATCATCCTCTATAAATGGAACTATATTCTTCTGCCCTTTTGTCTTAAATTTTTTAAACTTGAAATTATTTCCTGGCAAGTACTGTTTTTCTGTATCTCTGTCTCCTTCATATCCACAAACTCCATCTCTAGGTGAATTTGTATATTCAGGTACATATACCATATCAGTATCAGTATCTTCATCTATACACCCTTCACAAAAAAACTTTTCTTCTTCATAATCGAAGTACTCTGCCTTTTTATTACAATTCGCACAAAAATTTTGTATTTCTTCATTTCTAGCTAATATTTCTATTTCACTATGTTTTTCCCCTATTAAATACTCATCTATAACTTCAAGTTTTAATGTAGTAGTAGAACCAAAATCATAGTCATATCTAAATTTATCCCCTACAGAAATTACCTGTCTCAATTTGAAATCCATTGTTTCGCCCTGAGAAAAAAAATCAGAATATACCTCCACTTCAGAATCATAATTTACATCACCTATAATGAAACTGCTTAAGTGTCCGCAACATTCCAACCAAATATCTCTTAAAAAACTATCCAAATTCTTTAAAGTTAAATCTATATCTATAGCTATATACAAACAATACTCTTTTGATCCATACTGTGGAACTATAGACAAAATATATTGACTCTTAGTCTTTTTAGAACTGGCCATATCTTCTTCTATCTTTTGTTTTCTAACTTTACAACCTTTAACATGCCTTTTAACAGTTCTTTCTGATAATTCCTCATTGCAATAATAACATTTACATTTCAAAGCTTATCTTCTCCATTTCTTTTTCCTAAATTTCATAATACTATATTATCTATTATGAATTATACACTAAAAGGTTTATATTTTAAATTATTAACTAACTTTTAAATTTTATAACAGCTTTAAGTTCTTATTTATTCCTTGACTTGCAAAGGATTATAGAAGCATCTTACCCCTTAAGGGCTTAATTATACTATGCTTATATCTTAACCTTAGAAATCAAGCGTTCCAAATAAACGGACTTCAACTGTTTACTGGCCATAGCTTGCTTAATAGGAGGAAGCTTTAAAATTGCAGAAAGCACCGCTGCCATAGCTCTGTGGCTTCCCAGGGCTTGATTATCAAAAATTAAATTTTGAAGAGTTCCTTTTTCTATGGCCATGAGTACTATTCTATGTACTGAATTTACTGGAGTTATAATCTTCTCCTTGCGGCTTTCTAAGTGCATGCTTTTCTTAAAGCAAGACCTTACACAAACACCACACCCAAGACAGATATCTTCATTTATCACCACGCCTGTATCATTCTTCTCAATGGCTCCTATAGGGCAAACTGTGACGCATCTTCCACAGCTATTGCAGCTTTCATTATTCACTTTAGGTATAAAGGCCGTTGTTTGAACTGGATGGAGCATACCAAATTTACGTGCAGCAACCATTGCCTCACAGCAGCACCCACAACAATTACATATGAAGGAAACTCCCTCACGAACATTCTCTCCACATTGTACCAAATTATTTTCATAAGCCTTGTGAAGAAGCTCAAGGCCTTCAGATACTTCAACCTGCCTAGCATAATTATGCTTAATTAAGGAGGAAGCTGTTCCATTAAGAGTCATACAAATATCCATTGGTGCGTCACAGGCTTTTCCTACATGATGCATTTTATGTCTACAATAGCAACTGCTTATACCAATAGATGAGGCAGTCTTTATAATGTGACTAGCCCTTTGAAAGTCAAGTATCTGAACTTCATTATCGTTAGTAAGAACCTCTTCCTGAACAAACACCCTTCCCAGTTTAGTTTCAGTGCTGAAAAATAGCTCTTTTACGAAATCCTCTTCAACGTTTAAATATTGGTAATAAAGCTCCCCAAGAAGTTTTTGATCTACATCTCCTCTGGTTCTCATCATAGAAAATTCAAAGAACCCAGCCATAGGAGGGGGAAGCACATATTCTTGAGTTCCATCATGGTCAAGATCTAAAAGTATAGCTCTACTTGCAAGTTCATCTAATATTTTATGAGCAGCAGTCTCATCCATATTCCACACCTTACTTGCCGTTTTGGCTGTAAATGGCCTTATAGGAAGTTGTGCCACTAGTGTAGCTTCCTTTTCGCTAAATAAAATTCCCAATATTTTATTTAATGTTTCTGAAGGATGTGCACCTTGAGGAAACCTATTTATTCTATCCTCCAAACTTTTATACGCTGACTTACCTACTATATGAGACATTACCTCACCACCCATTATTTTATTTTTTACCTTTTATGTTATTAAATATTTTCTACAAACTGAATTTTTGCTCCAATTGGATCTAATATGTAAAAAAATTTGGTATGTGGATTAGGTTGAAATGGCCCCACCCCTAAAGATCATTATACTTATTTGCATTCCCCTTACATTTATCAACCGGATATTTTATTCCATTTTTTATAAGTTTCTTTTCAATAACCTCAATTAAGTCAATTCCCAATTCACTGCACAATAATAATAAATAGTTACCTATATCTGCTATTTCTTCTTCAACACCTTCTCTGTAATCACCACTAAGTAGCTCATCAATTTGATTATTGTCTTTCCACTGAAAACATTCTAGTAATTCACTTGCTTCGATACTTAATGATATTGCTAAATCTTTAGGATTATGAAATTGTTTCCAATCTCTTGCTTCACTAAATTCAACAATAGTTTTTGTTAAATTTTCTAATCTCATGCTCAATTTACCTCCCATAACAAACAATTAATTTACAGAAATTTTTATTTAATTTAGAGGAAATTTCATTATTCATTTGATTTTTCGTAGCTTTTACTATGAAAAGTTTCATTTGCTATCCAATTTATAACACATATAATGAAATTGTATCAAATAGCACAAAAGACACTTCCCTAAAATGAATAAGGGAGATGCCTAAAGTGTATAATAATAGTATATATAGCTTTACAACCATTGTCAACATTGTTAGAATGATTCCATTACTTTGGGGCTCCCTCATAATATGATATGCATTACAATAAGTAATCGTTATTTGAAAGTAAAAAATATTGACCAATGACTTAACTTTATTATATTTAATTTAATGTAGCAAAATTACTAATTAGAAGTATCCATTGGAAACTATTATGCGGAGGTTTATTGATGAAAAGCGAAAAAAATCAGTTGTTACCACAGCAACGTGAAGAACTGCTTTTAAATCTGCTCTTTTGCAGGCGTTAATTTGCATACCTGTGAAGCAAAGAACATTTTCTAAACATACATCATATGATAATTTTATAATACTATAAAAGGAATAGAAATATGTATAATGTTTATGAACCACATCCTTATAGTGCTAACACCCCAATGTATAATCCATACAATATGTATAATGTTTATAGAACCTATCCTTATTACATTAACACACCCATGTATACTTATACTGATGAAATGGGGTTAGATTCAAGATTTGATTTTTTGCAATCAACAAATGATGATGATTTAATTCAGTTAAAAGATTATGGACCAGAACCCTTTGTAGTTAATATTGCTGAGGCTACGAGGCTAAACAATACTTTTCGAACTGCTTTATGGACAGGAAACCATTTGCAACTTACCTTGATGAGCATCAATGTTGGGGAAGATATAGGTTTAGAGGTTCATCCTAACCTTGATCAATTCATACGTGTTGAAGAAGGTCAAGGACTTGTTAAAATGGGCGACTGTAAATATAACTTGGATTTTCAAAGAAACGTCTATGATGATTTTGTGTTCATCATACCTGCTGGTAAATGGCATAACCTAATCAATACTGGTGATACTCCACTTAAATTATACTCTATTTATGCGCCAACTCAGCATCCACATGGTACAGTTCAGGTAACTAAAGCAGATGCACAAGCTGCGCAGGAGCACCGCGGTGACTACTATCAAAAGGAACAAAGAGCTACTAGGCAAACCAAAGAATTTACCTTAAGTGAACTTGCTCAGTATAATGGTACTATGGGAAAACCTGCTTATGTAGCAGTTAATGGAATTGTATATGATGTAAGCGATATTTCAAAATGGAGCGGAGGTACACACTTTGGCTTAACTGCTGGTAAAGATTTAAGCCCTCAGTTTGAAGGCTGCCATGGAGTATCAAGCAAACTAACTAAGCTACCTAAGGTTGGTATACTTAAGGTGTAAGCAAAAAAAATATAAAATGAGATAACTTAAATACTAAGCTATCTCATTTTATTTTTATACTCTATTAATAGTAACCTCTTGCCATCTTACTCTTTGCAAGTAGCTGTGATGTACCGTCTCTTTCCCATTGTTCAACTTGTTCTATGGCCTCCTGAGGGGTCTTTCCTAGTCCAACAAGCACTCCTGATAGTATAAATTCCTGATATAAATGTTCTGGATTAATCCCTTCTTTAGCTTCTGCTAAAGCACGAATTACCAATGGTGTTATATATGTTACCCATTCATCTGGTGTAAATTTAGAGGTATCTTGTACCAAGCCTCTATTCATATATGGAGTATTTAACCCGCTGTTTAAAGTAAACAGATAATTGTATTTAGTTGAGTGTTTTATCTCGTCTGTAATGATATCAAATAAAACATCTCTATATGCTCCCCGAGGCAAAGCTCTTCTAATTGCTCTGTATTTTTCTACTGCTCTTAGCTCTCCAAATAAAGCTTTTTTAATACCCTCTAAATAAGATTTTGGTTTTTCAAAGGTTTCATCCTCACCAGGTGGTACTTCCATACCTGTAAAATCTTTATATATTTTTCTAAATAATCTATTATGTTTGCGTTCATCATCCCTTATAGAAACTATAATATCCTTCTCTTCTATAGTAGGCGCAACACTTATAAGATACTCATAAAAAAGTTCATCTTCTCTTTCGCCTTGAACTGCTTTTTTCACCCCCACAAGTACTTCCTGTAATTGAGGATTATACATCATTTGATTCTCTGCTCTTGGCATAATATACATAGATTTCCCCCTGAAATAGTAATTCAATAATATTTTATGTTATATTTTTATAAATGTGATTTTTTGCACTTATATATTTATCATATATTTGAATCTAAATTTAGATCATACTAATATTGTTTTTAAATTGTCCTAACTACTTCTCTAAATATCAGAATAATATGAAAAAAGGGAGCTGATGGCTCCCTTTTAATTATAAATTATTTTCGTAAGTTTCTACCATTTTCTTAACCATTTGTCCGCCAATTGAACCTGCCTCTCTAGAAGTTAATTCTCCATTGTATCCATCTTTTAAAGTAACTCCAACTTGACTAGCTGCTTCCATTTTAAATTTGTTTAGTCCTTCTCTAGCTTGTGGTACTAATGTTCTGTTTGCCATATAAATTACCTCCTAGATTTTTATTAGCTTTTACTTGTACTTGTAATAATAATTTGTGTAATATTATTATTAATATTCATAGAAATTACTGTCTATATTAATTGAAAAATGTAAAAATAGAACTTAATGTTAAATTTATATTTAGATACTTCTTCCCAATTCATAACCACTCCAAATTGCGTTCATAATATTACGAACTTCTCTAGAATCTCCTATGTTATAAAGTACCTTCTCACCATCATTAAGACTATTATACAAATCATTCTTTTGACGGTACCCAACAGCGGTAATAACTGTATCAGCTGAAATCTCAGCCAGTCCTTCTGCATTATTTATAACTACTGAATGCATATTTACTTTTTCAACTTTTGTATTTTTATAAACATCTACATTGTTAAATGCTAAAAGTTCAACTAACATTGAATAATTCATCATAGGCATCCCATGAGGTCCACCTAAAACATCACTTTTCATTTCAACAACACTTACTTTTTTGCCCATCTGTCCTAACCATAAGGCAGCTTCACAGCCTACAAGTCCTCCACCAACAACAACTATTTCATTACCTGCTTTGGATACATCTAGTAACACCTCATTTGCAGTATATACGTTGTTTTCGCTTCCAAAATCAATACTAATTGGAGATGAACCTGTTGCAACTACAATTACATCTGCATCAAATTTTTCAACATATGCTTTATCTACTGCTGTATTCTTTATAACATTTATACTAAGTTTTTCTAGTTGGTATTCGTACCATTTAATTAATTCTCTATCATCAGTTTTGAAATCCGGAACAGAACCTGGAATAATATTTCCACCTAATTTATTGGATTTTTCAACTATGGTTACTTTATGACCACGAATTGTTGCTGCGCATGCGCACTCCATACCTGCAAGTCCAGCACCAATTACCAATACTTTCTTTGGCGAATTAGTATTGCTTAAACCATATTTTTCTTCTCTTCCGCAAGCAGGATTAACTGCGCAGGACAATGGAGAACCTGTGGCAATTCTTCCCATACATCCATCGTGACAAGAAAGACAAGGACGAATATCCTTAAAATTGCCTGTACGAATTTTCTCGGGAAGATAAGGATCTGCAAGAAGTGGTCGTCCATATGATACTATATCACAACAGCCATTAAGTGCATCTAATGCAATATCAGGATTGTCCAATCTGCCTGCAAGTATAACAGGAACATCAACCACTTTTTTCACAGCTCTTCCAAATTCACGATACATTCCATTTTCAAAGTACATTGGTGGGTGATTCCAGTACCACGAATCATAAGTTCCTGCATCAACATTTAGCATATCATACCCAGCTTCTACTAAAATCTTTGCAGCTTCTAAACCTTCTTCCAAATCTTTTCCTTTTTCCTGGGCTTCTTCTCCTGGTAATATACCTTTACGAAGAGCTTTTATAAAGGATTTAACACTATAGCGCAAAGATACTGGAAAATCTTCACCACATACTTTTTTCACACCTTTTACAATATCAGTTGCGATTTTTAACCTTGCCCTTAAATCTCCGCCGTATTCATCAGTACGTTTATTATAAAAACTGATTGCAAATTGATCAAGTAAGTAGCCTTCATGTACTGCATGGATTTCAATACCATCAAAACCGCCTTGTTTTGCAATTGCTGCAGATTTTATAAAATTATTAATCAAAACTTGAATTTCTTCAGTTGTCATTTCTCGATGAATTATGCTTGGTTCAAAACGGTTTTCATTAATAGATGGGGCTATGTGTTTTTTTACAAGTCCTGGAATTGCAGAACGACCTAGCCCACCTGTAAGTTGTAAAAATATTTTAGAATCATAAGCATGAATTCTTTCAATCATAGACGCTACAGAACTACAAAATAATGCAGGTCTGTATGTTGGACATGGCATTATTAAATCTTCCACTTCATTATAATCTATGTTACAGATACCAGTAATAATTAACCCAGTACCACCTTTAGCACGTTCTACATAATAGTTTTGCGCATTTTCATTAAACCCACCATTTGGGTCAGCATAAAAAACTAATCCCATTGGCGCCATGGAAATTCTATTTTTTAATTTCAACTTGCCTATTGTTATTGGTTCAAAAAGTTTTTGATACTTGTTCACAAAAATCCCTCCTTCATATTTAACAAAATCAGTTCGGCGAATTGATTATGTTAAAATCTTAACACCTAAATTTATGAGAATCAAATTTAAAAATGTCAATATAAACCTTTCCTGTCACATAATACTGTAAGAGGTCACCATATCGCATTATTCCTCATGTTATCAAAATATTAAATTTTCCAAGGTGAATTTTCATATAGGGTATACTTGCATATAATTACTGTTACATATTTAATTTTATATGATATAATAATACTTAATTTAAAAAAAGGAATGATATTGTGAAAGAAATTACAAAACGAAAAAAACAAGCCCTTGAGACAAGAGAAAAGATATATAATATTTCAATCCAATTAATCAAAGAGTTTGGATATGATAATGTTAAAATAACTACAATTTGTGATAAAGCAGAAGTTTCTATTGGCAGCTTTTATCACCATTTCAAAAATAAAGCTGGAATCATTGTTGAGCTTTATTCAATATGTGATATTTATTTTTCAGAAATCATACTTCCAGCTTTATTAAAAAGCTCAAATTCTTATTACAATAAAATTATAGATTATACTGTTTCGCAAATGCAGTATGCACTTGATATTGGAAATGATTGTTCCACACAATTATATAAGGCACAAATAACAGATGGGAACGAATTTTTTTTATCTATGGAAAGAGGATTACCAAATGGTCTTTGTTATTTAATTCAATGTGCGCAAACAAACAGTGAACTCGAAGGAAATATTGCAGCAATTGATTTAGCTAAGGAAATATTGATTATTTCAAGAGGAATACTCTATAATTGGTGTGTTTCTGAAGGAAAGTCTGATATTATTTATGAATCAAAACGCATGGTATCCAATTATCTATTATATTATAAAACTAAAGAGCAATAAATTTTATTTTACTTAAGTAAATCAAGGCTACTATTATTACTACATATTTTATCAATTAATTTATCTATGACTTTCTTATCTAAATTTTTAACATGAAAATCAAATTCATTATCGGTAAAATATGTATTTTTTTGCTTTTTATTAACATTATTTTATCAAACCACTGAGCTTTTGAGCAACTTCTTTTATGTCTAACCCATTAGTAAATGCAAGACAGGTTCCAGAAGGATTCCCATTTGAATTCTGTGGAGGCTATTCTACTAATAGATTTATTATTTAAAAGAATAGACACTCTCCCCCTTTCCATCAAAGCCTCCATATATTCTCCTTCTATACTCCAATATCCGTGGTTATGAGAGAAAGGAGTAATGGATCCAAATTCTTTTTTCTGCTTCTTTATATCAATAAAATAAGAAGATTGAAGTTTAACCATTTTTCCGCACTCCAATCCATGTTCTTTCTTCTATAAGTAATTTCTCGTTTTTTGTATGATATACATACATTTCTCTGCTTTTATCTTTTTTATGTTTTTCTGCATACTCCTTAAGCGCTTCTTTTCCTTCATCATAAGCATTTATGACAGAAAGTTCATTTACAATTCTTCTGCCTTCCTGAGAATATGCATCTATAGCTTCTAGCAATATCCATTTATCAACATACATATTTCTTGCTTCTTCCCATCTCATATAAAACACTCCTCATTTATAAAATCTCTTACAACATAGAACTCATCAGTAGATAATCTTCTTCCCCTATTCCTCCACACATAGCACTTAGCCCTGAATGAATAAAACAGGATTTACTAATGGCTTTATGACCATACTTTAGTCTAATTTCATCAACTACTTTGTTTAGCTTACTATCTTTTTCATAATTAAAAGTATCAAGTAAAGAACATTGATAAAAATCATTTCCGCAAAAACCTGTTATATTAACACCTAGATGTCTTATTGGGCTGCCCTTCCACACATTATCAAATAAATAGCAGACTATTTCATATATCTTTCTTGTTGAGTCTGTAGCTACTGTTAATTTCTGTTGGCGTGAATAAAAAGCCATGTCTATTCCTCTTATACTTACCGAAACTACAGTGCAACAGTTCCGTGAATCCCTTAAACGCATAGATACTGTTTCACACAAGGATAACAATACTCTATGAGCCGTATCACTATCTTCAACATCAAAAGGTATTGTTGTAGAATTTCCTATACCCTTCATTTCAATATAATTACTCTTTCTAACTTCTGAAAATTCAATGCCATTTGCATAATTCCAAATTACCTGCCCGTGGCTCTTAAGCTTATTTTTTAAAATATCTAAATTATAATTGGCTAACTCTCCAATTGTATTGATATTTAAACTATGCAATTTAGGTGCTGTAGCTCTACCTACCATAAACAAATCTTCAACAGGTAGTGACCACATCTTTTCCTTTATTTCATAAGAAAAAAGTGTATGTATTCTATTAGGCTTTTTAAAATCTGAGGCTACCTTTGCCAGCAGCTTATTATTAGATATGCCTATATTTACTGTAAACCCAAGCTCCTTATTTATCCTATCTTTTATAGTTTCAGCTAGCTCAATATAGTCTGGATATAAATGCTCCATATTAGAAAAATCTAAAAAGCTTTCGTCTACACTAAATCTTTGAATTTGCGGAGTATATTCCAGCAATATTTGATGCATAGCTGAGCTACATTTCATGTACAGCCAATACCTAGGTGGCACTATTACTATATTGGGACATTTAGCCCTAGCATTATATAGTGTTTCCCCTGTTTGAATATTAAATTTTTTAGCTGGTATGGATTTAGCTAAAACAATACCGTGCCTAGACTCCTCATCACCACCTACTACGGATGGTATTGCTCTAAGGTCTATTTGCTCCCCTTGCTGTAATCTATAAGCTGCTTCCCAAGAAAGGTAAGCACTATTTGCATCTATGTGAAATATCAGTCTACTCATAACTTACTTCCTTTCTGCAAAGTTTCATACTTCAATACTAGAACATCAGTTCGTAATTATTATATCCTATTTCTTAATCTTTTAGAAGTAATTTCATTTACCAAATTAGACCATTGTATTTCTCAAAACCACTGAAGTTTTTATAGCTAATTTAGTACCAACTTCCACAAATTTCAAACATATGTTGAAATACATAAAAATGGAGCAGAAATTTCTGCTCCATAAAATTAATCCCATAAGTTATTAAATTAACCTTTGAGTATAAATTCATATTTTTTCTATTTTTTTAGCGCTAAAAGTACATTATGGATATTATTTATATCTTCAATATTTAATTCATCAAAATTATCTAATCTTGCTTTAATATCTTCAATTGTTTGATTTTTATAGCTTGTACTATCATTTCCTTTCAAAAAAAATGTAGCTATAGTTGCGGTCAGCATACTCAAAAATCCAATACCAGTTAGCATTATTATTCCTGCAATAATTCTTCCAATTGGGGTTTGTGGAGAAATATCTCCGTATCCGACAGTTGTTATGGTAACAAAACTCCACCATAGTGCATTTCCAAATGTTATACCTTCTGCAAAATGTATTCCCATCGCTCCTATTATTAATGTAGATAAACTTATCCAAATAATATAATTAAAATTATTAGTTTTTAAAAATTTATCCATATATTTTCTAAACTTTAAAATCAATGCTCCTGACCTAAATACCTTAGTAAACTTTAGTAATTTTGATAACCTTAGTATTCTAATTGACTGAAATGCTGAATTGAATGGAATAATAGAAATTAAATCAATAATGTTACTCTTAAAAAACTTGACTTTATCTCTAGCTAAAAATAGTCTTGTAAAATAGTCTATAGCGAAAATACTTAATACTACATTATCTATAATAGAAAACTTAATACTTATATTTTGTGGTAAATTATATGATAATTCAATTATTAAAATTGCAACAACAACTAAAGCCAATAGCGCCATCAATATTTCATAAACAGCTACAAAATTTTGATCTTTTATTAAGCTAATCTTAGTCATTTCAATCACCCCCATCTTTATATGCTATAGAAATTATACATCCATTGTCTCACTTTTAATAGAGCTTCCTGACATTTACTTGTGGACCAAGCTTAAAACATCATTTGATTCAAGACTATACTTATTCCCAAATAGTCTGTACTCTAGGTGTGCATACAGAAAAATAAAGGGCAAAAGCTCTATGATTTCCATGCCCTTATCATTGATGATTCAGAATTAAATTTTCTTAATTATACCTTAGAGGAAAGATTAGAAAGGTTCATTTATGTAGGAGGTGACTGAAAGTTACCTTCTTGCTATTTAAAAAAGCTCTGTATAAATAAATAACGCCTTGAAATAACATAAAAGTTATTTCAAGGCGTTATTTTATCTAATAAAAGAAGTTTGTCCTTAATATTGTTTGTATGTTTTAAGTTTACAATCGTATGTGAGATATGTTTTACTTCCATCAGCATTAGCTATTGTAATTTCATACTCTAAAATTTGAATGTCATCTTTATTTAGTGTTTCAGGACCAAAAGTATTAAAGTTTGGAGACGTTTCCCCAGGAAGTACAGTGTCATAACTTGATAGATAAGTTGTTTCATTGATGTCCTTTAACAAAACAGTTGCCGTAAATCCAACTATATTTTTTTGAGAGTTATTCTTGTAGGTAGCATCCATATAAACAGTTCCAATGCTGTCAGGGTTTTTAATAGTAATAGCAATTGGCACCTGCTCAATTGTCAAAGGTGGTGTATTGGTTATATCTAATTCATACGTATATATATCATATGTTTTAAGTTTACAATCATAAGTAATGTATGTTTCGCTTCCATCAGCATTAGCTATTGTAATTTCATACTCTAAAATTTGAATGTCATCTTTATTTAGTGTTTCAGGACCAAAAGTATTAAAGTTTGGAGACGTTTCCCCAGGAAGTACAGTGTCATAACTTGATAGATAAGTTGTTTCATTGATGTCCTTTAACAAAACAGTTGCCGTAAATCCAACTATATTTTTTTGAGAGTTATTCTTGTAGGTAGCATCCATATAAACAGTTCCAATGCTGTCAGGATTTTTAATAGTAATAGCAATTGGTAACTGCTCAATTGTAATTGGATACTGTTGATTAGTATTTCCATTAACAGTAACAGTGCAGCTTGCTACCTTGTTTCCATCTACAGTTGTTGCTTTTATTGTGGCAGTACCTGCGCTTACTGCAGTTACTTTACCAAAACTATCAACTGATGCGACGCTACTATTTGAGGATGACCATACTACAGCTTTACTATCAGCATTACTTGGAACTGCAGTTGCGATTAAAGTATATGTTCCGCCTATACTTAATGTATCAGAAGTTTTGTTAAGGCTTATTGATGTAACATTAACAACCCCACTCACAACACAATTTGCTAATGAATCTGCAACTACTGCAGTGCCGCCTAAAACTATTATATTGTTATATTTATCATGTTGAGTTTTTATTGAAGACATTACTGAAGAATCAATAGACCTTCCTACTAAAATTAGAGGAGAATTACTTGATGCTGCTAATGCACTTCCTGATAAGGCATCTGGATAATTTTCACCTGATGCAATATAAACTTTATCATAGCTAAACTTGTCCGCAAAGTAATTTAATACAGCTGAATTTGTGCCATATCTACTGCTTCCTCCAAGTCTTATATTATTCTTCAACTGTGAGGCAATCTTATCACTTACAACGCCACTTCCACCAACTATATAGCTTTCACTATAAGAACTATTATCTAAGAACTCTTTAACTGCTAATGATAAATCATCCTTGTCTGTTAGTAGTATAGGCATCCCCTTTTGTGCTGCAACTGGCGCTATGGATAATGCATCTGCAAATCCAAATCCATTTGTTACTACTACACCACTAGTAGTTCCTAGACTTTTAGCCACCTGTAAAGATGTTTCAAATCTATTCTGTCCATATATTCTAGTGGTGATAATGTTCATACTCTCAAGTTGATCCTTAATATTATCAGATACAACTCCAGGTCCACCAACTATAAATATATTTTTTACATTAAGTCTTATAAGTTCAGCCTTTGTATTTAAATCTAGAGTATTTTTTCCAGTAAGTAAAATTGGAGCATTATAATTTTTAGCTAAAGGTGCTGCGCAAAGTGCATCTGCAAAACCTTCTCCACTTGCTACTACTGCATAGTTACTAGTTGTCCATCCCTCTAGTGCAATTTTAGAACTAGTTTCATATCTATTACTCCCAGCTAATCTTTTGCTTAATGGTGTAGCCTCAACCTGAGTTGGTAGTAATAATACTGTACTTAATAATAATGCACTAAAAGCACATAAAATCCTTTTATACATGTAACTCCCCCTAGAATATAATATTTTTTCCGATTAGTTGTATTATATAGTGTTAATACTTTGTTTACAAGCCCAGTAGTACATGTAATTTTTGGCAAACACGAAATGGCAAATTCATCCTAGATTATTCATATAACCTAAAAAAAGCCATGCGTTACATGGCTAAAATGCTGTATTCTATAACAATTGGTCTTGTACCATCCTTAATATAATTGTATTAGATTCAATATGTTTTGGTTATGTCTAATAATATTGTTAGTTTTTGTAAAACGATTTTTGTTAAAGTCAACACAATATTACAAGTAAATTATATAATTTATATTATAATTTAAAATGTTGTTTAAACTAATTGTAAGTGAAAACTTATAATAAATAAGGGTGGGGAATATAAAATATGGAATTAAATACATTAGAAAGTCAAATATTAATTGATATTTATGAAGCAGATATGTTACCAGGAATGTCATTTGAAATTGCAAATTATAACTTAACAGAGGAAGACAAAAGAAAGAAGACACACGAATTTGCTTTCTACTTAGCAAAATTAAAAAGATTAGGCTTTGTACAATATGAAGAAAAAGAAGCCTTTTTAAAAGATGGAATTCTTAGCACTAAATATAATAATAATGTAGCTATGGTTTGCGAAGATAAAATACACATAGATTCGAAAGGAATAAAATTAGTCGAGTGGTATAATCAGGGAAATTCAGAAATTCAAAAACAAGTGTCTAAATGTGGTTAAAGGCTTGACCCAAACGGTATATTATTTGCAATACTAGGCGCAGTGATGCTAAGTGATTTATATTTAGGCATAGAAAATGAAGATTTAAGATTATTTAAGGTGGATAGATTTGATAGCTGAACCACGCACGCTTGTGACTTCAGTCATGAGTTAGTGGTTCTCTACCTTTGTAAGTAGAGATTCTGGTATCTACAAAATTAGTTGTACTATGAATTATAATA
This sequence comes from uncultured Clostridium sp., assembly GCA_964467165.1. GTDB lineage: Bacteria > Bacillota > Clostridia > Clostridiales > Clostridiaceae > Clostridium_AD. The sequence continues at coordinate 319,138 of CAYXOL010000001.1, forward strand.
TTTTTGTTTTTTATTATATCTTTATCATCTTTAAATCATAATCATTAAGCTGTAATCAACTCTATATTGCAATTAAATTCTAGTTAAATTTAATAAATATATTGTTAAATTTAGCTAGAATTTAATTAAGCTATATACTAACAGGTTGAGTAGACTGGGTTTTTAGAGTTAAGTTAGATATTTCACCCTTACCTTTTAATAGCTGATTGATATGTGGAAAGCTTTCCTTAGCACCACCGCCACCACTAACACCCACTGCATAATATCTTCTTTAATTCCCTTAACTTCACCTTCAACCCTTGCAACCGTATAATTAACCTTATCTATTTCTGCTTTCTGAATCTCACTTTCATGTTCTAAAGCTCTTAATATTTGTGTATGTTCATCAATTTTATCATTAATCTAAAATCTAAATCTTAAATAATATCCACCTACAAGTACTTAACTCATATTTGATCTCATAGGGCTTCTCCGTTCCGTTTATTATACTCTGACATTTAAATACTAGCATATGGTTCCCCGCCAGTTTTTCTTTATCAACGCAAATAACCTTATCTATTTTAACAACAGAATTACTTTCATCCTCTTTAGTAATTTTAAATCTCACAGGATTTATATTCCCCAATGCATCGGTCCAAGAAACTACTTCAATAGGCTTTGCTATAATTTTCATATTACCCCTCCAACAAACATACGTTCGTATATATTGTATAACATTTTACGAAAAATGGGAAGGGTAAAATAATCCAATAATACATATCATCATTACTTCCAAGTTAAATCTTCTAATGTTTCGTACTTTTTAATAATAGAATCTCTATATACTTCCAGTTTTTGTTACTCCCCCAATTAAATCACAAAAAATATTTTCACATGCAAGGTATGCAATGAAAGCATTTTTTAATAACATATATTTAATTACATTTATTTTACTTTCATCAAAATCAAAGCCTTGCTTTCTAATCTGAAATTAATTTAATCTTTTCTGCAATAGGTAAATTAGTACTTAATACTGGTAATGCTTTAGTCTTTGTCGTAGTAATCTAAAGTCCATTAGAAACCTCAGTAACAGCTTTCATAAGTATATATCCATGACTTGGATTCATAAGTGCTAATAGCGCACATAGTACATAGCTTCTGTCATTGGCCCACCATTATATGGCATGAATAGCCCCTCCTGTCATTACGCTTAACGATATTATTCATGTCGATATATCGCATAACATAATAGTATTATATTAAACAATATTGCGTGGCATTGGCTGAGATTGCTAAAAAGCTAAGTAATTCAGTTATGTAAATTTGAAACTAATATATAAAATTTAAGGTATGCTTTTTAATACTAAGCAATATAAAGTGCGAACTTGGAATTAATAAGTAAAGAAAAAAAGGGCTGATTAAATTTCATCAGTCCCTTTTGATGTGTCATAACCCACATGAGCCACGGCGGTTTTAATGAGCCAAGCGAATTTTCTATATATTATCTGACACTATCCATTCTCTTCTCAGCTCCCATAGAGCAACTTGATTTGTCTTTGATAAATCTATATTATCATCAAATAAAGATTCCCAGCTTTTTATCACCTTTTGCTTTAAATGAGGATAATAATTGGTGGTATAGATACTAACTTCATTTTTGATTCCTTGTTTTTCTAGAGATTCATTGTATTCAATGCGATCCTTCTCATCTTTAGGTATATAAGATAGATTTAATATTCTATTCCATTTGAAAGGATCAAATATAATTACATTTTCAATGTCTACTTCTATCTCTAGAACTTTGCAACCCTCATATTTTTCAACGTATACTAGATCGTTAAATAGCCATATTGGATATTCTGCCCCCTCTGGCTTAGGTACTATGTTTTCAGCCTTTCTGATAAACCAGTTATAAGGTTCTAAAAAAACATTAGCTACCTCTTCATATTTCTTAATGATGAATTCTTTCTTAACATGGTATATTCCCTTTTCTCTAATAGTATCTAAAACTATTTCGCTTTGAGATGTATATAATCTTATTTTTTTACTTGATTTAGACATAGATTCTACCCCCTATCTTTTAAATCCTCAATTTATCCATGTGTAATACCTACTACCCATTCTTTTTTTATCTCCCAGATAGTTGCCTGTGAATGTGAGCTTTTCTCATCAAAGGGCTCAAATAGCCTTTCCCAGCTTTTGATTATCTTATTCTTAAGTAATGGATAAAAATTCCCATTATCACCAATAATCAGAGAAGATTCATCACTTATTCCAAACTTTTTCAGCTCATCATTGTGTCTTTCTTCATCCTCATGATCAACAGGCAAATAAAAATAATTCATTACATAATCCCATTTGTTCATATCAGTATAGATAACATCTTTTCTATCTACTTCTATCTCAAAAATAATAGTATCCTCTGTAGGTTGTAACATCATCTCTGTAGATGTGGAAAGCCAAATAGGATATATTACACCTTCTGGTCTAGGCACTATTTTAGCTGCATTCCTTCCATACCATTGATATAGATTCAAGTAATAATCTGATATAGTATCCATCTTTTCTAAAATATACTCCTTCTTAACTCTATAAACACCATACTTTCCCAATTCCTCAAGAACATTCTTATGCTGTCTTGTGTGAAGTTTTACTTTATCATTAGGATTGTATAAATTAGTTGTCATATATTTATCCCTCCCCTTTTATACATCAACGTTTTAAAGCATTAACAAATAGAAAATCCCTCCTAAAAATCATATAATGTAAGTAACAATGTAAATAAAGATGATTTAGGTCTACTCAATTTACCATCTAGAAGTGGCATATTTTTAGTTTTTACAATAAATTTCAATTCCATCTCTTGCTATCTGTTTTTCTATATTCTCATTTAATGCGTCTAGGAAAATAATATCACAAGAGTATACTCCTATTACCTCATTGATTAATCCTTCTTTAAAGGCTTGCTTATAACACTCTCTTGGATTATTTATTTCCAAACCTGAATCTTTAAATATCTTTGAAAGTAACTTCCAAGTTAAATCTTCTAATGTTTCGTACTTTTTAATAATAGAATCTCTATATACTTCCATTGTTATATCATCTAGATCTTTTATGCTATTATAATTATCTATAATCTTCTTTAGATGAACTAACATTCTATATGCGTAATTATATGTTAATTTTATTGACTCCTCATATTTATCTAATATTCCCATAATATTCAACCACCCTTTTTACATTATAAAACAACTGCTTCCAGTTTTTGTTACTTCCCCAATTAAATCACAAAAAATATTTTCACATGCAACATATTTCCAAACACCATTTATATTTCTTCACAATTCATACCCACTAAGCTTAAATTATAGCTTAACGAGTACAATTTTTTTATATTGGCTTCTTTCTTCATCAAAATCAAAGTCTTGCTTTCTAATCTGAAATTAATTTAATCTTTTCTGCAATAGCTTCAATTATCGAATTAATAGGTGCATTCCCATGGTACCTAATATAAATTACACCCTTCCCTTTAGCAGCGAATACTTCTTTTGTATCATAATCTCCTTCATGAACAATGAGTTTATCGAAATCTGGATGCTCCATTTCCACGTAAACCTCACCTTTATATTTTTCACCATATCTATTTATTAAATCAGATAATACACCTTCATTCATATAAGGAAAATTTATCTTATATGCCCAGGTAGAAATACTAGGTGAATATACTCCACTACCATCCTTCCATACTTCTTTTGCAACTTGTCCACGCTCATCTGATTCAAATTGCAAAGGTGAGAACATACTCCAAGCATAGCTATAACGACTATTATAATCAATATTATTGCGACTATAAGATGGTTGCTCTGGAACCAATTCAGGATTTTGTTCCACATCTGCTAATCTTACAATAGGTAAATCAGTACTTGATACTGGTAATGCTTTAGTCTTTGCCATTGTCATCTGTATAATAGGAAGAACAGCTGTAGTAATTGCAATAATCATAACAACACTTCCTATAATTAGATTTGCCCTATACTTCATTTTCCATGGCGCCGAGTGATTGATTGGTTTCCCCTCTGAAAGTGTCTTTCGTAGTGAATGTATGGATATTGCTGCCTGTAATGAAGTGTACGCCACATATAGAATAACGATTACAGAGATTGCTTGTTGAATGATTGCACCCTCAACTAAAGCAAGGTAATGCTCCGAATCGATAAACCACATAGCAGCAATTATTCCTATCATTAAGACCACTGACACTGTAACTCCAATTGCACTTTTTTGGAGTTTTTTATCAAGATAATTTAAAGTAAAAGCTTGCTCAGCAGGATCCGTGTGGAGTTCAGGTGCATTTGCGTGAACGGGCGAGGAAAATACATTAAACAAGCCATAACTTGCAACATATTCCCATCCACTTTCAGAATACATTTCCTTTTGTTCTGATGTAACACTTTTATAGTTAAACACATCTATTCTATATCTCGTATGTCTTGGCTCACCTTTTGTAAAGTGCGCAAAAGATATACCTACTTTTTTTAAATGTAAACCTGTACTTGCCATATCAGAAAACCAGCTTTCATGCTCACCAATACGCCAGAAATCACTTGGACGAAACTTACGTATTGTCTTATTCATTCTCCTCACCCTCCATTAAAATTAATCCATCTTTAACTGTCGCCCTTAGCCGTTTATATTCATTACGAAGTGCTTGCTTCCCATCAGTGGTAATTGAATAAGTTTTTCTTCTTCCATCATCTTGTGCAAGAGATATAAGTCCTTCCTTTTGCAAACGCGTAAGAACTCCATAAAGCGTTCCGGGTTGCAAGTTCAGCGGTTACATTTGTTCTTTTGTCTAGAAAAGAAGGGCTGATTAAATTTCATCAGTCCCTTTTGATGTGTCATAACCCACATGAGCCACGGGGGTTTTTATGAGCCAAGCGAATTTTCTCCAGGAGCTACTTAGCGTTTTATAGTTTACATCCCTTACATTGTCCCAAACATATAGTATCTCTACACTTACCCTTTTCTGATCCGTGGGTATATCCCACAATCTTAAAATGCTCTGCAAGGCGATAAGCTAAACTATCATAATCTTCATGCTTTGCTCTAAGGCAGGTTGAAAGATGGACTACTTCCACGCCATTATCAATTAATTTTTCAACTTTATGTTCTAAGTCTCCCCCTACATGAGTAAATGCTACTAGTTCCACCTCAGGACCATAACTGTTAAAGGCATCAACTCTCTTGTTAAAGGCGTTAAAACAACCTTTTCCAGTACATCCATTCATGGTATCTTCATTTACTAAAATCGCAATTTTCATATCTATCTCCTTACATAATAAATCAAAACTATAAACTATTGTGTTGTTATATAAGCCAATATTACCTAACCCAAACATTTATTTAACATGTGTATTCTACCACTTAAATATCACTAATGCTGTGATTAATGTCACAAACAAGATATATTTTTTCTACCCTAGGTTTCATATGTGGACATGCTGAGCTTGCTTCTATTCAAATATTTCTTTTAATGATATTAATTATAAAAAAATGTAATATCATTATGATAAGCAATGAATTATGGGATGAATTAAACTAGCGTATTCAGGAAAAATATTAGTATTTAGAGTAAACATAATTATAGTTCTTATTATTGGGATTGCTTTATATTTTATAGGTAATTATTTATTAGAAAAATAAAAACTTCAGAATTTAAAAGAAAGTAAAAAAACAAAGTATATTTACAATCCTTTAAATCCAGTAATAGACTCAAAGAATATCAATACAAACTTAGTATAGTGCTATTTGGTCTCTACTTTTAATTTCATCATTCTAGACATACATTCGTTTGTTGCCTTTTTTTAGGTGGCTATCCAGACCCCATAGAAGAATAATCTACACCCAATGCCATCAAAACTTGTTTTCATGTATTTTGAAAAAATCATAATATGTACGCACATTTTCTAATTGTGTCCACTTTTTCACATCAACTGGATTTTCATCAAGATCATATATTTTTGCTCCACGCATGGCAAGTAGAAACGGCGAATGCGTTGATATAATAAATTGACAGCCTAAAAACCGTGCAGAGTCCTCAATAAAATTCATTAATTCCATCTGAAGTTTTGGAGAAAGACTGTTTTCAGGCTCATCCAATATATATAGTCCATTTTCACCAATTTTTTCAATAAAATATCTGAATGCACTTTCCCCATTTGAATATTCTCTCACATTATCCATCAATTCATTTCTCACAAATCGTGACTGCGTTTTACTCCTAGCAATATTTACTTTTTTTAGTTGCTCGTAATCTTCTATAGACTTCATTTGGAAATGAGAATATTTCGCATCCAAATATTCTTCAAATAGTTTTTCACGTTTTTTGTCAATTCCTTCATTTAGGTTACGGATATTCAGCATATAGTCAAATACATCATCGCTAGTAATAATTCTGCTATTTTCTGGTATGTCGGATTCAAGATACATCTCACACAAATTGACATAGTCAGGATAGAAATTAGATTTATTATAGATAGAATCACGACTAATTCCTGTTTTTTCTGCTATAACATTTAATGCCGTTGATTTTCCCGAACCATTGCCTCCATATAAAATCGTAACTGGCTCAAAATCAATTCTTTCAAAACCATGTCCTGATAATACCTTAAATGGATAAAACGAGTCATAGCATGTTCTTTTTACCTTCATAAAAAAGCTAAATTCCATATCCTCATTTGGTAATGTAAAAGTTTTTAAATAAACCATCCTTTTCTCCTTATATAAATAATCTTTAAGTGCACATTTTTTTACATATCTGAGTTAACTCCATTATACAACAAAAGGTTTTGTTGTATAATAAAGGCTCTGTTTAAGAATAGTGTTGAAATTAAAAGGCAACCTCCCAAGACTGACTTTATTACGTCATATGAGAAAGATAGGAACTTAAATAAAAATCTATTCAGTGAAGCCTTTTATCTGCATTTTTTCTGCATTATGAAATATTGCCATTCCTGTTTTCATTTTTTTAAAGTTCAATTTTTCATAAAAAATTTCTTTGCCAGGTGAGGCATATAATATAAAATTACATTGAGGAATACATTTTAATATGCTATCAACAATTGTTGCGCCTATTTTTTTACCTTGATATTCAGGTAATACTGCTACATCATAAATTGAGGCTTGACAAATTCCGTCTGAAATTGCACGACCAAAACCGATTAGCTTATCGTCGTCAAAAGCAAATACAACAGTATGACTATTTTTAAAAGCTTTCTCATGTACTTTCTCTTCAAAATATGCCATTCCAACCTCTCTTAATATCTTAGGAACATAATTCCAATCCACATTTGAAAAATTGTATTGAATTTTCAGGTTCATATTTTATGCCTCCTTGAAGTAATAATATACATTTAATGTTATAAATCAAGTATAAATCATTACGTTGCGTAAGTTGCAAATGAAATTTGTATAAATTAAAACTCTCCTTCATGTTCTTGCAAATATTACTATGCATTCTAATAATTATTTATTTTTGAATTGTTATTATCTAAAGTTAAATTTATTAATCAACAAATTTAAATAATTCTTCAACTGTCGTATTGAATACCTTGGCTATATCCATAGCTAATTTTAAGGATGGATTATATCTCCCATTTTCTAAATGTACTATAGTTTCTCGTCTAACCTCCACTAATTTTGCAAGTTCAGCTTGCTTCATTAGTGCTTTCTCTCTATATTCTTTAATGCTTGTATTTAGCACTGACACTTATTTACAAATCCCCTTTCTATCATAATATATAAAGGATAATAATCTTATTATAGTGAACATAAATAGGATTAATAGTAAGCAGATTCCTATTGTAACCTTTGAAATAATAAAATTTTTATAATATGGAGATATAAGTATGATGCTTAATATAACAATTGAAATTACTAAAAAATCCATACCAATCTTATTTACTTTAGATAATATATTAATTACTAATTCATCACTTATATCACTTAATCTTTTTCCATTAAACATAATTATTACCCACATAATAACCCAAATGACACTTGGAATAGTTATGAAATCATCAGAATTGATTAGATTTAATTTGCTCAGTAATATAGTAATTAATAAATATAATACTGTCACAATGTGCATAGCAAGTTCTAATTTAATATTCATTTTTCGCTTCATAAAATAAGCCTCCCTAAAGTTATATATTTATAACTTGTATGTTATAAATATATAACTTTAGGGAGGCTTTGTCAATATATAAGTCTAACATTCGCTCTTAGAAATAATAAAATAATATAGAAAGCAATAGTATGTTTTATCTTGCACCGCAATATTTTACTAATTCTAATAAACCTGTAGTACAAGATATTAATGCTAGTACCGATAATGCAATATTATCTCCCCAACGATAAATATTGAAAAAATACACACCTGCATAATATTCCACCAATTATTTTTCCAACTAAAATTATCTTCAAAAAATTTGTTGTTAATAATACGCCCTGCATTAGTAATGACAATGCTACCATTAATTTTCTTTAACAAAGCTTTATGAACCATATTATTCCTTCTTTCTTATGCGCTAAATTCTAGAGTTGTGACGTAACTAAAGAATATTACTATGCAAAAGTAACAATTTTAAATTTCTTTATCAAGCATCTCTTTTAATTCCTTAGAAATCTCTTGTGAAAAATCATGTTTTTTATCACTAAATGTCCACCCAAATCCATCTCCCTTATATCTTGGAAAAACATGCATATGATAATGTCCAATATCATTAAATTCTCCACCATTTTGCATTATACTATAGCCATCTGGAGAATACTTTTCTTTAATTACCTTAACAATTCTTTTAGATAATACCATCATAGACGGTACTACCTCAGTTGGAATTTCATCAGTATCTAAATAGTGATTTTTAGGAATTATAAGTACATGACCTTCATTTATTGGCTCATTAGTTAAGAAACACATAATTAAATCATCCTCATATACTAAGTTAGATGGTAATTCATCTTTTACAATTTTACAAAATATACAATCCATAGTTACCTGATTTCTAAAACTATGACAAATTGATTTTTCATAGTTTTTCATTCTGTTT
>CAYXOL010000002.1:0-26974 GCA_964467165.1 uncultured Clostridium sp.
GGTTCTCCAATATAGCCAGAAGTTAGAATTAATAAGTTCCTCTGAGAACACATCAGAAATCTTCTTGTCATACAAATCTTCATTGCGGGTCATAAATAGCTTAACAAGTTCCTTAGAAGCTTTGTCACTTAGTCCAAATTTCCCATCGGTATGAGCATCCTGGCCTCTATTAATTGTTACTCTCTGCAAAGAATAGTTTGGATCTTCTTTATTCAGCCAATAAAACTCATCTAAAACAGAAACGCCTTCTGTCTCAATAGAAGGAATTGAGCGGAATAGATCCCATAAGCACTCAAAGTGGTCTTCCATTTCACGTCCACCACGGCTAATAAATCCCTTTTGATTGTCCTTAATACCATCGCAAGCTCCTCCAGGTAAACTAAGTTCTTCAAGAATATGAATGTTCTCACCCTTCATTTGACCATCACGTATTAAAAAACATGCAGCAGCCAAGGATCCGAGTCCTGCTCCAACTAGATATGCTGATTTTTTATCTATATCAACTGGTTTTAAAGGACGTGCAAATGCTTCATAATTTCCATTGCTATAATACATTGTAAATACCTCCCCTAATCTTCTTTATTATTTGATTTTAAAAATTAATATTTATTCTGCAAGAGCTTTTATTTGCTTAAACTCTTTCAAATCTGTATAAAGCTCGCCAAGATAAGGATTTCTCTTTGTCTTAACTACTTTGTAAATCATGTAACCAAATACTGCTATATTTGCAGCTAGTGCTATGAAGCTAAATGCAAATAGTGCTCCTTCACTGTAAGATGATGCCACGGCAAAGGCACCCTTATCAATAAATGCTGGGAATGTCTGTGCAAACATACACCATATAGCAAGGGTTTGCGCACGATGCTGTAACCATGCTCCTTTTCCCACTGTAAATGCGCAGAGAGTTGGAGCTAGTAGCAGTGCAAAACCGCAATACCAAGCGTGACCTGGCAAACAGTTATAAGTATAAGCAAAATTCCATAAATCATAAGCTATAATCCAAAACCATAACATATCAGGCCACAACATATCCTTGCTACCATCTTTGGCGGTGCGTTTTTTTATGCAAATCCCAAACCATCCGGTTATGGCAATGATATTAAGAATGCCCGCTATACCATTCATAAAATTCCAAGAACCACCAAGTACATACATGGCTTCATCTGCTAAAGTTCCCCCACCCGCATACTGAATACCAACTTGGAAATCACGCGCCACTGCTTCCAAAATGTTAATAGCAAGAATAAGTGCTGGAAAACACAATACCCATTTAATGTCAACCAATCTCCATTCTTTACCTGTGGATTTATTTTTCCCTTTAACATGCCTGATACACCAAAAACCAATGCACCCAGCTGTAGACGAATACACCTTAGCTAAATGGAACCAGTCCGTATAAGTTGTATCCCTAAATGCAGTAAACCATAATGTTGAAAGCACTATTGGTAAAACAACAAAACTGAAGAAACCAACGTATTTAAATCTACGAGCTATTTCATTAAATCCAAAGAGTGCTATGAAAACAATTATCCAAACACCCCATACGCTTAATACTGTTGCCCCCCCAGTATAGTTGAAATTAAACATATTATACCCCCCCTTAATAAATACATTGTATTTTATGTATCTATTGTATAATTTTTGTCAAACCCTTTTCAATAGACAAAAAAATGAAAGTGTCTATTTTAGACACTTTCATTGGTAAAAATTATTTATTCTTTTATTTCTTCTTTTATAAATGCATCCACTGAGCGAGGAATACTTCCTGTTATCATAGTCAAAAGCTTTTTAAGTATAATTTCCGGTTCCTCTTCCATTCCTTCACTTACCCAGTCTATAATCAAACCATTAAACACATGTCTATAAAAATTAACGATAAAATCATGATCTTTATCCTTTAGCTTTACAGATGTTTTTTCTACACACTCATCTACCACATCCTCCAGCAATCTGGTAGAAAGGTTTGTGAAATATGTATTGAACTCACACCAATAAGAAGAGTTATATACGTGCAGAATCATTTTCGAATTTTTCTTCAGATAATTCATGGTAGCCAAGAACCCGCCGCCCCAGGTTTCAAAGGTCCTGTTTTGCGCAATCTCTATTGATAATTCCTGAAAAAATATAAATTTAAAAACATCCATAATATCAGTAAAGTGATTATAAAATGTTTGCCTGTTTACATTGCAATGTTCACAAATTTCTTTTACTGTAAGCTTATCTATAGATCTTTTGGTTAATAATTGTTTAAATGAGTTAATTATTGCAATTCTAGCATTCTTTTTCATAAACCTCTCCTCTAATATATATTGCTTTAAATCCTTGATTTAGGTTTATTTCTTCTTTACTGAAATCTAGTATTTTGTCAATTTTTGAAAAGTGCAGTCACCTTTCAAATATATTTATTGCCCTCTGTTATTTTTACCAACTAAACCTCCACCATTACCTGATGAGGCACTTTGTGTTCCACGAACCGATGGCCGCTTAGCATTGTTTTGACTCGCAGATTTCGCTTTTTTTTCTTCAATAATTCTTTTCATTATTTCCATGTTTTTGTTTATATCATTTTTCATATTTTTACCTTCTTTTTTTTATTTTTCACCTGTTTAACCATACTTAATAACACATATATTCTAAATAATATTCACAAAAAATATTTTAGGATATGTCTTTTTTCACTAATTAATTATACCCTACAAACTTGCCTTTGAGTAGTACCTCCAGCTAATTTTTGGTAAATTAAACTTTTTATTTATAAATATCAGAAAATTCAATTAATATTTTTTCACTACTTGTTCCATAAGTTAAACCTATTTTTGAGTTATCATTATGTTCAACCAACTTAACTGGCAAGCTTATTGTAAATTCTGTACCTTCTTCATACTTACTTTTTACATTAATTATACCACCATGCATTTCAACTAAAGATTTAACTATAGCAAGGCCTATACCACTACCTTCATGAGATCTGCTGAGTATTGGGTCCACCTGCTTAAATCTTTCAAAAATTTGTGATAACTTATCTTCTGGAATCCCTATGCCAGTATCCTTTATAGAAATTATAACATGATTACCTTTGTCATACACTCCAACTTCAATTGTATCGCAAGGCCTGGTAAATTTAGTAGCATTAGAAATTAAATTAAGTAAAATCCTCTCTATTTTTTCTTCGTCAAAAGCCATAATTTTTTCCTCTATATCTGTATCAAAAATAATTGTTCTTGACATCTCCTCTACATATGGGATAGTCGATAGTGTTATTTCCTCAACAACTTGTACTATATTTTGATTTTTTAAATTCAACTCCATAAATTTAGAATCAATTTTACTAATATCAATTATATTATTTACAAGTCTTAGAAGTCTATAGCAATTTTGTTTTATATAATTTGTATATTCGTTTAACTTTGGAATGTTATTAGAATTTCTTTCTTTATTTATATATACAGAAAATAACTGTGCTGTAGAAAAAATTATATTTAGCGGTGTTTTTAATTCATGGGACATATTGGCAATAAATTCGGTTTTTAATTTATCGTATTGTACCAATTGTTCTATCAAGTGCTTATTTTCAGCTATCATATTATTAAAACTATCTGATAATACTCCTATTTCATCTTTGTTGTTTATGTCCGAGAGTACTGTTAAATCACCTTTACCCGCTTTCTCCATATAGGTCTTTAATTTATTGATGGGTTTAACTAAATTGTTGGCCATAAGTACAGCTATAACTCCAGCTAATAAAATCATTAATAAACCACTTAATAATGTGGTATACAAAATCGATTTACTTGAGGATGCTAAGTCATCATAGTTAGCCGTGGTGACAATGTACCAATCCCAAGGTTTAAAATACATAAAATAAGCTAATTTACGTACGCCTTCGTATGTGTATTCCATTGATCCATTTTTATTTGAAATTATTTTTTTACTAAAGTCATATTGGCTTATATTTTTCCCCTTTTCATTAGGATGAACAATACCAATTCCATTAGAATCCATTATATATACATAACCAGTTTTTCCGATTTTAATATTATTTAATGTTTTTTCTAAATAATCATTAATGGTCGCGTTCCATACACCGATTGCCCCCACTACTTTTTTATCTTTATTAAGCAATGGTTTAATTCTTGATAAATAGTTTGTATTTTCAAATAGGTCTACACCTAAATATTCTTGATTATTAATTATTTTATTGTAAACATCTGAATCTTTAGGGTAGTAGGCTGCCTCAATTCTTTTGTTGCCAGTAACATAGGTTGTAGATACTCTTATTAACTTATTATTACTTAACAAAAATATAGAAGCTTCACTCCCTGTAGATTTTTGTATATCGCCAACAATCTTAGTATCTAATGATAACTTGTGAGTTCCAGCATATAAAATTGGTATATTATACTCCCCTACTTTTATATTTTGAGTATAATCTACATTTATATTACCCAAGCTATCTAATAATTTTTCAGCCGAATTCAAATCGCTATAAGACTTTTCTATAATGGAATCATTTCTTACACTTATTGTAGTGTTAATTAATTGTATTACAGTTTGACTTTTCTCCTCAACTTCATTAAATATTGCATCTTTACTTATTTTACCAATTAAGACTCCCAAAAAACTTACTGTGAATATAATTAATATTAAGTAACTAATAATCATTTTAATTTTAATACTCATGCATTAATCACTTCTCCTTAGATGATAAAAGTTCACACTTATAAATATACTCTCTTATCAAACTACATTCTACATTAATTTCCAACTTCCTTTATATATCGTAATATTTTTACAATAAATACCAATTTATTGTTGCAGTAAATCAGAAAAAGCCTATCTCATAGATTAATCTATGAGATAGGCTTTTTGAACCTATCACAACTAAAGTTACCATAGTGCGATTCAATATTAATATTTATTGAAAATTATAAAAGCGTTCCTATAGCAAGTATAATTACTGATGCAATAAATATAATAACAAGTAGCTTGGTGCAAAATTTAAGCCATTTATTATAAGGTAATCTAGCTATTGCAAGCCCTCCCATTATTACACCGGAAGTAGGCGTAATAAGATTAACAATACCAGACGCAGATTGATATGCTGTAATAACTAAAGCTTTACCAGCTACCGCAGACATACCTGCATTTTGAAATAATGAGGATGCAAGTGGTGCCATAATAGGCATTGAGGCATTTGCAAGTCCCGAAGTAGATGGAATTAAGAATGATAAAGGAATATAGAATACATAAGATAAAACTGTAAAAACTGCAGGTGGTAATCCTTGTAATGCCTTTTCTCCCCAAAAGAGAACCGTTGCATCCATACCGCCAGCTGTCATAACAATTTTTATACCTCGTGATACACCAATAATTAGTGCAACACCAATTAAATCACGAGTTCCCTCAATGAAAGTTGCAACAAATTCCTCTTCCTTCATACCATGTACTTTTCCGATGATTAGTGACATTACAAAGAATAACACCGACATTTGTCCAAACCACCAATCACCCAGTGCAGCTGATTGAGTCTTAACTACATCGTAGCTATCCCAATATGAATCTAACAAATTGGATTGTAGGCCCATAAAAGGTAAATTGGTTGATACCCAATTGTATACATTGTCAAAAAACTTAAAGTTAAATTTACTAGCCCAAGGTATTACTCCTAATATCATGATAACGAAAGTAAGACCAAATAACCAAAGAATTACCTTGTTTTTACTAGTGATTTCTGGAATATCCTTTTGTTCACCAATAAAATGTGCCTGATTATCTGCTTTCATATTAAATACAAGGGATTTTGAAGGATCTTCTTTTACAGATTTAGCATATTTCATTACATACAATATTGAAATTACTTCTAATAAGATTAGCATTACTGTTCTAAGTCCAATACCCTCACCAACACTGATTTTAGCTGCTGCAGATGCAGCTCCAGTTGCAAAAGGATTTACTGTAGATGCAAGGCACCCTATGCCTGAACCAACCATTATTACAGCTACCGCGGTAACTGTATCATAGCCCGCAGCTATAAAAACAGGTATTAATATTGGATAAAATGCAATGGTTTCTTCAGCCATTCCAAAAGTTGTTCCACCAAGACCAAATAATATCATTAGAATTGGAATCAACATAATCTCTTTACCACGAAGATTTTTTATAACAGAACCAATTGCTGCATCTATTGCTCCAGTTTTGAGTACAACTGTAACAAAACCTCCAATTATAATTACGAATACAGCAATATCAATAGCATCAAAGAAGCCCTCGATAGGTGCTGCAACCACATTGTATATTCCCTGAGGATTAGATTTGACAACTTGGTAAGCTCCATCAACATATTTACCAGCTGGTACAATCCACGTAAGCGCAGCTACAACCGCAACAATGATAAATAGGATAGTATACGCAGTAGGCATTTTAAGTTTTTTCATTAGCTCAGCCCCTTTTAATTATTAGTTTATGGATGCGGCTCGCACAAATTTCAATTGCTATTAACAAATCATTAATAGTGATTTCTAATTTGCTTGATACTCTGTTTTAAGTCTAATTATAAAAATATAATTAATCCAAAGAATTTTCAACAAAAAACATTGTTAATGTTTTTTCATTAAAAGATAACAAATCGTAAATATTTGATAGGTACTTCAATTTGTAATAATAAAATATAAAATGAATAATATATTTTTTAATCTTGTTAACGGCTATATCCATAACTTAAAAGTATAGTAACTCTTTTTGAAATCGTTGTCAAGAATACCTAGTCTCTTAAACTCTAAAGAAATCCACATTTAATATTGTGATTTTTTTATCAATTTTTCTTAATTTTTAACAAATTTTAATCTCAATTCTATATTAAATTCTATTTTAGGATAAAATCTTTTCATTATAATGTGTATTTTTATTCAATGTTAAAGATTGTTTTTGTGGTGGTGGCAAAACAAAATTCGAATCCCTACTAATCCTACATTGAATTATTAGCATTCTAATAAAAAGTATTCTTATAGAAATCTTTCTCTTTTCTACCTCGTAGATTTGTAATAACTAAGTAGTTGTACTATTAATAACATATCTAATTGAATGTCAAGCATCTGACCACATTTTTTTATGGTGATTTTAAATATTAACTTTATTCTAGATTGTTTTGAGATAGTTATAGATTACCAAAAAAAGAAATTCTGTGTATATATATACACAGAATTTCTTTTTTTGGCAGCCTCTATCAGCCATTTTTAAGTGTTGTATTTTATACATTTTCATGTGAAATTTCAATGTTTAAATTTGTTATAATTAAATTTAATTTACTAATATGGAATTTATTAAATCAAAAAAAATATTTTTATTAATTTTCTTTTTCCTTTGCTCTCTTAGCTCGTCTTTCATTAATTGTATACCATAAATCTGCATTTTTAATCCCTAATTTTTTAGGTTCAAATGTAAATGTTTCCATATCTCTTCCCATTTTCAATTGATCTTCATAGTCTTTTAGAACTTTAATGCCAATATTTCCAAGAATTATTATGGCAATAATATTAAGCCATGCCATGCTACCAACCGCAATATCGCCAAGTGCCCAAGCAACGTTTGCTGTTTTAATAGACCCATAGTAAGTAGAAGCAAGTATTCCAACACGGAGTAAATTAATCATAATCTTACTATTTTTAGAATTTCTAAACAAATATGTAAGGTTTGTTTCTGCTATATAATAGTATGCCATAAGTGTTGTAAATGCAAAGAAGAACAATGCCACAGACACAAAAGCTGCTCCAAAGTTTCCCATTACAGTTGAAACCGCTGCTTGAGTATACCCAGGCCCTATTTCAATAGTTGGTATATGTGATACTATAAATCCACCTGCAGGATTTAGAATATTGTATTGGCCCGTTACTAAAATCATAAATCCAGTTGCAGAGCATACAAATAAAGTATCAAAGTAAACTGCAAAAGCTTGAACTAACCCTTGTACAGCTGGGTGGGATACTTCAGCGGCTGCAGATGACTGGGGTCCTGTTCCTTGTCCCGCTTCATTTGAGTAAATCCCCCTTTTAACTCCCCATTGAACTGCAAGTCCTAAAATACCAGCAAATGCTTGTTCAGCACCAAAGGCACTTTTCATTATTAATCCAAACATTCTAGGAATTTCAGCGGCATTTACTACGAGTACTATTACTGCTACTAAAATATAAGCCATTGCCATAAAAGGCACTACAATTTCAGCAGTTTTTCCAAGTCTCTTTGTTCCACCGAATACAATTAAAGCAAGTAATACTACCACTACTCCTCCTGTTATAGCAGGAGCAACACCAAATGCATTATTAATACCAGCTGCAATACTATTTGATTGAACTCCTCCAGCAAATAGTCCCAAACCAATTATAGTTGCAACTGCAAATATAATTGCATACCATTTTTTTCCCATAGCTTTTTCAATGTAGTAAGCTGGCCCACCACGATACTCTCCTTCAATTTCCTCTTTGTAAACTTGACCAAGAGCACATTCTATAAAGGATGAACCCGAACCAAGAAATGCAATTGCCCACATCCAGAAAAGCGCACCAGGACCGCCCATGGCTATAGCTGTAGCAACACCTGCTATATTGCCTGTCCCAACACGACCCGCAACTGACATTGCGAATGCTTGAAAGGAAGATACTCCTTGACTTGAATCTCCACCACTAAACAAGTATTTTACCATGTGTTTAATATGTCTAATTTGAAGAAATCGAGTTCTAACCGAAAAATAAACACCCGTACCTAGACATAGATATATAAGTGCATTACTCCAAATAAGACTGCTTACTTCATTAATAAAATTTTCCATAATTACCCCCTTGTTTTTTATAAACTATCTGAAATCGTTTTCTTATTGTTTAATTCTTCTACACTTGTTGTTCAAATACTAATATGTTGGATATTATCTCGTCCCCCCTTTAATTTAATATATAATTACAAAAAAAGTGGCGTACTCAACCAAGAGTTGCCCACCCTGAAAACAAAATTCTCGAATTCAGCCTAAACTTTACATTACCAACTATTATATAATATCAGATTATACAGTATATCATACCACATAATCTGAATTTTTGCAAAATTCACTTATTAGAATGTATGGTGCCATCCACGTGGCAAGCGACATCAATAATACCAATTAATGCCTCAGCTAGAGTTTTAGGCCCTGGAACTTTAGCTGTTCCACTAAGTCCTAAAGATTCTGAATTTTCATCCCTGGTATTATCTATGCTTTCCCCTTCACTGTTAAATGAGGAAATAACATATAATCTTGATATACAAGTCCAACATTTCTTTGTTCTGGTGGATTTGCTGTAATATTTTTATCATATAAATATATACTCTGCCTTTGTCTATATCATTAATCCCGCCTATTGTTTCTAACAAGCTTGGAAATCGCTTTACTAAAAAAACAGATACGGTCACTAAAAATATAACATCCTTAAATTTCAGTTCTTATTTGTTTTGGTCGAAATTTAATTTGTGATACAAGTATTCCTACAAGTATAAGAATACAGCCTATATATCCTCGACTACTCATACGCTCTCCAAGTAAAAGTGCACCGCCTATAGCACCAAATACCGATTCCATACTTAATATCATAGCCGCATGAGATGGCTTGGCATTTTTTTGAGCTACTACTTGTAGTGTATATGCTACCCCAACTGATAAAAGACCACCATACAGTATCGGAACTAAAGCCTGTGATAGACCGCTGATGGTAATTCGTTCAAATATTAAGGCTGTTATTAGGCTTAATATTGAACAGGTTGCAAATTGAATGCAAGATAGTTTCAAAGAATCTATCTTACAAGAAAGATAATCTATTGTTAAAATGTGTATAGCCCAGAATATAGCTCCTATAACTTCAAGAAAGTCCCCATACCCTATACTGAAATTCTCATTTACACTTAAGAGGTAAAGCCCAACAATTGCAACTACTACTCCAACCCATGAATTTTTTCCGATTTTATGCTTTAAGAATATCCCTATGATCGGAACAAAAACCATATAAAGTCCTGTAATAAAACTTGCTTTTCCTGCAGTTGTATAATTAAGTCCAACCTGCTGTAGCGTTGCAGCTACGTAAAGCACAGTACCCACTAGCACACCTGGCAAAATTGATTTTTTAGCATTTACTTCAACTTTTTCCTCATTATTGCTACCACTTTTCTTTCTTTTATCGAAATAAATAATTAAGGGGATGAGAGAAACACTTCCAAGAGCAAATCTTACCCCATTGAAGGTAAAGGCTCCTACATATTGGGAACCTATCCTTTGTGCAACGAATGCAAATCCCCATATAGCCGCAGTAAGTAATAATAGCATATTAGCGCCTGATCTTTTATTATCCATTTTGTCATCTCCTTTTAAATTAAGCTCCCTTTAATAATATCATTTTTTTACATTGAAATATTTGTATAAAATATAAATATCCTTAAATATTTTTGTATTTTATACAAATCTGATATCTTTAAAAAAATTAGTGTTTGTTTATACAAAAAAGAAAACTATAGAATATACTATAATAAAAATAGTTTACTCTATAGTTTTGCTTATATAATTTTAAATGTTATAAATCTTATGTAACTTTATGGCAATTGAAAGTTGTTCATAGAAGCTCCCTTCACAATCTTCCATATTTAATAATTCTTTTATTTTATTTATTCTATATCTAATAGTATTTTTATGTAAAAAAAGCAAATTGGCAGTTTCACTGATTTTACCATCATTTTCGATATATTTAACCGCTGTATCAAATAATTCCATATTGTATTTTTCATCATAATTTTTAATTGGCGTTATTACTATATTATAAAAATTATGAATCCATATTTCATCAATATAAGGCATAAGAATACTATATATTCCAATATCATTAAAATAGTTAAATGAATAGTTTGATACTTCACTGGTTTTTTCAGCGAAAATACTTTCATTTATTCCAATATCTAGTTTCTCAAGGCTAAAGTATAAATTGCTAACTCCTATATAATACTCTAATACATTAATACCAATACGTTCCATCAAAAAATTTACATTACTTTTAATATTTTTCTCATCAATCTTTTCATCTGTAAATATTATTAGTACACCATCTCTATACTTTAAAACAGCGCTATAAATATCTGTATTTTTGTTTCGTCTTAATCTTTCCAACAGTGTAAGTATATTAATATTGCTAATATACTTTTTCTTCTTACAGTAAAGAACAAAAAAATGTTCTTTAAAGCTGCTGTTTATCTCAAAGGCTATCTCTTTTACAGTCGCCTTGTTAAGATTCTTTTTTATGAGAATATCAATTTTAGTCTCTAGTACTTCATAGTTATCTGCAAATCTTATTTTATCCATTACTTCTGTAATAATATCTTCAAAGTATACACTATTATCAAATATAAATATTGGAAAGGACTTTTCATTTGCATAATTAACCACTTCCTCAGGGATATTATCATAATAAATATTCTTTATAGCCAAACCACTAGCACCATCTTCTACCAAGCATTTAACCGCTTTAAAAATAAAGTGGGGGTTATCCTTTGCAAACAAAAGACTGGTAAGTACAAATTCACCGCTAATAAATTGTCCTTCCATTCGCGAAAAAAACTCCCAATCCAGTATTCCTACCTTCTCAATCAAATTATCAAGACCACTAATTCCTGATATTAATCTAAAATTTTTAAATGTATTTAATTTTGTTGCTTCAAACACAGCGATAGCCATATCAACTTCTCCTTATAATAATCCATTTTCTTTGAAATTATTCAGTATTAAAGTAATTATTGATTAAATCTAAGAACCGCAAAGTAACTATTGGAAAAATTATACCATTGAATATAGTGCTTTACTATCACTTAGAATGACATTACCCACTTTATTATATATTTTAACGACATTTCAAAAGGAAAGTCTCCCAATTCTATAAGTGGGAATCACATAATTCACTTCCAATTTTTAAAAGGGTCAAGTAGGCGGGGTCTCACGACCCCAACCCCTCACAGAACCGGGCTTGCGCTATTTACGCACACGGCTCTTCACTTCATCATTCGCATAATATAGCTGTTTCCAGCACCTAAATCAAATATATTTACACGTGTTTTCACTTTTGGTAGCGGATACTTATCTAAAAACAGGATAAATTTATCCCAATTAAAGCTCTTCTTTTGACTTCTACGATTTAACCATTTAAAAATTAGCCTTTTAACTTCGTCAATGAAGTTACCTACTGCCCTTCGGTTATCCGTAATCCCGTAATAATTACAGTGTCCTTGTGTTTTAGCTTTTATTGTTTTCATAAATTCTTTAATTGGAATTGTCCTATTTTTCTTCATCCATACTTTACACCTTAATAAACTTGCTTTGTATTTCTTCTTACTAGTTTTCCTTTTTATTCGTTTTCTTCTTCCGTTCTTATCTTCACCAACATAGTGAGTAAAACCGAGAAAGTCAAAGGAGTTTTCTCCTTTATCATTGTCATCATCATTATACTCTTTCTTTAGTTTAATAATTTTGGTTTTCTCTTCTGCTATTTCAAGATTAAACTTACCTAATCTTACTATGAACTCTTCATAAAATTTCTTTGCATCTTCTTCATATTTAAAACAAAATACACTATCATCAGCGTATCTAACCATGTAAGCTTCTCCCTTGCGGGGTTCCTTGTGGAGTATCATATTTAATCCCAGCTTCAATTATTCCAGCTTTTAACATTCTTGAAATAACTCTTTGTATATTAGGGTCTTCTATCCTATGTGCTATAAATTTCATCATCCATTCATGATTAACGTTATCAAAAAAACCGCGAATATCAGCATCTACCACGTATTTAATGACACTTTTGTTTAGTATTTTATCCAATAATTTTAATGCATCATGGCAGCTTCTCTTGGGTCTAAACCCAAATGAGCATTCCATAAAATCTTGTTCATATATTGCATTTAATGTTCTTGCTTAACGATTATACAGATATTGCTTTCCACTCAGACAAACGTGTCAGCCTTCCCGATAGGTATTTCGAGGCTCATTCCCTTCAACTTTACGCTTTCCGCCTACTATCTAACTGTCTACGCTTGACATCATAAGTTACCCCATGATGTCCAAGACTCGCTATGAGTGGTTTGCTAAACCTTTCTCAGCGGGGTTCCCACCCGCTATATGATACGCCCTTATCTTGGCGCTCTGTCTGTCACCTTTAGCTTGCTTTTTACAGCTAGGAATGTTATATTGTAGGTGATTTCAGGTTTAACCTCAGAGATAAAGTGTCTGATTACCATGTCTCTTAGAAAACCATACAATAAATATGATTTATAAAGTTATCGTTCTGAATGGATGAGGGTTTGTCCCGAATCAGAAGGCGAGAGAATAGTTGTAATGTTCAAAGAACATACCTTTATGTGGTGTGCCTTTGTTTTAACAAGCTATCCTTGTGCCTCTTAGGTACAAGGATTTTTTAAATTGTTTGATAGAAAGGATGTTACAAATGGAAAAAAGAATCGCGCTAATTGGAATTGTCATTGAAAACAAAGAGGTTGTTGAAAAAATCAATGCTATTCTCCACGAATACGGAGAATACATAATGGGTAGAATGGGAATTCCCTATCGGAAACGTAATATTTCGGTAATCAGTATCATTATAGATGCGCCAAATGATATCATAAGTGCATTATCCGGAAAGCTTGGAATGCTGCCACATGTAAATACTAAAACGGTGTATTCCAAAATACCTACTATCACAGAAGAAGAATAAAAATATATTGAAACAATATCTTATCAATAGTTAATCATTAAAAAATCAAAATAGAACATTTGAAAAGGGGTTAATTATATGTATAATTGTAATTCTAAAACCGCAACTGAATTTATTGATGACAGTGAAATTCTAGCAACCATGGCCTATGCACAGGAAAATAAAAATAATCGTGTATTAATTGATAGTTTGATAGAACGTGCTAAAGACTGTAAGGGTTTAACTCATAGGGAGGCTTCTGTTCTTCTTGAATGCGACCTAGAGGACGAAAAAGAAAAAATATTCAAACTTGCAAAGCAGATTAAGCAGAAGCTTTATGGCAACCGTATTGTCATTTTTGCTCCTCTATACCTTTCAAACTACTGCATAAATGGTTGTGTATACTGCCCATATCACTTAAAAAATAAAACTATACATCGTAAAAAACTTACCCAGGAAGAAATAATGCAAGAGGTTATCGCCTTGCAGGATATGGGACACAAAAGATTGGCTTTAGAAGCAGGTGAAGATCCTACAAACAATCCAATTGAATATATTTTGGAAAGTATTAAGACTATTTATAGCATTAAACATGAAAATGGTGATATCCGCCGTGTTAATGTCAATATTGCTGCAACTACAGTGGAAGAATATAAGATGCTCAAAGAAGCCGGTATCGGTACCTATATACTTTTCCAAGAAACATATAACAAAGAAAGTTATGAGGAGTTGCACCCAACAGGACCAAAACACGATTACGCATATCATACTGAGGCCATGGATCGTGCAATGGAAGGCGGTATTGATGATGTAGGTATAGGCGTTTTATTCGGCTTAAATATGTACCGTTATGACTTTGCAGGACTACTCATGCATGCTGAACATTTAGAGGCGACTATGGGTGTGGGTCCACATACTATTAGCGTTCCACGAATTTGCCCAGCAGATGATATTGACCCAAATTCCTTCTCAAATTCAATATCAGATGAGATGTTCGAAAAAATCGTGGCTATTATCCGTATCGCTGTACCATACACTGGCATGATTATCTCCACTCGTGAATCACAGGCAACCCGTGAGAATGTACTAAAACTAGGGATATCTCAAGTAAGCGGAGGTTCCTGCACTAGTGTTGGCGGATATGCCAAGAAAGAAGCCGCGGAAGATAACTCGAAACAATTTGAAGTAACCGATACACGAACATTAGATGAAATTGTAAATTGGCTTTTGGAAATGGGTTTTATCCCAAGTTTCTGCACAGCCTGCTATAGGGAAGGACGTACAGGTGACCGTTTTATGAGCCTTGTGAAATCTGGTCAACTCGGAAACTGCTGTCAGCCAAATGCACTGATGACACTTAAAGAATATTTGGAGGATTATGCTTCACCTGATACCAAGAAAAAGGGTGAATTACTAATTCAAAATGAGATTCCTAACATAAAAGATGAAAAGGTTCGAGCAATTGCAATAGAGTATTTGAATGAACTTAAAGAAGGAAAGCGAGATTTCCGTTTCTAACAATTTTCGGAGTGGTGCCACCCACGTGGCAAGTGGCAAGTAAATAGTAGGGACAGCTAATAGATAATTATTAGCTGTCCCTTGTTATTTTAATATTTTATTTTAAGAGTGACTGTCACTTGGCGAAAAATGACCCATCTTACACAATACATATTTCACCATTTACCTTCATAATATATGAGCTTAATTTAGATTGTGAATATTAATCTCTTTTAGCTTTCATATCTGCCATTGGAATATATCCTAATTTTGTAATTGATGCTTTCATTTCATCACTTAACATATAATTCATATACGCTTTTGTTAATTCATTAGATTCACCCTTAGTGTACATATGCTCGTATGACCAGATCTTATATTTATCTGTACTTATGTTTTCTACATTTGCTTCAACACCATCAATCTTTAGTACGTTTAAACCTTCTTTGTTAGCTGCATCCGCAAAATATGATAATGCTAAGTAACTTATTGCTCCTTCTGTTTGTACAACCGCTTGTTTAACAGCTCCACTTGAATCTTGAGTTAATCCTGCTACTTCTTCTTTGCCATCTAAACCAAATTGTTTGAATGTTGCTCTAGTTCCTGAAGATGCTGGTCTATTTATAATCGTAATTGCTATATCAGCTCCGCCAACTTCTTTCCAATTCTTTATCTTACCTGTAAATATATCTATCAATTGTTGCTTTTTTAAAGATTCAACCTTAACCTTTGGGTTAGTTACTGCTGCAAATCCTATGACACATACCTTGTTATCTTTTAATGTAGCTGCATCAATTCCTTCTTTATCTTTTGCATATATATCTGAATTCCCTACTTCTACGCTACCTTCTGAAACTAATTTAAGTCCAGTACCACTTCCACCACCTTGAACATTTACAGTTGCTCCTGGATTTTTATCAGCGAACATTTTAGCTCCAAGTTCTGCTAAAGGTTGAAGTGCCGATGACCCTGCTGCTGTTATTGAACCGGATAATTCTGTTTTTTTAGTATCAGGTGTAGTAGTTTCAGTTTTACTTGAACAACCTGTGAAAATTCCTGCTGTCA
Organism: uncultured Clostridium sp.; assembly: GCA_964467165.1. GTDB lineage: Bacteria > Bacillota > Clostridia > Clostridiales > Clostridiaceae > Clostridium_AD. The sequence continues at coordinate 16,299 of CAYXOL010000002.1, forward strand.
TTGCAACTGCTAGTGCAGCAACCATTAATTTCAAACTTTTTTTCTTCATTGATAATTCCCCCGTTCACTTATTTTAATTTCTTTATTAGCTACTCATTACACTTATAATGTTACACCCTTAAAGTTAACTTTGTATTATGCCAAAGTTAATTAAAGTTTAGTTAATGTTAATTAAACTTTACAACGGTAAACTGCATTTTTTCTAGGAACTTTTAGATAGGTGATCTACTAGCAATTTTACAAACTAAATTTATTCATTTTTTCTCTAAGTTCATTGGTTGAATTTTCCAATTTTTGAACTAGGCTGTCCATATTCACAGTTTCAATATATTGATTTTCAATTACAGAGCTTATTTCATTTACAGAACTTGTAAATTCAGAGCAAATAATATTTACTTCTTTAAGTGTATTTATAACACTACTATTTTCATTATTTAAGGTATCAATACTAATATCTATATTTCCAATAGAAGAGACAATGTCATCAGTGGATCTTAATGCCTTTTGATAGCTTCCAATAGTATCATTTATAGCACTATCCTGCTCATTAAAAACCCTATTTACTTCATTTATGCTCCCCTCAGTTTTGGACATGTTATTATTAACACTACTAACTATATTCTGTATTTTATTCATTTGTTCTCCTATTCCATCTGATAAATTTCTAATTTCTCTAGCCACTACACTAAAACCAGCACCATATTGACCTGCACTAGATGCCTCAATTGAGGCATTTAAAGACAATATATGCGTTCTTTTAGATATGCTATTCACAACATCTACTATGTTTTTTATACCCATTAAATCTGTATATAACTCCTTGAAAGACATATTTACTCCATTTAGTTTATCCGTACTTTCCCTATTTATACGTTTTAAGCTAGTGACCGTACTTATGTTTATATTATTAATATTCTTAATATTTCCAGCCTTTAAATACATATCTGTAGATTGCTCTTTTATGTTTTGAACCTTTTTACTTATGGCTTCAAAAGAACTTACACTTAAATTGATTACACTATTTAGTTTATCAGTGTCCGCAGATACCAATTGGGTGTTTTCTGTAATTATCTCCATGCCTGTTACTATATTATGTTGCGCTGTACCTGTAACCTTATTAATATGTAAAATATCTTCTGTTACCTTCTTTAAGTCAAAGACTAAAGATTTAATATTTTCCGTCATAGAATTAAAACTCTGCGACAGTTTACCAATTTCATCACTACTTTTTACTTCATTAATAACTGTAAGGTTTCCTTTTGAAATTTCCACTGTATTTTCTACAAGTACGTTCATTGGCCTCAGAATTTTTCTAATAAATATGTAACATAGCGGTACCATAACTACAAGCATTATAAGTGTCATTAGCACTATAAGATTTCCCAGTAAATTTGATGCGCTTTTAATATTATTTTGATTTACTGTAAGCACAACTATACTTTTTAGCTCAGGTACACTAATATAAAATGCATTAAATGTAACTTTGCCCGTCTTATATGTGAGCTCCTTCATATCAATACTTTCAAAATTCTTATTATTTTTAGTAATTGCTATTAGTTCAGGAATGTCTAGTTTTTTATTAATTTTATGTTTGTCAGGATGGTAGATTATATTTTGGGAACTATCCACTACAAATAAAAATCCATCCTCTAAAAATTTAAACTTATCAAACCTTTGCGAAAAATAATCTATATAAACGCTTTTACCAGCGATCCCCATCACATTAGCATTTTCATCCACGATTGGCTGTAAAAATGTAACTACTGGCTTAAAATTAACAGTGGACATATATACTGAACTTAAAGAAGTTGCACCACTTAAAGCCTTTTTTGTATAATCCTTTTGACTTAAATCAGTATTTAAAAATTCATTGTTGCTATCTATTATAATTACTCCATCTTTATCAGTAATAAAAACATGCTCATCTGTCTTATTCTTTTGGGCATAAAGCTTTAACTTATTTGTAGTTTTTTCGATTTCGCTTTTATATGTGGTTCTAAATGCTTCCCTAGAGGTGGTATTTCGATATTTTACAACTTTTATGATATCATCATTTAATGCATTCTTTTCAACATCGCTAATTTGTATTTTTATTAGATTTTTAAAATTTTCATATACCTCATTAGAAACTAACTTCATATTTTGTTTATTAGTGCTTAGCATTTTATTGTAAGTAACTCTATATATAATTGCATTTTCTATAGCCATGAAAATAACTAGAATCACAGCTACTACTGAGATAATTTTAATAGGAATAGAAATATTTTTGAAGCCTTTAAATTCTTTATTTATTCTAGATTTTTTAATACCTTTACTTTTATTCACCTTTCTAATAATGTTATAAGCATTTTTTAAATTCAAACTCATTGTATGCAACTCCTTTAGTTAACATTGGATAAGTTCTCCAATTTTATAATACTTTATTTATGTTAAGTTCAAGTTAGCTAAAGGTTAAAACTAGTTATGACAAATAACAACTTTTCATTATTTTTTTAGATTCTATTTTACACTTTTTTTTAATTTTCGCAGCTTCTTCAGTTAATTCATATATATTAGCGTAAGCCTTGTTTTTATCCGTTACTACTGCAATGGATATGCTCATTATTGGATAATTCTCCTCTTTGTTATTTCTGTTAAATGATTGTATATAACCATTTTTCCTATCATCCTCATTATAAAAATTTGATATATTGCTATCAAATTCATCTATTATATTTTGGCAAAGCTCAAAGGCATCATGACCTGGAATTATTGCAATGAAATCATCTCCACCTATATGACCTAAAAAACTCTCTTTATAGAGACAAGTATGCTTTTGAATAACACTTGCTGTAAATGATAAAATTCTATCACCATTTTCAAACCCATAATTATCATTAAAAGCTTTAAAATCATTTATATCAAAATATAAAAGAGAAAACTCTTTTTTCCCTAAAATTAGTTTAGAAATAGAATCTTCGATGACAACATTCCCAGGTAGTCCTGTTAGTGGATTTGAATATTTTGCTACATTTACTTCAAACTGCATTGTTTTCTCAAGTAGTGATATAACAGGAACCACGCCATAATATTTATTATCTTTTTCTACTATTATATAATCATATAGTTTATTCTCTTCCCTTGATATAACCATTTTTGATACTTTATCAAGGGAGGTGTAATAATCAACGACAAGTGGATTTGGGTCCATAATTAAGTAGACATGCCTTTTCATAAATATTGACCACCCATATTGAGTTCCAACCTTAGAAAAAAAATTAGAATTCATAACTATTCCAAGAGTCATGGAGTCATTATTAACTATTGGGATACCTGCTCTATTGGGATTACTTTTAAAGAGTTTGTCTATTTCACTACAAGTTGTTGTAGATAAAACTGGAATATCTTGCCTTGCTATTTCTCCTATTTCAACATTTGAACTTGAACTAAAACTATGTTTTTTTAAACTCACATTTTTATCAACAATTCTCTTTTTTATTAACTCAGGTATTTCTAATAAATAATCATTTGGCCTGTTTATTAAGAATCCTTGACCATAATGTACCCCTATCTCAATTAGAGTATAGAGATCACACACATCTTCAATACCTTCAGCAATAATTTTAGTGTTAGTGGTATTTGCAAATTCAACGAAGGATTTAATTATTGCTTTTTTAAAATTATCTCTAGTTACATTTGTTATTAAACTCATATCCATTTTAATATAGTTTGGTCTTGTTTTGGCTATAGTCGAAAGGCCTGAATAGCCTGTTCCTACATCATCAATAGCTATTTTATAGCCCTGACTCTTGTAATAATCTATTACTTCATTGAAATTTTTATAATTATCAATTGAAGTTTTTTCAGTAATTTCAAATATAAGCGACAGTGGACTTATGTTATGTTCTGTTAATATGTCCTTAGTAAAGCCTTTAATAAAATGCTCATCTTTTAAAACAGCAGGATCTACATTAACAAAAAGGAGCTTGTCAGAATTATGACTACTAAATGTCTTTATAGCATTTGATCTACATAAAATTTCTAAATCCCAAAGCAGATCATGAGTTTTAGCTTCTTCGAATAGCATTTCCGGATTTATATACTTACTATCTAGAGGCCCCCTTGTCAATGCCTCATACCCTATAACATCCCCCGTTTGCAGTGAAACAATAGGTTGAAAAACACTTTTCAAATTATTACTTGCAATAATACTTATTAGCTCATCTGACATGTGGAACTCCCCCTAATAATTTAGATGGTGTTAAGATATAGTTATCTTATGGTTAAAACTAAGTTGACCCATAGGTCATATCGCTCTTTTTAAGTTTAATTGATTTTCGTTGTTAGCTCTCAGAGGATAATGACAATGGGCTGCTTTATAAGCTTTTTTTCTGTGAGTTATCACCTCTTCACCAAAAAGGCACTTTATTTCACTTATATACTGAGTATCTATCTTAATTTGTTTGAAACTAAACTCATTGATAATTTTCAAAAACCTATCTACTTCGTTTTGAAAAACTTTAGCAAAAAATGCATTTTCATTATTACCATCGCAAATTAATATTGGATTTAGTTGACTTTCATTAATAATAGCTTTCAATTTATATATACTTCTTTTGTTTCGCCCTACAAAATAACCATAATTAATGTAATTAGGATTATCATCTTCCGGGAAAATTACATTATACAACAATTCCTCTTCTCTCATTTTAATCCTCACCTTTCTAATAAATTATTAGGTTAATAAAACTAAAATATTTAAAGTTCATTTATATAAAATGTATATAAAATTGTATCAGTTTCAATTATTCTAACAGTTCATTGTAAAAAGCAGGTTATCAATTTGTTCTGAATTTGTTAACAATCAATATTTTATATAATATATTGATTATATATGTTAAAATTTAGTATAAGTTTTATATTTAAAGTGTGTAGAAGTTAATGTAGTTGTACTAATCTAGAAACAGCACATATATTATAGATAAGGAGAGTGTTTTATGAAGGTAATTGATTTGCATTGTGATACCATTTTAAGATGTATGGAGGATGAAGAACTATTTGGAATAGCCGAAAATGAGTTTAGTGTAGATTTAAAGAAGTTAAAACAAGCAAATTCCTTAGCACAGTTTTTTGCACTTTTTGTAGATTTAAAAGAATTTGAAGACCCTTTTGCTTATTGCATGAAAATGGCAAATAAATTCTTTAAAGAATTAGAAAAAAATAAAGAACAAATTAAATTAGCAAAAAACTATAAAGATATGATAAATAACAATAAGCAGGGTAAACTGTCTGCTTTTCTTGCTATTGAAGAAGGTGGAGTACTAAAAGGAGAAATTGACAACCTAAAAACATTTCACCAATTAGGAGTAAGGCTTATTACACTCACCTGGAATTATCCCAATGAAATAGGGTTTCCAAACAGTGAGGCGCGGTATAACCCGCAGGGGCTAACTACCTTTGGGAAAGAAGTAGTCAAAGAGATGACTAGTCTAGGTATGATTATAGATGTTTCTCATCTCTCAGATAAGGGTTTTTATGATGTTGCAAAGCTTTCTTCTAAACCTTTTGTGGCTTCTCATTCTAATGCAAGGAGCGTTACATCCCACTGCAGAAATCTTAGTGATGAAATGATAAAAATTCTTGCAGATAAGGGTGGTGTAATGGGAATCAATTTTGAAAAATCATTTTTAGGAACAGAGCCCATAAGTAGAGTAGAAGAAATGGTAACCCATATCAATCACATTAAAAATGTAGGCGGAATAGACGTTATAGCTGTAGGAACAGATTTTGATGGTATAAGCCCTGGGCTGGAAATAGAAAATATTGGACAAATTAATAAATTAGTTTTAGGACTACAGCGAAATAATTTCTCTGAAACAGAAATAGATAAAATACTTTATAAAAATGCAATTAGAGTAATAAAAGACACTTTATGAAAAATTCATTAACTATTTATATGTATAATGTATAATCTAATGTTTAAGAATAATTTGTTTTTTTTTATGGAGTATAAATAAATCTTAGCAATCTACTAATAAGTAGACAAAACAACAAAAAAGATAGTTTCTGTACAAGACAGAAGCTATCTTTTTTTTGTTTTAGAAAATAAATCTGTTATACTACATTGACCTTTTCACTGGTTATTCCTCTTCCAACAGTTTTACAAGTTTTTTGTCGAAAGTAAACAGCAATACTGCGCATACGAACAGAATGATTGGGATAACTACATATGACTGTATGATTGGGAATTTTGAAGCAAACTCATACAGGTAACCATAGGATTTACCAGCGATGAAGGTAGCAAAAATCCAGACCCCCATAAGTATCGAGTAAATCTTGTTTGGTGCATGCTTAGTAACAAATGAATTGCCCAGTGGTGAGAACAGCATTTCACCCATACTGAGGAGCACACCGAATGCGATGATCCAAAGTATGCTTGCCTTAGATGTAGCACCTGCGCCTACTCCTCTTGACATTTCTGCACCTACAAGCATCAAGAATGACATTCCAAGAAAACTAAGACCCAGCGCCAATTTTTTAAACAAGCTCAGATCACCCTTAGGCCTCTTTGACAGCTTAAACCATAGTACACCCAACACCGGACCCATAGCAATACATACAAAGGAGTTCAATGAGTCGAACCATGAAAGTGGCACTTCGAATCCGCTTACATTCATGTTGACAAACTGAGCACCGTAATCATAAACAGCAAGATAAGTTAGGTACCAAAACACCCAGAACACAATTGAGAATATGGATACCAATACAATAGCAAATACCTTTCTTTTTTCCACTCTTGTTAAAGGCTTATTTTCAGTTACAGCTTTCTTTTCTATGTGCTTACCTTCACTGAAAGGTTTTTTGCCTACTTCTCCAAGGAACCTCATACCAAACAGGAACCACAAAGCATCAATGACACAAATGATACCGCACAGTACGAACGCAGCTCTAAATCCTTGAACGTCGCCCTTTGCAAAAGTAGTAGCTATAAGAATACCTACAGCCGTTGTTCCAATAAACGCCCCAATATTAACGAAAGAGTACTGAACTGAAAATGCTGAATCCAGTTGCCTTTCGTCATCGAAAAGTGCGCCATTAATTGCAGAGACGTTGCCTTTAAAAAGGCCTGTACCGATGGATACAAGGGCCACCATCACATTCATGGTTACAACACTTGTTGCAGATCCACCCACTATGTAACCCGCAGCCATCAAAATCAAGCCAACCGGAACACAGTACCTTGCGCCAATATGCCTGTCGGAAAGATATCCTCCAATAACAGGTGCAAGATATGTAAACGCAACAAGATTTGATTGAATAAGTGCGGCTTCAACCTTTGTAAGACCCAATCCTCCTGTTATTATAGTAGCACTAACAAAAACAAAGATCAGATACTTAGCAGAGTAATACGCCATCCTCTCGAACATGAACGCAACACAACAAACATAGAAACCAAAAGGTCGTTTGTTTTTAACTACAATTTCACTCATAATTTTCCCCCTAAACTATTTTTTTCTTAGTATTAAATTTCTTATGTTTAAACTTCTCTCGTATACAACTTTAGCCATGCTCGCTCTTCATCACTCAGGTACTCTGCTAATTTCTCGTATACAAGTTTATGATAACTGTTTAAATACAGTTTTTCATCACGGTTAAGGTCTTCTACAGCTATGGCATCCAAATCTATTGGAGCATACGTTGTAGCATCAAAGTGCATAAATTGACCAGATTCATTTTCAATACCTTTTCTAATAATGAGTTCATTCTCTATGCGGATTCCATGAGAACCATCTATATAAATGCCTGGTTCATCGGTTATGACCATGCCTGCTTCCAAGGTGTTAGTTTCATGTTTTGATGGTACCATGTACCATCTGAAACCACTGGGACCTTCATGAATATTTAGTAAATAGCCAACACCATGCCCAGTTCCGCATTTGTAATCCAGATCAAGACTCCACATAGGTTCTCTAGCCAATATATCCAAGTTGTAGCCTTTGCATCCATATAGGAATTTAGCACGAGCCAAATTCATCATACCTCTTGCAACTGCCGTGAAGTGGTGTTTAAGTTCTTCGCTCACCTGGCCAATAGCAAAAGTTCTTGTGATATCAGTTGTACCTTCAAAGTAGTTTCCGCCGGTATCCATTAATAATAAATGTCCCTGTGCAAGTTCCACATCCGTTTCGGGTGTAGCTGAGTAGTGCATCATTGCCGCATGTTCCTTAAAAGCGCTTATTGGTGCAAAGCTTTGCCACAAGTAACCCTTCTGCTGTTTTCTAAACTCTTCCAGTTTTTCAGAAGCACTAATTTCTGTAATCCTTGCTTTTGCAACATTTATTTTCAACCAAAACATGAATTTCGTAATGGCAACGCCGTCTTTAATGTGCGCTTTTTCAATATTAGCAAGCTCCACAGAATTTTTAACAGCCTTGAATAAGATGGTAGGATTGTCTGCTTCGATTTTCTTAACCTTAGCCGGAATATTCTTATACAACGCATAATTAATCCGATCTGGGTCGATTAACAACACATCTTCAGCGGTAAATCCCTTAACAAATTCATAAATGTCGTTATAATGTCTGAACTCCACGCCATCTTCTGCCAAAGCTGCCTTGATGCTTACATCAATCCTATTTTGTTCAATAAACAAGTCTACCTTTTCCATGGAAACAACAGCATAACAAAGCACTAGCGGTGAATACATAACATCGTTGCCGCGGATGTTGAGAAGCCATGCGATATCATCCAAGGTTGTGATAATATGGTAACTCGCTCCTTTATCTTTCATTGCACCTCTTATCCTAGACAGCTTGGACATTCTACTTTCACCGGAATATTTTTCTTCAAGAAGAAAAACAGGTTCATTTGCCATCTTAGGTCGGTTTTCCCATACCTTATCTACAAGATCGTAGTCGTATTCAATTGTAGCATTCTTATGGGCAAGTGCAAGATCAAAATCTTCCCCTTCTTGCATGGCCATGAGGCGTCCATCAAATCCAAGTTTTCCATTATTAACGATTTCAGCTTTTATGTATTCTAGTACAGTAGGAACATTAGGGTTTCCCATCTTGAAGAGCTCAATTCCACTGCCTTCAAGTTGATGCTCGGCCTGAAAAAAATACCTTCCATCCGTCCAAAGACCCGCTTTGTCTTTTGTAATAACCGCCGTTCCTGCAGAGCCTGTAAACCCAGTTACATAAGATCTTGCCTTAAAATATTCTCCTACATACTCGCTTTGATGATTATCTGCAGATGGGACAACATAAATATCTATACCCTTTTCTTCCATAAATGTTCTGAGTTTTGATATTCTTTCTTTTACACTTTCACTCATTACTTTCGCTTCCCTTCATAAAATTCACATGCAAGCTACTGATTAGTTTTTTCGATAAGAGTGTATATATTACACATAAATCTAATAGCAAATATTCTATTCAACAATAATTAAATCTTTTGTGTAATGATTTAATACTTCACAACCATCTTCTGTTGCTATTACCAAATCTTCTATACGAACCCCTACATCTCCTGGCAAATAAATACCTGGTTCTATGGAGAATATTTGTCCAACCTGAACAACATCTGTATTAACGGAAGAAACATCGCCGAAATCATGAACCTCAATACCTATTGAATGTCCTAGTCTATGTGTGAAGTATTTTCCATATCCTTTTTCTGTTATATAATCTCTAGCTGCTGCATCAATGTCGCAAAATCTAACTCCTGCTTTAACTTTCTCAATTCCTCTTCTGTTTGCTTCTTTAACAATTTCATAAACTTCTCTACTATGGTCTGATACACTTTTGTAGAAAACAGTTCTAGTCATATCTGAGCAGTATGAATCCATTTTACAACCGATATCAATAACTACACTATCTCCTGGCTTTACTGTTGACTTGTCCATTACATGATGAGGGTCTGCTGCATTTGCACCATAGCCTATAATCGGATCAAATGAATGACCTTCAGTTCCCATTTCATCCCATATTTCACCAAGTAGTTTGCCCATTTTCACCTCTGAGTGCTTACCTGGCACAAGTTTTATCATTTCCCCCATAGCACTATCATTTAATTTTGAAGCTGATCTCATTAATTCTTTTTCATTTTCGTCCTTACACATTCTTACTCTATCAAGAATTTCAGATCCATTTACAAATGAACTTCCACCTTTTAACTGCATTAGTTTTATTAAGAAATGTGCTGGCCAGTTTTTATCTATACCCATTGCGTTTTCTTTATCAATGTTGTTTGCAAGAATTTCTACTGGACTTTGAGTATCGTTAAACCATATCTTTTCAACACCTAAATCTTCACTTATAGGAAATAACTCATTAATAAATAATTTGTTTTTTCCATTTAAATTAATATATAATGCAAGCATTCTCTCTCCTGGAAAAATCCATTTTCCTGTAAGATAAAATATTGCCGCTGGATCACAAACTATCATTTGAGGTATTTGTTCTTCACTCATAATCTTTAGAACTTTATCAAGTCTTTGTTTTATCATTAAAAATTCCTCCTAAAATATTTTATTTATGTATATTAGTAGTCTGATTTCACTGCAATGTTCAGAACATTTTAAAATTTCTACTATTACTTTATCATATTATTTTAAATATGTATACGTTTTTTTAAGCAATACTGTAATTAAATTAATTATAACAGTATTTTATATATATATATCATATTAATTT
>CAYXOL010000002.1:26988-158471 GCA_964467165.1 uncultured Clostridium sp.
ACTATAATAGTATATTTTAAAATAAAAAAGCTATACCATCATTAAATGGTTATAGCTTTTCACAGGTATTTTATACAGTTACATCATTAATTCCTTTTTCTTCCCACTGCGCAATTTGTTTTAACCTATCAATTATAGGAAGGTGTTGAGTGCATTCTTCCAGGCATTTGCCACACTTAACACATTCAGCAGCAAATTTCTTATTACTCATAGAATAATTCCAATATTCTAAGCCATAAACAGACTGTATCATTTCTTCATCGCTTTTTTTAAACATTTGCTTTTCATTGTAAAAGAGCATGTACCCTGGTATATTAATTCCTTTTGGACAAACCCTGCAATATCCACAGCCTGTACAAATTTCATTCATATTTTCACCTAATGCATCTCTTAACTTATTATTATCTTCCTGCGTAAAAGGCCTTGATTCATCAGCTATCCTGCAAGCTTCATCAACATCGTGATTGCTTCCAAAACCAACTAAAGTTATAGTAATTTCAGGACTAGATATATTAAATCTCAATGCTAGTTGTGTGACTGTCTCGACCCCTCTTGTTAAAAAAGCCAATTCCTTTTCATGACTTGGAATAGAACCTCCACTTAAAGGATTCATTGCCACAACACCATATCCATTTTTATAAGCATGAGTTACTCCCTTCCATCTATACGGGAAGTTCAGTAAATTTATTCCCATGGTTACTCCCTCAAACTTATTTTCATCTAGCACCTTTATTACTTCCTCACCTGGTTGATGAGAGGAAAAAACAATATGATCTATAAGTCCCGCCTCTTTACATTTAAGTAGTCCCTCGTATTGCCCTCCTTTTTTCATGCACAACTCATAGTGATCCATCTTTCTTATACACCAAACATGATAAAAGTGAATTTTAGGAACTCCTAATCTCTTTAAAGAGGTCTTTACAGCATTAACTGCCTTTTCCGCGGTATCATACACCTTAGGTTTTCCCTTAGTAGAAACAATAAAATCTAATTTTCCTTCTTTTATCATTTCTCTAAAAGCAACACCAAATATATCCTCGCTTCTATCATCACAATATCCAGGAGCAGTATCAAAATAGTTTATTCCTTTACTATAGGCATATTTAATTAATTCTGCATTTTCCTCATTACTTTTACTTAAATCAAATCTTAACCCACCAAAGCCTACTATAGAAACTTTTTTTCCAGTTTTTCCATATTCGGTATACTTCATAGACCTTCCCTCCCCTTGAATCATCACCTGCGGTGCTGTAATATTATATAATAAGTAGCTTATCTAAAAGTCATTATAACTATTAACTTAAAGAAAATGTTTAGCAGCTCAATTATAACAAACTCCTCAACAATATACTATTTTTAATTAAGTGACCATGATACCACTAGTTCTACGTCCTAAATTACTTAACAGGTTCGTGTCAGTCGCCTAAATATATACTTGTATAAAAGTTTGTATCAAATAAAAAAAGTCCTGAATTAAATAATTCAAGACTTTTATATTTTTACAATTATCCTATTTTATAATTGTTAAAGCATTTAAAAGATTTAAAAGCCTAGTTCCTAAAGTAGTTAATTCTGTGTTTTTTTCTGTATATTTTTGAAACGTATTGTCTAATCTTTCATTTAATTTTTCAAGGTAAGTTTTCTCTACTGGTAATACTGGCACTGTAGGCTCAACTATAGGTACTACTGGCGCTACAACACTAACTGGTAAGACTGTTGGAACTAATGGATTTACGCAATCTTTCCTAATAGTTGCATCTTTTACAGCTAACAAAACTGAATCAGCCTCAGTTTTTACTAATGGATCTAATACTATCTTACTATCCTCAATTCTTTTCAATTCTACTTTAACTTCTTCTGCATTTTTAATAATTGTAATTTTTAAACCTTTATTAGCCTCTTTAACTGTAGATATTTTTTCTATTTTAACTTTCAATGCTGCCTTATCTTCTACACTAATAACTGGTTTAATTTTGTCGTATTTATGTTCATTTCCTTTTTTAAAGTCTTTGTGATTCTTATCTGCATGATTTTCAAGGAATTTCGCATCCCACTGCTGATTTTTCACATCTTTTAAATCTATTTTTTGTGCTACTGCAGTTGCTTTTACACCCTTCGTAGTTTTATTTTGTTCACAAGCATAGACCCCAGATGATACACCAATTGATAATGTTAAAGCGAGCACAAATATACTTAATTTTGCATTTTTCATGTTAACTCCTCCTCTTATTATTTTTATGTAGATAACAATCATTAACTATTACCCATATTTACCTTTTCACTATTACATACGATACATGATATGGTTTATTAGAGGGTTTTTTCATTTTACTTGAAGTTTATTTTATTTTTATCTTAAAAATTTAATTATGTTGCCTTTTCATTTAGATATAAAAAACCCTATTCTTATATTAATCTGGAACTCTTTTCACTAAAAATAAAGGAGGAATTATAGACTGTTTAGCTCTATATTCCTCCTTATCTCTTCAATTGGTGAAATTATACTGTTCATCGTTATATAATATTTTACCTGAATTTGTATACTTTTTTTTGAATTTCTAAATTACTATAAATATACCTCTCTACTAGTTTTATACCTTTAGCATCTATATATATTTTATCCGCGTAAATTTCAGTTACATTATTATTATATTTACTGCTCCTACTTCCTGATTTTTTAAAAGCTTCATTTTCTTCATATTTTATAAGACCTAATTTCTTTAATTTCTTTAAATAAAAAGCAAATTCTTGTTTCCTATTTTTAAGATTTTCCTCTATTAATTTATAATTCTCAAGTTCAAACGGCATTTCTGGAAACATGTCTGCATCATAAATATCGATTATCATCTCTCTTTCTAATGTACTTAATTCCATATTATACCTCCTTATATTTTACTAATGCCTACTACTTTAATTCTTTCTCCTACAACCCATTGATTGAGTTTTTAATAACCACACCAAATTAACGAAACATTCTAATTATTCTCTATATTATTAATATTCGACATTTATGTTATAATTCCTTCTTTTTATTATAATTAACATTTTTTAGGGCTTTCCTACCTAGTATATGACAAATTCACCTAGGGGTCTTGTTAAATTAAATTGTTAGATACGACAAATATTGATAATAAACCTTATATCTCCTTGACAGAATATTACACATACAAGTATAATTACAACAACAAATAGAATAAACTAAAATTAAAAAAAGAAATAACCTATCAATATTTTCAATATATTCGGGGTGAGTTTAAATGAGATATATTCCAATTAGCTATGTAAAAGAAGGCATGATTCTAGCTAAAACATTGTATGGTAATAATGGAGAAGTTCTGTTAAGAAAAGAAAAATCTATTCTGCAGTCCTATATACAAAAATTAATTTATTTAGGTTACTGCGGCATCTATATTAATGATGATCTATCTGAAGATATTAATGTAACCGAGGTTATCAGTGAAGAATTAAAGATGAGGACAATAAAATCAATAAATAATTTAATGAAGCCTAATAAAACAAAAAAACAAATACAATCTTCACTTAATGATATTGAAATATTAATGGGAAATATTATTGATGAGATATCCGGTAATGAGGATATAATGGTTAATATGATGGATTTAAAAGTTGCTAGCGAGTACACATTTTACCATTCCGTAAATGTTTGTGTATTATCCCTAGTATTAGGTGTAGCCCTTAAATTGAAAAAAGAAGACTTGTATTTATTAGGCACCGCCTCTTTATTACATGACGTGGGTAAGATATATACCCCTAATGAAATATTAGATAAGCCTGCTAAATTAACTTATGACGAGTTTGAAATAATAAAGCAACATTCCCAAAACGGTTATAGATATGTAAAAGAAAATTTATATATCAATACTAAAGTTTATGTGGGAATACAGCAGCATCATGAAAAATATGATGGTACAGGATACCCCTTAAATATAAAAGGGAAACAGATATCTCTATTTGGACGCATAATATCAATTGCTGATGTATATGATGCACTTGTATCTGATAGACCCTATAGAAAAGGTATATTGCCATCTGAAGCTATCGAGTACATTATGGGTGGTGGTGGCACTATGTTTGATCAGGATTTAGTAAAGGTTTTTTCTGATAAAATAGCACCTTACCCAATAGGTACCTGCGTAAAATTGAGTAATAATCTAATAGGCCTAGTTGTTGAAAACTATTCCTGCTATTGTTTGAGACCTTCCGTAAAAATTATAAAATCTGAGGATACATCTGTATCCCCCTATATAATAAATCTTAAAGATTCAAACTATAATGTTACTATCGTAGGCATGGCGGATTCATTATTATATGATTAAGTAGAAAATAGTCTATCCATTCCTATTCTTAAAATCCTGCTACTGCTACTGCTACCTTCTCAGTTTCAGTAGCAGTAGCAGGATTTTTCAATTCTTAAATAACCAACTAATTTTTTAAAATATCCTGTTCCCGGAATAAGCTTGAAACAGCCTGCTCATAATCGCATAATCTTTCTGATTTCTTAATTTTTTTTGCATATTTTACATTATCAGAAAACGCCGGAATCATATAAAACCATAATTCTTTCATTTTAAACAACACATTCCTATCTCCAGAGAGTATTCTTTTATAATCTTCATAAATTTTATCGTGAAAGTTTTTTAGTGTTTCTTTTTCCAGTTTCATATTATTTGTACTATGGCCAATCAGTCCAGGACTTCTTAATAGTCCCCTTCCAAGCATTAAAGTATCTACACTAGGAAATCCCTCCGAAAACTCCTTGTAATCTTTGATTGTAAAAATGTCACCATTATAGCAAACTGGATTTTTACTTAAGGTCAAGGCTTCCCCAAAAATTTTCAAATTAGGTGTGTTTTTATAAAAATCTTTTTGAGTTCTTGGGTGAATAATAAGTTCTTCTATAGGATATTTGTTAAATATTTCAATTAAGTCATAAAATTCTTCTGGCTTATCTTTTCCTATTCTAGTTTTTAATGATATTTTTGTTACAGACTCAGAAAAAACTTCATCTAAAAACATATCAAGTTCTTCTCTTTTTGAAAGAAATCCGGACCCTCTATTTTTTGAAACTACAGTGCCAGAAGGACATCCCAAATTTAAATTGATCTCATTATATCCCAGTAGCTTTATTTTCTTTGAAGTATGAATAAAGTCTTTTGCATTATTGGTTAGTAATTGCGGAATCAAAACTAGTCCTTGGTTGTTTTCAGGTAAAATATCCTTTAATTCCCTGGTTTTAAAACTTTCACTTTGATTTGCAGGAATAAAAGGTGAAAAGTATTTATCTATATTATTGAAAAAAGCATTGTGGGCATTTCTATAAATATACCCAGTCAAACCTTCCATAGGTGCGAAATAAAAATTCATATATCTTGTATCTCCTTTATTCAAGTAGTTTCCCTTGTGATATTTCTACTATCTGTTATTCTTATATGCTTTACTATTATACTCTAATATCATATTTAACTCAAAATAAACAATTATATTATTAAATAGTGACAAAACAATATTTAATTACGTATATGCTTATAAATGGATATTTTAATAATAAATAGGTCCCCTCATCTATTATCTACATTAATATTTATGTTAACATGATATTTATTAAATATGCCACTTGCCACGTGGGTGGCACTATTAAGGAGTGAATTTCATGAAAAAGATACTTTCTTTTGCTGTATGCATTATAGTAATAACAAATCTTGTAGCTTGCAGTAGCAATGCCAAAAGTACTGCTGTAAAAGTCCCTGTTGACCCTAAAAGTATTACATTTAGTAGCAATGCTACTGTAAAAACCCCTATCTATCCTAAAAGTATTTCATTTGATGACTTTGAAAGTAGCAGTACAGTCAGAGAGAAAAATTCAATAGATGAAAACTATAAAAAGGCACTTAATAAATTTTCCTTTAGCTCTGCTTCAAAAATTTTAAGTGGCCAGTCTAAAAATATTAGCTATTCACCTACAAGTCTTTATATGACATTATCACTTGCAAGCATAGGATCAAATGGTGCAACGCAAGATGAAATATTTTCTGTTCTTGGTACCAGTGGAAAGGGAATAAATTATTTGTCTAAGCAAAATAGCAAACTTTTCAGACTTCTGTATTCTGACAATGAGATAGGGAAGCTTAAGATTGCAAATTCATTATGGCTTCAAAAGAACGTTAACTTCAAAAATGCTTTTGTGGACAATGCGGTTAAAAATTTTTATGCATCTATCTACAATGTAGATTTTTCTGGTGATTCCTCAGCCAAGCTTATGAGTAAATGGATTTCTGAAAATACAAACGGTACACTGACACCAAAGATGAGTCTTGATAAAAATCAAATCATGTCCATTATGAACACCATCTATTTAAAGGATGAATGGACAGATCGTTTCAATGAAAATAGTACAAAGCCTGATACCTTTCATTTATCAGATGGTGGCGAAATAAAAGGTGATTTTATGAACAGAACGTATGGAGTTCATGGATATGTAAAGGGTGATGGGTTCACAAGTTCCTCTCTTAGTCTAAAGAATTCCGGAAGCATGGTATTTATTCTTCCAGATAAAGGTATGAGTGTTGATTATCTGCTTTCTACACCGGAAAAAACAGCCTTGCTTTTTAATGACAAAAACAGTAAAAATGGAAAGGTAATATTTCAAATACCTAAGTTCTCATTTGGTAACAGCCTTAATCTAAATGACACACTTAAAACTATGGGTATAAAATCGGCATTTCAGAGCGAGGCTGATTTTTCAGGTATTACTGAAGGCACAGCCTTTATCTCAAATATTAAACAGCAAACCCACATCGCTATTGATGAAAAAGGAGTGGAAGCTACTGCATTTACGGAAATTGCTTATTGTGGTTCTGCAATGCCAAATGAAAATGTAGCAGAAATGATTTTAGACAGACCATTTATTTTTGTAATTAAATCTGCTAATGACATGATACTCTTTATTGGAGTAGTTAATAATCCTTTAGATAAATAAAGTGCCACCCACGTGGCAAGTGGCATAAAGTTTAACAACATTTGATAATTGTTATCTACTCCAAAGGCCTACAAAGGGGTAAATCTGCTTCCAAAGTTATTAATATGCAGCTCCGCAGGAGATGATTTAATTTTACATCAAAGAATTCCAGGCGAAAATAATTTTATAAATCAATTCTCTTGAGATGCTTCATTTCCATGACCCTCCATATAGAATACAACTTGTAATAATTAATATTATGAATTGTAATTGTCATAGAAATATAAAAAAAGCTTACCGCCTAGATTTCTCTACGAAGTAAGCTTGTCCAATTTTTGAAAGGTGCCAGGCACCTTTATTTAAACAAAGCGATAACCAATTCCAACTTGAGTAAGAATAAATCTAGGATTTGCTGTATCCCGTTCAATTTTGCGGCGCAAACTTGCCATAAACACACGAAGGCTTTTTGAGTCTTTTGTCTGCGCATATCCCCAAATTTGATTTATAATATAGTTGTGGGTCAAAACTTTTCCTCTATTGGCAATTAACAGTTTAAGAAGCTTATACTCCATGGGAGTCAAATGAACTTCTTCGCTATCAACAAACACAAGTCCTTTTGTATAATCCACCACCAAGTAGTCGCTGGTAAAGGTTTCTACATTATCCGGATTCACTAGACTATTAATTTTCCTTAGCGAAACTCTTATCCTAGCAAGTAGTTCCCCCATGTAAAAAGGTTTTGTCATATAGTCATCAGCTCCTAGGTCTAGGGCTCTAATTTTTTCATTTTCTTCCTCGCGAGCAGAAACAACGATAATAGGGGCATTACTTTGCCGTCTAATGTGCTTAATTACCTCCGTACCATCCATATCAGGAAGTCCCAAATCTAAGAGAACGATATCGGGGTTGTTTGCATAAAACAATGCCACAGCTTCCTTTCCAGTGATTGCTGCAATGGTTTTATAACCTTCATCCTTCAGATATATAGTTGTTAAAGACATAATGTACTTGTCATCTTCCACGATTAATACTGTAATACTTTCTTCCATCATTCTACCTCCGTATATGGCAGTGTAAATGTAAATAGTGCACCTCCAAGATGCGATGTACCCGTGGTAATATTACCTCCATGAGCAATAACCACAGCTTTGCAGATTGCAAGGCCTAAGCCAATACCTTTTTTTCCATCAGCTGCAATCTTTCCACTGGTGACAAAGGCATCGAATAAATTCTCATGAATTGAAATATCATTCCCATTTCCACCATCAGCCACATTAAATTCTACATAACCATCCCTTTGAATTACCACAAGCTCAATAGGACAGTCCTTTAATGTGTGCTTAACTGCATTATCCAGCAGGTTCACCAAGACCTGAACAATCATTTTACCGTCCATAGGCAGAGCAATCACCTCTTTGGGTAAAATTATATTAAGAGGTCTTTCTTTTAATCCCACCACATGACTCACTGCCTCACTAACAACATCATCAACCACTTCAACTTGTTTATTTACCTCTAATTTGTCATTA
This sequence comes from uncultured Clostridium sp., assembly GCA_964467165.1. Taxonomy (GTDB): domain Bacteria; phylum Bacillota; class Clostridia; order Clostridiales; family Clostridiaceae; genus Clostridium_AD. The sequence continues at coordinate 35,494 of CAYXOL010000002.1, forward strand.
TCAATCCTCGTCATATTAAGAATATTTTCTACAAGCGTTGTAAGCCAAATCGCTTGCTCATTTATATCTCTTGCTAAACGCTGAATGCTTTCGCTGTCAAGTCGGTCTCCCCGCTTAAGAATATAACTACTTGCTCCAGCAATTCCGGCAAGAGGAGTTCGCAAATCATGGCCAATGCTTCGCAAAAGGTTGCTTTTTAAATGCTCACGCTCCATTGCAGTGCGTGTATTTTCACGCTCATTATAAACAAACTCACGGTCTAGGGCAATTCCCATCTGTGCCGCCACTGAATTGACAAGCCATTTTTGCTCCATATTTAGAATTTCATTTTTATCATATATCTTAAGTGTCCCAAGTTTTTTAACAATTCCCATTATGGGAAGCTCAATACTTCTCTCTCCACTTCCTTGTATAAGATTATCGCTTGTATAGACTTCGCCACTTTCATCCAGTTCAACTATACTATCATAACCTATATTTTCTTTGATATAAAGCATTCCATGATGAATGATATTCACCTCTGAGGTTACATTGAGAAAACTACGCGCTATATCATATAATAGTTTTGCTGTTTTTTCGTTTCTTTGTGAGATAATCAATTGCTTCTGGAATTTTGCAGTAAGGCTTGATGATATCACCGAGGCTATTAGGAAAAATAACATCAGAATCATATCATTGGTTCTGTTAATTACAAAGGTGTGTAGAGGCTCTGTAAAAAAATAGTTGAATATCATTACACTAACACAAGATGCAACAATGCCGAAACCATATCCCTTTGTAACAGCAGTTACAATCAAAACTCCAACCATAAAAACCATTAGGAGATTTTCCGTGCCTACGCCTAACTTATTTAAGGCCATAGCACCAAGTGTTGTAGCTGATAATATTAATATTAGCATCAAACAATATTTTTTCTTCATAAAGTCACCTCGCAAGAACATTTTACCACAATTTAGCGGATTTCCTTTAAATTTTTTTACATCCTTGTGATTTTTCATAACCGCGGAGTGTAACCCAACTTTGCGTTCCTGTTTATATGCTACTTTTCTGATGCATTCAATATTAAGATTGTATTAATATTTTGTATATTTGTACAAGCAAAATATAAAAATTATATTTAATGGTATTAAGATTGTATAAAGATAATTTAAATAACCCTTGATAGTATACATAAAACAACTGTATAATTACATAATATCCATTTATAAATGAGGAGGATTTTTATGGGGAGTAACGTACAATTTATCAATGATTTAGATGATTTAGTACAAAAAATATTAATTGCACTTAATAATGAAAACGATTGTGAAATTTTAATTTCTGGAACTTTTGATCATGAATTATTTAAGAAACTACTAAGCATCTTAATGGATAATAATAAGATTAATAAATGTAAAATTTTAATGCCCTATATTAGCAACAGTGGAGTTCTCTCAAGAGTTCACATAAATAAAATCAGCAAGGCTGGTGGGTATATACGTATAACTAATATGTTTAGAAAAAACTTGATTGTTATAGGAAATCAGGTGTTTATTTTATCTCTATCATCTAGATATTTAAAAGACTTAGGCCTAAAAAGTAATTTTGAGTGTGCTGTTCAGACTGATGACAGTCATACTAATAACTATGTAAATGAAATATTCGAAGAGATATGGGATAAAAGTCTGCCTATAGTTAGTGAATAGAAGACTTAGGAGGAAACCATGAAGATAATAATTATTGGAGCTGGTAAGGTTGGATATACCCTTGCTGAAAATTTAGTAGAAGAAAATAACGACGTTACAATTATAGATACAAATATTAATGCAATTGAAAAAGTAGAGGATAACCTTGATGTTATGTGCATTAAAGGTAATGGGGTAAGCACTAACATACTCCTTGAAGCAGGTATAGAACATGCCGACCTACTTATTGCAGTGACTGGTAGCGATGTGATTAATATGGTGTGCTGCCTTACTTCTAAAAAGCTAGGGGTTCGTCAGACTGTTGCAAGAGTAAGGGACCCTGAATATGCTGATGAACTCTCATTAATTAAAGAGCAGTTAGGAGTAGACTTTGTGATAAATCCAGAATTTGCAGCAGCGGATGAAATAGCAAGGACTTTGGGATTTTCATCCGCTATTAATGTTGAACGGTTTGCTAGTGGTAGAGTCATAATGGTGGAGCTAAAAATAACCTCCAGAGTTGAGTTTATCGGCAAAAGGGTGAGAGATATAATAAAAAAATCATCTTCAATAATTATAGGGGTACTGGTTAGGGGTGATGAAGTAATAGTTCCCAAAGGAGCTGAAATAATTAAAGAAAACGACCTAATATATGTTATTGGGAAGTCATCCCAACTGTATAATTTTTGTAAAATATGCGGTAAATATCCTGAAAAAATTAAAAATGTAATGATAATGGGTGGGGGAAGAATTGCCTATTATCTTTATAAAATTTTAATAAGTATGAACATGAATATTAAGATTATAGAAATAAATAGAGAAAGATGTTATGACCTATCCGATTCACTACCTAGTGCTCTTATAATAAACAGTGATGGTACAGAAGAAGATGTACTTCTTTCTGAAAACATAAAAAATATGGATAGCTTTGTAGCAGTTACTGGTATGGATGAACAAAATTTGATGTCATCTCTTATAGCAAAAAAAATGGGAGTAAAAAAAGTTGTAACAAAGATAAGTCGTACAAATTATATTGAAATTGTACGAGAATTAGGTATAGATTGTATTATAACTCCTAAGCTAATAACTACTAATAAAATACTTAAATATGCCAGGGGAAACGCAGTTGAGTCCCTGCTTAAAATAGCAGGTGGCGAAGTAGAGATACTGGAATTTATAGTTGATAAAAATAGTGATCTTATTAATAAATCAATAAAAAATATTGGAATTCTGGATAATACTCTAATTGCCACCATAGTAAGGAAGCATGAAGTAGTTATACCTCATGGAGAGGATACATTAAAGAAGGGCGATAGAATAATCGTAATAACCAAACAAAAAAACATATCCCGATTAAATGGACTACAAGCTGCAATAACTGGGGGCCAATAAATTGAATTATAGAATGGTTTTAAAAAATTTGGGAATAGTGCTGGTATGCGAAGGTATATCTATGTTACCATCACTAATTGTAGCTCTTATATACGGTGAACATAGTGCATGGCCATTTTTGTACACTATTTTATTATTACTGGCCATCGGCATACCTGTTGGGTTTATAAAACCTAAACATCCAGGCTTATATGTAAAAGACGGATTTGCTATTGTAGCCATAGGATGGATCTTAGTATCTTTTTTTGGAGCTTTTCCATTTTATTTTAGTGGAGCAATTCCCTCTTTTATAGATAGTTTTTTTGAGGCAAGTTCTGGTTTTACAACTACTGGTGCAAGTATATTACAAAAAATACAAGGCCTACCTCAAGGTATTTTGTTTTGGAGGAGCTTTACTCATTGGGTGGGTGGTATGGGAGTACTTATACTAACCATGGCAATTCTTCCCTCTGCTGGTACTGGAGCACTACAAATAATGAAAGCTGAGAGTCCTGGCCCTAGCCCTGGTAAATTAGTTCCTAGGGTTAAAGAAACCGCGAAAATACTCTATGGGATTTATTTAGTAATGACTCTAATTGAGATTGCTCTATTAAAAGTTGCTGGTATGACTTGGTATGATGCATTTGTGCACACCTTTGGAACCGTAGGTACGGGTGGATTTTCAAATATGAATTTAAGTGTTGGAGCATATAATAATGTATATATTGAAATAATCATAACTATCTTTATGTTTTTAGCTGGAGCAAACTTTGCTTTATATTATCAAATGTTTAGAGGTAATTTAAAAGCATTCTTTAGGGACGAGGAGTTTAAATTGTATGGTTTTATTGTTATCATTGCAACAGTATTAATAGGCCTAAATATATATGGAACAATATATAAAGGAATGGGACAAGCTTTTAGATATTCAGCCTTTCAGGTGGTATCTATAATAACCACTACAGGCTATTCTACAACTGATTTTAATGTTTGGCCTGTATTTAGTAAAATTATATTATTTTTTCTTATGTTTGTTGGTGGTTGCGCTGGTTCAACCGGTGGTTCAATAAAAAACATTAGAATTTTACTGCTATTTAAAACTGCTAAAAGAGACTTACTTAGAATAATACACCCTAAGGCAATTTATTTCGTAAGACTTGGTGGAAAAGCTGTTAATGAAAGGATTTTATCTGAAATACTTGGATTTTTCTTTATGTATATAATGGTTTTCTGTGGAGCTATTCTTATAGTATCAATTGAGGGAAAAGATCTTGTAACAACGGTAACTGCAGTGGCGGCAACTATTGGCAATATAGGTCCAGGCCTTGGCATGGTGGGCCCAGCTGGTAATTTTTCTGGATTCTCTGATTTGAGCAAGATGGTCTTATCCTCTTGTATGATTATAGGAAGACTTGAAATCTACCCCATATTACTGTTGTCTCTCCCTAGTTTTTGGAAAAAATAGTCTTTCATGTCTAGATTAAATTGAAATAAGCAGTGAAAAAATCACTGCTTATTTACTAAGAATCAATTAAATTTTTCTACTACTTTCCCAATATTTGATTAAGCTGCTGCTCTATAATCTTACTAACAACACCTTCTCCACCAAATATAGTTGCTCCCGATATTTTTTCATTTTGTAAATATGTTATTTCACTATCGGTCAAAGCTTTACCAACTAAAATAATATGTGCATAATTCTTTGCAGCATATAGACTTCCAGCTAGTGCATCTGGGAAGTCATTTCCTGTTGCCACACAGGTAATAGTTCCTGTTAAATCAAAGTATTTTGCTACTTCAAGTGAAGTGCTAAACCTGTCTGTTCCGCCTATTCTCACAATATTTGCTTTATCAATAGCTGCAATTTGAGAGACTTGAGCTTCCACTGCTGTACTTACAGCTCCCTTTGATCCTATAATAAACACTTTACTTGGCTTAATTATTGAGATTTCTTTTTTTACCAAGTCTGAAATTTCATCTTTACTTACAATAAATATAGGATATTGATTTACTGCTGCAACACTACTAATTGAAAGTGCATCAGCATAGTTTTCACCAGATGCAATAACTATTGGTGTGTTTTCTTTAATTCCAATTGTTTGAGCAATTTTAACTGCTGTTTCATATCTGTCTTCTCCAGCTAATCTGATAATATTATTGAAACCACTTCCTGCTATTTTTGCTTCCATATCCTTGCTTACTGCACCGCTACCTCCAAGAATATAAACTTTTCCTGCAGAAGCCATATTATCTTTTATATAAGTTAATACTTTCTCCTGCTCCTCTACTGAAGTTCCTACCAGAAATATTGGAGCATTAAGTTTGTAGGCTAACACACTTCCTGCTAGAGCATCTGGATAGTTTTCACTGGTTGCAAGGATTATATTTGAAACTTTGTTTGAATAGGTTGCTTTTGCTATTTCAAGGGCAGTATCCACTCTACTTTTTCCAAATATCCTTTTGGTTACTGTACTAGTATTAATCATCTTAAAATCCCATTTCACTATTTCTTGTTCTACCGAGATTGTTGGACTTGTGTATTTATCATAGCCGTCCTTTGTTCCAACTAAGTAATAATCTGAAGTTGGAAATACCATGAACCCATACGCTCCACTAGCATCACTTATCTGTGGATTTTTATTATTATTAGGCTTAAATCCATCTATGGCTGGAAGTGCTACTACTGTGTTTGGAGTTTTTCCTGCTACTTTATTTCTTTCAGTATTTGCATAATACAGTGTTACATTAACCCCATCAATGTCTTTTCCTGTAGATTCATCAGTTATTGTTCCGTAGGGGTCAATTAAATTACTAGTTAAGCTTATCTCTCCATTATTTGTAACTTTTACATCCATAGAACCTATAACAATTTTCTGACCATTTCCCAAGTCATAAGTAACTGCGAATTTAGATTCTGTATTATTTGCTAGACCTTTAATTTGAATTGTACCATCTAAAGTTATTGTTACACTAACAGACTTTACAGTATCAGTAGATGTTGAGAAACCTAGCTTAGAGTAATCTGTTAATGCATTACTCTTTGTACCATCTGCTTGTTTTACAACTACTGCCTCCGCTGATTTCACTGTAACTGTTTTAGTTCCATCTGTTTCAACAGTTACTTTTGCCTCTACGGATTTCACAGACTGTCCTGTTTTATTATCTACAACATCCCCTTTAATTGTAGTTGGTGCTGGTGTTGACGTGCCTCCACCACCTGAAAATGAACCTCCCCCACCTGAGGATGAGTTTTGAGCAAAAGTAGCTGTTACACTACTGGTAGCTATTACATTACTGTCAGTTCTTGTTGCTGTGGTTCCTCCATCACTCCAGCTTACAAAGTGGTACCCTGCATTTGGTACTGCTGTTACTGGTGTTCCACTTGCTCCACTATTCACAACTTGTATCGCTGTTCCTGTAAGTGTTCCATTTGTTCCTACAATATAGGTAAGTGCGTAAGTTGTTGGAGTTGGTATTACTGTATCTGCAGCAAAATTTGCTGTTACATTTATATTTCCACTTACATTACTATCTGTTCTTGTTGCATTCGTTGAATTATCACTCCAATTTACAAAATGGTAGCCTACATTTGCTATTGCTATTACTGGTGTTCCACTAGCTCCACTATTCACAACTTGTATTGCTGATCCTGTTGTTGTACCATTTGCTCCTGCAATATAAGTAAGTGTGTATGTTATTTGTGGTGCTGCATTTACTGTAATTGTATATGTTACCTGTGTTGTTCCATCTTCCGCTGTTACTACTATTTCATTTCCACTTACTATTGTGTCTGATAATCCTGTTGCATCCCAAGTTTGATGTGCCTCTCCTTTTGTTAAGGCTGTTTGGAATGCTATTTTTGTTGTTCCAAATGGTACATTTGTTATAGTTTCAGTTGCAGTTCCTGCTGCACTTACGGTATAGCTTCCTGATGTCACTGTTGCTACTGTACTTTTTGGTGCTGCATTTACTGTAACTGTATATGTTACCTTTGTTGTTCCATCTTCTGCTGTTACTACTATTTTATCTCCACTTACTATTGGATCGGCTAAGGCTGATACATCCCAAGTTTGATTTACTTCTCCTTTTGTCAAGGCTGTTTGTAATGCTGTTTTTGTTGTTCCAAAAAGTACATTTGTTATAGTTTCAGTTGCAGTTCCTGCTGCACTTACGGTATAGCTTCCTGATGTCACTGTTGCTACTGTACTTTTTGGTGCTGCATTTACTGTAACTGTATATGTTACCTTTGTTGTTCCATCTTCTGCTGTTACTACTATTTTATCTCCACTTACTACTGGCTCGCTTAAGGCTAATACATCCCAAGTTTGATGTGCTTCTCCTTTTGTTAAGGCTGTTTTGAATGCTGCTTTTGTTGTTCCAAAAGGTACATTTGTTATGGTTTCAGTTGAAGTTCCTGCTGCGCTTACTGTATAACTTCCTGATGTCACTGTTGCTATTGTACTTTTTGGTGCTACATTTACTGTAACTGTATATGTTACCTGTGTTGTTCCATCTTCTGCTGTTACTATTATTGTATTTCCACTTACTACTGGATCGGCTAAGGCTGATAAATCGCAAGTTTGATTTACTTCCCCTTTTGTCAAAGCTATTTGGAATGCTATTTTTGTTGTTCCAAATGGTACATTTGTTATAGTTTCAGTTGCAGTTCCTGCTGCACTTACGGTATAGCTTCCTGATGTCACTGTTGCTACTGTACTTTTTGGTGCTGCATTTACTGTAACTGTATAAGTTACCTTTGTTGTTCCATCCTCTGCTGTTACTATTATTTTATCTCCACTTACTACTGGATCTGTTAAGGCTGCTACATCCCAGGTTTGGTTTGCTTGTCCTTTTGTTAAGGCTGCTTGGAATACTGCTTTTGTTGTTCCAAAAGGTACATTTGTTATAGTTTCATTTGCAGTTCCTCCTTCACTTACTGTATAACTTCCTGATGTCACTGTTGGTACTGCTGCTAGTGATAACGGAGTAATTACCAGATTATTTGTTGCAGGTGTTGTTACGCCTTCTATACTAAAGCCTATTGTATGAGTTGCTGCCAAATTTAAAACTATATTAGGAATGGCTACTCCATTAATAAAATTCAAACTTACTATCTGCGTTCCTCCTGTTAGAAGTGTTTCAGCAAAGGATCCATAACTTCCATCAAGGGCCTGAAGCACCCCTGAGATTGTCACATCCTTACTTCCAGTAAAGCTAGTATCTGTTGTTCCATCTGATTTTTTTACAGTAAGAGTTATTCTGTCGGTTACCCCAACTGTAGGGCTCAATGTATTCGCAACTGCAAAAGCAATATAATTGCTAACTGCATACTTGAAATTATCACTACTTGATGTACCTCCACTGGCTGAAACGGCTTTTATAATATGATTACCTGGTGTCAATGATCCATAATCAAAAGTATAAATACCACTTGTTCCAGTTGCTCCAGTGTTAATTGTAGTTTTCTTAACATTATCAATATATATATCAACATTTTCATTAGTTACATTCATATTACCATTATCTTTTATTGTTATATTTGCGTTTAATGGATTAGTTGCACCAGACCCACCACTGATAGCTATATTAGCAGAATTTGCACCTTGTGCATATGTATCTCCTATTGAGCTAAGACCACCATCTACATAGATGTCTTTAAAATACCATTTTTTTATATCTTGTGTTGCGTAAGCTCCCCCTGTAGATGCGGAAAACCCTACATAAATATCTTTATCTTTTAAGTAATTCCCAATATTTTTAGAAATATACCTATTGTCATTTCTTGTTGTTGATGTTCCATAATATGTAGTAAGCGTTGTCCCATCGTAATCAATCCAAACATTTATATCAGTTCCGCCATACAAATTAACACCAGGTGTACTATCTATTGCATCATTATTTGCAACATTATGACTATTATCACCATTTTGGACAATAGCTACATGATTTTCATTAGTGTCATAACAATTTTTCCCATTAGTACTGTTATAACCTATATTCTTATAAATATCAAATTCAACACCAACAGAATTAGGTACTGAGTCAAACCCCAATCCAGCACCACTTTTCCCAAGTACTGGTGTAGGATTGTTCTGTAAAACAAATACCAATCCATCTCCGGGTATCGTGTAACCATCATGTAAATTTATAACAAAATAGGTACTAAATCCACCTTTCAGCGTAACTTTATTTCTTCGTACAACTGCACCGATTTTATTAGACCTTCCAGGTACAAGCCTCAAAGCCCCTTCTGATGTTGTTGCAACTCCTTTTGACCACAAAAGTGTGTTACCGCCCTCTCCAGCTACTGTACTTGAATCAAATTGTGTACGTTCTATGCATATAGGTAAATATTCCACACCTACAGCCTTTACACCTGTGGTAAATATGTTTGTACTCATTACCAATACTATTAACAAACATATAGTTTTCTTAAATTTCAATGATATTTTATTTTTCATTAAGCAATCTCCCCCTAGTGTTTTGATAGTGTAAACTCTATCTTTGTTTTTATATATCTAAGTCCTTGTTATCGCAAGGGTTTTAGCTGTTTTTAACTCAAAAAAAGCAATGACCCCCTCCATCTGATATAGCTCTCACAGAAACTGTTCAGAGCCCGTGAGAGCTCATTTTTAGTATTATTTTTTTGTTGATTCCCACACTTTTTCTGCATAAAACACTTGACAAGTTTGTAAGATTTTGAAAATTCTCTCCTGAAGCCATATTTTAAAAGGAGGATTATTTTATGCTTAAAAATTGGAGTTCTTTAACTTTTTATCTATTCAAAATTTCTAAACATACACTTCCTAATTTTCTCATCGTGAAAAGGTAACAATAAAAACCCATCCACCTCACATTCAAAAGCTTCTACCGCATATTGGGCCTTACTACTTATGAAGATTATTTTTGTAACTGGGTTTAGATCCCGTATTAACTTAGTAAGTTTAAAAGCGTTCAATTCAATTTTATCTGTTCTAATAAAAACTATGTCAGGACGCTCTTTTCGAATGTTCTTTTCAGCTATTTCAAGAATTTTGAAGTTCCCCTTAAAATCCAATGTTTTATACCCATCTAGTATCTTCATTAAATCATCAGCACTTTTCTCATCTAGACCTACAATGATATATTTCATCCGTAACTTCACCTCCCTATTTGCTACCTTATTTCTATAATAAAACATGAGACCTAAATCAAACCTAAATAAGAATTGCCCTATAGGATTCATTTATCCTATAGGGCAATTGACCTAAACGCTTACACATCAGCAGTTTTCCATTTTTTCAAATACATAAACCATTACAAAAAATATTATTATTTATTCTCCTTAAAATTATCCATACTTGTTATACAAATTTCATCAAGCTCTGCCGCTCTTGAATATGACCAAAAATAACCATTACCTTCCATATATCCCATTTGACTGAGCTTCTTAATTAGAAGATAATTTTCCTTACTTTTAATATTATTTTGTGTAACTATTTTTTTCAATTGGTAAAAATCGCAGTTAAACTCCTCAGTCACAACTCTGTAATTTCCACGGCTGCTTTCTAATATCTGAGATATCCCTACTTCTGCTAATTGTTTGCGTAGCAAATAGTTATTTGCATGAAAGTTTGTTTTGGATTTTTGGGCATCATATTCAGGCCAAACTGCATCCGCTATCTTTTCCCCATTTACTGGGACACCCTCCTTATGTACTAAAAAAGCTAATATTTCCTTTGCCTTGGAATTTTTCCACTGCATTGCTTCTCCATCTAAAAACACTTCAAAATCACCAAAACATTGAATAAAAGGTTTCCTAGGTGCCAAGTCTGTCTTTTGGGTTTTTAATAATCGTCTTACTGTTTTATGAAGTCTTTCTTCTGTGAAAGGTTTCATAATATAATCTATTGCCTGTAATTCAAAAGCCTCTACCGCATATTGGTTAAAGGCAGTTACAAAAATAATATCTATGTTTTCATTAAGGTCTAATACCTGTTCACACAATTGAAGACCATTCACATCAGGCATTTCAATATCTAAGAAAATCGCATCCAGTGGATGTTCTTTTAAATAGGCTAATAACTCTTCTCCACTTTCAAAAAGGCCACATAACTCAAGTTCCTTAATTTTTACTGCCATTCTCTTAAATCGTTGAAGGGCATGAATCTCATCATCTACCGCAGCTATTCTTATCATTCCTTTCTTCCTCCTTCTGGTATCATTATTTTCACGCAGGTGCCCTTCCCCTCTATACTACTGATTTCAAGACCTCTACCATATAATCTAAGTAATCGATAGTGGATATTTAAGAGACCAACGCTTTTATCACCCCTGTCTTCACTTAAAATCATTGCAAGTTTTTCATCATCAATGCCAACACCATCATCTTCAATCTCAATACATGTGCCTTCCTTTGTCTGTTTTAATCTAAGGTAAACTTTCCCCCCTTTTTTCCTTTTAGAAATACCATGTCTTACCGAATTTTCTACTAAGGGTTGAATGATGAGAATGGGTATTTGACACTCTAAAGGTACTTCGATTGCCTTTATAAGCTGTATCTTTTCACCAAAGCGTGCCTGTTCAATATTAAAATACGTATTTACAAATTCCATTTCTTTTTCTATAGTCACCATTTTATCTAAATGGTTAAATTCCAAACTATTTCTTAAGTAGGTTGCTAAATCTATAATCAACCCCCCAGCCTGCCCCCCTTCATTTTCACATACATTTGCAATGGCACTTAAAGCATTGTATAGAAAATGGGGCTTAATCTGTGCTTGAAAAAAAGACATCTCCGTTGCCATGATCTTGTCCTTAAGCATGTCTGCCTCAACTAATTTTTCATTGTACAGAATAAGCTTTCTATAGCCACTGGCCTGAAGTCTTGCTTGAACAAAAGACATAGCAATAATAACTACAAAATGCCCATATAAAAACATATAAGATATATTAATGCCTTCAATCCCTATATTATGAAAAATATCTTCAATGATAGTTACTGCCAAAATGCTAATTGCTATAAACATTACTATAGCATTGTCACGTTTTCGTAGCACTGCTTTTACGAGAATAACTAAAATATAAATTATTTGAATGAACATCAATATAAAAGAGTATCTATAAAATAATGCCATAAATTGAGTAGATGTAACTATTAATGCATCGAAAAAAATAGTAGGTGCCAAAATTAAAATTGACATCTTCCTTTTATAATCTAAAGGATAAATACTTAAAACAACCAAAACAACAACAGGCATAAGGTTATACATGGTAATAAACCCAATATAAAGCAACACATCTATGGATATATTAGGAAAGAAAATCATCAGTGGTACTTCACCCAATATTAATGAACGCGTAGCTATTAAAAAGCAAAGAATGCTAAAAAACAAGGCTGTCTTGTTTTTTCTTTGCAAAAAAAAGAGCAGAAAATAATAGAAAGCAAATATAAAAACGCTACCAGTAAAGAGCGTCTGAATTACAAGAAGAACTACTTTTTCATGGTCTAGTACCTGCTTACTCCCAAATATTATATTTGCACGAAATCCGCCTCTTATGTAATCTAAATTAGACACCTGAATAATCAGTTCCAGCTCTTGTTTGTCCTTTGGTAAATCTACAATGGCTGGTTTATATCCTGGTTCAAAATAAGAAGGATTTTTTGATACCTTTCCCATTTCTTCAAGAAGTCTTCCATTGGCATATAACTTATAGGCCCTGGTAACTCCTTTAATGCTAAGTGCAGGATCCCTAATGATAGTAGCAGGATATTTTATCAACACTCGATATGTTGCAACACCTTGATCAGGATAAATCTTTGCTTCCTCTCCTTTATCATGCCAACTGCCTGGAACTTTCATAAATCTATCCATTTGTGGCTTATGCGCAGAAGTAAAGTCTTCCGGCGTCAATAATCTGTCCCAATAGAATTCCCATTTTCCATCTAAATTCACCAATTTGTCCTCATTTAAATCAACCTTGCCGTTAGTAACCACATCTGAAGCTGGTGAATCCACTATACTAATTGCTAAAACTAAAAAAGCAGTAAATACTATGATGAATATTATTCGCCAATTGGAAGTAATTTTTCCCCTTATTTTTCTTTTATCCACTATTCTAACCCTTCTCTTTCATCTTAAATTTGTATATATTAAATCATCATCTGCGATGCAAAAACGTTTATTTCTTTGTTTATTATAGCCTACTTCCGGGCTTTTGTGTTATTCCATAATATTAATAACTTAACTGCTAGTAGTTCTACAGATTTACTTCTTGTTACACCAAAAATAGCCCATAAATCAATAATGACTTATGGGCTCTAATATTGTAGATGTAATTATTAATATGTGTAAACTAAACCTACAGACGCTTTTATTTCCAATTCTCCTGAAGAAATATTTGTCATAGATGCCTCACTAGATTTTGCCCTGTCCATGGCAGAGTATATTATTGGAGCACTGTACCCACCACTAGTTTCATTAATCTGAGATGGTAGACCTATATTAATTCCAAACTGTTTTGCTAATGTATCAGCTTTTGCTTTTGCCTTAACTGTTGCGTTCTCCATGGCCTGTAGATAATATTTGTCTGGATCGGCTACAGTAAACCTGATGTTAGAAACTGTGTTTGCTTCATTTGCTGTCACTGCATCAATAACTGCTCCTACTTTTGTTATATCTTTTATTGTTACTTCTAGTGTATTATTTACTTTATAGCCTGTGACATTGGAGCTTTTATCTTTCTCAGAATATGTCTCAACGGGATAGATTGTATACTGAGAGGTCTTAATATCCACTTCTGCAATTTTAAGTTCTTTTAGAACTTGCATAACCTTATTCATCTTTGTTGTGTTTTCTTGTTGAGCCACTTTTGAGCTTTTATTTTCTGTTTGAACACCCACATTAATATAAACCATATCTGGTTTCACCTTTACGCTGCCCTCTGAACTAACTGAAATTGTTTTCTGTGGCAATTCTGAGCCTTCAGCACTATTAAACCCACTTGCTGTTGCCCCGAATATGAATGTAAATACTAACGCACATATTAACATGATCTTTTTTCTCATTTTAAACGCCTCCTAAATTATTTATCCTACTCTTAATACGTAAACTAAATACAATAAGTTACATAGCCGTGGAAAAATATAAAATAAATATAGAAAAATAACCAAAAATAATTTTTTTTCAAATTTTGGTTATTTATCGAAATTTTTACTTACCATATAAACTCCAATAGCAATAAAGATAATAGGTATTACTAAACTTGTATTTACCCAATAGAAAACATTATTAAATAACATATTGGCAAATGCTATTACTGATATAGTAGTTAAAATAAATACTGGAACAAGTAGTCCACGCTTTCTTCCACCAAACAAATAAAGCTGATATAATCCTATAGCAACCGCTAGTAGGTATACAGGCCAGGTATATTCTGTAAAATGCCAGTTAGTAAAGGTTTCAAAGAAAAATAATGTTCCTATTGTTGTAAGAATTCCTCCTGGCACTAGTAATCCCGGGTCTTTTCTTCTTGAAAAATAACTTTGTTCAAATGTAAGCCCAGGAATAAGAACAAAAATAGGCCAAAACTGACTAATTGTAAATAAACGAATGTTTAAAATATTACTTAGAATTGACCCTACTCCTATAAAAATTAAAATTATTCCCAAAACATAATTTTTACCCCTCATATAATTTCCCCCAATATTTTGATTTTTTTAGCTATAACAGAAATATCCTTGTTTATCTTTTCCGCGTCCACAGCTATTCATTTTTGAGGGATTCAATATATTTATCTCCCCAAATTCTAAACTGTTCTAATACTGGATTAAACGCCCTTCCTAAATCAGTAAGTGAATACTCCACCTTAGGTGGAATTTCCGAATAAACATATCGACTAACCAATCCAAAATCTTCTAGCATTCGTAATTGCTTGGTTAATGTAGCCTGTGTGATATCCTCTATTCTTCTTTGTAGTTTTCCATAACGTAATGCTCCGTCGTTCAGATGATACATAATTAAAATTGACCATTTTCCTGAAAATACCTTTTGAGCTGTAAAGTATGGGCATTTTCCAAAAAGACTATTACTATTATCCATGATAACTCCCTTCAACAGTATCTATAAGATACTTACCTCATATAAAAATCGTACTTGTTATTTTAGTTGTACATGATATTATTAGTATGAAATTAATTTTAACATACATATAGGAGAGGAGCAATAATTATGAAAAAAGCATTAGAGTTTTTACAAGAAAGCGGTATTTTTTACCTAGCAACTACTGAAGGGGACCAACCAAGGGTTAGACCATTTGGTGCTGTCTTTGAATATGAAGGAAAGTTATACATTGTTACAAACAATACAAAAAAATGTTTTAAACAAATTCTACAAAATCCCAAAGTGGAAATCTCTAGTATGAATAAAAAAGGACAATGGATTCGTATCACTGGAGAAGTTGCAAATGATGACAGACGTGAAGTAAAGGAAGTTGCACTTGAGAGTACTCCGTCTTTAAAATCTATGTACAGCATTGATGATGAAATTTTCGCAGTTTTATACTTTACTAAAGGAACAGCTACTATTTCTTCTTTTACTTCTGAACCTGAAACATTCTCACTATAATATGCAGATAGCAGCTTACAAAGATTTTAAAAGTTCAATTATACTTTCTGATTGCTTATTAGCTTGAATAAACATTGTCTGACAAACTTGATAAAGCAAGTTATGCTTTGAATATTCTATCATTTCCTTTGCTATATCAGCATCCACTATTCTGGATTCTGCAGCAGTTAAATTTTCAGCAGTATTATCGAGATAATTTATTCTATGTTCTAACGTATTTTGCGTAGCTCCTAAAGTAGATCTTAAAGATGATACTTGACTTATAGCATCACTATAAATTTTTATTGCAGCGTTTGCATTTTCAGGTGTAGAAAGATCTAATGCATACCCTGATGCATCGCTGCACTTAGTAGTAGAAAATGTACCCTGAACACTTCCATCCTTAGATGTTACCACAGCACCTGCTGTACCACTTATATTTAGTGCATTTGATTTCATATCGCCAATTGGAATTGCCATAACCTGACCTGAATTTGCACCAATTTGAAGTTTAATCTGAGAATCAACTGCATCATATTTGCCATTACTAGGATCTATTATGTTTATTGTATTAAATTGTGTATCTGTAGCAATCCTATTAATTCCTGAAGTTAATTGATCCACCTCTACTTGTATAGCTTTTCGATCTTGCGGAGATAATGTACCATTAGTAGCCTGAACTGCTAATTCTCTAAGCCTTTGAAGCATTGAATTAGTTTCATTTAAAGCTCCATCTGCAACTTGGATCACAGATATTCCGTCTTGGACATTTCTTGAAGCCTGCTGAAGTCCCCTAATTTGTGCTTTCATTCCTTCTGAAATGGCAAGTCCTGCTGGATCATCTGCCGCACTGTTAATTCTACGACCTGAAGAAATCCTTTGCATAGCCTTACTTGCAAAGCTTAAATGAATATTCATATATCTGCATGCCATCATAGCACCAATATTGTGGTTAATAATCATATAAATTCCTCCACGTAATAATTTTGTGACAATATTTATATCACCATATTCTTCAAAGTCCCAAATTCGAATAAATAGCTGCTCCCTTGTAAACACTTGACTGGTGTGATGGGCCATTTAACTTAATACCTCTACCAGCATTAAAACTTATGACTTTAATTTTCCCAACTTTGAATTTGAGATTATTACTTAAGTTTTACAAATATTATACCTTTATTATTGTAACATTACAATATTTTGTATCGATTTATAAATTTTGTATTTTTATAGATTAATACTGAAGCTGAGCCTAATCTCCTTTAGATGAAAATTAAATATTATACATGCTAATATACTTTTTATGACGAGGAGAGATGAAAATGGTTGGGGGGGTTATATATTTATCTATGGGTGAAAAAGCAATGGCAATTCAATAGTGTTGGACTTACAATTGAAAATCCTTTTACTTTACAAGCAAATACTACATAACTGTTTTGTTTTAAAACAATGTTGATAATTGAACAATTTTAGACATTATTAAAACTTAACCATAATTCCATAACTCCATCCTGCTCTTTAATTAACTGCTCTTTCTTAGAGTACAGCTTATTAAGCTCCTCATAATGTAACCTTTGGTCAGCCATAGCTAAATCAATCTCTTTTATTTCATTTTCAAGACTTATAGCCTTATTTTCAACTTTAGCCTTTTCAGCCTCCTTGTTTTTACTTTCATCAATATTTCTTGGTTTCTTAATTTTTTCACTCTTCACCACCGACTCTTTAATAACCTTAAGGCATAGCTCATCTTTTACATTTTTATAATAATTATAATTACCAAGATAACTTTTAAAAGCATTCCCCTCAATTGCAATGACTCTTTCACCAATTTTATTTATAAAATATCTATCGTGAGAGATGAAACAAATAGTTCCTTTAAACTCTTCCAGTGCTTCCTCAAAGGTTTCTATGGAATCAATATCTAGGTGGTTCGTGGGCTCATCTAGTATCAATAAATTCACATCTTCATATAAGAGTTTGCTGAGTTTAAGCCTTATTTTCTCTCCTCCGGATAAGTGTTTTACTTTCTTAAATACACTGCTACCATAAAACATGAATTTGGACAGGTATTCCCGTGCTTTCCCCTCTGGCAGGAAAACATCTTCCCTGAAACAATCCAGCACTGTGAGTTCCTCGTTTTCAAAAGTAATTTTCTGTGGCAAATATGCCACCATTACATTGGCACCTAATTCCACTACCCCATCGTCTGGACACTCTTCACCTAAAAGCAATTTTAAGAAGGTGGTTTTCCCGCTACCATTTGGGCCGATTAGCGCAACTCTTTCACCGAAATTAATCATTAAATCTGCATACTTAAAAATAACCTTATCTTCAAAAGATTTAGAGAGGCCTATAGCTTTGATTGTCTCATTACCTGATCGCGTTGCCTTTTTAAAATTCAGTTTCATATTCTGTTTTTCAAAGACTGGTTTATCAGTTCTTACATATTGACCTCTGGACCTATAAAACTTATTACTTTCAGTGTCACTACTTTTCACTTTATCAAGTTTTTTTTGTAGGCTAACAGCTCTCTTAAAGAATTTATTATTATCTACCCTATTTGCCCAATCCCTTAGATCCTTTACAGTCTTTTCCATAGTATTTATCTTCTTTTGCTGCTGACAAAAATGTTCATACTGAATCCGCATGTTTTCTTCCTTTTGATTAACATAAGAAGAATAATTACCCTTGTAGCTTATAGATTCCATATCCTCTATTTCTACAATTTTTGTTACTACATTATCAAGAAAATATCTATCATGAGATACTATAATTACAATTCCCTTATAAGCCTTAAGATAGCCTTCAAGCCATTCAATTGAATCCATATCCAAATGGTTCGTAGGTTCATCCAGTAACAATATATCTGGATTATCAATTAAGAGCTTACCAAGCACCACCGTAGTTTTTTCACCGCCGCTTAATAAACTAAAGTCTTTGTTTAAAAAACTATCTTCAAATTTCAGGCCCCTGCAAATCTTACTTAATTTTTCTTCTGTATCATATCCGCCTTTAACTTCATATAACTGAACCAATTCACTGTACTGTTTCAAGGCTTTTTCTAAGGTAGCAGCTTCTAAAAATTTCATTTCTTCTTCTAATTTACGCATTTTATTCTCTATACTATGAATTTCCTCAAAAGCTAAGTTTAAAACATCAATAACCTTTAAACTCTCATGATATTCCGGTATTTGCTCAAGGTAAGCACTAGTGGCGCCTCTTGGCATATTAATAAGCCCTTCATCATATCCATAGCTTGAGGTTTGTGGGTACCCTGGATAGTAATTCATAGGTTCTATTCCTGCTATTAGTTTAAGTATAGTGCTCTTTCCACTTCCATTTACACCTACTATACCAACATTTTCTCCTGAATAAACTTGAAAGCTTATATTTTTAACAACAAGTGTGGCCTCCATATATTTTTTTACACCATTTAACGATAATTCAAACATAAAAATCCCTTCCTTAATCCATATTTTAAATTTAGAACTCTATGGACAGGCAGAAAAAGCTCTTATCTACTATAATCTTTTAAAGTAATATTGAAAATAAAAAGACCATAAGAAGATTATCTCTTCTTACAGCCTGAAAAACTCTATTACTATTATAATCTACTAAAATTGGATAAAGCAAAAAAATCTTGAAATATCCTATAAATTATAATGTTGAATTCCAGTAAAGTAAGTTACCTTCTAAATGCCTTATTCCATAAAGAGTACAACAATAAAACCTAAATATAATTAGGCAAATTAAAACTCATTATAAAATATATATTAATTTTAAATTAATACTAGCAATTAGCTGGTGTTGTCATAACTTACTTCCCCCTTTTAACATTTTTCTTATTATAGCACCTTTTGTATCTAATGTAAATAAGTTGAAGGTCTCACAAAACAAAATATTTTAACAAAATTTGATAAATTGGTTGTCCAAATTGGTGAATTCTTGTCCATGATTCCAAAATATATTGAAGCGAGTTGCCCAGTAGCAGTGGATGGCACTATTTATTCAATTCTATAAGTGGAATTATCAAATTGTCAACAATATGTTCTACATAGCTAATTTTAATGGGCTCGCCAGTAATTATGAGTTGATAAAATAATAATGCTGGACCCACATCTGCAAGAAGTTTCAATTGGGCCTTATCTAATTTCTTATTTATACTGTACTCTATAGAATCACTAAATATACATGTTTGATCCGTTATACAATCCAAATGAATTGCTTCCGATAATAATTTATCCCTGTTTACTGCCGTTGCTATGGAAAGCATTACCTTTTGCCTAATCTCATCCCTTATCCCAAAATATATGCTAAATGATTCACACAAATAATCTCTTAAATTGTCTCCGCAACGCTTCTCATCAATCTTCTGCTCACAAGGCATCATGAATCTTATGGCTTCTGCTATGAGATAAGGTTTAGATTTCCATCTGCGATATAATGTAGCCTTCCCTGCATGGGCCCTTATTGCAATAGAATCCATGGTTACGCAGTCATACCCCAGCTCAGCTACAAGTTCCAAAGCAGCTTGTAGAATAGCTATATCACGTAGTTTATCTACAGGTCTTCCAATCTTACCTGGAACTTTCCCTTCTAGATTTTCAATGAAATGGGATTTTTTTATTGTATCCATCCACTAGCCTCCATTCTCTGCTTTCCCTAAATATAACACAATGTAACCATATTTTCAACATAACTGAACATAATAGTTTTGAAACTGTTGTGTTTTATTATTAGCTATGATATACTCTCATTTATAAAGAATTAAAATAACTAATTTATCACTAGTTAATACTATTTATTGATGCTATTATATAAATGAATAGAATTTTTAATATGCTTAAGTATATACTAAGTGAGTGACTAAGAACATAAAAAAATAAGCATATATTTAGAAAGAGAGGTGTTCTCTGATGAAAAAGAAATCAAGTATTGCTGTTTGGGCTATAATCTTTGTTTTTATTGCGATATTTATGCTTTCTAAACCAGATCAGACTTCAACAATTATTAATTTCAATCAATTCCAGACCAATTGGACAAACAATACCATTAAAAGCTTCGTGGTAGAAGATGATCAGATGTCAGTTTCAGGTACTTTAAAAGATGGGAGCACATATAAAACTATTGTTCCATCGGCTAGATTATTTCAGTTTATTGAAGCCAATCCCAAAAATCCAGCTATTCAGGAAACATACCTAAAACCATCCAGTATGTTAATGTGGTTAGCATTTTTACCTAATTTACTATTCGTATTAATGCTTGTAGGTATTGGATATATGTTTATGAAACAATCCAAGGGCTCAGGTGGCAGTGGTGGCGTAATGAAGTTTGGTAAAAGTAAAGCAAAACTTGTAGATCCTGATAAGAAAAAAGTTAGTTTTAATGATGTAGCAGGAGCTGACGAAGAAAAGGCTGAGCTTGCAGAGATAGTGGATTTTCTAAAACAACCTAAACGATATATTGAAATGGGTGCCCGCATACCCAAGGGTGTTTTACTAATAGGACCCCCAGGAACTGGTAAAACACTTCTTGCAAGAGCTATTTCAGGCGAGGCTGGAGTCCCATTTTTCAGCATTTCTGGTTCAGATTTTGTAGAAATGTTTGTAGGTGTTGGAGCTTCTAGAGTGCGAGATTTATTTGATCAGGCAAAAAAGAACTCTCCTTGTATAATTTTCATAGATGAAATTGATGCTGTAGGAAGACAAAGAGGTGCAGGCGTTGGCGGTGGGAATGATGAGCGAGAGCAGACTCTAAACCAACTTTTGGTTGAAATGGATGGATTCGGAGAAAATGAAGGAATAATAATGATTGCAGCTACAAATAGAGCAGATGTACTTGATCCAGCACTACTAAGACCAGGTAGGTTTGATAGACAAATATTTGTTGGAATTCCTGATTCCAAAGGTCGCGAAGCAATTTTAGAAGTCCATTCTAAAAATAAGCATCTTGAACCAGAAGTGCAGCTTTCTGTACTTGCAAAAAGAACACCTGGATTTACTGGTGCAGACATTGAAAATTTAATGAATGAATCAGCACTTTTAGCTGTAAGAAAAGATAAAAAGCTTATAGGGATGACCGAACTTGAAGAAGCAGTTACAAGAATAATTGCTGGACCTGAAAAGAAAAGCAGAGTGATAATCGAAGCTGATAGAAGACTTACCGCATATCATGAGGCCGGCCATGCAATTGTAATGAACTTACTTCCAATGTCAGACCCCGTTCACCAGATAAGTATAGTTCCAAGAGGAAGCGCTGGCGGATATACTATGCGTCTTCCAGATGAGGACAGATCATATATGTCTAAGTCAAGACTTGAAGAGGAAATTGTAGGGCTACTGGGTGGTAGAGTTGCAGAAAAACTAGTTATTGGAGATATAAGTACTGGTGCAAGCAATGATATTGAAAGAGCAACAACAATAGCAAGAAAAATGATAATGGATTATGGCATGAGTGATACTCTTGGACCTATCGCCTTTGGTTCAGGTAGTGACGAGGTTTTCCTTGGAAGAGACATGGGTAAAAGTAAAAGCTTTAGTGAAGAAACTCTAAACAAAATAGATTTAGAAATAAAAAAACTTATAGATGAAGCATACCAAAAAGCATTAACAATCTTAACTGAAAATAGAAGTAAACTTAATGCTGTTGCAGAAGCACTTTTGGTAAATGAGAAGCTTGAAGCAGTTGATTTCCAAGAAATATTTGCTAGAAGCTAATTAATAATAAATGGCAGCCTTTCATAGCTGTAATAGGACCCCCAGATGGCAACCATCAACTGATGTAATTTGCCACCTGGGGGTCCTATTTTATTGCTTTTTTTCTATCATCGTATCTGCTGAAATTTCTTAAGATATTCAGAGGCTGACCTGTTCATTTCTAGTGAAAAATCGGACATATATTTACGGTTGCATAAAGCTTTGATATCTTCACTAATATCTTTATTAAAAAATTCTGCCTTTTCATTTCTCCTTCTTTGCATTTCTATGTGCTGTTCCTTAGTTAGTCTAGCGTATTTATTTTCATACACTATATACTCTTCTTCAAAACGCACAGGTTTTTTTCTATTCTTTTGAGATGGAGTAGGATATCCATAAACCACCATGGCAGCAGGAACCACATAATCTGGAAGATCTAATAACTCTCTAATAGTTTCACAATTCTCAATAATATCACCAATGTAGCATGAGCCAATTCCTAAAGATTCTGCAGCTACTACTGTATTTTGAGCCGCTATTATTGCGTCAGCGCAGGCAAGAAGGATGTCTCCCTCTCCTGGCGATCTAGGATTACAATTTTCTAAATCAAAAGCATCATACCATCTTTGATAATCTGCAAGGAATATAAGCACTAATGGAGCTTTTGCAATAAAAGGCTGATTATCACATTCTACTGATAGCTGTTTCTTTAATTTTTCATCAGTAATATCCAATATGCTATAAAGCATCATAGCGCCAGCAGTTGGAGCCTGTAATGCCGCATTTAATATCTCCTTTTTTAACTCAGCTTCAATAGGCTTATTTTCAAATACCCTCATGGATTTTCTATCTTTAATCTGTTTTAAAATTTCGTTCATATAATAACCCCCTTTTAATTTAACTGTATGTTTTAGCTTACATCTTATTAGATTAATGACTAAACGTTAATCAAAGCCTTAAATAAGATTATATCCCATTTTTTCTTAATTTCAAATAAAAAAATAACAAGTGAATTTGTTACAATTCACTTGTTATCTATGATGATTTTTATTTCTCATTTATAAATTATTTACCAAATAATCCTTGACCACCTGATGATGGACTTTGTGTTGAGTATATTGATGCTCTCTTAGTATTTTTTTGACTTGAAGATTTCATCTTTTTTTCTTCAATAATTTTTTTCATTATTTCCATGTTTTTATTTGCATCATTTTTCATATTCTTTACCTTACCTTCTTTTTTATTTTATTAATCTATTATACCGCAAAATTAGCCCTATGCGTGATAACAATAAAAATTTTCTTTACATTTTCAATTCTCAAAAGTTATCTGACAGCTTATAACAAAAATTGTATATTATCAAATTTATTTTCTTTTATATAATTTAGTACATCAACTGAATAGGTTTTATGATGTCCTATGACCTTTGAAAAGACTTGTATAAATTCAACTATATTCTCTTTAGAATCCTGTTTATTATATAGATATTTTCCAACCAAATAATATCTAATAAATGAATATCTTGTTAAAAGCATAATATACCCATCAAACATTGACTCCGATTCAGAAAAGGGAAACATATTGTTATAAATAAAATTCACC
Organism: uncultured Clostridium sp.; assembly: GCA_964467165.1. Taxonomy (GTDB): domain Bacteria; phylum Bacillota; class Clostridia; order Clostridiales; family Clostridiaceae; genus Clostridium_AD. Next base: position 59,410 of record CAYXOL010000002.1, read on the forward strand.
AAATAATTTTCAAAAATATAGCTATTATTATTTATAAATTTTTCATTATAATCTTCAAATGCCTTTATATAAAATTTCGGATGTATTTTTATATCTTCTCCTGCATCAAATTTGAATTCAACCATAATTTGCTTTGTATATTCCTTAAAAGAAAGACTGTCCACTTCTTTAGGTACATTTAAGAACCCAACCAACTTTTTGAAAAAATCCATGCCATCAATATAATTTTTTTCACTTTTTTCATAAGAATTAACAAGTGAATTTATATCATACTCTTTAATGAATTTAGGTACATTATTATAATTTTGTCTAATTTTTTCTCCTAGTGTACTTATAAATTCACCTAATATAAATAGTCTTTTACTTAAATCAAATTTTCTATTTTGTATTATTTTAATACTCAAATCTCTAATTTCTTTAAAATATTTCACAGGTGAATTATTGTACTCTTTAGACTTAGTATCTATATCACTTGATATTATGTGCTTTTCTAAATTTTCTGTGCCCTCTTCAAATTCAATTCCCTCTTCTTTTAGTAAAAGAATCCTTGCAGCTTCCGGGCAAGCTACATCAAGGGACATTTCATAATATCCATCTACTTTATTAATTATTCTAGGAAAAGATGTGCAAACATTTGAGAGATATCCTTCTCCAAGCTTAGAATAAATAATACAATAATTTTCTTCATCTAAAAAAGCACACCTTTTTCCACTTGTTAATTTTACTTTTCCATAATCTACATTACTATCTAGATAATTATCATTATTACGAAGATTTTTTTGAATCATTTTCTTTATTTCTTGATCTTTTACTTTATAATACTGTCTGAATGTAATCTTATCAATATCTATATCCCAACCAATACAGCAACTGTCCCTGCATTCTCCAGCTATGCACTTAAATTCTTTAAAATATTTTGGATATCTTTTTTTTATATTTATGCCCATTATATACTTCCTTTACAAATAAATTAAGATAACTGTGACTAAAAGATATGAACTGTTAAACCTAAACTTTAAATTCAGCCACACTACCCTTACTAGTAGAACTTACCTCAAGCCTTGCATCTATTCTTTCTTTAAGTTCTGGTACATGAGATATTATACCAACGAGTCTTCCATCCTTTTGCAAATCCATCAAACATTCTATCGCGTTATCTAAGGATTCTGGGTCTAAGGTCCCAAACCCCTCATCTATAAACATTGTATCTAATTGTATGCCCCCAGCATAAGCTTGAACTACATCAGCCAGACCTAGCGCCATAGATAATGAGGCTTTAAATCCTTCACCGCCAGATAAGGTTTTTACATCTCTTGCTTTTCCTGTATAGTTATCAAATACTTCAAGTTCTAAGCCTTGTCCTTTTCTTTTATCTCCAATTTCTTGCTTTCTTAATAATTCAAATCTACCTGAGGTCATTTTATTGAATCTGAGATTTGCCGCCATAATAATATCCTCAAAATATGCAGCTAATACATATCTTTCAAAGCTTATTTTTTTAGAATTATCACCATTAATAATATTGGATAACTTTCCTACTATCTCATACTTATTTTCATCCTTTTCTATTACTTTACTATAATTTTCAGTGGCTTCAAGCATTAAACTATTGTTTCTTACTCTTGCGAACAGTTCCATTTGTCCTTTGTTTAAAGTTTTGAAGATGTCACCTTCCTCAGCGAGTTTTTCCTTTAATATTTCTAAATCCACCCTTGCTAGCCCCTCTATTTCCTTTAATGAAGCTTCATATAATTTTCGTGTACCCTCCAAAGTAATGTTAAAATTATTTATTTCCTTATCAATACTCTCGATTTTTTCTTCAGTTATGCTACTAGCCTTATAATCCTCGTACCCTTTAAAACCCAGTTCTAATACGCTGTCTTTGAATTCGCTTACGGCTTTTTTTAATTCTTCATCAGCATTTTCTTTCATTTCATTTGTTCTTTTATGCCTTCCCATCTCTTGGTCCAGGTTACCCTTTATTTTACTGAATGCACTTTGGGCTTCATCATAGGCTTTTTTTAGAGATTGCTGCTTCTCACTTAAGTCTAAGCCAATTTGGGCTAATTCTCCTACAGTTTTCATTTCACCCTTAAAATCATTTTTTATACTTTCTAGGTTGGTTTTTTCTTCCCGTAAATTTCCATCTTCAAGTAGATGCTGGTCATTCTTTAATTCTAGTTCTTTTCTAAGCTTGTCGTTGCTCTTTTGCATACTATCTCTAGCCTGCATTTTTTCACTTTCTTTATTTATGGTATTATTTAAGCCTTGTATTTTATTTTTTAATTCTAATAATATGTTGTTATTGTTTGTAACTAATTGGACTACCTGCCCACTAATATCTATAACCTCATAAATACCCTCTTTATTTAGTAGCTCTTTAACACTGGGCGTAATAGAGTTATCTTTAATTGATTTTAAAGAAGCATTACTATCTGTTAATTCATTCAATTTTTTATCTCTTTCTTCTCTAACCTGCTCTAGTGATTCTTTACTGATTTTTACTGCTTGCTGGGTAATTTCGCTGTTTTCTAATTTAGCAAGGCTTGGATGATGGACTGATCCACAAACCGGACACGATGTTCCTTCTTTTAGATCACTTGCCAGTATTCCAGCTTGATTTTTTCTAAATGTATCTTCTAATAGTTCATATTTTTCCTTTAGTACTTTAAATTTTTCATCTATTGCTATAAAATTCTCTGTGGCTTTTTTATGTTTTCCATTCTCAGCAGTCCATAAATCAATATCACTACAAAGCTTGTTTAATTTTTCTTTTTTATTTATTTCGTTTATTTGTTTAATTTCTAAGACTGCACATTCTGCTTTAGCTTTTTTAATCTCTTCTAACTCATTATTAATTAGCTCTATTTTTTTATCATTCTCACCCCTTGTTAGCCCTATTAAACTTATTCTTTCTTTGATTTCTATAACTTTTTTCTCTAGTTTATCTACACTGATTTTGTTAGTTTCATATAATATTACCTTATCCTTTAACCTTAGATTTTCATCTATATCCTTAATTAACTGACTTTTTTCATTTTCCCTACCTTGCTCATATTTAAACTTCTGCTCACTTGCTTTATAGCTTTCTTTGTACTCCTCTATTTTTTTTTGTATTTCTTCAACTTCTTTATTTAACTTCTTGAAATTATTATTTTTTTCAATATATTTATCCTCATTTCTATTAACAGTTAGGGCTTTCTTCCCTCTAAAAACCATGATTTTTTTATCCTCAAACTCCTGAGCTTTCTGATTAAGTTTATCTAATTCGCCCTTATTTTTTTCTAAATTATCAAATCTCTTATTATTAGCTTCTCCAAGAGTTTTTTCCTTTGATATTTTATCTAAAATAATACGTGATCCTTCTATTTTTTCTTCTAACTTCTTTTCTTCCTCCCTATCCACATCAATAAATTCATAAAACTTACTTATTATAAGTTCCACATTGGGTTTATCAGCATTTATTAACCTAAATAAGCTATCATCAACTCCACTACAAATGAAACCTCTTATTTTATTTAATCTATCTCTCTCAACACCTTCAATAGCTCTTTTAAGTTTAATTGCTTGATCTTTTATCTTATATTGGATACTTTGAAAAATCTCTGTTCCAAATATCTTTCTAAATATATCTTCTTTTTCATCACTTTTTGCATTTAAAAGTCTTTTAAATTCTCCCTGAGGTATCATTACTAATTGTTTAAATTGCTCAGTTGTTATACCAAGAATATTTTCTACTTCTTTAGTTACTTGATTTACTCCTGTTATTGTTTTATCCTTGGAAATCTTAATTTCCGCACTAGGTTTATTTTCTACAAAACCTTCCCCTCTTTGTTTGGGCTTTATATAAGCAGGTGATCTTTTTATATAGTACTCTTTTTCTCTTAATGAAAACCATAGTTCAACCTCAGTAGGAGTTTGAACATCTGCGAAGTCACTTCTTAAAGATTTCGACTCCCTATCACAACCATTTGCCTCACCATACAGTGCAAAGTTTATAGCATCAAATATGGTTGTTTTTCCAGCTCCTGTGTTTCCTGTAATAACAAACATATTTTTATCTTGCAAATTTTTCTCAAAATCTAATTCCTGTCTTAATGCATAAGGTCCAAATCCACTTATTACAAGTCTTTGAATCTTCATTACTCTACCCCTCCCTTCTGAGCCTTTTCTATGATTTTCACCATTACCTGAGTCTCTTCCTCAGAGCACTTCTCCCCTTGTATCTCCTCATAAAAACTATCAAAAAGGCTAAGCTTAGATTTTTCCCGTACATTAACAGCTACGTTTCTAGTACTTGCTACTTTTAATCTATCTTCTCTCACTAGTTCCATAACATTGGGATAAACACTTCTTAGCTTTGACATTGGGTCTAGCAGCTCGCCCTTATCTTTTAGTACTACCTTTATATAGTCCTCTTTATTAGCCAAGCTACTTACATCATGCTTTATTAGCTCTTTTAATTCCCCTGTTATAATTCTAAAATCTCTTCTGGGTTTAAACTCATGAAAATCAATTTCCACTCCGCCTTTTTCATCCAAATTTACAATAGTTATTCCTTTTTTTTGCTTAACCTCCGAGAAGGAGTATTTTAGAATGGACCCAGCATAGCGCACCTTGTTTGTCCCCACCTTTTGTGGTCCATGTAAATGACCAAGGGCGGTATAATTGAAAGCATCAAAATAAGCTGCATTAATAAGTGCTGTGCCTCCAATTGATAGAGGTTTCTCTGATTCACTTTCCTCAAGCAAGGTTGCTACCACATCCTCGTTTTTCACATACGTAACATAGCCATGTGCCATTGCCACATTTCTCTCATCTTTATTAATAGTACTATTAATAGAATCTACTACCTTCTTCATAGCATCATCATGATTTTTTATGCTTTCATCCTGGAACAAATCTCTAACTACTGGTGGATCTGCGTAAGGAATAGGATAAAAATTTACCGGTCCATGTTCATCATTAATAGTAATCTTTTGTATTTCTCTTTTTAGTGTTCCACTAATATATAAACCACTTTGTTTTAAAAGTTCACTTGCAAAATCTATTCGCTCATTACTATCATGATTCCCCGCTATAGCTATTACAGGAGTATTTAATTCCCTAACTATTTTACCAAGTACCTTGTTAAGTAATTCTATAGCCTGTACCGGCGGAACTGATCTATCATATAAATCCCCAGCTATTAATACAACATCTGGTTTTTCATTTTGTATTTCTTCATAAAATTGTTTCATTATAAATTCTTGGTCTTCAGTCATATAAAATCCATTAACAGATTTACCTATGTGCCAGTCTCCTGTGTGAAAAATTTTCATAAATTTATCCCTCCATAACAAAGATTCCCCTCAAACATCGTTTAATTATATATTATATCATAATTACATTTGACTAACGTAGCTTGAATAAAATTCGAATTATTGTTATTTTAAAAAATTAATTGTATACTCGCAAGTTAAATAATTAACACCGTTTAATGTTATTTGAATCAAAAAAAGCATTAATTATGAGGAATAAAAGACTAAAATACTAGTTATTCTTTATCTTTATATGATTATTGGTTATAATGAGTGTATCTTATAAAATAATCCTAGGATTATTTTGAATACATTATACTAAAGGAGGACCTTTCAAATGAGTTTTCAATTACCGACATTCGTACCGCCAAATCTTGCACAAGATTTTCTTGCTAACGCACCAGACGTTAGAACAAGCGACGTTAAAAAAGATGGAGTTGCTCCTAAAGGTTTCCTAATAACTTCTATATCACCTGAATATTTTAAAGTTAATGGACAATGGGTGCTTCCCACCCAAACAGCCATAGAATGTATTGCTGTAGTTAAAAGTAACGACACTGTAGAAATTGTAGAGGTTAGAAACCTTAAAATCGGAGATAAAGTTATTTTAGGAAGATCTGAAGATGGAAGTGAAGGTATATACAAATATACTACTGGATTTAATAACTTACCAAATGTAGAACTGGGTCGTTCTGTTGAATCTTCATTTTCAAGAGATTATGAAGATTTATATGAATTGCTAGAATATGAAAAACAAAATAATGGACATATAGTTTGGGTTCTAGGACCGGCTGTAGTTTTCGATCATGATACTCGCGCTGCACTATCTGACCTTGCTGAAAATGGGTATGTAAACGCTCTTATGGCGGGGAATGCTATGGCAACCCATGATTTAGAGGGAGGGCTTCTCGGAACGGCTCTTGGTCAAAATATATATACTCAAGAATCTGTTCCAATGGGTCATTATAACCATTTAGATTTAATAAATGAGGCTAGACGCGCAGGTTCTATAGAAACACTTCTGGCTGAGGGAAATATAAAAGATGGATTTATGAAAACTTGCATAGAGAAGAATATACCTGTAGTTCTTGTAGGCTCTATAAGAGATGATGGTCCACTTCCATCAGTTTATCATAGTGTATCTTGTGGCCTGGATGCTATGAAGGAGCAAACAGATAAAGCAACAGTAATAATTTCTCTTGCTACAGTTCTTCACTCAGTAGCAGCTGCAAGCTTAGCTTCTTCTTACAGATCTGTTTACGGAAAAGTAAGACCAGTATATTTCTACTCTGTGGATATTGCTGAATATGCAGTTAATCAAGTAGCCGTTGCTAGAGAATATGTAGGTGTTAAAACAATAGTTACTAATGTTCAAGATTTTGTGGTTAATCTTCAAAAAAACTTGATTTAATATAACCGCTCCGTAGAAGCTGATTTAATAGCTTTGAAAAAGATAATTTACCTATTTATTTCTAAAGGCACTACCACACATTATTATAATAGTTGGAGGAGATTTTAAATGAGTTTTGAATTACCAAAGTTTACACCACCAGATTTCTCGCAGGATTTTCTTACTAATGCTCCAGACTGTACCATCGAAGTAGTAGTTAAAGATGGTGTTACGCATAAATCTTATCATGCATTATCCATATATCCTGAATATTTTAAGATTAAAGGTAAGTGGGTACTAGCCAATGAAAGTCGTATGGATAGCGTTCCCGTAGTTACTGACAATGACGACATAAATGTTGTGGAATTTAGAAATTTAAAGGTTGGCGATAAAGTTGTCATAGGAAGAACTGAAGATGCAAGTGAAGGTATCTATATGTATACTGGAGGCTTTGCTACTGATGCTAGTGATGCTGATACCTTTGCATTTAGAAGTGGACGCTCAAGAGAAACAGCCTTCTCTAAAGATTACGATGAACTATATGAAATTATGGAATATGAAAAGCAGCACGAAGGAAAAATAGTTTGGGTTTTAGGACCTGCAATTGCATTAGATGATAAATCAAGATCTGCCTTTGCATCACTAGTAGAAAATGGTTATGCCCAAGCCGTTTTATCTGGAAATAACCTTGCTACTTATGATTTAGAAAATGGAATGTTTAAGACAGTCTCAGGTCAAGAAACTTATGAATCTCGTGAAAATGCTGATTATAACTATATTGCAACTATAAATGAGGCTAGACGCGCAGGTTCAATAGAAGAGCTTATAAATTCCGGAAAAGTTAAAGACGGAATATTAAAAGCCTGCGTTGAAAATAATGTTCCTGTAGTACTTGCTGGTAGTATAAGGGATAGATATACATTACCAAATGTTTATGATAATGTGTATGAATCTCAAGATGCTATGAGGAAACATACTAGAAAAGCAACTATGCTTATATGTTTATCTACAGTACTTCATACCATAGCTGCAGGAAATATGACTCCATCCTACACTGTAAAAGATGGCGTTGTTAGACCTGTATATATATATTCTATAGATATACAAGAGTTCTCTGTTAACAAATTATCTGATAGAGGAACATTAGAAGTTAAGACCTTAGTTACAAATGTCCAAGACTTTATAGTTCACGTTGCGGAAGCATTAATTAAATAATTGATTATAGCCCCTTAAAAGAACTGGTGAGTAACCAGTTCTTTTATTGTCCCATTTATTTTTCATAGTAAAAAATATGTTCCTTAAACTTATTAGTTAATAACAAACAACTGGAATACCTGCCTCAATATTATTGAATATTGCTTTTGCTAAATAGTATGGGGAATTTATACAACCGTGGGAACCATCTGTCTTATATATATTTCCTCCAAACTCACCTCGCCAGCTTGCATCATGAATTCCTATACCTCCATTAAAGGGCATCCAAAAGGAAACAGGTGCAGCATAATCAGTACCTCTAAGCACCGCATTGCTTTGTTTATATTTTAAATAATAAATGCCACCTGGTGTTTTATGATTAGAACTCACATTACCTGTTACCACATTTCCCTCTGCTAATATGGATCCATTTTTATAAAACCATAAATGCTGCTTTGTCAGATCTATTTCTACGTAAGTATTTCCAATATCATTGCTACCATAAGTCAATGCAGTTTGAGTATACGCTGGCTGCTTAGCTATAGTTTGACCTTCTTTTATAGCCGTAACCAAATCATTGGTTTCTTTTGCTCTATTAATATACCAGCCATAATCCCCACCACCAATATTTATTGTCTTTCCTGATGATGAAACAAAATTTCTTCTCCTGCCAATGGTATTGTAATTATCAGAAAGTACGTCTATATACTTTGAAACTTCCTTCTCATTAAATGTTACTTCAAGATTTTCATCAACTGTAAGCCACTTGCTTATTGTAGCTCCATCTAAAATTTCCTTATCTCCTCCAAAAGTATAGGTAATTTTCGACAATACATATTTGTTAAGCATTTTGCTTGTGTTTATAGTCTTTTGAGAATATGAAGTATATTGCGGTTTAACATAGCAATTAATCCACTCCAAGTCTATATTAGTTTCCTTTTTACTTATTGCATCTGACACGTGGTTATATAAGCTTTCCTTGTTAACCTTGTTTCCGTTGACTTCACTAACAATTACATAACCATTATTTATATACTTAAAGCTAGGATTTTTGGGCTCAATTATATTAGTACTATCAAAACACGAGAGCGTATCTATTCGTTCTTTTAATAGCTGCTTATCATATTTAATTCCTTCTATCATTTTAGAAGCATCCGTATTAAAACACGCTGAAATCCATTTATAAGGGTTTTGTTTATCTTTTAAAACCTTAAATTGCCCATCTGAATTATACTTTAAACCAACCTCATTGGCTCTAATTTGTTCATTTTTACCGCCTCGTTCTATTAGATTTAACGTATAACTCCGAAGTTCAGATTCCATTTGTTCATTTACTACCTCCACATTTTCACCTGACACATTAATGCAATTTATTGCAGAACCAAAATAAAAGTGATTCATAAAATATATTACCATTCCAAAATATATAACAAGTAGTGTGCAAAAGGAGATTCCAATCCCTCTAACAATTTTCTTATGCTTTTTTAATAGCTTTATTATTGAATTTTCTACTTGGTTCTCTGTTTCCGTAATAATACTCTCCCCCTTTAAATCACAACAAAATTAACAATTAGTACTTAAACTTTTTAAATCTACATTTCATTCTATGCACTAACTTTTATACTTAAAACAATTATTCATAATTTTTTATTAGCTTTATACTTACTTATGAGTTTATAATAGTACTAGTAAATAATTTAATATTTATAGAAGGAAGTGGACTACTTATGAAGGATACTTTTTTAATTGGAGAATTGGCCAAACTTTTTAATATAAGTACAGATACCTTAAGGCACTATGATAAAATCGATCTTTTAAAACCTAATTACGATGATAAAAATAAATACCGATTCTATACTGTTCGAAACTTTTTCAAGCTCAGTAGAATCCTATTTTTTAAAAATCTTGATATTTCACTCAGGGACATAAAAAAATATATGAATAATAAAAATACAAACAACTTAGTTACCTTACTAAAAAATAAGGAAGAGGAAATTGACGTAAAAATAAATAAGCTAATTAATCTAAAAAAGAAAATAAATACAAAACTTGAGTTATTGGGAAATATAAAACAAGAGTTGAATATTGTTAAGGTAAAGCGCTTACCTCAAAGATTTGGTGTAGTGTTAGACATTAATGATAGTAAAAACCAGTATGAACTTAGGGCCTCCGTTAAAAAATACGAGAAATATTTAAAGCTCAGTTCATGGCTTATTGAAGGTCAAGTATACACTTCTCTTTCAAGGGAAAACATGAAAAGTGGTAGTTTTAATAAATTTAAATATTTTATCGAAATTCTCTTAACTGAAAATATGGTACAGGGTGAACTTGTAACCATCCCAGAAAATGACTTTGCTTGTGTAGTTTTTTTAGGTCCTTATAAAGATATAGAAAATCACTATACCCATCTTATTGCATGGATTGAGGAAAATGGATATGAAATATTGGGCGACTCTATTGAGAAAAATATAGTAGATTATGACTTTTCAGATTCTGAAAATGAATATATTTCGGAAATACAAATACCCATTAAAAAGCTGCAAATTATCTAAGGTTATGGGCAAGTTCCATATAAACAAAAAAAACAACACCTGAAAAATTCATGGTGTTGTTTTTGTTTATTAAGATAATTTTAATTGTCTAATGATTTTTTTTGCTGTTTAAATTTATTTAAACACTTTAATTCGCTCTTCTAATGGTTGAAATTGTTTTTCATCAGGTTGTGCCGTTGGTTTTCCAAAAGGCATTTGAGCAATAAGTTTCCAATTACTCGGTACATTCCATTCTTTTTTTACCTCTTCCTCAATTAGCTGGTTATAGTGTTGTAGTGATGCTCCAAATCCTTCCATTTCTAAGGCAGTCCATATAACATATTGGTGCATTCCACTTGATTGTTGAGACCAAACCGGGAAATTGTCCTTATATAGTGCAAACTGACTCTGAAGGGTTTCAACTACAGTGGCATCTTCAAAAAACAAAACTGTACCATACCCATTACGGAATGAATTTATTTTATCCTCAGTATCACCGAATTTATCAGCAGGAACTATCTTTCTTAAACTTTCTTTTGTAATATTCCATAATTTATCGTGATGTTTTTCTAAGAGTAAAACCACTCTGGCACTTTGAGAATTAAATGGTGAAGGTGTGTTCTTTATAGCTTGTTCAATAACTTCTTGTATTACCTCATCTGTTGTTACCTTTTCTTTGCTAATTGAATAAAATGAACGCCTGTCTGCTACAGCAGTGTAAAAATCTTTTTTCATATTATTATTCCTCCAATTTATATTAATTATTATTTTTTCATTATTAACAAATGTAAGCTACTATATCCCTATTTCTATATAAAACATAAGACAAACCCTTTAGGAGTAAATATTTCTCTTAAGACTTTCTCATCTCCACAACAATGAAATGTGAAAGTACCTCTGCCTTTATTTTTATATCCTCTTCAACGATTTCCATGGAATCTCTTTCATTTAGGGTAATTCCATTTACAATTGATTTCCCTTCTATTTGAACTAAATATGCTTGCCTATCTGCTTTAACTGAATAATCCATTTCATTACCTTCTTCTAATTCTAATACAAATATATTTACATCCTGATTAACTTTTATACTTGCATGACCTTGCTTACTTGATACTATATTAAGCCATTTATTTTTTCTTTCATCCCACTGAAATCTATACTCACCGTAATTTGGTTTATGCCCATTTTTATCAGGAAGTATCCATATTTGAAGGAATCTTGCCACGCTTTCTCCTAAATTATGCTCACTGTGAAAAACCCCAGTCCCAGCACTCATGTATTGAACATCCCCACGCTTCAATGTACTAATATTTCCCATATTGTCACCATGGGTTAATTCACCTTGAACTACATAGGATATAATCTCCATGTCTCGGTGAGGATGAGTATCAAAGCCTGTCTGAGGATTAACTAAATCATCGTTTATCACCCTTAATACTCCAAATCCCATGTTATCGGGGTTATAATAGTCAGCAAATGAAAAGTGAAATTTGCTTCTTAGCCATCCAAGATCACTGGCTCCCATTTTTTCGCTTTCTAATTTTCTTAACATATTAAAATCTCCCTTCATTATAAATGTATAACTACTCAATTAGTACTAATTAGTACTAATTGTTTAAAATATATGATGTATATCTTTATACACCTGATAATTTTTTAAGTAAACTTATTGAATTTTTCAAATCTTATGATGCTATTTTTTTTATCTATACATATAATATATTACTAATTAGTAATATTGTCAAGTTTTTTAGATTTAGCTACTATTTGAGAAACACAAGTTGAAGTCATAGATGTTAGTCCTTTTTTAAATTTACAATTTATTATTAATTTGGTCATTGTCATGACATATATAATTGTTATTATAAATACATAGAAAGTAATCCATTGTTTTTTTTAATTAGAGTCCCCCTTTAATTAAATATAAATTTAATATTACATCATAATAAGGACTGATGAAAATCAGTCCTTATTTTATTTAACGATCATCAAATTAGTTAGCCTAATTTATTACTACTGCTTTTCCCTTACTAACCCTCATCTACAAATTGTTGCAACTGTTAGTGCCATTCATAAGGTTCAATAATTTCTATATTCATTTTTGTTATTAACCTGTAATTAATTAGGGATGTTTATGGGCATTAATATAATATTAACATACGGAACTGTCCATTTTATGTTATATTTAATATATAAAAAAGTATAATTTAGTAACCCCTTGTAGAATAATGCAATTTATTTTATTATGAATTTAACACTAATTATTAGTAGTTTTTTTACCCTTTTTATTTACCATTATAAATCTATGTAAATCAGCATTTTGCTGGTTATACGCAATGGAAGGAGTTAACAAACAATGAGAATGACTAAAATAATATGTACCTTGGGTCCTGCAGTAGATGATGAGAATGTATTAGAACAATTAATCCTGGGCGGTATGGATGTAGCAAGATTAAATTTTTCTCATGGTACTCACGAAGAGCAACAGGCAAGAGTGGATAGGGTAAAAAAAGTTAGAGAAAAATTAAATGTTCCAGTTCCATTATTGCTGGATACTAAAGGTCCAGAAATTAGATTAGGTAAATTTGAAAAAGGGGAAGTAATATTACAAACCAACAATGAGTTTGTACTTGTAAATGAAAATATTTTAGGAACAGAAGATAGGTCAACTATTTCTCACAAACAGTTATATAAAGATGTTAAGGTTGGAACAAAAATACTAATAAATGACGGACTTGTGGCAATAGAAGTGCAAAAGGTGGTAGGCAAGGACATCTATTGTAAAATATTAAATGGCGGAGCCATAAGCAACAATAAAGGCGTAAATATCCCTGAAACAGACACTCACCTTCCAGCCATAACAGCTCAGGATATTGAAGATATAAAATTTGCTATTGATAATGAATTTGATTTTATTGCTTGTTCTTTTGTAAGAAAGGCTTCAAATGTAATTGAAGTTAGAGAAATACTAAAGCTCTATGGCGGACAGGATATAATGATAATTTCAAAGATTGAAAATAGAGAAGGCGTAAACAATTTTGATGAAATATTAAAGGTTTCAGATGGCATTATGGTAGCTAGAGGGGATTTAGGGGTAGAAATACCTCCAGAGGAAGTTCCAATTGTTCAAAAGATGATTATCAAAAAATGTTACCAAAACGGTAAACCAGTAATAACCGCAACTCAAATGCTAGATTCAATGATTAAAAACCCAAGACCTACTAGAGCTGAAGCTAGTGATGTAGCAAATGCTGTTTATGATGGAACTAGTGCTATTATGCTTTCAGGTGAAACTGCTATTGGCAAATATCCTATTGAAAGCACAAAAACTATGGTTAGGATTGCTGAAACCGCAGAAAAATCTATTGATTATGCTAGTAAGTTATCTGCAATGAAATTTAACATAGTGGAGGATGTTACTACTGCTATAAGCTATGCAACTTGCGCAATTGCCTTGCAGTTAAAAGCAGCTGCTATAATTTCTTCAACACAATCTGGACAAACAGCTAGAATGATTTCTAGATTTAGGGCATATTGTCCCATAATAGCAACTACATCAAATCCAAGAGTTCTAAGACAGCTATGTATTTCCTGGGGTGTAATACCTATTCTTGTAAAGGATGCTTTAAATGTAGAAGAAATGTTTGATACTGGCGTAAAAAAAGCTTTAGAAATTAATTTAGTTAAACAAGGTGATACCATTGTAATAACTGCTGGTGGGCCAGTAGGAATAGTGGGAACAACTAATCTATTAAAGGTTCAAACGGTGATGCTGTAAAAAAAGGGCCTGTGACTTGAAAAATCCCAAGTGACAGGCACTGTTTTATGTCGTCTATAATATCTGCCACATGGCCAACTATTGAGGCCATTTGTAATTGTCCATGAATTCATTAAATACACCTCTTTTTTTAGTAATATATACATTATTATCTTTTTTTCTTATTTTTTCAAGTAGCAACGATAAATTTTCTGACATTTGACAGTAAATAACTTTCTAACTAGCAACCTAACTTCTTTTACAATAATCAAATTTTCCTCTTATATATCAATATTACAATAATAATGCTATAATTAAATAAAAATTTTGTAGGATTATATGCTTTTACTAAGTCAAAATTCACTATAGTTATTCAAAAAAAGCAAAATTCGCTGTAATTCTAAATTATCGGAGGAGTAAAATGTTAACTAAAAATATCGCATTTGAAAAATATATGAAATCGGTTAATATGAGTAATAAAAAGATAGCCACCGCCACATATAATCCCCATAAATTAAAAGGTACTAGAGATATAGACCTATCTCAATTATTTAATAGAGTAATTGAAAGAGTTAATAAAAATCACAGAAAAGATAACCAAACAATTGTGGACCAAATTAATACGGTTACTGGATTTGATGTTAATAGATTTAATAACTTACTCTCTTCCAATGTAGAATTTGTTCCAAACAACGAAGAAATTACAATACTCGAGTGGTTATTGTATAATGACATAGATGACTTTACAGAGGATTTGAAAATCAAATATCTTTAGTGCCATCCACGTGGCAAGTGGCAAGTTAATTCACTATATGGAATCATTAATATTAATAATGGTTGCAGCAAGGAGTATATAGCCTGACCATATACATATACATCCAAATCTTTCATTTTTCCCTCTTAATTGCTGTGGATTTGAGGCATTTAACTGCTGTTTTTCCCACCCAATTATCTTATATAACACAAAAATAAATAAAAAAAGCAACTATAATATTTTATAGCCACTTTTCATCTTTTTTACTTCTTAATAGGAATCCAAACCTCACATCTGTAATCTGAAGAGTATATATCGCCTGCAGGGTAAATCTCAAGCTCTGGTGCACAGTCATGCTGATACCCTGTAGAAGGCATCCATTCCGAAAATATTCTTCGAGTAATATCCTGCAACGCTTCAGGTAATTTTCCTACTGATTCAAATACAGCCCAAGTTGCTTGGGGTATAATTGCTGAAGTATATCCTTTGGGAAGTGGTTCGTTAATTTCTTCAACTCCGATCATATAATTAAATCCTTCACTATTATCGAAATCCTTACATATGCCTAGAATACCAAGTTTGCCTGCCTTTGAGCTAATCCACTCATAAGAACCATCATTCATACAATTATCCCAGAATTTAGGCACCTGTATGAAGTTTTCCCCGTCTACCATAGTTATTCTTGTTTGTTTTCCTACTACTATAAAGCTTCCTTTTTCAACAATCTTATAATTCATATCTTTTTCTCCTTTTATTGAAATATGAAAGGATAGTTTAGGATAGGCCTTGAGATTCGCCCCCGGCTCGCGCGCTGCAGTAGGGCTTATTCCATGCATTTTTCCAAAAGCTTTTGTGAATGCTTCTGGTGTTTCATAACCATATCTATAAGCTACATTAATTATTTTCTCACCGGATATGATATCCTGAGCAGCCAAGGTAAGCCTTCTTCTACGTATATATTCAGCTATTGTAACACCGGTTATCATATGATACATACGCTGAAAATGAAACGTGGATGATAATGCAATTTTCGCAACCTTTTCAATATCAAGTTTTTCAGTAATGTTCGCCTCTAGATATTCTAATGCATTGTTCATTGAATCTAGCCAATCCATAAAACCACTCCTTCTCTATTTCTATATTAGGCCTTTCCTACGTATTTGTCCTGTCTTTAAATGCTCCCTATTGACAGGTTTAAATTAGATAATTAATAGTATCATACAAAGCAATAAAAAAACCTATGATTATTAAAATCATAGGTTTTTTAAACGGAAATTTATTCTTCATCCCAACATTCTACATTTTTTAATCCTTCAATAGAGTTCTTTGTGAACACAGGATTCTTTCCTTGCTTTTTCTGAAAAGCGTAGTCTTTTAATGCTGCAAAAGCAATTTTACCAAGCATAAATATAGCGATTAAATTTATTATTGCCATAAGTCCCATGAATAGATCTGCTAAATCCCAAACTATTTGAATCTTTGATACAGAACCAATGAAAACCATACTTACAACAGCGATTCTATATAAAAAAACATATATTTTATTAGTATTAATAAATTCTATATTTGTTTCGCCATAATAATAGTTTCCTACAATGGAACTAAATGCGAACAAATAAATACATATAGCAATAAAAGTATTTCCCCAAGCACCAACTTGTGAGGTTAAAGCACTTTGTGTAAGCTGTATCCCAGTTAATCCTTCAGTTGTATAAGCTCCAGACAATAATATTATAAAGGCAGTTGCACTGCATATTAAAATCGTATCTGTAAATACTCCTAAAGTTTGAATCAGTCCTTGTTTTACAGGGTGAGATACTTCTGCTGTTGCTGCCGCGTTAGGTGCACTTCCCATTCCAGCTTCATTTGAGAAAAGTCCTCTTTTAATTCCCATCATCATAGCAGCACCTACACCACCGCCTAATGCTTGTTCAAACCCAAAAGCATTTCTAAATATAAGTGAAAACACTGAAGGTATAGAAGATATATTTTTAATAATAACAAACATTGCTACTAGCAGGTATGCACCCGCCATTATAGGAACAATAATTTCTGAAAACTTAGCTATACTTTTAACTCCACCAAAAATTATAATTGCCGTAGAAATTGATAAAATCAAACCAGTAATAACAGTTTTAATTCCAAAAGCTTCTTGAAAAGCAAGTGATATAGTATTTGATTGAACAGAGTTAAATACAAGACCAAAACATACAGTAATTAATATAGAAAAAATAATTCCCATCCATCTTTTATTAAGTGCTTTTTCCATATAGTATGCAGGTCCACCCCTGTAACCATGTTTATCTTTAACTTTATATATTTGAGCTAGTGTGCTTTCAACAAAACTAGAAGCACCGCCAATTAGTGCAATTACCCACATCCAAAATATTGCACCAGGGCCTCCAACAGCTATAGCAATAGCAACTCCAGCAAGATTTCCAGTTCCAACTCTGGAAGCAGTACTCATGCAAAATGCTTGAAAAGAAGAAACTCCTTTCTTTTTATCATTTTTAGAAATAGACTTTCCCACGCTTTCCGTTAATAGAGAAATCATTTGTTTTAAATATCTAAATTGGACAAATTTTGTTTTAAAAGAAAAATATAAACCCATAAAAATAAGTAGCGCAATAAGTACATAGGACCATAGAATATCATTTGTTTTTCCAATAACTGCTTGTAAAAAATTCATTATTTTAACCTCGCCTTCTTTTGTAAACTAAATGTTTTATGAATATGTATTAGTGAAATTCATTATTTTTGGAACACTATTCTTTTATTAAGCACAAAAAAATATTATGTAGAACTCAAAGTTATTGTACCACAGAAAAATTAAAAACCCAGAAATGAGAATATTACAAAAATTTATTTCCAAATATAATGTTAGGCAATACACCCTTAAATCCCTTAAATACAGTGTTTTACCTTTTTAAAAATCTTATAATTTTTCTTCATATCATCAAAAATATGAATATATTATTTATGTAAAATTCAAAATGCCTATTAATTAAACTCTTCTACTAATTCTATTAATGGTAAAAGCAACACAAAATCTTGTCAATTAATAAGCTATATGAATTAATGTCTGTATATGACGGGATAATAATCTTAAATTTAAATAACAAAAACTTATACGTCCTCATATACTGTATCGTAAATACTTTTAGGAGTTAATTTAATGTATATCGATGAAGATACTATTAGCTTTTATTATTCAAACTATATGTATGAAGCAGAAACTCAAGATTTCCCTTTAACTTCTTCATACAGACAAATTCCGCCTTTCCCACCCTTACCTCAATGGCCTCATGGGCCCTATGCTCCACAAGGGACTCCAAGTTCTCAGAGTCCTCCTGGAATGCCATCTTCTGGGCCCCCAGACTTTACACCCTCCCAGTCAAAAGCACAACAACTTAGCGCTAATCCTCTAGCTGTAGACCCAGGTGCAATTCGACCTTGTATCTATAGATTTGTATATATATGGCCAAGAAGAGGAATAGGTTTCTGGGCATGGCTTACATTTGTGGGGCCTAGATCTGTAGCAGGCTTCCGCTTTGAAAGAAATAATTGGAGGTATTTTGGCATGGATCTGAGAAATATTAATAGTTTCCAATGCTTTTAATTTTTTAAAATCAACATATACTTTTGCACGAAATATTCAATTATTTCGCGCATTTGTTTGTTTACGTACTCTTTGCAAATTTAAAATAAAGATGCAGGAAAATCACAAAATATATTGAATACTTATATGTAAAGTAATTAATAACAGTGCGCGATACAAATATTAAAAAATATAATTGTAAAACATATGGAGGAAAATAAATGGATAAAATAAAACTTGGAAGAACAAATTTAATGGTTACAAGAAGTGGATTTGGTGCATTACCAGTGCAGAGGGTTTCTTTTGAAGAGGCTAAAAACATTTTACGAAAAGCTTATGATAATGGAATAAACTTTTTTGATACTGCAAGAGCATATTCTGATAGCGAAGAAAAAATAGGGTATTCTCTTGCGGATGTTAGAAGTGAAATCATCATTGCAACTAAAAGCCACGCAAAGGATAGAAAAACACTACTTGAGCATTTACAAATAAGTCTTAAAAATTTAAAAACCGATTATGTGGATATCCTTCAGTTACATAACCCAGATATTCTTCCGGATCCTAATGACCCAGAAGGTCTATATGCGGGCCTTATAGAAGCTAAGGAAAAGGGACTTGTTCGTTTTATAGGAATTACAAATCATAAAATAAAAAATGCCATGGATGCCGCAGCTTCAGGCTTATATGACACTATACAATTCCCATTGAGTTCATTATCTGCTGATATTGATTTAAGCTTAATTAAAGAATGCGGCGAAAGAAATGTGGGGTTAATTGCAATGAAGGCTCTTTCGGGAGGGCTTATAACTAATGCTGCCTCAGCCTTTTCATTTTTAAGGCAATTTGATAATGTCGTACCAATATGGGGAATACAAAGGGAAACTGAATTAGATGAATTTATTTCTCTTGAGAAAAATCCACCTACCCTTGACGAATCCATGTGGTCCATTATTAACAAGGATCGCAGTGAGCTTTTAGGAGATTTTTGTCGTGCTTGTGGATATTGTCTTCCCTGCCCTGCTGGAATTGAAATTCCCACAGCTGCCCGAATATCCCTTCTTCTTAGAAGAGCGCCTTATAAAGATTTTTTAGAGGATAGTTTTAAAGAAAAGATGGAGCTTATAAATAATTGCATAGAATGTGGACACTGCAAAAATCACTGCCCTTATAAGCTTGATACCCCCAATCTTTTAAAAAGAGAACTGAAAAACTACAACGAATTTTATACTAATCATAAAAATCTTTAATTTATAGTACAATACTGTACAGTATATTTGAAAAACAATAAAAATATTGGAGTGATAAAATTGGAATTCAATTTTAGTAAAGACATAAAATCCCATATAGAACAGACTGTAACCATCATTGATACTGCAAATTCTTATGGTTCTGGGAGCCTAAATGTATATGCTACACCAGCTATGATAGCTCTTATGGAGAATGCAGCAACCAGTTGCGTTCAAAGTGAGCTGCCTAATGATTTTACAACAGTTGGTATAGAAATCAATGTTAAGCACTTAAAAGCAACCCCTGTCGGAATGAAGGTCAGAGCTGAAGCTATATTACAAAAGTCAGAAGGCAAAAAATTATTCTTTAAAATAGAAGCCTATGATGAAACAGGTAAAATAGGCGAAGGAGATCATATAAGGTACATAGTAAATTCCGAAGAATTTATAAAAAAAATAACATCTCCAACGTAACTGTGACTTTCTTACTCATTGTTCTTTAGCAGAAACTCATTTTGATTGTTTACAAGTGGAACTCTTTTATAATACGTATAATACTATATAATAACAAAAGAAATATTAATGGAAGAAACCAATGAAAAATGATTTTTAATATTTGCCTTCAGAGAGGGGGAAATATATATGTGTTGTTGGTGGATACTATTATTATTACTATTCGACGGGAATAATTGTTGTAACAATAATCGTTGTAACTGTAATCGTTGCTGCAATAAAAAACGTCGTTGCTAAAATTATTATAGTATGAGTTTGAATTAAAATAACGGAGACCCTAGCTCTTTATGCTACGGTCTCCTATTTTTTCTATATCTAATTCATTTTAATTATATACATATTTTGATTTTTCCTATTCTTCTTTCTTTAACTTCCTCTATTTTAAATATTACATTCTCATATTCAATGGTTTTGTTTTCATTTTTTTTTGGGATACATCCCATTAGGCTAACTAAAAAGCCTCCTATTGTGTTGTAATTTTCTGACACCAAGTTCAGTTCTAGGTAGTCATTTAACTCGTCTATGGAAAGTAATCCATCTACTATATAGGTATTGCTATCAACTTTCCTTATATCAGGTTCGTCATAATCATATTCATCTTCAATATTCCCCATAACTTCTTCTATAAGATCTTTAGTAGTAACTATCCCTGAAAATCCGCCATATTCATCTATCAGTATAGCCATATGATTTTTAGATTTTTTTAATTCTCTAAATAATTCATCTATATTTTTACTTTCATTAACAAGATAAGGCGAATGTATTATCTTTCTAATATCTATATTTTCAAAACCCTTTGTACGGGCCTCTATTATAAAATCTTTCATATGAAGTACTCCTATAATATTATCAACTTCACCATCATATACTGGCACCCTAGAATATTTCCCTTCTAATAACTCATCTAAAAACTCTGTAACAGAGTCATTTATATCGATCAAAAACACTTCTGTTCTTGGCGTCATAATTTCTGTAGCTGATTTATCATCAAATTCAATAATATTATTTATCATCTTTTTGGCAGTTTCATTTATAGCTCCACGTTCTTGTCCAATTTGTATAAGCTCTTTTATTTCCTCTTTTGATAATTTCTCTTCTATTATTTTACTGCTAACTCCCGTAATCTTACCTAAAACATTAGTAGATGATGACAGTAACCAAATAAAAGGATCCATCAATTTAGATAAATAAAGAATAGGTACTACTGAAAACATTGCAATAGCTTCTGATTTTTGTTGTGCTATGCGCTTTGGGAACAATTGTCCAAACACAAGCATTATATAAGATAGTGCAACAGTTATGCTAACTAAGGCAATTTGCTTACTATAAGGTATATTCAAAGCTTTTAAATATCCGGCAAAATTATTAGCTATACCTGTAGCTGCAGCTGCACTAGTTAAAAAAATAACCATGGTAATTCCAATTTGAATAGTCGCTAAAAATTTTGTCGGCTGTTCAATAAGCTTTACTAATAGCTTTGCTTTTTTATTCCCTTCTTGGGCAAGATGCTTAATTTTATTTTTGTTCAACGATAGTATTGCCACTTCTGAAGATGCAAAAAATGCATTTATCAGTGTTAAAATACCAATTAGTATAAATTGCGCCATTATATTACTTAGCGCGGGGTCCGGGTTTGATTCCATTAAAAATTCCTCCTCATAAATATAAAAACTTCATATCTTACAGTATATCATAAAACCTCATTGTTTAATTGATATTATAAAAATCAATTAACAATATATTTTATTTTTATTACTAAAATCAGCCTAATCTTTAGCTTTAGCTAATGCATCTTGCAATGCATTAATAATCCCTTCACAACTGTATGTAGCACCTGAAACTATGTCTACAGTAGCTGACTGAGCCGAAATTATTTCAGAAATTATAGTACTTTCAACACCTTCATAAAATCTTGGAGTATCTTGATTTGACACTGTTTCAACATCAATAATTTTATTATCTTTCACTGTAACTGAAATTTTAGTTTCGCCACCTCTAAAACCAGTACCAGTTCCTGTATATGTTCCATCCGTATAATTATTTTGATTTATTGTAGTTGTGCTGGAACTACCACTTGTACTATTAGTATTCAATTCTCCAGAACTATCAGCTGCATTAGGAGACATGGTACTTGCAGTTGAACTTTTTTCCGCTTGACTTAATGCATCCTGAACTGCATTAATAATCCCCTCACTACTATATGTAGCACCCGAAACTACATCTACATTGGTTGATTGCGCCGACATTATTTCAGAAATTACCGTACTTTCTGTACCTTCATAGAATCTTGGAGTATCTTCATTTGACACCGTTACAACATTAGTGATTATATCAGCTTTTATGGTAATTGAAATTTTAGTTTCGCCACCTTTAAACCCAGTAGCAGTTCCTGTATAGGTTCCATCAGTATATTTTTGAGATGTACTATTTGTACTAGTCTGTGCTGTGCTAGCAGCAGTTGTTGTTGTTGTGATTAATCTACTTTTAGCTAAGGCAGTTCCACCTAAATTACTAGCGGCATAAAGTCCTACCATAGCAGTTATTGCTACAGAACTAGCGAGTTCCGGAGTTATTTTTTCACCAAGAACATTTACCTGAGTATTACTTCTAGGGCATGTTTCAATACACTTAAAACAATTAATACACTCTCCACCACTGACACTTTGAAGTTTATAAAGAGGTATTCCCATGGAACAATTCTTTGTACATAACCTACAACTTCCACATTTATCAGTAGGTTTTTTGATCTTTAATATACCTATTTTAGAAAATATGCTAAAAATAGCTCCAAGAGGGCATAAATATCTACAGAAAAATCTTTCTACAAAGAAAGCTCCTATTGATATTAAAATCAGCAGTACTACCCCAATTGTATAATCCGATAGAACCTGAGGGAAATTGGTTATCTGTGCAAAAGCATCCCAGGGACTAGTTGTATCCAAAACTTTACTTCCCATTGTCATTACAACAATTATAAGAAATAGTAAGACTACATATTTAACGTATTTTAGTGCAGCATCTACCTTTTCATTTACTTTAAAATTAATCTTGAATATATGCTTTGACAATAAATGAAGCAAATCATTATAAGTTCCAAAAGCACAAACCCAACCGCAGAAAAATCTACCAAGCACAATAGTTATAATAATACCTGTTATGAACTCAATTAAGCTAGGAAAAGCTGCAATGAAATTGAAATTACCTTTAATAATCATTCCATAAATATTTTTAAATTCTGAAAAAGCTAATATAAATAACCCTGGCGATGAAACAAATAAAATTAATTGTATTATTAGTCTAAATATTTGTATTTTCTTTATCTTTTTTTTCATTTTTTATATCCCCTTTTTAAATCATACTTTTATATACAAATTCATCATTAGTAAGTGTAAAGTTTTCTCTCATACCCGATGTAACATAAACTTCTTTATTTTTAGTTATAAATATGGCATCTACACCCTTTATTTCTTCTATTAACTTACTAGCCTCATGTACCCCCATAATATACAATCCTGTAGACAATCCATCCCCATCAATAGAATTATCAGAAATTATTGTAGCACTTATTATTTCACTTTCTGAGGGATAGCCTGTACTTGGATCTATTATATGATGAAACCTTTTACCATCCGCTGTAAAATATCTTTCATAATTTCCTGAAGTAACAACAGATTTATTAATTACACTAATAGTTAATACAAATTCCCCACGACTTTTAATTGGGTTTTGAATACCAACTTGAAAAGGCTTGCCATCCTCTTTTTTACCAAGGACAAATATGTTCCCCCCCATATTTATAAGAGCGCTCTTAATACCATTTTTCATAAATATATTCTTCACTTGGTCTGCTGCATACCCTTTTGCAATACCACCAACATCAATTTTCTGTTTTTCATTTTTTAAATATATAGAACTAGTTTCTTGTTCTATTACTATGTCCTTATAGTTTACTATCTTAAGCTTTTCTTTAATTTCATGAATGCCTGGAATCCCAGCATCTTTTTTTCCAATCCCCCATAATTCAACTATAGGACCTATTGTTATATCAAACGCCCCTTTTGAAAGCGAGCAGTATTTTAAAGCTTTTTTAATAACATAAAAAGTATCTTTACTTACAATCTGTGGCTGCTTCCCAGCATGTTTATTTATTTGTGAAATTTCACTATCCTCTTTAAATACTGACATTTTATCATCTATTTCACCAAGCTTTAGAATTGACTGTTCAATAGCTTTTTTAGCATTTCCTCCATAAACCTTTAGATAATTTAAAGTTCCAAGTGAATAAAATTCACTAATAACATATGTTTTTTTATTATTACCAGTTATAAATATTAAAATTAAAAGTACGCCTATAAGTACTGACATTATAATCAGTGCATTTTCAGTAGTAAACAACATGCTTATCCACCCTCCATTTACTCTTCCTATATTCCATGATTTTATTATTTCTATTTTTAAATTATATCTACTAAAAATGTCAACGCAGTGTCAACATAATGTTTATTTTGTTTGTTTTATGTGTTTTCAGTGAATTTTCAATAAAAAAATTCTTACATTTAGTGCCATCCACGTGGCAAGTGGCATCTTTAACTTGAACTAATAAAGGTTAATCTTAGATTTCAACAAAGAAATTAGTACAAATGCAGATACTAGTTTTTGAATCATTTTCAAGTTATTAAACCGCTCCATAAACCCACACTCCCCAGTATTTTCTTGTACTCTTAACATGATGTTATTAGGAAACTTTTTTACACATAAAAATACAAGTACCACCTTTTTTTATTCTTGCGAACAATTAAGGAAACACTTGTATTTTTTGCTTGCTTTATTATATATAATTAAAGATAAGTATAAAATATTCTGGCAGACCAGAACTATCGTTGGCTATGGGCATAATTTTACTCCACAACTTCGATTTAGTCTCACTCACGTGGCAAGTGACATATTTAATTGCAATACATAACCCTTCAGCTAATTTTCTAACTCCCTCATGAACCACTGCAAAGCCCTTAATTATGAACCTGTAGACTTATAATTTCTAACCCCTATAATCCATACTCCATAACTTAAAATTAAAAATGCTATGGTATAAAGTGGAGTTAACGCTAAAGATATCTTATCTACTTTCGCTAACAAGTAAAGTAAAGGATAATACTGTACACAAGCTAAAGGTACAACATATGTAAAAAACTTTAATATAGCACTCCCATATATATTCATGGGATACTTACCAAATTCTCTGCCTCCGTCAGTAAAAATATTAATGAACTCCAACCCCTCTACTGTAAAAAAACAAAGTGCTGCATAAATCATAACAAGCAGTGCCTGTACAAATCTTCCTAATGAAGTAAATTCTATATTCGATACAAACACAAGAAAAATTTCATTACAGGGTCGCACCATAATAAGGTCAAATCCGCCACTAGATATAGTAGTTGAAAATGTTTTAAATATAATCTGTTTGTACTTGTATTTTTTTATTATCTGCTGTTATTATAAAGAGGTTTTGGCCATCTAAAATACCATTTATAATATTCATTGGTGGATTGCCTAAGAAACCTGCTACAAATTTATTACTTGGCTCCATATACATTTGTTTTGGTGATGAATATTGTTGCAAATTTCCCCCATCTAACAACAATATCTTATCTGAAATGCTAATGGGCTCTTCTTGATCATGGGTAACAAATATAGTTGTTATATTTAATTTTTTTGTAAGCTCCGAATTTCATCTCTAATCAATTGCAATTATTTTCCCCAATGCATCCTTTAATCCTAGCATCGCTATATGTAGCCCATTCTCCTGCAGCATACCTTCTAATACTTCCATGAAAACGCCCTTTTCACTTTTTACATTAACCCTTTCTATTACTTCATTAATATCATTCAATCCTGAAAATTCTCCGCCCCATTGGCCCGAGCAGGTAATATTTACTCCACAACTTGGACTTCCATCAATTCCAATAATACCAAGAACTTCGAATTTATCTGTCTCCTTTGTATATTCTTTCATCTGTAATATAAAGGGTTGTAGCATTTTTCTGCAATTATCTATGAAAAAAGGGTTATCAAATTGCTCCTTTGTATGACCCCAACGATTAGAACCATACATATTAAACTCCGGGCAAGGCAACTGAATCAAATGTATATCCTCTTTTATTGCCCAAGTTAAAAATTTTTTTCTATCTATTTCTTCTTCAGTCATAGCTGTACTATTATAATAAACCACTTTTGAGGCCGTATTTAATACGCAATGACTTACAACAACAATTCTCTTTTTTTTCATAATTTTTCCTCCATATATAATAAGATACACTAAATTTATTACATTAAATTTAAATATAACACATTTTATTTAGCAATGAAAATTCAAAATACTGATAGTTGTAAATATATCAATAGGTAATTTCTATATGCAAGATGCAGCTAACACATCATATTATCATTTACAAATAATTTTATCAAAAAACAAAAAAAGTGGGGAACTCAATTAAGAGTTCCCCACCCTAGAAACAAATTTCCTGAAAATAACCTAAGTTCATCCAACCGATAAAAAATATTATATTAATATAATACTACAAAGTCCATATTAATTAAATTTTTCATCACAAGCTACTTGCTCATGGATTTTCATTTTCTTTTTATCCTCATACATTCTTTTGTCAGCAAGAGCAATTATACTATCTATATTTTCCATAGAACATTTTCTTGTAGCATATCCAAAAGCTGCGGACATTTTAATAGTTTTATTCTTACCAACTGTCAATAATTTTTCTGAAATAACCCTTCTAACCTTAGCTATGTCATGCTTTACCTGTTCCTCGTTTGTATCCTCCAATATTAAGTGAAATTCATCTCCACCCATTCTTAAAATAAGTTTACAGTCTGGAAATGCGTCTCTTAGAGTCTGCGCATAGCATTTTAATAAATCATCGCCAATAAGGTGTCCATAATTATCATTAACTTTCTTCAAATAATTTATGTCAGAAACAATTATTGTCTGAGGATACTTATAGGCGTCTAGTTTATCCTTTACCTTATCATTATAGTAATTTCTATTGTAAACATTTGTTAATGCATCTATGTATAACAGATGCTCTTTTTCCCTCAAAACTGATGTTTTAGTCTTTTCATTAATCAAATCTTTAAACAATTTAATTGCAAATATTATTATTATAAGTGTTAATACCGATAACCCTGAAATTACAAGAACCAGCCTCTTATTGCTCTGATTGCTTGCTTGATGAGGCACTTCAGAATAGCCCACATTAAATAATTCATCTATATCCAGAAGTGGGATAACCTTATTAATTATACTTGCAAGTTCAGGAGTATCCTTTGAAACACCATAATATAGATAGGAATCTGTACTAGTTGTCCCCTTTTGAACAATATCAAATAACTGCATATTTTCAACATAAAACCTAATTACACTTGGATTC
This sequence comes from uncultured Clostridium sp., assembly GCA_964467165.1. Taxonomy (GTDB): domain Bacteria; phylum Bacillota; class Clostridia; order Clostridiales; family Clostridiaceae; genus Clostridium_AD. Next base: position 87,115 of record CAYXOL010000002.1, read on the forward strand.
TCTATAAGATAATCGGCTTTACCTTCATGAACAAGCTTAAGTGCTTCTTGAATACTGCCAGTTTCTATAATATTTACACTAGTTAGGTTCTTTCTTAGATACTCATTATGCCAAAATCCTTTTATAACAGCAACATTTTTCCCTTCTAGGCCAAATACATCTTTGGCATCTTTTGACCCTATCTTTCCAACAATTATATCTCTTTCAGTACTGTAAGGTCTTGGGTATAATATAGTTTTTAATCTATCATCCGTTTTTGCAATATTTAAAAGGTTTATTTCACCTTTCACAAGCTTTTGCTGGAGTATATCAAAATCATCATAGTCATATTTGAATTTCATTCCAGTTTTAGCAGCTATATCTTTGATAATCTCTCCACTTATTCCCCCATAAATACCATCTTTATAGTAATCAAAGGGTAGATAATCCTTTGTAATACCTATGACCGCCTCACCATTGCTCTTAAGCCAATCCCTTTCATTTTGAGTAAGGTTCATAATTTTAATGTTATATTCAATTTCGCTGACCTTCATCAATTGAGGCATATTACTAGCCAATAATTCACTAATTTCTTTATCTAATATTGATGCTAGAATCCTATCCTCTTTTCTTGTAGAAAAAGTTCTATCAGAGGTGATTTTCTCTATCTTGAAAACATACTTAAGTTCTGAAAATTCATAAATATAATTATATACAGCATCACCGCCAGTTATAATAAATGCATCAATTTTCTTACTCTTTAAGGCTGAAATCAGTTCTATTTCAGAATTAAAGGTTTTTGGCACATAATTTATATTCTTATATATTTTAGGCATTAATTCCATTACAATATCGTTTTTAAGAAAACCTATTGGTCTTTTATCAATGTCTCCTATGGTATGTATATCCCCTTCCTTTTCAGCTATAAGTGCATATGCTATTTTACTTATAGGCTTTGTAAAGGTCATAAACTTATCTCTTTCAGCGGTTTCATTTGCCCCAAAAAGAATGTCTACGCTCCCCTTTTGAAGTCCTGAATAAACTTCTCCCCAAGATTTTGATGCTTCAAGTCTTATATTTAAGCCTAAGTTTTTATTAATGGTTTTTATAAGTGGAATTAAATAACCTTTTTCTTTCCCATTATATTTGAAATATTCACTTCCAGAATATGGATCTACACCAAGAGTTAAAACTCTATCTTTATTTTTAGCTAACCACTGTTGCTCTTCACTAGTTAAAGATACTAAACTATTTGGATTTGAAAATGCAAAATTTTTAGAAGAGAACAGGATAATTAAAACAAGAAAAAACACTTTTGAAAAATTCTTCATTAGTCTCACGCTCCCAAAATAACAATTCTACACTAACTCTCAATAAATAACTTAAAAGTATGTTTACTATATTTATTATAATTCTATATACTATCAGAAAATCCCTTTAAAAAATAAGATTTTTACAAAATTCTACAATATTTAGTCTGTTTTTTTATTTGCATAGCGCATTTTAAAATATAGTTCCAACTTTCTAATAACAATTGATAATAAAAACTTACAACCTACTTGTTTTATGGACAATCTATTAATTTTCATAATTTTCTTACATCTTCTCATAAAAGAAGTGTATTCTAAAATTAAAATATTATAAAAACAGGAGGGTTACATATGCAAGGTAAAATGTTTTGTTTTCAATGTGAACAAACTGCAGGTGGAAAAGGATGTACTAACATAGGCGTCTGTGGAAAAACCCCTGAAATTGCAGCAATGCAGGATTTACTAATTTATCAACTAAAAGGCATAAGTTGTTATGCTACAAAAATTTTGGACAAAGGTGAAAAACTCCCTGCAACATGGGTTTCATTTGTTGAAAACGCCTTATTTATGACATTAACAAATGTAAATTTTGACCCCAATGCACATATGGATATGCTAAAAAAATCACAAATAATCAAAGAAGAGGCTAGAAAAAAAGCTTCAAATGAAAAAGTTACTACCCAGGAGGCTCTATATAATTTAAGTGATTCTAAAGACCAAATACTAGAAGATGCTAAAAAGGCAGGCGTTATGTATGATGAAACCCTAGATGCTGACATTCGCTCCCTTCGTGAAACTATAAAATACGGATTAAAGGGAATTGCAGCTTATGCTCATCAAGCTAGATTTATAAAATATAATAGTGAAGAAGTAGATGAATTTTATTTTGTAGCTCTTGCAGCATTAACAGATAATGCTTTAACTCTTCAAGACCTTATCAAACACTTACTTAAAACTGGAGAAATTAGTGTTAAGGTTATGGAGGTATTAGATACAGCAAACAATGAGAAATATAGTTCACCAACACCTACAAAGGTTAATGTGAACATTAAAAAAGGACCTTTTATAGTAATATCTGGTCATGATTTAAGAGACTTAGAGATGCTCCTAGAACAAACAGAAGGTAAGGGAATAAACATCTATACCCACGGTGAAATGCTTCCATCTCACGGATACCCTGAGCTCAATAAATATGCTCATTTAGTAGGTAACTTTGGTGGAGCATGGCAAGATCAACAAAAAGAATTTGATAATATTCCAGGTTGCATCTTAATGACAACAAACTGTTTAATGAAACCAAAAGATTCATATAAAGATAGAATCTACTCAACTAGCGTTGTTGGTTGGGATGGCATAAAACATATAGTAGCTGATGATAATGGTCATAAAGACTTCTCTGAAATGATAAATAAAGCTCTAGGGCTTGGTGGATTCGAAAAAGATGAAGAAGTTAAGGAAATTTTAGTAGGATTTGGTCATAAAGCAACTTTAAGCCATGCTGATGCAATCATTACTGCAGTGAAAGAAGGAAAAATTAAGCACTTTTTCTTAATTGGTGGATGTGATGGAGCAAGAACGGGAAGAAATTATTATACTGAACTGGCTCAATTAGTTCCAAAGGATTGCATTATTCTTACTTTAGCATGTGGAAAATATAGATTTAATAAATTGGAGTTTGGTGAAGTGGCAGGACTTCCAAGACTACTAGATGTAGGTCAATGTAACGATGCATATTCCGCAGTTAAAATAGCTCTTGCACTAGCAGATGCTTTCAAATGTGGAATCAATGATTTACCACTGGCAATGGTTATTACTTGGTATGAACAAAAGGCCGTTGCTGACTTACTAGCCTTATTATATCTAGGCGTAAAAGGAATTTACCTAGGACCTACACTTCCAGCTTTTTTAAGTCCTAATGTATTACAATTCCTTGTTGATACTTTTGACATTAAACCTATAAGTACACCAGAAGCTGATTTAAAACAAATACTAGGATAAATGGTGCCACCCACATGGCAAGTGGCATGTGGGTGCACTAAATGGAAAAATGCTAAGGCTTCTCAGCTTTAGCATTTTTTTAATTCATAAAGATAATTCAAGAATTCTAGCTATTACCCTTCCATGAACATTTTTATATCCTCATCTACACTGCCTATTCCAGCAATGCCGAAGTTATCCACCAATACCTTTACCACGTTTGGTGATAAAAAGGCAGGCAGGGTTGGTCCCAAATGAATCTTTTTAACACCTAGGTGCAGTAATGCGAGTAATACTATAACGGCCTTTTGTTCGTACCATGCAATATTGTAAGAAATCGGAAGTTCATTTATATTATCTAATTCAAATACTTCTTTTAGTTTTAGTGCAATTACTACTAATGAGTATGAATCGTTACATTGCCCCGCATCCAATACTCTTGGAATTCCACCAATATCACCTAGATTCAATTTGTTGTATTTATATTTTGCGCAACCCGCTGTTAGTATAACTGCATCCTTTGGTAATTTCTCCGCGAATTCTGTGTAGTAATCGCGACTCTTCATTCTTCCATCGCAGCCTGCCATTACAAAGAATCTCTTTATTGCTCCAGTTTTAACAGCATCTACTATCTTATCAGCAAGAGCTATTACTTGATTATGAGCAAAACCACCTACTATTTCGCCCTTTTCAATTTCCACTGGTGCCGCGCAACTTTTAGCCTGCTTAATTATTTGCGAAAAATCTTTTGGATTTCCATTAATTCCATCTGCTATATGTTTAACACCTGCAAATCCTGTTACTCCTGTAGTATATATTCTATCTTTATAAGATGCTTTTGGAGTTACAATACAGTTTGTAGTCATAAGTATTGGTCCATTAAAACTTTCGAATTCCTGATTCTGTTTCCACCATGCATTTCCATAATTACCTACCAAGTGTTTGTACTTTTTAAATGCAGGATAATAATTAGCTGGAAGCATTTCACTGTGAGTATATATATCTATTCCAGTACCTTCTGTCTGCTTTAATAACTCTTCCATATCCTTTAAATCATGTCCACTAATTAATATACCAGGCTTATTTTCAACTCCTATGTTAACCTTTGTTATTTCAGGGTTTCCATAACTAGAGGTGTTTGCTTTGTCCAGTAATGCCATGGCATCCACACCATACTTACCACATTCAAGTACTAAAGCTACAAGTTCATCTACACTCAAACTATCATCCAAAGTAGAAGCTAATCCCTTTTGGGTAAAGGCATGAAGTCCATCATCATTGTACCCAAGATTATCAGCATGCTTAGCATATGCAGCCATACCCTTAAGCCCATAAATCAACAATTCCCTTAAGGATCTTATATCTTCATTCTCAGTTGAAAGCACTCCAACTTTGCCAGCTTTTTCATCAAAGGCTTTTAAGTCGTTAGAAAACCAAACTGCTGCATCTGGTAAGTTTAATTCCTCTTCTTTTCCAAATCCAAAGGTATTTAATATTTTACTAAGCCAACTCGCATTTTCGCCTTTATCGCTTAGCTTAACACCAGCTTTAAGTATTTGTCCTTTTATTTCTTCCCTTAAGCTTAATCCTTTTCTGATTCTATCAATAAATACGTTTCTATCGAAATTTGCATTAGTTATAGTTGCAAATAAACTCTCCATTATAAAATTATCTACCTCTTTATTAACTATACCATTCTCCCTAGCCTTAACACCATATACAGATATTCCTTTAGTTATATAAATTAATAAGTCCTGAGCCTTTGCTAGATCTTCAGTCTTACCACAAACTCCCTTTACCGTACAGCCTTTACAATTAGCTGCTTCTTGACATTGATAACAAAACATAGACATACAAATCATCCTCCATTTTTTCTTTCGTAAGCACTATTTGCGCTTGTCTTATGAGATTAGTATATAGGTTTGTAATTGTATTGTCGGTAACCTGAGTTACCAGTTGATATATTCCTTAACTTCTGCTTTTTCTCCCAAGGTAACACCTTCTAAGACCCACTGCTTAAATGCTGGGTACCCCGTCCTATCAACAATGTAGCCTATGTGTTCTTTTCCTCCTGGAGCCTCCACATCAATATATTGCTCTATATATGAATAAGTATTTTTTATTATTTTAATTATACTTTCCTCATCCACCCAAGTTATAAAATCCTGAGCAAGTCTAGGATTTTTCTTACCAGTTCTACCCATTATCACAAGTTTATAATATTTTTCAATGCTTCTACTCCATGCCCCCGTTGGACATTTACCTATACATTCTCCACATCCAATACACTTGTCATGGTTACGCACTACTTTGAAGTTCTCCATTTTAAGGGCACCTGTAACTCTTTTTTTACAGTTAGTTACGCAGGATTTACAACTGATACATCTATAGGATTCATATTGGGGCTCTGTCATTCCTATTATCCCAAAATCCTGCAATCTAGCTTTTATGCAGTCATTAGGACACCCTGTTAATGCTACTTTTACATGATAATCATTGGGAAATATCTCTTTTTCAATCTTTTTTGCAAATTCTGTAGTATTGTAATTTGCAAAAGGGCAGACATTGGCTCCTATACAAGCGGACACATTTCTAGTACCTGCCGCCGAGTATCCTGTGCTAGGGGAAATTTGATTTATTTCAAGGCCCTCAATTACTGATTGAATCATCTTATTAACTTCCGGTATTTTATTTATATCAATATTAGGTATTTCAAACCCTTGCCTTATTGTTATATGGATACTTCCATCTCCGAAAGTTTCCGCTACCATTTGCACAACTTCTAAATGTTTTGCTTCTATATGACCCCCAGGCACCCTTATTCTTATGGCTGTCTTGCCTCTTTTTTTAGTTATTCTATATGCATTTTTTTTAAGTACTTTAGTATTTATATCCATAATATTCTCCCCCCTAATCTACTAAATGAACTGCATCCAAATAGTTAAAAACAGGACCCTCTAAACATATATACGTATCATCAATTTTGCAGTGGCCACACTTTCCAACTCCACAACACATCTTCCTCTCATACGATACCCATATGTTTTTTTCTTTTACTCCTTTTTTTATAAATTCAGCTACTGTAAACTTAAGCATCATTGGAGGACCTACCACAATAACTTGCACCTCGTCTATATTCTCTACTGGAATATCTGCAATATATTTTGTTACAAGACCCACTGTTCCAGTGTATCCCTCAGGGGCTCCGTCAACGGTTAATGTTATATTGATACTCTCTTCCCAAACTTTGAAGTTTTCTTTAAATAAGATATCACTAGGTGACTTAAATCCTGCCAGTAGATTAAATCCATTACACTGCTCTGGATTTTTCGCAAAATAATCTACTATGCCCTTAACCGGTGCCAGTCCAGTTCCACCTGCTGCAACAATAATTTCTTTATTTTTATACAGATTTATATCAAATCCATTTCCATAAGGACCTCTCAAAAACAAGGTTCCCCCTACAAAAAAACTATGAATTACATCCGTAACCGTACCTACACGTCTTATGGTAAAATCCACATATCCCTGGCCTATCTCACTAACAGATATAGGTGATTCGCCGAATTTCGGTATGGATATTTCAAAAAATTGACCCGGCTTTACATCGCCGTAGAACTCCATTCTAAAGGTATAATCCGTTTCTGTATGTTTACTAATTTTAAGTATCTTAGATTTAAAAGGCATGTATATATTTTTCATTTATTTCACCTCATCCATTGCAGTATTTAATTTATTTATACAATTTGAGAAAGATATATATTCAGGACATATGTCGTCACATCTACCACAACCCACGCACATATGATATCCAGCTCTCTTTTTAAAATCATATACCTTATGCATAACTTTAAATCTCATTCTATCTTTTTTATCTTTTCTAAAACCATGCCCACCTGCCATATCACTGTATCCATCCACATGACAAGATGCCCAAACACGCCTTCTTTCTCCTACATTTTCATTTTCCTTGTAGAAAATGTCCTGCATAGTAAAACAAGAACATGTTCCACAGACAAAATTACATCTTCCACAAGCAATACATCTTGAAGAATACTCATCCCACATTTTTGATTTATTAACTCTTTGATCTAAATTTTCAGGTATAGTAACTACTATTTCATTACTTAAAACAAAATCTGGTTCTACCGTCAGTTCACTAGTTTTATCTATATTAAAATAGTTCATTAATTCTTCTGATTTACAATCCACAAAAACCTCATTATCCTTAATTTTAGTGTACATATCATATTCCTGCGTCTTATTTGATCCCATACTAGCACAAAAACAATTTTCGAAACTTTCACTACAACCCATAAGTACAAATTTAATTTTATCCCTTAAAACTTTATAGTAAAAATCTTCATTTCCATTCCTCAAATAAATTTCATCCAGTCGCTTCATGGCATTAATATCACAGCTTCTTAAGAATATTAATATTTTTTTCTCATGTTGCTTTGGTTCCATGCAATCTTTTTCAGTAAAATAAAATAATGTTTGAGTAATTGGCAGTATTATCTCTTTAGGCGAAAAACTAGATTTTAAACCAAACTCTACCTCCCTTACACTCTCTATTTCCTTATATCTAATAGTATCAGTGTCTGCAAATGTTCCTTTTCCTTCTAGAATTGCTGGCGCATATACCAAATATTCCTGCCTTAATATCTCAAGATACTCATCAAATTTCTCAATAGTAAGCTTAAATCCCATAAATGCATACCTCCATTATAATAAATATTACTTTCACGTTAAATATCGTGAATTAATTCACGATAAACGTTAAATTAATAACCACTAGTTATAGTTTATTTTAAACCATAAAAAAAGTATGTGATTTTCATCACACACTTTTAAAGTACTTGCTTAACTTCTCCTCATCAACTATGAATTTTCTATTTTTTGTTTTAACCAGATCCATTATTTCAAGTTCTTTTACTGCCCTTGAAATAGTTTCCCGGGAGCTCCCCAGCATATCTGCCAAATAAGTTATGCTTATCTTAATATCTATTAAGACGCCCTCCTGGGTTTTTACCCCGTAATCTTTTGACAACTTCCAAAGCTTAGCCGCTACCCTCTTGTCCATTTTAGTAGGAACTGTGTTCTTGAGCTGTCTGTACAGTCTTCTTATTTTTTTACTCATAGAGCATAATATAACTTCTGTAAGTTTAAAATCCTGTTTCATTATGTTTGACAAATCTTCTTTTGATATACTTATAATTTCACTCTCTTCAAAACCTTCACAATTAATAGAGGATGTTAGATTATCAAAAATTACCTCATTTATAATCTCGCCTTTGTTTAATATATAGATAACCCTCTTTTGACCTTTTTCGGATAACCTATACATGGTTACCTTTCCCGAAAGCACTATATATATATGATTTATAATTTCCCTCTCAGCAAATAACAAATGCGCTTTTTTTATTTTTTTTATTATAACACACTGTCTTATTAAATCCAAAGTATTCTCCTCAATGCATTCAAAAAGTGGAAGATCCTTTAATTGTCTAAGGGTTATTTGTGCCATTTAAAATTCTCCTTATAAGCTGATTTTAGAGTACCATTATTATAAAAATATTAATACCCTTATTATTTATTTCTCCTTGGATATATACCAATATGCTGCTCCAATAAACACAGCACCTCCTACGAAATTACCTGCGGTAACCCAAATCAAATTATGAACTAACCCTCCAATAGAAAGTGCAGCAGTGTGAGGAATCATTAATGCCGTTGCAAGCAATGTCATATTTGCAATGCTATGTTCAAAACCTGTAGTTATAAATGCAAATAGGCACCAAAAAATCATTATAAGCTTAGCCGTTTCTTCCTTTAATTTAATAGCGCACCATACTGCTAAGCACACTAGCATATTACAAAGTATCCCCTTTAAAAATAATTCTACGCTTGGCGCTGCCATCTTTCCTTGTGCTGTTTTTAAAATAAAGGCAGCCGTGCTTCCTTTTGCAAGGCCCGCACCAACAAACATTACGGACAACATAAGTGCCCCTAAAAAGTTTCCTATAAAACTGTATATCCAAATATTTGCTGAATTTAGCCAAGAAACCTTTTTTTCAAGGGAGCCTATGGTCATAATCATATTATTCCCTGTGAAAAGTTCTGAACCTGCCATTATCACAAGACTTAGGGCAATCCCAAATGAAGCTCCCATAATGGTTTTTGTTGCTGGTGACTGGGCTACTGCAAATGATCCTCCAATAGTAAATATTAATAAAATTCCAAATCCCACGTAAGCGCCAGCAAGTGCTGCTGCTGTGAGGTACCGCATTTTACTTTTTCTTAAAAGTTCAGATTTTTTTACCGCCGATGCAGCGACTTTGTTAATTTCTTCACTAAACAAAACATACCATCTCCTTTTATAAATCATACCCACAGTTTATCATTACAGAAAAAGAAAGTATGTGACCAATATCACGCACTGCCTAAAATTAAAAATAGCACTAACTCTAGCTAGGACTCACAAGCTAAAGATAGTGCTATCAACTGTCACTAATGTCACTGTTTATTCCAATGTTATGGCACTAACCGGGCACTGGTCCCGCGCATCTTTAGCACTCTCCATAAGTCTATGTTCAATTTCATTTTCTGACCCTACTGCCAATCCATCCTCATCCATCTCAAAAATCTCAGGACATACAGCAGCACACACTCCACAACCTATACATGTATCCTTATCAACAAAACCCTTCATAATAATATTCCTCCTCTATTAATAATTTATTCTTCCACCTTTTCAAAATCTGATTTTGGCACTCCACATAATGGGCAAACCCAGTCTTCAGCAATGTCTTGGAATTTTGTTCCAGGAGCTACTCCACCATCACTATCACCTTCTGCTGGATCATAGATATAACCACATACTGTACAAACATACTTTTCCATAATAAACCTCCTTAAAATTAAATTAGACTTTTTCTATAATATTTTTTCCAAAATCCCTACATCTGTTTAGTCCATCTTCATCTGGATTCCACATTTCTCTTATTCCTTCATTTATTACTTCAAAACCAGCTTTATTTAATTCTTCAGTAATTAATTTTGTAGACTCGCCGCTCCATCCATAACTACCAAAAGCCGCAGCACTCTTTCCTTTAAATTCAAGGCCTTTAATCATTTCTAATATTGCCGCTGTTGAAGATAATATTCCTTTATTTATTGTTGATGAACCAACAAGCACCATTTTTGATTTAAAAACTTCTGTAATAATGTCATTTTTATCAGCTTTAGATGAATTGAAAATCTTTATTGTAATATCATTATTTGAACTTTTTACCCCTTCTGCTATAGCTTCAGCCATCCTTCTTGTGTCATTCCACATAGTATCATAAATTATTGTGATCTGATTTTCCTGATAATTTTTTGCCCATTCCATATATTTATTTACTATTTGCAGTGGATTATTTCTCCATATTATTCCATGACTAGGACAAATCATATCAACTGGTAAATTAAAACTTAATATTTCTTCAATTTTTCTTACTACAAATTTGCTAAATGGTGTTAAAATATTGGCATAATATTTTATTGCCTCTTGATATAATTCAGACCTATCAACTTTATCATTGTACATATGCTCTGAGGCATAGTGCTGACCAAAACCATCATTACTAAATAGAATATTTTCTCCTGACATATATGTAAACATAGTATCTGGCCAGTGAAGCATTTTCGCCTCTATAAATGTCAATTTATTCTTACCTAACTCTAAGGTATCTCCAGTTTTCACCTCTACAAAGTTCCAATCCTTATGATAATGTCCCTTTATTATTTTAACACCACTTTTTGTACAATATATAGGGGTATTTGGTATTTCCTTCATTAAATCTGTAAGTGCACCACTATGATCACTTTCAGAGTGATTCATTATTATATAATCAATCTCGTTTAAATCAATTTCATTTTTTAGATTAGCTATAAATTCTTTAGAGAATGGGCTCCACACGGTGTCCATTAATACAGTCTTTTCATCTCTGATTAAATATGAATTATATGAAGAACCTTTATGTGTAGAGTATTCTTCACCATGGAATGACCGAAGTTCCCAATCAATTTTCCCAACCCATGTTACAGTATCACTTATTTTAAAACTCATTTAATACCCTCCATTCAATTACTTTTTAATTTTGCTAATAAATCATTTACATCTCCATTTAATAAATCTATATTTGAAAATGTAATTTTCTTTTCAATGGCGTTCTTTAGTAATGTTGAATACTTATTATCTCCTATTACAATAGCACCTATTATTTTATTATCCCTAATAAATAATCTCTTATAATACAACCCATCAGTGTCCTCCTGCGTTATTGTTTTATCACATTGCTCCTCATCAACCTCACCCATGGAGAAAAGTGCTATTTTGAAGGCATTTAATATGGTAACCGGTACAACCCCTGCGTAAACCGCATCTTTGCCCACAATATTATAGCCAGCTGTTTTTCCTTGCTCCATAGCAATATTCCAAAGTCCAATTATTCTTCCATTTAACTCTGCTACATCCCCTGCGGCATAAACGTTCTCTATGTTAGTTTCCATTTTCTCATTAACTAAAATTCCATTATTAGTTTTTACTTCTGTACCCGCTAATAATTCCTTATTAGCTCTTATTCCCACAGAAAAAATCACCATATCACTTTCAATAGTTTTGCCATCCATTGTTTCTACAGCCCTTACCTTATCTTCTCCAAGAATTTTTACTATCTGTGTATTTAGAAGTACTTTAGTTTTAAATCCTTCAATTGCAGTTTTAAGAATTTCAGATGCCCTTTTATCTAACTGACGAGGCATTAATCTTTCTTGGAACTCGGCTATGATAGCATTTTTACCATACTTATTCAGGCTCCATGCTGTTTCTATTCCTTGTACTCCACCGCCTACATTTAATACAGCTGTCTTATCATTAATTTTATCTTGTATTTCTCGAATATTATCTAATTTTCTTATGGTAAAAACATTTTCCTTATCAATACCATCAATAGGCGGCATAAAGTTTTTTGAACCATTAGCCAATAATAACTTATTATATCCAAATTTGTTTCCATTCTGCAAGATAATTTCACTCTTAATGGTATCAATTCCAATAACTTCACTATCTAGATACAATTTTACATTATTTGATTCGTACCAATCTTTTTTCTGAAGCATTATCTTTTCCTCTTCAAGATTATCAAACAAGCCCTTTGTTAACTTTAATCTATAGTAAGGATAATATTTTTCATTTTGAAATATAGATATATCTATATCACTATCAATTTCTCTAATTGCCTTTACAGCGCTTATGGCTGCAACTCCCCCACCTATTATAACAATATTAGCACTCAATTTTAATCGCCTCCATTATAATGTTTAAATATTTTACAAAAAAACAACTAAGTTTAGAATGTTAATTTCTTATTATAGGAATTTAATTGTCTTTTAGTTTCTTCCAATTGCCCATCTACAATATTTGCCTTTTCTATGTGTTTTATTATGCTTTCAGATGTTATTTTTAAAATTTCATCAACATCTACTATTTCTTTGCTCATATTTTCAATTTGGTGCTTTTGGTCTGTTAAGATATCCATTACTCCTTTTACTTCCTGTTCAACTTTTGCTACAGAAGATAGACTCCCCTCTATTTTTTCTGCAGCATTGTTAGAAGCTTTGACTACACTGACAATAACTTCATTTGATCTACTGGAATTATTTAAAACTACCTTTGTTTCATCTTCTATGCTACCTATTAAATTTGAAATATCTTTAGTGCTTTCTTTAGTCATTTCTGCTAGCTTTCTTATCTCACTGGCCACCACACTAAACCCTTTTCCCTGTTCTCCGGCTCTAGCTGCTTCGATTGCTGCATTTAAAGCCAAGAGGTTTGTTTGACTTGCAATACTAGTTATTAAAGAAACAACTTCATGGACCTTACTAAATTTTCTTGCTAATTCATTTATACTTTTAGTATTATTCCTACTCTCATCTTCTAAAGACTTTATTATGTCCACCATTTCGTCAATGGCATACCTTCCTTCATAAGATTTCTTAACTGTATCCTCTGTAATACCTATAAGCTTATTCCCTTCCGAATATAAACTATCTGTTAAATCGTTGGTATTTCTTGTTAGATGAGAAATTTCATCCATATGTATTTTAACTTTACTTGCAAGTTCTCCTAAAACATCATGATCACTATCTACAATATGATGCTGCTTTACAGTATCCCCTAACAACTTGCTTATATCCTCAATAAAACCCTTAGCTTCGTTATGAAATTTAACTTCCTTTTGTTCTGTTTCTTCGCTACACTGATTGTGCATACTTTCTAAATCCGCTGATTTTCTATTTTTAAATAAATTCATTTGATTTCCTCCTGATTTCTCTACATTATTAGCATACTTTTCAAAGTTTTAAAGCTTATATCTATATCTCTTCAATATTTAATTCATGTAGCTGTATTTTCCATTTATATAGTGTAAAATATGTATAAATATTATTTATTTACATTATAACCATCTTTAGCTTAATATACGGTAACCTATGTTACATCTATCTTAACACTAATGGCTCCACCACATCAATTATACTATGTATTTTATCGAAAATGCATAAAAACCACCTCCCTCAAGTAAGCACCGAGGGATTGATATTTTTAATAGTTCCTTTAGTAGCTTATACCGCATATTGAATTATGAATTAAGGGAACTCAAAAATTGAGCTCCCTTAATTCATAATTCAATATCAAATATATTATTTTAAAAATAAATTTAAAGATTGCCATTGCTTAAAACAGCATTAATTTGACCTGAATTATTATTAGTAGCACTAGTATTAGCTTGCTCTTGCACTATATTTTTTATCAATTGTGACAAACTATTATTACTTTTTGTATTTTGGAAAAGACTATCTGAGCTATCTTCACTCTCAACCGTACCGATACTCGAACTGCTACTTGCGTCTTGAGTTGTCATAATCTGCATCATTTGCTGCATAACCATTTGTTGAAGTTGCTCTGCCCTTTGAGATTGTAATGACAGATTATCTACTCCGTTAACTATATTATCCTTACCCTCAATACTAGAAATACTAGAGCTGTTTGTCCCATCATTATTTAAAGTTGGATTTTGGGAATTGTTCATTATTTGATTCAGTAAATTTTCAAAGTTAGAATTACCATCTGAAATAGAATCCACACCTAAAATTCCTGTTGTTGATTTTGCAGGTCCTGAGATTATGTTATTGAATTTTTGTGATATTTGATTAATATCCAAAATTACTCCTCCTTTGTTCTAAATATTAAAATATTTACATTTTTCATTTTACTCTTTATAAGCATAATTATCTATACATTTTATAATTATTAAAGAGCTAAAGTTTATATGACTTTCAGCTCTTTTTTACAATTTTAGTTATTTATTTGAAATCCGTATTAATTAAAAGCTCATATTAATCCTAGCATTTGCATTTATCACTGATTTTTTCCTCCCACCAACCAAAAGCTAATCTACCTGAATTTAAAGCTTCTGGCGTTTCTGGAGTTGATAAGAAAATTAAAAAGTTACCACCCTCACCAATAATTATTTTTCCATTTTCACTTTCCACCAATGTTGTTTCAGGAAGCGCACGTCTTACAAAGGCCTTGCTTCCTCCAGTAGGAACACCTATAACATCCGATGCATACTGTAATTTCACCTTTGCTATAGGCAATGGTTTAACACTTAAATTTGTAGGAGTTACAGGTGCAGTTTTAACATCTGACTCAGGAGGAGTTGAGTTAAACCAAAACTGTGCTCGGTAAGGTGACTTCGAAACATCAGTTACAGTCCACACATTTACATACAAAGTAACTCCTGAATTAATTGGATTGTATAACCTTGCCCAAGCACTTGTATCTTGCCCAAATATTAAATTGTCAGCGTATCCAATAAAATACTGTCCAAGAATAGATTCATATAGTTCTATTGGAATATTAACAGCTTTGATGTTCATGATTTATTGGAGTATATTGTTAAATTTTTGTGATTCATTTTACTACCACCTCAATATATTATATTAAAATTAATAACATATAGTGACATGATAAACTTAAAATGTTTGATAGTTTGGTAGGCTTAAAATAAGCGTAGCATGCACCAATTAAATAGATCCAATAATCCTTTGAGACTCCAAGCTTGTTCTATCCCTACTTTAATCATGTGAAGTTCTTGAAACTCATGAATTCCTCCTGATAAGAGCCCTGTAGCCATTACAATAAAAAGTACAGTTTCAATGCCTTATCGAATTACTGAAACAAAGGCCAAAAGTTATAATCCTAATATTAGCAATATATTTAATAAAAGGCATTTTCTATTGAATTTTAAGGTGCCACCCACATGCCACTTGCCATGTGGGTGGCACCACCTATTTTAAATTTATTAAAAGTTCTCCGGACTTTACTTGTTGTCCTTCTTTTACATTAATTGACTCAACTATACCAGCTACAGATGTGCTTACCCTGGTCTCCATCTTCATAGCCTCAACTATCATTAATGGTTGATTTGCAGTTATCGAATCACCCTCTGCCACTAAAATGGCTGAAACCATTCCAGGTATTGGTGCTCCAATCTCTAGCTGATTTGATGGATCCGCCATTTCTGTGACTTGGAACTCTTGACGTGCCTTGTTGTTTCTATCTTTTATTTTTATTTCTGTTCTATTTCCATCTACTTCGAAAGCTACAATTTTGTTACCTTCTAAATCCAATTTACCAATTTTAAGTAGTTTTATCATGTAGGTTTTTCCGTCAGCTATTTCTGCTTCACAGGTTTCACCCTCAGATAGTCCATGGAAATAAACATCACTTCCAATTCTACTTAAATCTCCAAACTCTTTTGTGTATTTTACATAGCCATCAAATACATCAGGATATAAGGAATAACTTAGTACATCTTTTTTATCTGGTGTAATATCAAATTTTTCTATTAAGTGTTTTTCAATTAAACTAAAATCTTCATCAGGAAGCAATTCACCAGGTCTTGAGGTAATTGGCTGCTCTCCCTTTAAAACTAATTTTTGAAGCTTTTCAGGAAATCCGCCCATTGGTTGACCCATCATCCCTTTAAAATAGGATACAACGGAATCTGGAAAAGACATATTAATTGCTTTGTCGTATATATTTTCTGGTGTAAGCTCATTTTGGACCATAAATATAGCAAAATCCCCTACCATCTTAGAAGATGGAGTTACCTTTACAATATCCCCTACCATATCATTTACTATCTTGTAGGTTTCTTTAATTTCATTAAACTTATGGGAAAGTCCAAAACTTTCTACCTGTGGTTTAAGATTAGAGTATTGACCTCCTGGAATCTCATATCGATATATTTCAGCGGAACCAGATTTTAGTCCTGATTCAAACTTAGAATAAACTGGTCTTACTGCATCCCAATAATCCGAAATTCCTTGGATCCCTTTGAGCTCTATACCAGTATCTCTGTCGGTGTTCTTAAGGGCTGCAACAACTGAGTTTAGCGCTGGTTGACTAGTAAGTCCTGACATACTATTAAAAGCAGTATCTACAATATCCACACCAGCCTGGGCCGCCATTAAAACTGTAGCCACTCCATTACCCGTAGTATCGTGGGTATGAAGGTGTATAGGCATTCCTACCTCTTTCTTTAGTGCATCAATTAGCTTAAATGCAGCATGAGGTTTAAGAAGTGCTGACATATCTTTTATTCCTAAAATATGGGCTCCTGTTTTCTCAATTTCCTTTGCAAGCTTTATATAATAATCTAAATTGTATTTATCTTTTTTATCATTCAAAATGTCTCCGGTGTAGCAAATACAAGCTTCTGCTACCTTTCCACTTTTAAGAACTTCTTCTATGGAAATTTCCATTCCTTTTAACCAATTTAGAGAATCAAAAATTCTAAAAACATCAATACCCGTATCTGCTGACTCTTTAATGAATTCACGGATTATATTATCCGGGTAATTTTTATATCCTACTGCATTTGCTCCACGTATAAGCATTTGAAAAAGCACATTAGGAATTTTCGATCGTAGCTGCGAAAGCCTTTCCCATGGAGATTCATTTAAAAAACGGTAAGCTACATCAAAAGTAGCCCCTCCCCACATCTCAAGAGAAAACAAATCTCCACCGTAAACAGAGGTAGCACTTGCTATCTTTAACATATCTTTTGTTCTCACCCTTGTTGCCATTAATGATTGGTGCGCATCTCTCATAGTTGTATCTGTTAAAAGTAATTTATTTTGCTGCTTAATCCATTTTAAAAGGCCATCTGTTCCCTGCATATCTAAAATCTGTTTTGTCCCACTTAGTTTTTCTGGAATTATAATTTTGGGAACTTGTGGCACATCATAAAGCTTTTTAATACCATTGGTTTCATTTACAACTTTTTCTCCAATGAATTTAAGCAATCTGATTTCTTCATCCGCCTTAGCAGCAATAGAAATTAACTCCGGGTTTTCTTCAATAAAATCTGTATTACATTCGCCCTTTAAAAAAGTAGGGTGATTCAATACATTAATTAGAAAACCTATATTTGTCTTTACTCCTGTAATTTTAGTTTCCTCCACGGCTCTTATAGATTTTTTTATAGCATCTTTAAAGGTTCTAGACCAGGATATATTTTTTACCAGTAGGCTATCATAATAAGGGCTAATTACAGCTCCTGCAAACCCATTACCACCATCAAGTCTTATTCCAAAGCCAGAACCTGTTCTATATTCTTCTATTTTTCCAGTATCTGGTGCAAAATTATTAGAAGGATCCTCTGTTGTTATACGGCACTGAATAGAATAACCGTGAACTTTAACATCCTCTTGACAAGTGATTCCGATATTTGGAGAATCTAATGCATAATCTTCTGCTATAAGTATTTGACTTTGAACTATATCAATACCAGTTACCATTTCAGTAACAGTATGTTCAACTTGTATTCTAGGGTTCATCTCTATAAAATAGTGGTTTCCATGAGTATCAACTAAGAACTCCAAGGTTCCAGCACTTCTATAATTTACTGATGCAGCTATTTTTAATGCATCACTACAGATTTCATTTCTCAGTTCCTGTGGTATTGAAAAAGCAGGCGTGTACTCTACAACCTTTTGGTGCCTTCTTTGAATAGAGCAATCTCTTTCATGCAAATGAACAATATTGCCAAATTTATCTCCAAGAACCTGCACTTCTATATGTTTAGACTTTTCAAGATATTTTTCAATAAATAGATGGTCAATACCAAAAGCCTTCTTGGCTTCACTTTTAGCGCTTCTATAGGCAGAGGATAATTCCCCTTCATTTCTTACAATTCGCATACCCCGTCCACCGCCACCAGCAACTGCCTTTAGCATAACGGGATAGCCACATTTTGCGGCCAGGCTCTTTGCCTGCTCAAATGTTTCAATATTTTTTTCATCACCAGGTATGGTAGGCACTCCTACTGATTTTGCTACAATTTTAGATTTAATCTTGTCTCCAAGCCTATCCATCATTTCCGCTGTAGGGCCTATAAATTCAATACCTGCGCTAGCACACTTTTTCGCAAACTCTGGGTTCTCTGATAAGAAACCATATCCTGGATGAATGGCATCTACTCCTTTTTTAAGTGCAAGACTTATTATCTCTTCAATATTTAAATATGCATCAACAGGACTTTTATTTTCTCCAATTAAATAAGCTTCATCTGCCTTAGTCTTAAACAGTGAATATTTATCCTCATTAGAATAAATTGCCACGGTACGAATTCCGAGTTCATGACAGGCTCTAAAAATTCTTATGGCAATTTCCCCTCTATTTGCTACTAGTACTCTCTTAAATTTTTTCACTGTTATTACCCCCTACACTAAGCTTTTAGACACTTTTTTATTAGTTGTTTACTATAAACTAGAATACAACATTTTTGTTCAAAATGCAATTTATTTTTATCATTCCGTCAAATAAGTGCCATCCACGTGGCAAGTGGCATGATAAAAACTGGAGTTGATATTATAAAAACTTGAAATTTTAGGTAAAATATAGTAAAATTAAGCCATGTAATTGTAATAAAAATGTAAAATTATGTTCTTTTTTATGATATATTAGTAGAGACTACTCTAAGTTGATACTAGGGCGAAACGCAGATGAATGTGTTAATAGTAGAGGATGATAAGCTACAAAGAAAAAGTTTTAAAAAAATGGTGCAATATAAACTAGTGATGTATTTAGCATCACATTGTTATATTTATAACAATGTTATCTATTAAAGGAGATTACCTATGCTTATAGTACAAAATCTTAGCAAAAAATATTCCAAAGAATTAGTTGTAAACAATATTAGCTTTCAAGTTAATGAAGGTGAAATCGCTATTCTTTTGGGTCCAAATGGTGCTGGGAAAAGCACCACAATAAAATGCATTACGGGACTATTAAAATATGATGGATATATTGAAATTTGTGGATATAAAAATAAAAGTATTGAGGCTAAAAAATTATTTTCCTATGTTCCAGAGGTTCCTGCTATGTTTGATTTACTCACGGTTTATGAACATATAGAATATATGGCCGCAGCTTATGGAATAAAAGATTATAAAGATAAAGCAGAGGAACTACTGGAAAGATTTGATTTAGGTGATAAAAGAGGTAAGCTTGGTAAGGAATTATCCAAGGGCATGATGCAAAAGGTAAGTATTTGTTGCGCCTTAATAACAAATCCCAAAATAATTTTATTTGATGAACCTTTAATAGGACTAGATCCTAAAGCAATAAAGGAACTAAAGAAGGCCCTTGTAGAACTGAAAGAAAAAGGTGCTTGTATTTTAATAAGCACTCATATAATAGATAGTGTTGATGAAATTTGGGACAAGGTATTGATAATGAAAACTGGAAACATTGTTCTATCAGGTACAAAGCAAGAGCTTATGAGTAGGAATGAGAGCCTAGAAGAACTCTTCTTTGAAGCCACGGAGGATAAAGAATGAAACCATTAATCTATATCCTAAAAAAATCCGTGAAAAATGGGTTGCTTGAACTAAAACGAAAACCAGCCAAGCTAATTGGCTACCTTGTGGTTTTGGTGCTTTTGTCTCTAACCCTTATTTTCAATGGCGATAAAAGTGGAAAGCAAAACATTTTAGATCCAGCCTTATACAATACCATTGTAGGTGTGGTTATTTTACTATTTACCGCGCCAGACCTTTATTCCTCCATAAATAATGGGGCCACTTTTTTTCGTGGTGCAGACATAACCTTAGTGTTTACATCTCCTGCTAGTCCTCAGAAAGTTTTAGTATATGGCTTTATAAAACAAATATATACTTCTTTTTTAGCAGTATTTTTTATTTTATTTCAAGGGCCCACCCTTTATCGTTTTAGTAATATCAAATCCTATGGGGTTATAGTAGCTGTCTTTGGCTTGTTCCTTATGCTACTTTTCAATTCAACACTAAAAATATTATTATATTCAATAGCTTCTAAAAGTGTTAAAAATAAGTTTATCTTAAAAACCACTTTTAAAATCATAGCAGCCGCTTTAATTATAGCCTACTTTATTGAATTATATATAACTAAATCACCAAGTAAGGCTATTATCTCTTTACTAAATAGTTCTGCTATTTCTTATATTCCCGTTTACAGCTGGGTAAGGTCAATAATAATGTCTTCAATGAATGGTATAAATACAGTGTCTTTTGTTTATATAGCTCTGATTATTGCATCTGGTGCACTTTGCAGTTATATAGTTTACTCTTTAAAACTTGACTATTATGAAGATGTATTAGCTTCAACTGAGTTAAAAGAAACAGCTATCTCAGCCAGCCGTCGGGGTGAAAAAGTATTTATGCAGAGAGGTAAAAAATCTAGAGTAAGAACAGTTCAGTACGCTAGAAAAGGAAAGTTTGGCTCTGCGATATTCTGGAGGCAAATATTAGAGTATAAAAAAACTGGTTTTGCATTAATAAACGCAGGATCCATTATGTATGGAGTTGTAGCAGTAACTGCTGGATTTTTCAGCCCACTAAAGGATTTAAGATTAATCTTAGGCGGCATGATATATCTTCAATTGATTTTTACCTTTGCTAGCAAGTGGCAAAAGGATTTATCAAATCCCTATATTTATATGCTTCCAGACCATGCCTTTAAGAAGGTTATCTACGCAACTGCAGTTGATAATTTTAAAAATCTTATTGATGGAACTATCGTGTTTGTAATAACAGGAATATTATTTAAAAGTTCTATCCTTCTTATTTTGCTTAATATAATAGCCTTCGCATCAATAGGTTCTCTTTTTATCTATGGTGGAATTCTTACCAGGAGAATACTTGGCGGTGGTAAAAACCT
The DNA here is from genome assembly GCA_964467165.1 of uncultured Clostridium sp. GTDB lineage: Bacteria > Bacillota > Clostridia > Clostridiales > Clostridiaceae > Clostridium_AD. The sequence goes on from CAYXOL010000002.1 coordinate 108,694, forward strand.
AGTATTTACATCTCTTATAAGAATGGGTATCTTAATTCTAATATTAGCACCTGGAATAGTTCTTTTAGCAGCATTATATAACTTTGTTGGAATGCTAATAGCATACATTATTTTTATCACCTACAATCTTATATTTAGTAGCTTGATTTTATTCCTGGGCAAAGGAGTATTTGAAAATATTGAGCTATAAAAAAAGTTAGGTCCTTCCATAAATAAAGGACCTAACTTTTTTCTTAAAGATATATAGTAGATAGCTGAAAATGTAATATACTTTAAATTTTATTTTAAGAACATTAGAAACATTCTCCATAAAATAGGGTATAATAAAGCCGCAACAATTCCTGATATAGCCATAGTTATACCGCTCATTGCCCCTTCTGTTTCCCCAATTTCCATAGTCCTTGCCGTGCCTAGTGCGTGAGAAGACGCTCCCATAGCAATTCCTAGGGCAACACTATCTTTAATTTTTAATGCAGCATGTAAAACCGGCCCAAAAATAGAGCCTATGATCCCTGTCATTATTATAGCTACAACAGTAATTGATGAAATTCCACCTAACTGATTTGATAATGCAATCCCTATTGGTGTTGTTATAGATTTGGGTAGCAAGGATTCAATAAGTACATGGTCAAATTTAAATAATTTTGAAAGGAATACAACACTTACAAAACTTGCAATGGAACCACTAAGTATACCTGCAAGTATTGCAATAGCATTTTTTTTAAATAATTCAAATTTCTTATACATCGGCAGAGCCAATGCCACTGTGGCAGGATATAAAAAAAAGGAAATTATTTGACCTCCCTTGTTGTAATCTTCATATTTAATATGTAACTTTGTAAGAAAAAATATTATTATAATAATGGCTATCATAAGTGGATTAAAAATTGAAAGTTTCCCTTTTTTCTTTATGTAAATCCCAATTTCATAAGCCATAAGGGATATTATTACACCAAAAACTGGTGAGGATATTAGTTCATTCATATCTACGTCCGCCCCTTAAAAATTTAACTACCAATGCTGTTACAATCCAAACCAAACATGTGGAAACAATAACTATAATAATAAATGGTATCCATCTACCTTTTAACACTCCAAAGGCCGTCATTAAACCTACTCCAGCAGGAATAAAGAAAAAAGACATGTTTGACAGGAAAAACTCACAAAGTTCTTCTATCATTTCAACTTTAATTATTCCTATTTGCAATCCTAAAAACAGCAAAACAAGTCCAATTACTGATCCTGGAATTGGCAATTTAAATATTATTTGTACTATGGTCCCCATAAGATATGGAACCAATATAATCATTAATTGTCTTAAATACTTCACTATTTCACCTCTCATTAGTGCCACCCACGTGGCAAGTGGCATGCCACTTGCCACGTGGGTGGCACTATCCTAAAACCTGATTTCTTCCCCTATTCTTCGCTTCATATAATGCATCATCTGCTCGCCTTATAAATTCAGTTATCGTAAGCTCATTACTTGGTATAACACAAGCAACGCCTATTGTTACAGTTACAATATCCTTTACCTTTGAAAATTCATGTACTATAGATAACTTTTCCACATTAAGCCTAAAATTTTCACCATACATCTTGGCCTGTTCTAGATTTGTGTCTGGAAGTACCATAACAAATTCATCCCCACCATACCTCGCTGCAAAGTAATTCTTCACCAATGATTTACTGAGTTCCTCACTAATTTTTATCAAACAACTATCTCCCTGCGCATGACCATAGTTATCATTATATTGTTTAAAGCAATCAATATCGAAAATTATAATTGATATAACATCATTTTTCTTCTTTGCTTTGTTCCATTCCTCATCAATAGTAGCATCAAATTTCCTTCTATTAGGAATGCCTGTTAGACCATCATTTTCTGATAAAAAAATCAATTTATTATTAGTGTCTTCAAGCTGCGTTTGAATTTTTCGCCTTTGTTCTATTTCAACTAGAAGATTCATTGATTTCATTGCATTATTTATTGCTATAGCTGCATAGGACGAAAGAGCTTTTATCATTTGTGTTGTAAGCATAGTAAAGGAGTTTTTTTCAAAGGCTTGTACTGTAATAACACCAATTAAATTATTATCAATGACCAAGGGACAATATATTGCGGATTTCAGTTCAAAATTTTCTTTATTGTCATTAATATAATTTACATCTTCAATATAATCTAAATATTCATTATGCATATCATTAATTACTATAATCCTATTCTCTTTTAAACATCTTACTGCCACACTTGCTTCATTATCAAAATTAACCTTATGCGTCTCAGTTTTTACATTGTTTTCAATAAGGTATTTATATTCAATTGTTCCTTTTTCCCTATTGTAAATGCCAACTCCAAAAGAATTAGCCTTCATAAAAATTTTTACCGTATCCTCAAGCATTTCATAAATTTCGTTAAGATTTAAAGTTGTGGTAATCTTTCCTCCTAGGTCACTTATAATAGATATATTCTTTATAATTTCTATAAGATCCTGTGATTTCATTCTAAACTCTTCATTTTTTTCTAGTATGCTCTTCTTTTCCTGTTCTAGACTATGTAGCTTAATCTTTAGTTTCAGATTTGTAGCTCTATCTTCAAGTCTTATATGCTCTAATTTTTTTTCATTTTCAAAATACAACTTATAATATCTATTTGCATTATTCATATCATTTGCTTTTTCATACAAGCTAATAGCTCTTTTACAAATTTCCATTACCTTAGCATACATTTTATTCTCAATAGAGATATTAAACACTTCTTCTAATTTATCAATTGCTTGCTCTGTTTTACCAGTATTTTCAAGGAAATTGCTAAAATCCAAAAGAACATCAATTTTACTAAAGTCATAGCTTATTTCAGAACATATATTGAGGGCTTCCAAAAAATATTTTTCCCCTTGCTCATAATTTGCTTTTTTCTCATATACTAAAGCAATTATGCCATAGGCCTCTAATATACCAATTTTATAGTCGTTTTCCCTTAAATATATGAGAGATTCATTTAAATATGTAAGTGCACTATCATAGTTACCCATTTGACATTCAACACTACCAAGATTAGAAAGTACAACACCAAAGGTGGCTTTATAGTTCAACTTGCTATCAAGCTCTACAGTCAAATTATAATATATAATAGCATCATCATAACATTTAAGTATCCTATATATTTCCCCAATATTATTATAAACCTTCGCTGCATAAAATCCCTGGCTAATATCTTTATAATAATTCTTACTACTGTCAATTATGTTTAAAAGTTTTTCGGCAGACTTATAATAATCTAAACTCTTTTCGTATTCTCCAATATCAAAGTAAATATCACCTATAGTTAAAAATGTAAGTAATTGCAAATCACATACACCTTGATTTTGAGACAGATTTAACGAATCAAATAAATATGGCATGGCATTTTCATACTTACTAAGTATAAAATAAGCCCCCCCTACACGAAATAATGCAACCGCCATTCCTATTTCATAGCTTGCCTTTACACATAAGGCATACACTTCAAGACCAAGTTCAATTGTATCCTCTGAATTTGTATATCTATTTTTTTCAAGCTTATCCAACATTTTATAAATTGTACTATTAATATATTCACCCATTCAGTTTACCCCCATTGAATTAATCCCCATTATAAATACCTTATTAATATAATACCAATATTATAGCATGCCTATCTACATAAATCGCCTAATATTTATTTTCATTTTAATATTTTAACAATTATAGCCTTTATTCTTAATATCAACCAACAGTAAAGTGCCAGGTACATAATTACAATTTTAGCGCTTTGAAACACTAAAATTAAATAATATACCCGGCACCTGTGATTTTACTTTCCTAGTTGTTTTTCAATGGCAAGTGCAACATTTTCAGGAGAAAGAGGTAGTTTATAAAAATTAATACCTAGTGCATCATATAATGCATTTCCAATAACAGATGGCACCGAAATCATAGGTTGTTCACCAATGCCTCTTGCACCAAACGGTCCGTCTGGTTGAGGATTTTCAATTAAAATTGGAATCATTTCCAAAGGGATATCCTTTGCTGTAGGTATTTTATTATCTGTAAAGGAAGGATTCATAAGTTTTCCTTCTGGGCTAAACTTGTACCCTTCAATTATTGCAGACCCAATTCCTTGCAGTACTCCACCCATAATTTGACCCTCAACAAGTTTTTTGTTAATTGCCCGGCCTATATCAAAAGCAGAAGCTATTTTAATAATCTCAATGTTTCCGGTTTCAATATCAACCTCCAGTTCTATTCCATGGGCTCCGAACGTCCAGTCAAGAGCTGGTAATCCCTCTCCTGTTAGTGGGTCCAAGAAAGTAAGTCCATCAGCCATATAGGTACCTTTTGCTATAAGTGGACCGCCAATGCCATTGCCATTTTCGTAAGCATAGCCAAGTGCAAGATCCTTGTACTTTATTTTTCTCTGCTTATGATGTACATGATAAATATATTCATCTCCATGAGCCAAATCTTCAACGGAAGTCCGAAGTGCCTGAGCCGCCATTTCCTTCATTTGCTGTAACATATTCTGCGCACATTTCTTTACTGCATTACCACCCATAAATGTGTATTTTGAAGCAACGGTAGACCAATCATAAGGATGACGGCTTGTGTCAACTTCACATAATACTTTTATCTTTTCTAAAGGCATATCAAGTATTTCTGCTGCAATCTGAGCCATTACTGTGTTTGCACCCTGTCCCATATCAACAACGCCAAGCATAATGCGAATGCTACCATCTTCATCCATCTGCATTATTGCAGAGGTAGAAGTGTGTGGAGGCATTGCCGGTGCCTTTTGGAGAGAAGCAAGACCCTTTCCACGTAGCTTTCCTGTTTTAAAATTTTCTTTACGTTGCTCCTCCGGGCGATACCCTGTCCAACCGATTTCCTTTGCAACAGCTGCTAAACATTCTGCAGGTCGTCCTGAATTTTCATTTATCAGCTCTCCACTTATTGTATGGCAACCTTCCCTTAATATATTCTTCATACGGAAATCATAAGGATCCATTCCAAGTTTTTGTGCCACCATATCCATCTGACGTTCCATAATCCAGTGTGTCTCTAGATGTCCAAAACCTCTGTAAGCCGTGCTAAAAACTTTATTTGTATAAAGTGTTCTAGAGTGAAGCTCAAGATTAGGTATCTCGTAGGGGCCAGCCCCTGAATAAGTTGCTGATTTTCCAACATTTACGCCATAATCAGCATAAGCTCCACTATCCCAATCAAAATAAATTTCTTCAGCAGTAATTCTTCCGTCCTTTTTTACACCAGTCTTAACATGTCCACGCATACCTGCACGACTAGGAAGTATATTGAACTCCTCTTCCCTTGTTGCGGTTAACTTCACAGGGCGGCCTTTACATGCACGTGAGAGAATTGTTACAAGTGGTTCAAGGTGTATCCCTGCCTTACCTCCAAATCCTCCACCAACATAGGATGCAATCACCTCTATATCAGCAGCAGATGTATGAAGAGCTTTCGCAAGTAGCTGACGTACTCCGAATGGCGATTGAGTTGACGACCATATTTTAACCTTGTTTGTATAGATATCAGCTTGGGCTATGGCAACATGAGTTTCCATAGGTGCATGAGCAACAGCAGGCAGCATAAGCTTGTTTTCAACAATGAGATCGGCCTCCTCAAAGCCTTTTTTAATATCGCCCTTTAGAGTACTGTTCCAACTTGCAATGTTGGAATCAGGCTGTGGAAAGAAAACACCTTTAATATATTCAAGCTCATTTATATCTTCGTGAACAAGTATCTTACCTTCTAATGCTTCATCAATAGTTTGTATGCTAGTAAGTTTATTATATTGAATTTTTATCTTGGATACTGCAAGTTCTGCTGTCTTTTCATCTATTGCAGCAACAGCAACAACTGGTTCTCCTTGATACCTTACTGTGCCTCTTGCAAGTATACGCTTATCAACCATATAGAGTCCAACAAGATAAGGTATGTCATCACCTACAATAACAGCTTTAACACCTGGTAAAGCTTTGGCCTCAGTTATATCTATGGATACAATTTCTGCTCTTGCATGGGGAGAATAAAGGCACTTAGCGTACAGCATTCCCGGAAGTTCCAAATCATAGGTAAATACCGCCTGACCTGTTACTTTTTCCAGTGCATCAGTTCGAATAGGGGATTTGCCAATATGACGGTACTCTTTATCACTCATTATTTTTTTCCTCCCTTTCCAACTTGGAAGCTGATTTAATTGCCTCAATAATGGGAACATAACCTGTACAACGGCAGAAATTACCTGCAATGGCTTCCTTTATTTCACTGTGGCTTGGATCCGAATTTCGATCTAATAGACAGCGTGCTGACATTAACATACCTGGTGTGCAAAATCCGCATTGTAGAGCATCCTGTTTCATAAATTCCTTTTGTAGTATTGATACTTTTCCATTATTACTAAGTCCCTCCACCGTTATAATATTAGCGCCCATAGCTTCCAAAGCTAATATTATACATGAATTTACAGCAGAACCATTCATTATTATTGTGCACGCTCCACATTCCCCTTCACCGCAGCCTTCTTTTGTACCAAAAAGCTTTAACTCACTACGTAAAAAATGAAGGAGAGTCATAGTAGGATCAATAGCAGCGCAGACACTTTCTCCATTTACAATGCAGCTAAGTTGCACTTTTTTAAGGCCTGAATCAACATAGGTAAAACAATTGCCTTGCTTATTATGCCTATCACACATACTAATTACCTCCCATTGTTAATAAATGTAGCAGAGCACGCTTTACAAGAACTCCGGATATATGAATACGATACTCCGCGGAAGACCTAACATCTGAAATTGGCCTTATGATATTACGTACTTCCGTGGAAGCCATCTCTGCAAGTTCTGATGTTAATACCTTAGAACTAAGGATTTCTTCAAGTTCTATTATTCTAATTGGTGTTGGTGCTACAGCCGTGATAGCTAATTTTATTTTTTTATCTACTGTCAGTCTAGTTGTTACCCCCACTATGGCGAGGTCATGTCCCTTTATTCTTGCTTGTTTTAAAAATATGCTATTATCCCCTTTAGAAACATCTGGAATCAAAACACCCATAACAATTTCATTTTTCTTAAGTACTGTCTTTTTAACGCCTGTAAAGAATGAATTGATATCAACTATTCTAGACCCCTCTGCACTTGAAATATGAACTTTTGCATCATATACCATAAGAGGCCCAGCAAGATCTGCACCAGGGGATGCGTTACAAATATTTCCTACCAGCGTAGCACGGTTTCTCAGTTGGTAAGAAGCAAGTACATTCGCCGCTTGTCCCAATGCGGGGTACTTATCAAAGATCAATTTTGATTCTGCAACCTGATTAACAGTAACGCAGGCGCCGATAAATAAACCTTGATTTGCTTTATATTCTAGCCGATTTATCTCAGGTATTGCCTTGATATCAAGAATATGCTGGGGCGTTTCTGCATTATGACGAAGCATAATCATTAAATCTGTTCCACCAGCTAAGATTCTAGTGCCGTGATTTTCCTCAAGATAATTCATAGCTTCTATTAATAGTTTCGGTTTTACATAATCAAACTTGCTTAACACTATTTTCCTCCTTATTGCATCGCCCAGAGGGCGTACGTTTTTTTATATTTACATCCCAATTTGGTATGTGTCCCTCTAAATTAAAAATCACCCCCCGAACTATCTATTCAGGGGACAAAAATCCTTATTTTTAATAAATAAACATACTTACTTGCCTTGCAGCGGCTTATTTCTATTTAATATTGTATTTAAGACAATTCCAACTATTGCTGCAAGACTGAGTCCTGATATTGTAACATCTTGATTTATAGGTATTCCAAGATTAATCCCTGTATATTTTTGCAGGTAAGTTGTTCCAAGACCTATAATTAACATAGAAGCTATTACTATTACTATTCCAGCATCATATTTTTTTATATTAGTTCTCATATTCTTAACACCAATAAGCGCAATCATAGTGAAAAGCATTAAACTTATTCCCCCCATTACAGGAACGGGAATTGACCTTAAGAACCCTCCAACTTTTGCAACAAATCCAAGAAAAATTGCAAATATAGCAGTAATTCTTAAAATTGATGGATCATAGTTTTTTGTAAGTGCTAAAACTCCTGTATTCTCACTATAAGTAGTGTTAGCAGGCCCACCAATAAAACCAGCAAATAGTGTAGCTAGCCCATCTCCCAGCAGTGTACGATTTAAGCCTGGATCCTTAATAAAGTCTTTACCTACTACCTGACCATTAGTTGTTATATCACCAACATGCTCCATAAAAACAGCAAGTACCACTGGAGTAATTATTGCTATAGCACCTATATCAAATTTAGGAAATGTAAAGTTCGGGATTGAAACTAAAGCCGCTTCACTTATTATTGAAGTATCCACGAATCCGATTGCAAGACATACTAAATATCCTACAATAACCCCAGATAAAATTGCCATTTGTTTAAAGAATCCTTTTCCTTTAAATGTTATTAATAATGCTGTACACAAAGTTATAGCTGCAACCCATAGCTTAACTTTGGCCATATCAATTGCTGTTGGAATTAAATTAAGTCCTATTAGTATTATCATTGGACCAACTACCTGTGGTGGTAATACCTTCTTGATTTTATCAACGCCAACTTTTCTAATAATCAAGGAAACGATTACATAAATAAAACCAGCTGCTACAATACCTCCCTGAGCATAAGTCAAATCTCCATTATACATTCCTTTTACTGTAATTATTACTGGTATAAATGCAAATGAAGAACCTAAAAATACAGGCACCTTCCCCTTAGTACATAAATGAAATATGAGAGTACCTACTCCTGCAGCAACTAATGCTACCGCGGGGTCTAGTCCTGTTAGTATAGGAACCAAAACTGTAGCTCCAAACATTGCAATTAAATGTTGAAGAGCTAGTAAAATTCTTCTTGATGTCACTAAAATTTTTGGCTTTTCTTTTAACTCTGGCGTATTATGATTATTTACCATATAAAATCCCCCTTTTATAATAAATATATAGGTTCTCTAATTTAAATATGTGTATATTTATATATATGCACGTATTTTATTAAATATGGTCAATTGCTAACAATAGATTGTGAAAGGGACAGTTACTAAGAAATCAATTTTCAGTCTTTTCCACCAACAAATCCTTAGTTACTATCCCTACAGTTATTTAAAAATAAATCCGTAATAATCCTTTCCAATGCCTTCTTTTACAACTCCAACCGTTGATATAAGTTTCATCCCTATCTCAGGATTTTCTACTTCAAGTTGCCCAGTTACAACAAGGCCATTTGCGAACTTAACAATTCCAAAACCCATATATGGTTTCATGTACCCTTCCGGAAGATTATAGACTTTTGTATAAGTTACAAGAGTTACCTCACCATCTAATACAACTTGTTCAAACACTCTATTCCCACATTTTCTACATACATAATGCTTAGGATGGTGAAGCTCACCACAAGCTGTACATTTATAGGCATACATTTTTTCTTCCATAATTATGCCTCCTCTCTCGTGAGTATGGTTGCCACAACATTATTGCCGAACCCACCAAAGTTAACACAAAGACCAACTTTAGCACCCTCTACTTGACGTCCCGTAGCCTCTCCCCTTAGTTGCTTTACAATTTCTACAACCTGAGAAACTCCAGTTGCCCCAAGTGGATGTCCCTTTGCTTTTAAGCCTCCTGAGGTGTTAATTGGCATAACACCGCCAATCTTTGTTTGACCATTTCGGGCTGCAATATGACCCTCACCCCTTTTGAAAAATCCAACCTCTTCTGATTCAACTATCTCTAGTATTTGGAATGCATCATGAAGCTCTGCAACATCAATATCTCGGGGAGTAAGTCCAGCCATTTTATAAGCCATTTGTGCAGCAAGCCGCACAGCAAGTAAATCCGTAGGCACTTCTCTCTCGGCCACTGCATGAGTGTCCGTTGCTTGACCTATCCCTGCTATTTTTATTGGCTTTTTCACAAATCTATCTGCCTTGTCCATGGCACATAATAATACTGCTGCTGATCCGTCGGATACTGGGCAACAATGATACATTCTAAGGGGTTCTGCAACATATGGATTCATTATATTGGCATCCTCATCCTCTGTTATGCAATAGAGATTTGGTACCACATGTATATGTGCCACTGGGTTATGAACTGCATTCTCGTGATTCTTAACTGCTACTATTGATAAATCCTTTTCAGTTATCCCATATTTATCCATACATAATTTTGTAAAAAGTCCTGCGAAAGCTGGAAGTGTTAGTCCATAGTTATATTCAGCCTCTGGGTGAAGCATTGTGGCAACGAAATCTGTACCTTCCCAGCCGCTAACAACTCTCATCATTTCTCCACCCACTACAAGTACACAGTCGCACATCCCACTGGCTATAGCCATATATCCAAGTTTTATAGCTGATGCCCCTGAGGCTGGTCCATTTTCTATTGTTTCAGCCATGGCTGGTCTTAAGTTCAAGTAATCCACCAGTGCTGATGCAATACCACTTTGTTTATTAAGGATTCCTGCGCCCATTGTCGCTACAAAAACCTGATCAATTCCATGACCTATACCAGTTTTTACACCAGCATCATCTAAGGCCTCAGTTGCGGCCATACTAAGCAAGTCAGAAAATGTTCCGCCTGACATTTTACCGAATTTACTATGACCGACTCCTACAATACCAACTTCTCTCATCTTTTATACCCCGGAATTTGAGAATAAGTTTCCGGAAGAATTGGATGATCTGCAGTTTTAAGTAGTTCTTCCTTTACAGGGCGGCGTCCACCTAATTTATTTGATTTATGTTTTTCCCATAAGGCTTTAGTTAAAACATAGGTTGGTACTCCACCGAGTTCATGCCAAGTTTCTGGTCTTGACTCAAGCTCATACTCAATCATCCATCTCTTAAATCCATTTGGACTCTCTGCAACAATCAAAACTTCTTCTTGATTTAAGTAATCCAAGTGATATTCCATTTTTGCTGCAAACAGTTGTGCCCCTATTCTAAGTCCCTGTTTCAATGTCATTGTATGATAAGATACCCCTACTTTATCATCAATCATACGACCATTAACAATACCAACCAAAACTCCATCTATTGTTCCAATTAAGCAATATTCATCCTTAACCCTATAACGATAATAACCTAAAAGTTCTGAATAAATTCTAGATGCCACTATGTCATAAAAATCTTTTTCAACAGTCATAAGAGGCTTAACTGCTTCAAGAATATGTGGAACTTCCTCTCTTGTTATTTGACGAACTACTAATTTTTCTCCAGTAGCCATAGTAATATACTTAGGTGGATAAGGTACCATTGCTGTTTCAATTGGTCTCAAACTTTGTTCCATTTTATCTACTATCATTATTTATCATCCTTTCAATTTTGATTTTTTTTATTTAGTGCCACCCACGTGGCAAGTGGCAAAAGTGACAAGCTGTTTCCTGTATAGTAAAAAACTACTCTACGTCGAATGCAACTATACGAGATATGCAAGACTCTCCACCTTCAAATCTCCATGGGAAACATCCTATTATTAATCTCTTACCAAGTACCTTATCAATATCTCCACCAAGATTTTCAGCATGAATAATATTTAGTGGAAATAAATCATAATGCATAAATTGATAATCATCCTCTGGCCAGAAATCTTCAATACCTTTACCACCATATTTAGCTTTTAAATATCTATCTGCTCGTCTTGCTTCTTTCGGAGCCCATTCACGAATTTTTGTATTCATTGGATGATCTGCAGAACCACAGTCAACACCAATCCATTTAAATTCCATTTCCTTACACCAATCCGAAAACTCTTTTGTAGGCCCTGGGTGTCTCATCATTACTCTTTCTTCGTCTGCTTCCGGTTCATCCCAGCCATATTTATGATAGCCAGTGTGTATAATTAAAATATCACCTTTTCTAACATCTGCTCTATCCATTATGTCCTTTGAAGTATATATTCCATAATCCTCTGCTATATCAGATATATCAACAACAACTCCAGGTGCTACAAGTTCTTCTAGTGGAATGCTTGCTATATCTCTTCCATGAGTGCAAAAATGTAGTGAACCATCAAGATGAGTCCCAACATGATTTGAATGAGTTAATACCTGACCATTTGCACCATTGGATGAGAGTCTTTTAAAAAACTTGATCTCAAGTGGCTCATAGGTTGGCCATGCTGGTGTTAAATGACTAATTTTCTGAGTTAAATCATACATTTTTACATTTTTAAAAGCATCAATAATATTCATAATGTACCCTCCATTTATAATAAATTATTTCAAATTATTTTTCTTAATAAAAGAGCTAAGCGCATCTTCAAAACATTTCATTGGTGGATGAACTACGCCTGCTCCTACTTGCCCTACACCAGCTCTATTACAGGCAACTCCTGTATTTATAATTGGCAAAATTGTTGTTTCAATAACCTTTCTAATATCTATGCCAGTTGGTGTGCCTCTAAAATTCATATTTGGCATCTTAAATGCATTATTCTCTGCGCAAGTAATCTCGTACATACTAGTAGTATAATTTATGGCGTCCTTTGGTGTACCCCCTACAAATTGGACAATAGCCGGTGCCGTTGCCATTGCAAACCCACCTATCCCCGCTGTTTCTGTTATACAGCTATCTCCAAGATCAGGGTTCGCATCCGTTTCATCAAAGCCTGGAAAATAGAGCCCCTCCACAATTTCACATGGTGCAGTAAACCATTCATCTCCTGTGCCAGCTATTCTAATTCCAAAATCCGTACCATTTCTCGACATGGCGCAAACTACTGTACTGCAAGCTATATTTTCAAGTGGGTCTAAGCTGCATTTGCATGCTGGCATAGAGATATTTAAGAAGAAATGATCATTCTTATCTATGAAAGTGAGCACGTCCGCTTTAATGTCGTCTGAAAAATCAGTTTTGACTATAAATGGTGCCAGTTCCCTAAATAATAGTGAAGTTCCTGCTTTATTTCTGTTATGTCCTTCATCACCCATTTGAATCATTTGTGCAAGTATTGTTTTAACATCAATACTACCCTTTAAAATCATAGCTTCCTTAATTACAGGTGCTAGGATCTTTTCCATCCAATCTAGTTTTTCAATTACCTCTGGGCTAAAAGCTCCAAATCTTAAAACTTTCCCCAATCCCTCGTTTAAAGTACAGTATGCATAATTTCCGAAGGTTTTGTTTTGAAGCTTCCATACTGGCATTGAATAGGTTACAACACCCGCCATAGGGCCTACTGTATTGTGATGATGACATGGATCAAATATAATTTCTCCAGACTCTGCTAGTTTTTTTGCCTCTTCTTCATTTGTAGCAAGCTTTTCATATATTAATCCACCGATTATAGCGCCCTTAACTGGCTCACTCATTCTTTCCCATGTTATTGGTGGTCCTGCGTGTAAAATTGTATGTTTTGTCATTCCTGGAATATCAATTCCAGCTTGACCTATTCCAACAATTATTGGCTGAGCCGAAAGCAACCTTTCCATTGCCTCTTTATTTGCCATTTCAATTTTATGGAGTATACTTGCATCTTCCAAAGCAGAAAGTTTCATACTTGCCTTAGTTGGTGGTTTCCAATTAACATGTATACTCTTTACATTTTGAAGCTTTAAGTCTTTCTGAAAAGACTCTAGTCCCATATTTATAACAGTAAGTTTCTTACTGAATAATTTATTTATTGCGGTCATTTTCCATCCCTCCTTTATATTTTATTTAATTTCCCAAGAATTAGTGAAGTTAATTTAACAGCTTGAGCATTAGATGGCATTAATATAACTCCCTGTTTTTCTAGTTTTTCACTTTGGGCTTTGTAATTTTGAGGATCCCCATAAGTACCACATATATATCCAATTACACATAAATATTTATTTTTGTCTTTCATAGCTTTCTTCGCATTTATTATACTTTCAAGCATTTCTCCCGCCGGATCTACGTTTGATCCATAACCAAGCACAAAATCCATAAGTACTACGGCAACTTCATCGTCGCAAGCTTCTTTGGGAAGTCTATCTACCCTAGCCACTGGGTCAATCATAGGATGTGGCTTTCCAACTGTGAAATCATCGTCACCCAGATCAATGCATGTATGTTCCACACTTTTGTGCACATCATCCAGTCTAAGCTCTGGTGATAATGGAATATTAGAGTATATCCTATAACCCTTGGTTCGTAGCACCTTCATTGCCTCATCTGCCAAAGTTCCACCAGTATATAGCGCTCTTAAATATTTCTGACCCTTACTAAACTTTTCGCATTCACCTTGAACAATTTCATCAATCTCTTTGTCTGTTAGTGTAAAACCAGTAAAATCTTTTATTTTCTCTCCCTTTGAGAGTAGTACTGCTTTTCTTGCTGCATCCTCTAGATCCACACTTGAATATGCACCATGCTTTTCAATTTCAATTCTATCTCCACCTATAAAACATGCAACAACTGGCTTATCTGTGTTTTTCACCATGTTTAGTATTTTTTCAGCTACCTCCGGTGCTGGTGGTTTAGAGATTAACACTATAACCTTTGTTTCATCATCATCAATTAAAGCTTTAAACCCCTCAATCATCATAATCCCGCCAACCGCGCTTTTAAGATCTCTTCCACCTGTTCCAATAACCTGGGATACCCCACCACCCATTTTATCTATAATTACTGTAATTTCCTGGGTTCCTGTACCAGATGCTCCCACCACACCTATATCTCCTCTCCTCACAACATTTGCAAAACAAAGAGGCACTCCATTGATAATTGCAGTTCCACAATCCGGTCCCATAACTAATAGACCCTTATCTCTACCTATTTTTTTAAGTTCAATTTCTTCCTCTACTGTAACGTTGTCACTAAAAAGCATTACATGAAGATTATTATTTAGTGCTTTTTTTGCTTCATAGGCCGCATATTTTCCAGGTAATGATATGATTGCCATGTTAGCTTCCTCTAGATGCTTAATTGCTGCATTAAGAGTTGTTGGTTTATATTCTTGTACAAAATCATCCTCATCCGTTTTAGCATTTAATAATTCATTAACCTTTGCAACTATAATTCCCTTTGTATTTTCATCTTCGCTAAGTGCTGAGATGAAAAAATCGTTAGGTGTTAATCCTTTTATTTCATCATTTGATAAACTCAAATTTTCTGTTAGCTCTTTATTTAGGTCTGTTCCCATACCAACTATTACTTGTTTAACATTTGGCATTTTCTTAATTTCCTTACTTATTAGCATGAGTGTTACAGAATCATAATAAGTATTTTTTCTAATATCAGTGCAATGATTCATTTAACCAAAACCTCCTATACTTTAAATTAGTCATGATTCTAAGTCCCGTGTAAATTCCAAGTGCCGTGTCTGTCCCTGATGTTTCGCCATAGGAAATAACTCCAATTAACGCTTTAGTAATACGCCTATTCTTTTCACCATTATCATCATCAAAATTTAAAATTACTTTCATTAGATTACCTACATATTCATTTGCCTCACCTACAGATGAATGCTTTAACATTTCAGCGCTAACTCTAGTTGTTTTATCCAAACTTGAGCTAATTACCTTACTATTAAATTCATAGATTTGCTCCAAATTCAATTTGTAATAACTTCCCATATATATGTATGTAATCATTACACCGCTAATAAAATCATCCATTGATGGTGTAAGTCCACACCCAAAACCTATAACTGACCCTGCTTTGCGTGCTATTCCATGCATATCTACTTTAATCAAATCATTAATAAAATTTATAAATCTATCCTTTATAAATTCAAAATTTTCATCAAAAGCACAGCCGTATAAAGGTGCTAATTGAAGTTCTGGCAGTTTAACTGACAGCATATTTATCAGCGGACCCATACCATTAAGTTTCCCAAATTTCCTTAGCCCTTGCTCAATAATGTTTATGTTGTCTAAAAGTCTATTTTCACAGCATTCAAAAACATTAATTTCAACACGTGAACACCATTTCTTAGCATTATTAATAGATATAAATAAGTTCAATTGGGTGCAATAAATTTCACTTTCGCTAAACTCAAATGTCAACCCTTGTGTTATATTTAGATTATTAAAATCAACTTGTTCTACGTCTCCCACAATGACACTCATTGGAGACATTTTTTTTTCACTACTTAAAAGTGTTATGAATAAATCATCACATTCAATATTGCATGCATTTTTAAATACAGAATGGACATGACCTTGTAGTTTTCCTCCCTCCAAAATGATTTTCTGGAGATTTTCACATATAAATAATCCCTTCACTAAAACCATCCCTTTACTTTAAATAATACTATTGAAACTCTATTTTTATTCATATATTCCTTTATATGTATTTACCAAACATTCTTACAATTCATTGTTAACAATTACTAACAAACTTTAAATAACCTACTTTCATTTCAAAATATTGCATCTTAATATGTTAATAGTTAACAAAAAAAACTGACTCACAAGGAGCCAGTTTTTTATTACATTTCAATTAAATCTATTGCCTTAAGTGCAATTTCAAGATTAAGTCTACTGTCCCCATTATCTAAGTCAAATCCAGTAATATCATGTATCTTTTGTAACCTATATATTATTGTATTATAATGCATGTACATCTTTTCTGATATTTTTTTCTTATTACCATTGCATTTAAAATATATTTTCAAGGTTTTAACAAGTTCAGTATTATTTACCTTGTCGTATTCTATAAGTGGCTTTATTGTATGAGCACAAAACTCCATAAGTTCAACCTGAAGACCTTCAAAAGCTAATATTCTATACAATCCTAAATCATCGTAATGTTTTATATTACCACTAGTTGTTTTACTCAGATTTTCTACTATTAATTTTGCTTGTCCATGACTTTTGTACAATTGTGTAGGCTCTTCATAAGAACGTCCTATACCTATTGTTATATTATTTATATCAATTTTTTTACAAGCCTCATCTACTAGGTTCTGACAAAAATTAATGACCTCATTTTTTATTATTTGGAGATTTTCACTTGTTTCACTTCCATAAAGTATTAATATCCTATCGCTTTTATCAACATACACTACTCTTTCTCTATGAAGCTTTGCTATTCTACCCGTTATAAAAAACATTTCGCTTATACTCTCATGTGGGGAACTCCTCTTATCAATGGCCAATTTATTGGAAGCGTATATATCCTTTAAAAGAATCACAATAACTGTATATTTAAGGTTTTTACAAAAATTAAAAGTTTTTGCTCTTTCTAATGCTCTCTTTTGCCTATTTTCATTATCACTAAGTAAATCATCAAAGAACTCAAGTTTATAATTGCTCTCCATGTTAAATAAAGAAAGTTTTTTAACAAAATCCAATGCTATTATATGTACATATGATTCTATAAACATATTATCAAGGGGGGTCAAAGGCCTTTTATCACTCCAAATAAAAATGCACCCATACTCAACATTTTCTATAATTATTGGAATGGTTACTCTCTCCACAATCATTCCTCCAATTTCATCCCTATGCACTTTATAAATTCCTTCTTCATCGTAATTATTATCCTCAATATACTTAAGACTTATATGTTCATATATAATATTGTCAATATTATCTCTAATAGCCTCATTACATATGATTTCACAGCTATCACCCATGTTTTCGTATATAGCTAAAGAATTATCTATATTTTCATAAAGCTTTAAAGCTATCTCTTTTAGACTACCACCCTTCATCATTATATTCATCAATTGCCTGTTAAACCCATCAATTTCTATTAACATATTCATTTGATCATTTATTACCTCTGTAAGTATCCCTGATATTACATCAGTATGAGAAATACCAAATGGAACTTCAATAATAGGAAAACCTATTTCATCTGCCAGGTCAATAACGCCCCTAGGCAATTCGTTAACATATCTACCTACCTTAATACCAAGTCCAGCCACACCCTTTGCATTTAATTTAGGAATAAGTTCAAGTAGTATTTTAATATTATCCTTTATAGAATAAGCAGTTGTAAGCAAAAATTCTCCTGGGCTAACCCATTCTATAATATCTGGTACTTCCATAACATTTACCTTTGTAATTCTTTTACAAATACCTTTAGCTCCACCTATAATTTTAGCCCCTTGAAGTATATCAAGGTTTAGCAGTTTTTCTAATGAAATTCCTGAATAACGATACAATTAATCACATCCTTTTAGGTCGAAATAATTTTGTTATTATTACCTTATTATACATTTAATACCATATGACTGCAACATTTCTAGTTACAAAAACAAACAGAGGCTAACAATTATTGTTAACCTCTGTTTGTTAGTATTTAAGTTTTAAACATAAATATTTATCTTAACTAATAACTCCTAGCATTGTATATAGTAAATCATCTCCTGCGGAGCCTGAAATGTGCTTAAACCCCTTTCCCAAAAGCGCAATCAGGATATTTACACACTTCACATTCATTACAAAGTCCACCATGTCCATAAGCTGCAAAATCAGCAAAATTCAATTTTTGCATTGCAAGTATCCTTGGCAAAACCAAATCAAAAATGGTTGTTCTACTATACATTACACATCCTGGAAGCCCAAGGATTGGGGTATCCCCCTTATAAGCGAGCAAAAACATTGCTCCTGGAAGCACTGGCGCCCCATAAGTTATAAGCTCTGCTCCAGTTTTTATAATTGCGGTAGGAGTAACATCATCCGGATCTACTGACATACCACCTGTGCAAATTACCATGTCTGCTCCCTTTTCTATCCACTCCTCAATTGCTCCCTTTATCCTATTTTCATCATCCGGAAGTATGGATTGTCCAATGACCTCACAACCATATTCCTCCACTTTTCTTTTTATTACCGGTCCAAAAGCATCAACTATTCTGCCATGATACACTTCACTTCCTGTAGTAACAATTCCCACTTTCATTTTCTTAAAGGGTATTATACTTACAATCTTTTCATCACCGATTAAAGTTTCTGCACTTTTTATCTTCTCCTCATCAATTACAAGGGGAATAACTCTTGTGCCTGCAACCTTTTGTCCTTTTTTTACTGGGTAGTTATTGTGTAGTGTAACTAAAATTATCTCACCTATTGAGTTAAGCTTATATAATAGGCCTGTATTAATTACAAGCAGCCCGTCACACTCTGCTATAAAATTTATTTTACCTTCTTTTACTTCACTAAAGCTAAGCCCTTGTCCTGCGGTGAGGACTCTTAAACGCTCCGCAGCATCGTTTTCGTGAAGATATCCTTCTTTTTTCTCCCATACAAATAGATTTTCTTTACCTATTGAAAGTAATAATGGGATATCTTCTTCTTTAACTATATGTCCTTTTTTAAATGCTATATCTTTTACTACGCCTGGAATAATTTGCGTAATATCATGACATAAAACTGATCCGACTGCTTCGCTCACTGGTATTTTTTTCATACTATTAGCCTCCGATTTATATGTTTTGAAATATATTTTTTTAATTTGTATAGTTAACTGTTATGTTTAAACCCGTATATACTTCTAAGTATAAGATTGGTTGTATTTTTAAACGCATAACGAACTGCAGAATGATATCTTATAATATTGATTGTGACTCGTTACTTAAATTTCTTATTAAATAATTCAGTAATACACTGGTCTACTTCCATTTCAAGTTCATCAAATTTTTTAATCAGAACCCTGACTTCTTCTGTAAGCGTAGATCCGCCTCCGTTTTTTCCACCAATTTGTTTCTCAAGCACCTTTATACAAAGTCCATCTTCTAAATTCGATATCATATTCCAAGCTTTTGTATAGGAAAGGTTCATAAAGCTTGCCGCTTTTCTTATAGATCCTAATTCATCAATTTTTAAAAGTAGCATTTTAGGTCCCTTACCGAATACTTTTTTATTATCTTGTTTTAAATAAATTTTCCAGCTTATATCCATTTTACTGCTCCTAGCTATCCTATAATTTTAGTTACACATTACCAGTAACATCTAAAATTCCACTCTTTTAATATCCTTTAAATGCTCCAAAGAACCCCTATTTTTAACTAGTAATATCTCACTCATAATACCAAAGGCAATTTCATTTGGCTCCTGCGAAGAAATGTTAATTCCTATAGGTGCATATACCTTTTTAAGTACTTCTTTTGGTATTCCGTCAGTCATAAGAGTTTTCATAACAAACTCTGTCTTTTTCTTACTTCCAATCATTCCGATATATGAGGCATTAGAAACAGCCGTGAATTTAAGAGCGTCAGCATCACATTTATGACCTCTTGTTACAATTATAATATAAGTATTAGAGTCAATTGGATATTTTGAAAGCTCTTCACCAATATCACCTACAATTATTTCATCGGCATTTGCAAATCGATTTTCGTTTGCAAATTCATCCCGATCATCAAATATTACAGTATAAAAGTCTAGTATTTTTGCTAGCTTAAAAAGTTCCACTCCTATATGTCCTGCTCCTATTATAAGAAGCTTTGATCTAGGTTTAAATATCTTCACATACAAAGTAGCCTTTCCTCCACATTGCATATGCAAATCACCTTCATCATTTAATTCAAATTGGAATTCTCCATCAATTCCCTGCTTAATGCACTCTATGGCTTTTTCTATCACCACAAACTCTATATTCCCTCCACCTACACTGCCTTCAATTCTTCCATCTTCCCAAACTGCCATAAGAGACCCTTTTTTTCTTGGGGTAGAGCCCTTTATACCTGTAATAGTTACTAAAGCTGCCTTTTGGCCTTTTGACAAACTACTATATATCTCTTTTAAAATTCTCTCTTCCATGTTATTACCCCTCCATAGTTTGAGTCATTAAGTACATTATTGCTTCCAATACTCCACCTGCTATATTTCTTGCTTTGTCAGAAATAGTAGAACAATTTATTTTTTCAGACAGTCTTGGATCAATATCTGCAATTTTAAAGCCCTTAGGTACAACGATACCACTACGCAATATTCCTCTTAATAGGCCTGACATAGTTGCTCTAATTTCGGTTTCTCCTATAAAAGCAATAACTTCATCCTTTTGCACCACATCACCTATGTCCGCCACATTTTTCATAGTTCCTTTGGTTGTAGAGTGTATTACTCTTTCACTAGAATAACCCATAATGGTTCCTGGTATCCCTGTATTTTTCTTAGCTTCTCCATAAAAAATCAACCTACCAAGATTATGACCTCTGGCAGTTTCTATCACTATATCTACATCAACCCCTGCTATAAATCCTGGCCCAAGAGCAATGGTTATATCTGCCATGTCCCTTGTTGTTCCCATATTTTTTTTAGCAATAATAGCATCCACTAAAATTTTGGGCTTTATTATTTTTATATATTCACCTTTTTCATCTACAATCACTGGAATTTTTTTATTGATCCATGCGTTTTCTATTTCGCTTAGACAGCATACATGTACAGCTGTAATTCCTTCTATTTCTACTTGTCCTTGATATACCGCTTCACTAAAAGAAACATCTCGCCTTATAGAAGTAGGCTTTGCGACTTCTAAAATCAATACCCTAAATCCACTTCTATGCAATTTTTGAATTGTACCAGATGCTAAATCTCCCCCACCACGTATAATGACAATATCATCAAACATATTCATTATTCTCCTCTAGTTTTAGAATATACTCATAATTTTCATTGGTATCCACATCAAACAATGCCCAACTATCACTTATTTCTATAAACTTAGCCTTGTCTAAATTTTTATTTATTATTATTTTCCCACCAATATCTCCCTGAAGGTTTAAAAATTCTTCTTTAAACCTATCAGGAAATATTACTGGATTCCCTCGCCTTCCATTACACTCAGGAACTATTATATAATTGGAATCTTCTTTAAACTCACGTATTAAGCTTTTTATTGTATCTATATCCAAAAAAGGTTGATCTGCCGTGAAAAACATATATCCATCTGTTTTTGAGGCACTGCTTATACCTAATTTAATAGACTCACTTATTCCTTTAACTGCATTATCATTCTTAATAACTTTTAGGCCATGTCTATTCCCAATTTCAATTATTTTTCCGTCCCTGCCTACAAGAATAATCTCAGAAAATCCACACCTTTCAATGGTTTCTATAGTGTGCTCTATGAGTGATTCACCTCTGTACTTTAAGAGAAGCTTATTTTTACCCATTCTCCTTGAGTAGCCTGCTGCTAATATTATAGCGCTTATGCTCATTATATCACCTTCTTTCGCATTTAATTAACTAAATCCTGCGTGACTTGCAAACGATATATGTCAGTTTTTAAACTTCCAATGACTACATTATCTAACAATCCCATATTAGCTAAATTTACTTGCTTTACCAAGGACTTAGCTACTATCATATCATTTGGACTTTCTACTTTATTAATGTATAATATCCGTTGTCCCTCTGCGCCCTTAAACAATCCTCGGGGATGTAATATTAAATTACATAGATGCTGAAGTTTAACAGTTTCTCCTTGGCTTGCCCCAGCTATTTCTCGAAATATCTCACTTCTATGAACATGCTCCTCATTGATTACCATTCCAACTGATTGGATATCAATAATTCCTATAGTTTTTGTAGTTTTTCCGTAAATAACTGGCTCAAACTCATTCCACCCTTTTAGGCTTTTTTCCTTTGCTCCATCTGCTTCTATTAGTATATAGTCAAAATGTGGTGCTAACTCCTCTATTTGCTTACAACTTAGTCCCAATATTTTATTTTCGCTGTTTACACCTGAGCCTAAAATATAAATTCCATTTTCCTTCATATCAATATACTCATGCAGACATTCACTATCTGTGCAGATAAAATCATACTTATCCTCTAATGGAATATATATTTTAGTTGTTGTAGTTACGAGGACTTTATTAAATCCTCGTAACTCACCAGCTATTTTAAACATCATTGTGGTTTTTCCACCTGCTCCTACAATGGATATAATATCTTTATTCTTTAATACAAAATTTTCAATGAGTTTCATAGCATCACCCATTTGCTTATTTTTTCTTACCGTAAGGTGTATTTGCTAGAGGTAGCCTTGTTCTAAATTCTCCATCATAATTATAATAGGCACCAGCCACAGCAGGAGCGGTAGGTATTGAACATATCTCACCTATTCCTTTTGCACCATATGCAAGTTTAGTATTTCCTCTACCTAATATAACACACTCTATTTTTGGTACTTCTGTAGCCTTAAACAGTCCCAGTGTAGCAAATTTTGCAGTTGGTACACTGCCCACAAGTGGATAGTTCTCTGTTAGTGCATATCCCAAGCTCATAACAACTCCACCTTCAATCTGTCCCTCAATATTTTTTGGATTCACCGGAGTACCAACATCATGAACTGCTATAACTTTATCAATTTTACCCTCATCATTTAAAATAACAACCTGAGTAGCATACCCATAAGCTACATGACTTATAGGATTTTGTTTAATTGAATTCATTTTATCAGTTATCCCCTTGAATTCTCCATCAAATTCTTCACCCTCTAAATTTTCTAGTGTTTGATAGCTTAAAGTATCAAGAAGTTTTATAGCTGCTCTTTTGGTTGCCTCACCCGTAAATAATGTTTGACGGGAAGCTGTTGTATTTCCAGAATCAGGGCAATTTAAAGTATCTGGAGCTGCATATACAACTTTTTCTCCTGTCACATTAAGAGTTTCACAAACTATTTGTGTCAATATAGTTCCAAGTCCTTGTCCAATGCAAGCTGCACTGGAATGAATATATACTTTGCCCTGTTTTACAATCAATTTGCAACGTCCAATATCAGGAAGCCCTACCCCAAGGCCGCTATTTTTTATAGCACAAGCTATTCCTGCTTTAGGATTTTGCAAGCATATTTCTTTTACTGCGTCTAGTGTTTCAACAATAGATGTGGATGCATCTGCAATTTGACCATTAGGAAGTATCTGACCTGGTCTAATGGCATTTCTATATCTTATTTCAAAGGGAGTTATTTTCGCCATTTTTGCAAGCTGATTTAAATTACTCTCTATTGCAAAACAACTCTGCGTTACTCCAAATCCTCTATATGCACCAGCTGGTGGATTATTTGTATATACCGCTTTTCCAACTATGTCCACATTATGATAATTATATGGGCCCGCAGCGTGAGTACAAGCTCTTTGAAGGACTGGGCCTCCTAGTGAAGCATAAGCTCCAGTGTCAGCAATTATAGTAGCTTTCATAGCAGTCAAATATCCATTTTCATCACAAGCAGTGGTAAACTCCATCTCCATTGCATGACGTTTTGGATGTATCATTATGCTTTCCCCTCTACTTAATGCAAACTTTACAGGTTTGTTTGAAACATAAGCAAGAATGGCTGCATGGTGTTGAACACTCATATCTTCTTTTCCACCAAAACCACCACCGACTATTTTACTTATAACTCTTACTTTACTTTGATCTATTCCCAGTGCCTCTGCACATTCCTTCCTTGTTTGATAAATTCCTTGATCTGCGCAATATATTATTATTCCACCATTTCCATCAGGATTTGCAACTGCTGTTTCGGTTTCTAAAAAAGCATGTTCTGTAAAGGGTGTGCTATATTTATTAGTTACTACATATTTTGAACTTTTTATATATTTATCTGCATTACCAAATACCAAGTTTTCCGTTGTGAGTATATTGCCACTTGCATGTATTTGGGGAGCATCAGCTTCTAATGCCTCCTCTGGTGATGTCACAGGAATTAATTCTTCAAAATCAATTTTAACTAATGATTTAGCTTTCTCTAGTATTTCTTGCGTTGTAGCTGCTATTAAAACTATTGCATCTCCTATGCAGTGAGTTATCTTACCACTAGGTATTAATACATCCCAATCTTTTATAATATGTCCTACTTTTTGATTTCCAGGAAGTTCATCCGATGTAATTACTGAAATTACACCTTGCAGATTTTTAGCTTCACTAACGTCTATATTTTTTACTAAGGCGCGAGGATATTTAGTTCTAACTGCCCCACCATATAACATGCCCTCTATTCTCATGTCATCTACATATTCTGCCCTGCCTAGAACTTTGTCTTCTGCATCAATTCTATTCAAATTTTCCCCAACTAATGCACTACAGGTTCCTTTAGGCACCTCTATATTCTCTCTTAAAATTTTAGCAGCCAGTTTCACCGCTTCTATTATTTTTACATATCCAGTGCAACGACAAATATTATTCTTTAAAGCAATTCTTATTTGATCCTCAGTTGGATTTTCTACCTTATCAATTAAACCTTTTGAACTAATAACCATTCCTGGGGTACAAAAACCACACTGTACTGCTCCGGCTTCCATAAAAGCATAACCATATACATCTTTTTCTCTTTCTGTCATTCCATCAACAGTTATAATATTTTTATCCACAAGTTTACTTGTTTTCAACACACATGCTTTTTTTGCCACCCCATCAACCAGTACCATGCATGTTCCACAGGCACCCTCGGAGCAGCCATTTTTAACTGATGTTAAATTCAAATCTTCTCTTAAAAAAGTAATTAATTTTTTATCTTCACTTGCTATAACCACATTTCCATTTACAATAAAGTTAAACATTACTCCCACCTCGTTTTATATATTTACCTAAATTCTCATTTATAATATTTCCATTCTCTACAACACTTTCTCCTCTTAGAATAACCTGTTTAGCGTACCCTATAGTTTTAAAGCCTTCATAAGGTGTATAATCCACGTTTTGTTTTTGGTTATCTGCTGATATGCTTCCTGGGCACAATGTATCCCATATAACGATATCCGCATCACTTCCAACTTGAAGTGTTCCTTTCCGCGGATACATTCCAAACATCTTTGCAATGTTTTCACTAAGTAGACTGCACATTTGTTCTTTACTTATTCTACCTTTGGTTACTCCATAGGTATACATAAGAATAGGTCTATGCTCAATGCCTGGTATACCACTTGGAATTTTACTAAAATCATTTATGCCATGTTCCTTTTGACCTTTAAGATTAAAACTACAATGGTCAGTTCCGATTATGTCTATATCTTCTTCCATCAGTGCTTGCCATAACCTTTCTATGTCATCTCTTTTCCTAAGTGGTGGTGATAGCACGTACTTTGCACTTTCAAAATCCTTTCCTAAATATAAACTATCATCTAAAAGCAGATATTGGGGACATGTTTCTATATATACCTCTTGTCCTCTCCTCCTAGCTTTTAACACCACTTCTAATGCTTCTTTTGTACTTAAATGTACAATATATATAGGTGCCCCTGCTAAATAAGCAATATCTATAAATCTTGACACTGCTTCTGCTTCAACCATGTTAGGTCTTGACAATGGATGGGCAGCTGGTGATGTATTTCCAGATTGAAGTTGCTCTTTTATCATAGTATTTACAAGATCACCATTTTCACAATGAACACCAAGTATACTATTATGTTTTTTTAAGCACTTTAAAATATCATATATATCACCATCATTAATACGTAAATTATCATAGGCCATATATGCTTTAAATGATGTTATCCCCTTGATGCACATTGTTTCAATTTCATTTTTCACGTCTTCATTCCACTCTGTTATTGCCATATGAAAACCGTAATCACAGCTTGAAACGTTTTCAGCCAATTTATGCCAATTATTAAGGGCCTCACTTAAAGTCTCACCTTTGTTTTGCGTTGCAAAATCCAAAATCGTTGTGGTTCCACCGATGATGGCTGCAGCAGTACCTGTTTTAAAATTATCTGCAGTTCTTGTGTATCCTGTGTCTAAATCAAGATGAGTATGAGAATCAATAAATCCTGGAAATACTAAATGACCCGTAGCGTCAATAATTTGCGATTTATCATCTTCTAAATTTTCACCAATACTATCAATTATCTCACCCTCAATTTTAATGTCAGAAATATAGCTTTTACTAGGAGTTACAATAGTTCCGCCTTTAATAATAATTGACATTTAATTTCACCTCACTAATTTTTAAATCATATCACTTTTTTTTACTTTTATAGTAGGATATAAAAAATTCAATAATCAATTGATTGATTATTCATATTATTTTTAATTTCTAAATACATTTTATCATTATTTTCTTAATATAGCCATTTTTTTTAAAAATATTTTTGTAATTCCAAAATAATTTTGTAAATACCATTGATTTTCGAAATAATTGTTGCTATACTAAATTCATACAATATTTATAAAATTCTTTATATTTTACACTTTATTATTTGATTAGAGGCATCTGTATTAAAATAGGTACCCCCAGTTACATTGATGAGTAAAGACGAAAAAAAGTAGAAACTATACGATTATGTAAATATTAAAGATAACTTTAATGTACCTTAATAAATTAGGAGGTCGTGCTATGAA
Source organism: uncultured Clostridium sp. (assembly GCA_964467165.1). Lineage (GTDB taxonomy): Bacteria > Bacillota > Clostridia > Clostridiales > Clostridiaceae > Clostridium_AD. The sequence continues at coordinate 135,987 of CAYXOL010000002.1, forward strand.
TAAAATAAAGTGGGTATCAAATAAACTACCCAAAACAGATAACAAAATGCTAGATATAATGTCCCCTGAAAAGGTGGCTAAAGCCACAGCTTTTCATAAAAGTTTTCCTCAATATAAAGAGACACCTTTAGTACAGCTAGATAATATGGCTAAATTTCTTGGTCTCAAAAATTTATATGTAAAAGATGAATCTTTCAGATTTGGGTTAAACGCTTTTAAAGTTTTAGGTGGCTCTTTTGCCATAGGATGTTATATCGCTAAAAAATTAGGAAGAGACATATCTACCCTTCCTTATAATACTCTTACATCCGAAGAACTTCTTAAAGAATTTGGACAAACAACCTTTTTTACAGCAACAGATGGTAATCATGGAAGAGGCCTTGCCTGGGCCGCTAATAAATTAAACCAAAAATGTGTTGTTTTCATGCCAAAGGGCTCCTCAGAAGTCAGACTTAAAAACATCCAAAATGAAGGCGCTACTGCTACAATAGAGGATGTAAATTACGATGAATGTGTTCGTATTGCAATGGCTGAATCAGCAAAAGTTCCAAACTCTGTGGTTATTCAAGATACGGCCTGGGAGGGTTATGAAGAAATTCCTACTTGGATTATGCAAGGTTATGGAACAATGGCAAAAGAAGCTAATGACCAACTTCATACAGCTGGTTGTAGTTCACCAACTCATATTTTCATACAAGCAGGTGTAGGTTCTCTTGCTGGTGCAGTTCAAGGTTACTTTGCAAACATGTATCCTGAAAACCCTCCAATAGTAGTTGTAGTAGAACCAAATATGGCAGATTGTTTGTTCCGCTCAGCTGACGCTAAAGATGGAGACATAAGAATTGTTAGTGACAACATGCAAACTATCATGGCAGGGCTTGCCTGTGGTGAGCCAAATACTATAGCTTGGGATATTTTGAAAAACAATAGCTCATTCTTTATATCTTGCCCAGATTTTATTTCTGCTAAAGGTATGCGACTATACGCTGTACCTCTTAAGGGCGATAATAAAGTTATTTCAGGTGAATCTGGAGCTGTTACAATGGGAATGCTGTTTGAAATTATGAAAAATGATGACTTAAAAGATTTAAAAGAAGCTATAAAACTTGATGAAAACTCAAGAGTTATATTGTTTTCCACCGAGGGAAATACTGATCCTGATTTTTTCCGTGAAATAGTTTGGAATGGTGATTATTCATCATTATAATGTATACTAATTTTATATAAAAAAATCATACTAATTATAGGAGGAGTTTATTATGGATTTTAATGCTATAAAACAAAAATCACAGGCTTATGAGGCTCAAATGACAAAATTTTTACGTGACTTAATTGCAATCCCTGGCGAGAGTTGCGGAGAAGAAGGTGTTGTTAAGCGAATAGAGAAAGAAATGATTTCTCTTGGTTTTGACAAAGTTGAAATCGATCCACAAGGAAATATTTTAGGTTATGTTGGAACTGGTAAAACTCTTATAGCTTTTGATGCTCATATTGACACTGTTGGTCTTGGAGAACTTAGCAACTGGAATTTTGATCCTTATATAGGTTTTGAAAACGATGAAGAAATCGGTGGACGTGGTACTTCTGACCAACTTGGTGGTATCGTATCCGCTGTATACGGAGCTAAGATTATGAAAGATCTTAACATGTTAAGCGAAGAATACACAGCTCTAGTAGTTGGATCAGTACAAGAAGAAGACTGTGACGGAAACTGCTGGCTACATATCATAGAACAGGATAAAGTAAAACCTGAATTCGTTGTAAGCACAGAACCAACTGATAGCGGTATCTACAGAGGACATAGAGGACGTATGGAAATCCGTGTTGATGTTAAGGGTGTTTCATGCCACGGTTCAGCTCCAGAAAGAGGCGACAACGCAATCTACAAAATGGCTGAAATATTAATAGACGTGAAAAACCTTAATGCAAATGATGCAGCTGATTCTACCGAAATCAAAGGTCTCGTGAAAATGTTAGATGAAAAATACAACCCTAATTTCAAAGAAGCGAACTTCCTCGGACGTGGTACTGTAACTACATCCGAAATATTCTTTACTTCTCCAAGCCGTTGCGCTGTAGCTGACTCTTGTGCCATTTCTTTAGATCGTCGTATGACATCTGGTGAAACTTGGGAAAGTTGCCTTGAAGAAATTCGTCAACTTCCTGCTGCTAAAAAATACAATGCAGAAGTTAGTATGTATAACTATGACAAAGCAAGTTGGACTGGACTTTCATACCCTCAAGAATGTTACTTCCCTACATGGGTTATTCCTGAAGATCATGCTGTTGTTAAAGCAATGGAAGAATCATATAAAGGAATGTTCGGAACAACAAGAAGCGGTGCTACTAACACTGATGCAATGAGAAAAGCTCGTCCTCTTACTGATAAATGGACATTCTCAACAAATGGTGTTGCTATAATGGGTCGTCATGGAATACCATGCATAGGATTCGGACCTGGTGCAGAAGCTCAAGCACATGCACCAAATGAAGTTACTTGGAAAGAAGACTTAGTTAAATGTGCTGCTGTATATGCTGCTCTTCCAACAATTTATTGTAAAAATAAATAATTTAAATAAAAAGGGGATTATAAAAATGGCTTTAATGGATAAATACGTAACTAAACTTGACTCATTAGATTTTAAAAACATGCATAATAATGATTTTCTACTTACATGGGAAAAAACAAGGGATGAATTAGAATCAGTTTTCACAGTTGCTGAAGCTCTTAAAGAATTAAGAGTAAATAATATATCATCAAAGATTTTTGATAGCGGTCTTGGAATTTCACTATTCCGTGACAACTCAACCCGTACAAGATTTAGTTTTACATCTGCTTGTAATCTTCTTGGACTTGAAGTTCAAGATCTTGATGAAGGAAAGTCTCAGATTGCACATGGCGAAACTGTACGTGAAACTGCTAATATGATCTCTTTCATGGCAGATGTTATAGGTATCCGTGATGATATGTATATTGGAAAAGGTAATGCTTATATGCGTGAAGTATCTCAATTTGTAAAAGAAGGTAACGAAGAAGGTACATTAGAACAACGTCCAACACTTGTTAACTTACAATGTGATATAGATCACCCTACACAATGTATGGCTGATGCTCTTCACCTTATTAGTGAATTTGGCGGTGTTGAAAACCTAAAAGGCAAGAAAATTGCTATGTCTTGGGCATATTCTCCTTCTTATGGTAAGCCACTTTCAGTTCCTCAAGGAATAATTGGTCTTTTAACTCGTTTAGGTATGGATGTTGTTCTTGCACACCCAGAAGGTTATGAAGTTATGAGTGAAGTAGAACAAGTTGCAATGAAAAATGCTAAAGAATCTGGTGGTTCATTTACAAAAACAAATTCTATGGCAGAAGCATTCAAAGATGCTGATATAGTTTATCCTAAGAGTTGGGCTCCTTTTATTGCTATGGAAAAACGTACAGATTTATATGCAAAAGGTGACGATGCTGGTATAAAATCACTTGAAAAAGAACTTCTAGCACAAAATGCTGAGCATATGGATTGGCAGTGTACTGAGGAACTTATGAAAACAACAAAAGATGGAAAAGCACTTTACATGCACTGCTTACCAGCTGATATAACAGGACTTAGCTGCAAAGTTGGAGAAGTTGATGCATCTGTATTTGATCGTTACCGTAAACCTCTTTATAGACAGGCTTCTTACAAGCCATATGCAATAGCTGCTATGATTTTCTTAAGTAAAATTAAAAACCCTCAAGGTGTTTTATCATCACTTGAGACTAATAATGTAAACCGTAAAACAAAATAATTTTTTAAATTAATTTACTCATATAGTAAAAGACTATAGTAAACTGAAAATTTTACATAGTCTTTTACTATATAAAATAGAATTTAGGAGGAAAATATTATGAAGAAAAAAGTGGTAATTGCATTAGGTGGTAATGCTCTTGGAAATAATTTAGAAGAGCAGATGGTAGCAGTAAAATCTACTGCTAAGGCTATAGTTGATCTTATAGAAGATGGAAATGATGTTGTTATATCTCACGGTAATGGTCCTCAAGTAGGTATGATTAATATCGCAATGAGTCAATTACATAAAAACGATCCTAAGTATTCAGCCGTTCCTATGTCTGTCTGTGTTGCTATGAGTCAAGCTTATGTTGGTTATGATTTACAAAATGCACTTAGGGAAGAGCTTCTTACACGTAACATAAATAAAAGTGTTACAACAATAATAACCCAAGTTGAAGTAAATCCAAGTGATAAGGCTTTTGAAAATCCAACAAAACCTATCGGAAGTTTCATGACAAAAGAAGAAGCTGATATTGCTGTGAAGAATGGTAAAACAGTTGTTGAAGATTCAGGTCGTGGATATAGAGAAGTTGTGGCTTCTCCTAAACCAGTTAGTATAGTTGAAATTGAAACAATAAGATCACTAGTTAATATAGGACAAGTTGTTATTGCCTGTGGTGGTGGCGGTATCCCTGTAATAAAAGAAGGTAATCACCTAAGAGGCGCAAGTGCTGTTATAGATAAAGATTTTGCTAGTTGCACTCTTGCAAAAGAACTTGATGCAGATTGCCTTATTATTTTAACAGCTGTAGAGAAAGCGGCTATAAATTATGGTAAACCTAATGAAAAATGGCTTGCGAATGTTACAACTTCTGAAATGAAACAGTATGCAAAAGAAGGACATTTTGCCCCTGGTTCAATGCTACCTAAAGTAGAAGCTGCTATTGATTTTGCCTCATCAAAAGAGGAACGATACTCTCTTATAACTCTGCTTGAAAAAGCTAAGGATGGTATAGCAGGAAAAACAGGTACTATTATAAAATAATTAACATTAATCTTGGGGGGGCGTTTTTATGACTTCAAATCAAAAGTCTTTATTATTCGAATATGACGGCATACCAACACTCAAAGAAATTATACCGCTGGGCATGCAACATGTTGTTGCTATGATCGTGGGCTGTGTTACACCAGCGCTCATAATTGCTGGAATTGCAAATCTTACTGCTGCCGACAAGATTTTACTTGTACAATCTTCACTTTTTTTTGCTGGCATAGCAACTTTAATTCAAATTTTTCCACTAGGTAAAGTTATTGGTTCAAGGCTTCCTGTAATTATGGGAGTAAGTTTTGCATATGTTCCCACACTTGCTGCTATTACTGGTGAATTTAATATTGCTACAGTTTTCGGGGCACAAATAGTAGGTGGAATAGTTGCAATAATTTTTGGACTGTTCCTTAAAAAACTAATAAAATTCTTTCCACCTCTTGTTACTGGTACAGTTATATTCTCCATAGGATTATCCCTGTATTCAGTTGCTATTAAATATATAGCTGGTGGTGTTGGTTCTCCAACTTTCGGCTCTCCTAAAAACTGGGCTGTTGCTCTAGTAACACTTGCTGTTGTAATATTTTTAAATTTCTTTACTAAGGGAACCCTCAAGCTAGCATCTATTTTAATAGGTATGGTAGTAGGATATATTATTTCTATATTCCTTGGTATGGTATCCTTTGATGCATTTGCTTCAGCTGGACTTTTTCAAGCTCCAACCCCACTACACTTTGGTATAACGTTTAATACCACAGCTATAGTATCTATGGCTATAATGTACATTGTAAATTCTGTTCAAGCTATAGGGGATCTATCAGCTACAACAGGCGGTGGAATGGACAGAGAGCCTACTCATAAAGAGCTTTCTGGTGGTATTATTGGAAGCGGATTTTCAAGTGTAATTGGTGCACTATTTGGTTGTATGCCAACTGCAACATACAGTCAAAATGTTGGTATAGTAATTACAAATAAAGTTATCAATAAATGGGTATTTGTTTTTGCTTCTTTTGTTGTAATTTTAGCTGGTCTTATCCCTAAATTTGCTTCACTACTTACAACTATTCCTCAATGTGTCCTTGGTGGTGCAACCATCTCTGTTTTTGCCACAATAACAATGACAGGCGTTAAAATGATTGCTTCAAATAACCTTACAATGAGAAATTCAGCGGTGGTAGGCATTGCTGTTGCATTAGGTATGGGGATTGTTCAAGTACCTGATGCATTCGCTCTATTTCCAACATGGTTTATATCTATATTCGGTAAATCATCCATAGTTGTTACAACAATAGTTGCAATAGCACTAAATCTTATCTTACCTAAAGATAAACCTGAAAACGTTATTATTACTAATGCTAAAGGTCAATCAAAAAGTGCTTAAAAAGATTAAATAGCTTTTTTTAAAAAAAACAAGGGGATGTCTCAAAATGATTATTTTAATCATTAAAAGAGACATCCTCTTTTCTAATGATTTTATAAAAAATCCAATAATAATTATCAAATTTATGAATTTCTTCTTTCATAACTCCGAATGCAGCTTCAACTTGAATTGATCTATTCATTCTTAACAAAATCCCTTCGGCAGTTGTTATGTTGGTCAAAGATTTATGCCTTTTTTCAACAAACAGTTTTGATACTTACATTTTTCTATTGCCAGTAGCCTTGGTACACTTTGATTTATGTTGACAAGTGTACTCATCATCTTTTCCATTACTTTGCTTAGCAGTCTCACTGAATCATTTTCCGGTATTAAAATCCTCGTATCAAGAGGTAAAACCAGTTAATAAAAGTTAGAATTACTGATACAATCTTTTTGTGTAATTTTGTTATTTATCATATATAAATTAAACAACAAAAGCGAATTCTTAGGAATTCGCTTTTGTTGTTTAAAAGATGAAAAAGGGCTATCTCAAACTAGAAATTACTTTCTATTTTGAGATAGCCCCTTGTTTTTTTATTTATGCTATAGATTTTTTATTATTTTTAGCCAGTAAAATATAATTTAGCAATAAATATTGCTGCCAATATATAAATTACAATTGAAACCTTTTTCTTTTTACTTGGATCCTTAGTGAATAAATTATTTATACCGTTTAATACTGCATAAGAAAGGATTCCCATTGTTAAACCATCGCCAATACTATAAGTTAAAGGCATCATTGCAATTGTTAAGAAAGCAGGAACTCCTTCTGTGAAATCTGTAAAATCTATCTTAGTTACACCCTCTAGCATGAAAAATCCTACTATTATCAAAGCTGGTGCAGTTGCACAAGTTGGTATTGCAATAAATAATGGTGAAAAGAACATTGCTATTAAGAATAATATCCCTGTTACAACAGAAGCAAGTCCCGTTCTAGCACCTTCAGCAACTCCTGCTGAGCTTTCTACAAAAGTAGTTACAGTTGAAGTTCCAAGGACAGCTCCTATAGTAGTACCAACGGCATCTACAAGTAACGCCTTTCCAGCATTTTTAACCTTGCCATCTTTATCAATCATTCCAACTTTAGACGCAACTCCTACTAACGTTCCTACAGTGTCGAAAAAATCAACAAATAAGAATGTTAACATTATTATTACAAATGACATTATTTTAGATGGGTCTGTTAAGTATGAAAAATCTAATTTAAATGCAATTGGTGATATTGATTCAAGTTTAAATATTCCTTTTGGTGTTGATATTCCATAAGTTGCTGCTGTTATTGGTGCAACCATAGCATATATCCAAGCGGCTAGGGTACTTGCAACTATTCCCCATAGTATAGCTCCTCTAACATTTTTCTTTGACAATACTACAATAACAATTACTCCAAGTACTGTTATTAGTACTGCTGGAGATCTAAAAGTTCCCATAGCTACTTTTGTTGCCTCATTAGAAACTACAATTCCAGAATCTACAAACCCAATAAATGCAATGAAAAGTCCTATACCTGCAGTAACTGCCAATTTTAAAGTTGTTGGTATAGAGTTAACTACTGCTTCGCGGACATTTGTTAATGATAGGATAATAAAAATAATCCCTTCGAAAAATACAGCGGCTAGCGCTACTTGCCATGGAATTTTTTTTCCTATTACTACACTAAATGCAAAGAATGCGTTTAGTCCCATTCCTGATGCTAACCCAAAAGGAAGATTTGCATATAAACCCATAGCGATTGTAGTAAATCCAGCAGTTAAACAAGTTACTGTTACTATCGCTCCAACAGCCATTCCTGTAGCTCCTAAAATATTTGCATTAACTGCAATAATGTAGGCCATAGTTAAAAATGTAGTTATCCCTCCAATAACCTCTTTTCTTACGTCACTCCCATTTTCTTTTAGCTTAAAGTATTCCATTTAGTTCCCCCCATGTTTTTTATTTTTAATTTGCCCTAAAAATTAGTTATAAGGCAAAATTTAAAACATTTCCTTTTAGTCTTCATGCGTACAATTTTCACAATGATGCTTTTTAGTTTTTACTACAGCATTTAGTATATTTTCATAACCGGTACAACGACAAAGATTACCGGAAAGATCTTTTTTAATTTCATCTGTAGAATACTCTTTTTTATCTTCAATAATAGGTACCGCAGACATTACAAATCCGCAAGTACAAAAACCGCATTGTACAGCTCCTTCTTCAATAAATGCTTCTTGGATATCTGATATTTTTCCATCCGCATCCATAAGACCCTCAACTGTACGAATTTCCTTTCCTTCTGCCCAAATTGCTAAATAAATACAAGAATCAAAAGCTTCACCATCAATAAGAACTGTACAAGCTCCACATTCTCCTACTTCGCAACCTTTCTTAACACTTGTAAGTCCTAGTTGATTTCTCAGAACATCCGTAAGTGACTCTCTATCATCTATCATAATTTCTTTAGCTTCGCCATTTACTACGCATTTTAATATTCCATTAGCCATTGATTACGCCTCCCGATTTTCTTATTGACTCCTTCAAAGCCCTTTTGCTTAGTTCGCATACAAGCTGAATACGAAAGTCTTTGGATGCACGCCAAGAGGAACGAGGACTCACTTCATCTTTTGCAGTTTCCGCAAAAATATTAAGCATTTCCTCAGAAATTTTCATTCCCTTAATAGCTTCTTCAGCTTTTGGGCATCTCATAGGAACAGGTCCTGCAACACCAAAAGCAAGGTGGACCTCATCAATAGTAGTTTTATCTGCGCTAAGTTTGCATGTTACACTGCAGCCAAGGGTTGCAATGTCCATTGCATTACGCATAGCATATTTAATATAATTACCTGTAAAATTCTCGTAATTTTCTTTTGTGATATAGATTGCTATAAGCATTTCTCCAAGCCTTAGACTAACTTTTCCCGGTCCTACATAGTACTCCGAAATAGGAATAAAGCGCACGCCGCTGGGTCCTTCAATTTGAAGTTTAGCATTTAGTGCAAATAACGTTGATGCACTATCAGCACTCGTAACTCCGTTTGAAATATTACCTCCAATTGTGCCAATATTTCTTAACTGTGGACCTCCTATATCATCAACAGCTTCTCCAAGCACTGGAATATATTTTTGAATAATTTCATTTTTTGTTATATGTGAAAAACTAGTAAGTGAACCAATTTTTATACTTCCATCTTCACTAAGAGTTATACCTCTTAGCTCATTTATTCCATAAATGCTTATAAGAGAGCACCCTGCAAGTTTACCATGACGAATGCTTATAAGTACATCACTTCCACCTGCAATAATTATAGATTTAGGATCGGCTGCAAGATGGTTTATTGCATCTTGTACTGATGTCGCCTGATATATATTTTCTATATCATACATTGTTATTTCGCCTCCATATTTATATCAAATTTTCACTCTTAAATTTTTCTACAAGTCTTTGTGGCGTTAGTGGAGCTTTATTAAAGCTAACTCCTGTGGCATGTAGTACTGCATTTCTAATTGCAGGTGCGGCAGGTATTGCAGGTGGTTCTCCTAGTGCCTTGTTACCAAAAGGTCCTGACACATCATAAGTTTCTACAAACTGTGCTTCCAAATGTGGTGTATCCATAATAGTTGGAAGCTTATAGTCAAGTAGATTATCATTAAGCATTCTACCAGTTTTTTCATCAAATAAAAGTTGTTCAGTTAATCCATAACCCAGGCTCATACTCATGCCACCATGTACCTGTCCTGCAGCAAGCGTAGGATTAAGAATTGTACCACTATCATGAACATTAATAATATTTACAATTTTAATTTTGCCCACTGGTATATCAACTTCAACTTCAACAAAACCTACTCCAAAGGCAAACGTATTTGATTTACATTGGTTTGTTACCTCTGATGTAATGTGAACAGATTTTTCTGTATTATAAAGCGCATTCATAGAAACTTCTTTAAGTGAAGCTAAAATTTCACCTGTTTCAACATTTACAATATTATTATCTTTAAGATCTAGATTTCCCACTGGAAGTCTCAACATAAAATTTGCATGTTCAAGAATTTTTGATTTTAGTTCTATAGCAGCCTTTTTAGCAGCCATTCCAGATACATAGGATTGTCTAGATGCATAAGCCCCTGTATCAAAAGGTGTAATATCAGTATCTTGAGTTGATACGGTGTGCACGTTATCAATTGGAATTCCTAAAACTTCAGATACCATTTGTGCAAATACAGTGTCTGCTCCTTGACCTATCTCTGTGGCTCCCATTTGAACTTGAACAGATCCATCTTGATTAAGTATAATTCTACAACCTGCTGTTTCTAATGATATTGGAAATACCCCTACTGCATAACTAAATATTGCCATACCAACACCTCGTCTTACAGGTCCTGTTTGATTTTGGTATTCTATTAGTTTATTATCCCAATCAATGTATTTCTTACCTTTTTCTATACATTCTTCTAAACCATTACTATTACATCTAACTTGATTGTCAACAAACCCTAGTTTCATAGCATTTAGTTTTCTCATTTGAATTTTATCCATACCTAATTTTGTTGCTACATCATCAACATGAGATTCAAGTGCAAAAGTAATTTGTGGTATGCCATAAGCACGCATAGCACCAGATGCTGGGATATTTGTATACACTGAATACATATCCCCTTTAGTTGCAACTTCATCATTATATATTTGTTTAAATGCATGTCCTGATTTATTAGTCACACTATGTCCATGTGATGCATATGCCCCTTTGTTACCATACATTTCTAATTTTCTAGCAACAAATCGTCCATCTGCTCTTACATAGCTTTTAATTTTAATTTTCATGGCAGTACGCAGACGGGTATTAACAAAATCTTCTTCTCTTGAAATATCAAGTTTAACACATCTGCCACCAATAGCCTGACACAAATATGCATTAAGCGGTTCATAAAGAACCTCTTGTTTATTCCCAAATCCTCCGCCTATATATGGTTTAATAACTCTGATTTTACCCCAATCAATACCGAGTGCTTGACCAATTACACGCCTTACAATATGAGGTATTTGAGTTGACGTTACCACAACCAATCTTTTCCCCTCGCCGTAAGCATAAGAAATCGGGTTTTCAAGATGGCAATGTTTTACGGGTGAAAGTTCATATTCTCCTTCAAACTCAATTAGTCCCTCTTCTTTTATTGCATCCTCATAATTACCGATTTCATAACTTGTATGTGCAAGAATATTACCTGGATACTCCTCATGAATTCTTTGTGCATCCTCTTTTAAAGCAGCCTCAATGGAAAGTATAGGCTGGTACTGCTCATATTCAACTTTTATAAGATTGATTGCCCTTGTTGCAATTACACTATCTGACGCCACTACTGCTGCAATATCATCACCATAATATCTAACTACTCTATTTAATAATTTTCTATCTGCAATATCCATATGGGCTGGATCTAGTGAATATGGATGACCTGCTGTTGGATATTGAATATCTGGAACATCAAAGCAAGTTACAATCTTCACAACTCCCTTTAATTTCATAGCCTCTGAAATATCAATGGACTTAACAACGCCACTGGCAATAGTACTATGAAGAACCTTAGCAACAAGAGCATTATTCAATTTAAAATCATCTGTGAATTGTGCGCGCCCTGTTACTTTATCAAAAGCATCCACCCTATTAACACTCTTTCCAATACTCATTTTGTTCCTCCTTAATAATTATTGTAGTATAAAATTTATTTTATATAGTTATAAATACTAAATTTAGATATACCAAAATATTCTGAGATTTTATCACCAGATTTTGTTATAAGAAACGCACCAGCTTCATTTAAGAACTGTATGGCTTTTATCTTATCTTCTTTGTTCATTAGTGCAAGAGGTTTACCGATTACCTTCACCGATTGCTCTATAAGATCATCCAATAAGTCATTTACATTTCGAGGAATTTTTTCAACTTCACTATCTTCCTCTTGATGATTTAACAATGATTTTATAGAATTCTCAGCTATTGTTAATTGTGTAATGTCATAATTTATACAAAAAATCCCTGTAGGTTCATTGTTCTCATCTCTTACATAAATACTACTAGATTTTAGAACTCGTCCATCATGAGTTTTTGTTAAATAACCCAGTGAATCCTTTGAATCATGTTTTGCATTATTAAGAGCCTCTATTACAATATGAGATGCTCCATCACCAATTTTTCTATTAGTAACACGACCATTTTCTATGCCTATAATTGTATTTTGTAAACTTTCCGCCTTTAAATCATGTATAACCACTTCACAATCATTTCCAAAATGTTGCACAATACCCTTTGCTAACCTTTTTAAAAAATCTAAATTCATATCATCTTTCATAATGTATCCTTTCTATATTTGACTTCCTATTATGAATTTTTTTGCCACAGCATCACTTTTATAATAGAGTTTTTCTTCGTCAATATTTACAAGTATACCATTTTTCACTACAGTTTTACCATTTACAATTGTATAATCTACAGTTCCTTTATATCCCACAGTACTAAGTAATGATTTAGGGTCTAAATCTGCAGCTACAAGTTCCAGTTTGCTCAAATTTATCATAAACAAATCCGCTGCCATTCCAACTTCTAATTTTCCAATATCAGCACGTCCTAGAACTTTTGCACTACCCCTTGTGGCTATTTTCAGTATATCATAGGCTGTAGGTGCATTTTTGCCTGAGCTTAATCTGTGAAGCAAAAATGCAACTCTCATCTCTTCTAACATATTTGATCCATCGTTGCTAGCACTTCCGTCAACAGCAAGCCCAACAGGCACATTTAGCTTTAACATTTGGGGAATCTTTGCAATGCCCGATGACAATTTCATGTTAGATACGGGGCAATGTGCAATACCTGTGCCAGTGCTTGCAATCAATTTTAATTCTTCATCTGTAAAGTGAATACCATGTGCAAACCACACATCAGATCCCAACCACCCCAAGCTTTCCATATACTGTAGTGGCCTCATATTAAATTTTTCTAAAGTGAATTTCTCCTCATCTACTGTTTCCGCAAGGTGTGTGTGAAGTCTAACCCCAAGTTCTCTTGCAAGTTTTGCAGATTCTCGCATTAAATCTGAAGTCACACTAAATGGTGAGCAAGGAGCAAGAGCTACTTGCCTCATTGAAAAACGATTTTTGTCATGAAATTTTTTCACTAAACGTTCACTGTCTTTCAAAATATGGTCAACAGACTGTACCACAGTATCTGGAGGTAGCCCTCCGTCTTTAACACTTAAAGACATACTTCCTCTTGATGCATACATTCTAATTCCAAGCCTTTTTGCTGCTTCAAACTGGGTTTCAATAAGACTATTTTGTTTTTCTGGAAATACATAGTGATGATCAAAACATGTTGTACAACCATTTTTCAAAAGTTCTCCCATTCCACAAAGAGAACTGTACATGATAACATCATTATTTATATTTTTCCATATCTCATACAAATATTTTAACCATGGAAATAATTCCATATTTTGAACCTCTGGAATATTTCTACTGAAAATTTGGTAAAGATGATGGTGAGTATTAATAAGCCCTGGATACATTACCATATTTGTTGCATCTATAGTCTCCTGGGCTGATTTAACTTCACTTCCAATATATTTAATTTCACCATTTTCCATGTACATATTTATATTTTGAAATACATTGTCTTCATCATCGCAGGTTACTAGATATTTAATATTTTTTATTAGTATTGAATTTTCCATAATATTCTCCTATAGTAATTATTAAGTAATATTTAATAGTTTCTTATAAGATAAGTATCTCACCTCATAAATATTATGTCAATTATAATAAATATTTTATATGCTGGTATGCTGGAATTTAATCACATCAAACAACCCTCTGTCTGTAATTTTTAGTTTAGGAATAACTGGTAATGCCATAAAAGCCAAGGTCATAAATGCATTCACCTGCTTATTGATTTTCAACTCTTCCATAGCAATTTTATTAAGCTGCTCATGACCTTTTGATACAGTTTCTAAATCCGAACTTGACATAATACCTGCAATATCCAGTGGTAAACTTCCTTTTACCTTCCCATCTACTACAACCACAAGTCCCCCGCCAATCTCTTTTATTTTTTCCACTGCTATTTTAACATTTTCCGGGCTACTACCTATAACAATTAAATTATGTGAGTCATGTGCTATAGTGGATGCAATTGCCCCATTTTTTAGCCCATATCCTTCAATTAACCCCATGCCAATATTACCAGTGCCATTATGTCTTTCAAATACATATATAGGCAAGATATCAGTTGCTTCATCATATATATAGTACCCGTTTTTATCTACCTGAACCTCTCTATTTACATTTTCCGTAAAAAGACTATGATCCATAATTTTAATGACTTTTGCAGAGCTTGATGTTACTTTTATCCTTAAATCATCCTGCTCAAAGTCTTTAATGTTAACACTATTAGAAACCATTTCTAATAGTTCACTGTCTTCTTTTATCTTTGTATACCAATCGGGTAATATTTGTTTACCTTTTTTAAAAGTTTTTAGCACATTGAAATCCGTTAAATTATCAACTATTATAAAATCCGCTATATAACCCGGAGCAATTGCGCCAAGATTTTTAAGGCCATAGCATTCTGCTGAATTTAATGTTGCCATTCTAATAGCGGTTATAGGATTTACGCCACCCTTTATTGCAAGTCTAATATTGTTGTCTATATGACCTTCATTCAGTATATCCTTGGGATGCCTATCATCTGTACAAAAGGTGAATCTACGCTCATTGTTGGGATTTACAGCACCAACTAAATCCAGTAAGTTCTTCGCAGCAGAACCCTCTCTTACTGCAACATAAATGCCATTCCTAAGTCTATCCATTACCTCTTTATGGTTCATACATTCATGATCTGTTCTAACACCAGCTAATGAATAGGCATTTAATTCTTTTTCTTTAATAATGGGACCATGCCCATCTACTATTTTATTATATTTATCAGTAAGCTCAAGCTTATTTAGGATACCTTCATCTGTAAAAACAACACCTTGATAATTCATAAGTTCTCCAAGACCCAAAACTCTTTCGTGCTGCATTAATCCTTCCAGATCCTCTGCTTCAAGGATTGCACCTGATGTTTCATATATAGTGGCAGGAACGCAGGATGGAAGCATAATATATACATCAAGAGGTAAGTTCTTACTAGATTCAATCATATATTTTATCCCCTGAAGGCCTTTAACATTAGCTATTTCGTGACAATCAGAGATAACTGTTGTGGTTCCTCTTGGCAATACAGCTCTTGCAAATTGGTAGGGCGAACCCATAGATGATTCTATATGAACATGGGAATCAATTAAACCTGGAACTATATATTTTCCCTCACCATCTATGGTCTCTATTCCTTCATAATCACCTATCCCAATAAATACACCATCACTAATGGCTAATTTACCATATATAATCTCTTGAGAAAAAACATTTATAACATTACAATTCTCAATAACTAAATCTGCTTTTTTTCTGCTTGTAGCTACTTGAATTAAATTTTTAGTCCTGCTTGAATTCATAATAATACATCTCCCTTAATACTATTTTATATTATACTGATGTATTTTCTCTGCGTTACATTTTCCTTTTTAAATATGTTAATTTGCAATTGTTTTTGAATCCATATTGGAATCCATATTTGATGGAGTTTCTTCTTTTAATACTATGTTTAAAAGTAAAGCTACCACAGTACCAGCACTTATACCTGAAGAAAAGAAACTCTTAACAGCTGCTGGCATACTATTTAATAAATCAGGTCTTACAGTAACTCCAAGGCCTACTCCAATTGAGATTGCAAGAATAAGCATATTTCTATTATTAAGCTCAACATTTTTAATAGTGTTGATTCCAGCTGATACAACCATACCAAACATTATAATACCTGCACCACCTAAAACTGGATTTGGCATAATGGCAACAACAGCACCAATTTTAGGGAATATTCCTAATGCCATTAAAATAATTCCAGCCATGGTAACTACAAATCTACTTGCAACCTTAGTAAGGGGTATAAGACCAACATTTTGTGAAAATGATGTATTAGGTCCAGCATTAAAGAATCCTGCTATAAGGGATCCAACTCCATCTGCAAGTATACCTCTTGAAATATCTTCTGATGATAACTCTTTTCCAGACGCTTCCCCAACAGCCATAAGGCATCCCACAGTTTCAACGGTAGTTACTAGATATGCTGTAATAAATGCAACAAAGGCACTTAGCTTAAAAGTTACTCCATATTTAAAAATTGTTGGAAAAGCAATCCATCTAGCATTTGCAATTACTGAAAAATCCAGCATTCCTAGTGGAAAACATATTACATATCCAAATACTAGTCCAATTATTACTGACGCAGAAGAAATAAGTCCTTTACCATATCTATTTAATAATGCAATTACCGACATTACCGCAAAAGCTATGCATATATTCTGTACACTACCATAATCCTTAGCTCCGACTCCTCCAGCAGCCCAATCTATTGATACAGGTATTAAAGTTAATCCTATTAACATAATAACTGTGCCTGTTACAATTGGTGGAAAAAATTTTCTTAATGGTTTAATAAAGCGACTTAAAATAATTTCAATAAAAGATCCCATTATGGTGGCACCAAACATTCCTGGTAGTCCTAAAGCAGAACCTACCGCTATAGATGGCCCAACAAATGTAAAATCGGTTCCCATGACACATGGCAGTTTAGCACCTACAGGTCCAACCCCTCTAGCTTGAATAAATGTAGCTATACCAGCTGCAAACAATGCAGCACTTACTAAAAACGCAATATCATTTATTGGTAGTTTTAAAGCCCCACCAACAATTAACGGAACTGCTACGATACCACCAAACGCTGCCATAATGTGCTGAAACGCAAGTATAATTGTTATGTGCATTGGTGGTTTATCATCTATTTTGTATAAGATACCACTGTTCCCTTTGTTTGAATTTACTGTACTCATAAAATATCCCCCTTTAATAATTAAAATCATAATTGTCCCATGAAAATAAAATATGTACAAGCTAAGTAAGCGTTTACTTTTACCATTTATTCTTACTGAATTTTCTATAAAATTTTTTAATCTATTTCTTTTATAACACTTACTTTATTTGTTCAGATTACCATTTTGACAATTAAAAGTCAATTGAATTTGCAAAATATTTTAGCAATTCTAAAAATTTTTGCAAATTGTATTGATTTTAAAAATAAAGATTGATATAATTAATTTATAAAAGTTTTATATAATTATTTAATTTTCACTATATTTTTTTGAATTGTGAGGTCTTGAATGAATAATGATTATAGTTTCGATTTTTTAAAAAGATTAGCAAAAGGTATTTCAGCTCAGTTTGGCCGAAATTGCGAGGTGGTTATTCATGATTTATCTTCTGGTGATATAGACTATCCCATCATTTTTATTGAAAATGGTCATGTAACACACAGAACTACCAGCACTAGTGCTTCACGAATTGTCTTAAATGCACTAAAGCATGTTTCTGATTCACTAGAAGACAAATTGAATTATCTTACCAAAACTCATGATGGAAAAATTTTAAAATCAAGTACCATATATATTAGAGATAATGAAAATAAAGTTATGGGTATATTTTCTATAAATTACGATATTACGGAGCTTACTATAGCTAAAAATTGTATAGATTCATTAGTTAGTCATAAAGAGGATATTACCCTTGCAGATAAAATCCCTCAAAATGTAAATCAACTACTAGATGACTTATTAGAAGAGTCCATAAAAAAAATAGATAAACCAGTGGCACTTATGACCAAAGAGCAAAAGATACAAGCTATTGAATTTCTGAATGATGCTGGCGCTTTCTTAATTACTAAGGCTGGCGATAAAATAGCAGATTTTTTCAGCATTTCAAAGTATACCATATACAATTATGTAGATATTAAAAACAAATTATAAATGGCATGGTTCAATACTAGAGAATTAAACAAAGCACTCCCCTTCATTTGATTTGAAGATGAGTGCCTTATTAATTACATTATGCTAATACTTCTTCATTAACACAAGTATCTGGTTTTTCACCCATAAGCACCTTAATAATGTTATTAGCCGCAATTAGACCCATGTTCCTTCTAGTCTCCATTGTAGCTGATGCAATATGAGGAACAATTACAACATTGTACATATCTAAAAGCTCGGGTTCAAGTTCTGGCTCATGTTCATACACATCAAGTCCAGCCCCCCATATTTCACCTTGCTTAAGTGCTTTAACCAATGCTTTTTCATCAATTACTGGTCCTCTAGATGTATTAACAATGACAGAGGTTTTTTTCATTATTGAAAATTCCCTTTCACTAAGATAATGAGTGGTAGAAGGGACTAGTGGAACATGTAATGAAACAAAGTCCGCTTCCTTCAGCAAGGTTTCTTTATCCACATAAATGGCGCCTAATTCATCTTCTATTTTATAATTATGCCTGAGGCCTGTGTATAGTATTTTCATATCAAATCCTTTTGCTTTTTTTGCAAAGTTAAAACCAATTCTCCCAGCCCCTATAAGTCCTAAGGTTTTACCGGTAATATCCCGCCCAAGAAACATCATTGGATCCCAAGATTGAAATGCACCATTTCTAGTAAATTTATCTGCCGGCACTATTCTTCTAGAAACAGCCATAAGTAGTGCCCATGCAAGATCTGCAGTAGCATCATCTAAAACCCCAGGAGTATTTGTAATAATTATGCCTCTTTCAGTAGCTGAGGTGATATCAATATTGTTAAATCCAACGCCGTAATTAGCAAATATCTTACACTTATCCCCGGCTGCCTCTAACACCTCACTATCAATATTATCAGTTATAAGACATAATACCGCATCCATGCCTACCACCTTTTCTAATAACTCATCTTTTGTTAAAACTCTATCTTGTGGATTTATTTCTACCTGAAAATATTCTTCTAAAAGTTCAATAACCTCGTCTGGAATCCTTCTTGTTATGTAGACCTTTTTCTTATCCATTATATTCTACCTCCTGCAATTCTAATGCCCACCTATAATAGTATATTTCATTGATTTTTACAGTTTAAATAATAAAATTTAGTCCATATATAATAATGGTATATTTATATTATACTTCATCATATACTAGGTAAATAGTCAATTTTAAAATTATTTATAATATATCATTATTGCCTCTGGAATATAAGTTCATTCCTAATTTTGCCCACTTCTTTTATAATCATAATTTTTTTTAAGCAGTAAGTTACTTTTCTTGCTTTGTATATTGTAATCTTCAACATTTTTGCTAGGTCTTTATTTGTAAAATCCCTTGGCAACTCTTCTGGTAAAAATCTCATGAAATCCTTTGCTTCTTTAAATATCACTTTCTCCACAACCTGTACTAATTTTCTATCCACAATGCTAATGCCTTTTCTTCTCCAACTTCCTTTTCCATCC
The DNA here is from genome assembly GCA_964467165.1 of uncultured Clostridium sp. Taxonomy (GTDB): domain Bacteria; phylum Bacillota; class Clostridia; order Clostridiales; family Clostridiaceae; genus Clostridium_AD. Next base: position 155,645 of record CAYXOL010000002.1, read on the forward strand.
TTACATCTTATTTCTTCTTCTTTTGTCATCAATATTTCTAGTATGAAATTTTCCTGTGCTATCAAATCAGGTATCCTAACTAACTCATCAAATAAGTCCACTAATTTACCTTTTTTAGGAGATTTCCTTCTACTAATTACCTTCTCTGTCTCTTCCATTGTTACTATATATTTTTCAATTGCTATAGGATGTACTAGTGTAACCTTATTGTACAAAGCCAGTGCCCTTAGCTTATTACCAATGGCGCTAAAATTTCTAGTTTGTATTTCTATTAAAGAATCTTCCCTTACTAAATCAATAATATATTTATCTACTTTTACCTCTAATCTATCCCCAGGCATGGCGTACCATTGCTTAATAGATGAATGCAGCGATTTCTCATTATTTATATTTATTCCTGATTGTTCCATTATATATACTATCTCTTTTGTATCCCCCATTTTTTTCTCCTCACATATATATTAAATATAATCATACCAAAAATGTCATGATAAATAAATGAAATTGAAAATATGTTGTATTATTTTTATAAAGTAAAATGTATTTTATACTTACATACTATTTGTGTATCAATACACACTATATCATAATATACTATAAGAAGGTGATGAAGATGAAAATTGCAATATTATCTGATACTCATGTAAAAAAACATAGCGATAAGCTTTTCAAGTTTATAGATAATATATCTATAGAATCTGATATGATAATTCATGCAGGGGATTATGTGTCCTCTAGTGTGGTCTCAAAATTAAGGAATCATAAAAATTTTGTTGGAGTGTGGGGGAATAATGATAAGGGGTACATCAGAGATCTATTAAAAGAAAAAATAATTATACCCGTGGAAGGCTATAAAATTGGTTTGTACCACGGTCATGGAAATGATAAGTCAACCCTTGAAAGAGCTTATGCTGAATTTAGTGGCGATAAAGTAGATATAATCATCTTTGGACATAGTCACCAACCACTAATTCTAACTAAAAATAAAGTCCTTATGATAAATCCTGGTTCCCCCTCTTATAAGAGGCGGGAACCCTGGTATTCTTATGTTATTTTGGAAATTGAAGATAAAAAAATAAGTGTTCAATTAAAATTTTTTAATTAATCTCTTTTGCTACTACTTTAATTTAAGATTATTCAAAGAAGGTTTGACATACAGTGTAAATCATCAATAGCATTTTTCCTTAATACAGCATATATTATATGGAATAAATGATTTATTAAAATTATTTATTCCATATTTATATTTGTCTAATATTAATGGAGATGAAAATATGCACAAGAATGATTTCTTGTTAAAAATATATGGAGTATCTGGAATAATAGGTTTTCTTTGCGAAATGTTTAATATCCTGCAAACTTCCTATATTATTCTTTTGATGCTTATTATTTTAGATACTATTACAGGGATATTTACTGCTATAAAATATAAACGGTTTTCCAGTACAGGATTACGTAAATCCACTAAAAAAATCATCACTTATTCCCTTTGCCTAATTACAGTTAGATTGCTAGAGACTCTTTTAAATTCCCTAATAACCACCACCATGCTATCCCAAATAATTATAGCTTTTCTAGCAATTACAGAAAGTGTTAGTATTTTAGAAAATCTTACCTTACTTGGAGTCCCTATACCTTCTAATCTTCTTCCTATACTAATTAAATCCTTAAAAATACCAGGATTAAATTCTATAATACAACCTTCTAAGGACAATCACATTGAATTTTCTGATATTGATGATATAATAAATTATCAAATCCCTGCTTTTGAAGATAAATATGTGCGAAACTTTTTAAAAATCAAATGTAATGTTATGAAATCCATTATTAATCAAATCCTTCTTATTGATGAAAAATCTAATGATAATCCCGATGTATTGTTTTATAGGATTCTTTCCACAATAGAGTTAGGACTTAAGGATATGGACAAGAAATGGTCAGAAGAAAAAATTCCAAGTAATTATATGGAAATTTTTTCTAAAGTTACCCAACCTAAAGAAGATAATTGTTTAGCAAAACTAAAAATCATTTGTTATTCTATAAAAACAACAAGGGAGAAGAAAAGCCAAATTATTGACTGTATTGTAATTGTCTTATATCAAACAATAATTGAAGCACGTAACATCATATAGTTTAAACCCTAGATTTAACGAATCTAGGGTTTATTGCTTTTTATTTATTAATATTTTGAAAATCCTTTTTAGGTTTTCCATGACACAAAGTATGTGTAAAAAATACAGATAGAATTAGCTTTGCCCCTGTCCATATAAATGAACAGGGGCAAAGCTAATTGTGTTAATCTTCTTCTATTTCAGTAACCTCATATCCTACATCTTCAATAGCTTCTGTAATTTCACTATCACTTATCTCATCATCAAATTCTGCTGTAGCAAATTTTTCTTCTAAGTCAACTTTCACTTTCATAGCACCAATATCTAGTAATGCTTCTTTAACATGACTTACACAATGACTGCAACTCATCCCATCAATATATATTTTTTTCTTCATTTATAATTCCCCTTTCAATGTTAATTTATATTATTATATATGTTTCATTTTAGATTATATAATCAATAAGTCAACCTAATTTTATATTAATTGCAAATTTATTTTACATAGCTATTATAAACAACATTTCTATTAAAATAAAAAGCAGTAATAATTCAGTAATTATTGTTATATTTAAAGTATTCTGTCCAAAAATACAAAAGAAATTCTATTACTTGCAAGTTCCATTTTAGTTTTATTTCCTTGTCCAAACCTATTTTTTTACAATCGAGTAGGAGCTAAATAATTAATTTATTTAGCGTCCTCTCACACCACCGTG
>CAYXOL010000003.1:0-154543 GCA_964467165.1 uncultured Clostridium sp.
GCAGGTTTTCACACCCGCTTTTTCTTCTATACACCCAAAGTTCAGAAAGAACCTTTAAAACTAATCCTTACTCTTTTTTAATTTACATATGTTATTTAATTCACCTTCTATTATGTTTTGTACATATTCTGATAATTTCTGTTCTTCCTCTTTACTTAAATCTTTTAAATAAATTGGTTTATGTATAACCATATTTATTTTATTTCCCATAACTTTTCTGCCTACTTCTAATACATTATAACTCCCATCTATTGTTATTGGAACTATGCAAGCTCTGGACTTTGTTGCCAGTTTCATGCTGCCTTTTTTAAATGAATTCATATTAGATTTTAGACTTCTGGTACCTTCGGGGAAAATCAACATGGAATATCCTTGATTTATTTTTTTCACACCTTCTTGAATTGTTTTAATTGATTCTCTAGGACTTTGTCTATCCATATAAATTGATCCTATTGATTTCAACCAATTACTAATTAATGGTATTTTTTTTATTTCTTTCTTAGCCACAAACCCAAATGGCTTGTCAATATAAGCAAGCAATGCGAATCCATCAAAAATAGCTTGGTGATTTGATATAAATACACAGTTTTCTATTGGTATATTTTCAGCACCGCTAACCTCCATACTAGTCTTAGTTACTCTCAAAACATATTTTGCAATGTGTTGCGCTGCTTTAAATGCAAGTATTTCAGCTTCTTTTGGTGATTTTTTTTGTATATATTTTATTTTAATTAAATTCAATGATGAAATACACAAATATATTGAAAAGTATAAATACCATAATAATTTTATCATAAAGCCCCCCAAGGTATTTTTTTAACTAGCAGTACATTTTAAGGAACCTACACTGCTAAAACTAGACTAATACCTTACTAATTTATTTTTTAACACTTCTAATATATATTATGATTTTATCAAATATCTTAAAAAATTGATATAACTTTGTAATAATTTATACCTAGCAGCGTGTTTTCCATCCATTTACGTTACATTTCTGTTACATTTTTCTTTATCTATTGACAAATAATTGATAAAGTATATGATTAAAGTATATAGTAAGGTTTTTTATCCTTAAAGGAGGCAACAATTATGATACTTACAAAATGGTACGAAACAAGAAAAAAAGAAAAGCAAAGAAAACTAAAAATTCAAACCGCTAAAAAAATACTTATTGGAACAGCAGCAGGAAGCGTCAGCGGCATACTAGGTGGTATACTTTTTTCTCCTAAGGCAGGAAAAGAAACTAGAGAAGATATTGCTAATTCATCCAAGGAGATTACAAACAATCTTAAAGAAAAAACCACAGAACTTAAAGAAACAATTAACGATAATGTAAGCGATGCTAAAGCTAAAATCAAGCAAAAAAATTCAGAACTTAAGAATGCAATAAATAATAAAGTTTCTGACGCTAAAGACAATGTAATAGACGCTAAAGTTAAAGTTTCCCAATATCTAAATGATAAAAAGGCTCCAAAAGCAATTGCTGAAATAGTGGAAGATGCAGTAATTACTGCCACTGAAGATTTAAATGCTATTTTGGACCAACCTATTGAAGTTGAAAAAGATAGTAAAAAATAATCAAAATTTAAAAGAATAGTGGTGCTATAAATGTATATAGACTTTTTTAAATTAGGACAAGGCTTATTAATTTTTCTTGGTATAGTGATTTTAGTTATTCTAATAGTAGGACTTCTAAAACTCATTAAAACTATATCAAGAGTAAATACAATTATTGAAAAGAATGAAGATAGTATAGACGAAGTGCTAGAATTATTACCAAAAACCTTTAAAAATTTACATGAAGTAACTGACAATATAAAAGATGTTACTGATGTAGTAGTGCAGACAACTGCCACCGCAATTGGTGCAACAGAGTCTTTGGAGAAATATTTTGTATATATAGTAGATATTTTAACTATTGTTAAAAAAATATTTTCAAATAAAAAGTAGGAAAAATTCTCCTACTTTTTTTCTTTGTTTTTCAATATCTTAAGTCGTTCTTTGATTCTTTTCTCATATCCATTGTCACAAACATCATAATATACCCTGTCAACTAATTCATCAGGAAGATATTGCTGCTCCACATAATTATCTTCATAGTCATGAGGATATAAATATCCTACCCCATGCCCTAATTTTTTTGCACCACTATAGCTTTGATCCCGCAAATGAGCGGGTACGCTTCCTATATTTTTTTCTTCTACATCTTTAAGTGCTTTATTAATAGCCATATAAGATGCATTACTCTTTGGAGCTGAAGCTACATATATTGCAGCTTGTGACAAAATAATCCTCGCTTCTGGCATACCTACAAACTGAACCGCCTGCGCCGCATTATTTGCTATAAGGAGTGCAATCGGATCTGCATTTCCAACATCTTCAGCGGCCGCTATTACAATTCTCCTAGCAATAAATTTAGGATCCTCTCCAGCATATATCATTCTTGCCAGATAATGAACCGCGGCATCAGGATCAGACCCTCTCATACTTTTAATAAATGCGGAAATCACATCGTAATGCTCATCTCTATTCTTATCATATTTTATATGTTTCTTTTGCAGACACTCCACCACAATTTCAAGGGTTATGTTTATCTTGCCTAGCTCATCTCTATCGGTAGTGAGTACTGATAACTCCAAAGCGTTAAGAGCCCGCCTAGCATCTCCATTTGCCATATTTGCAAGATAATCAATAGCAACACTATCCATACAAATATTAGTATTCCCAAAGCCTACATCCTTATCCTCTAGTGCACGTGTAATAATCTTTTTTATATGTTTTTCCTCTAGAGGTTCTAGTTTAAATAACATAGACCTAGAAATCAATGCATTATTAACTTCAAAATATGGATTTTCTGTAGTTGCGCCAATTAATACAATTGTTCCCTTTTCTACAAAAGGTAATAATGCATCTTGTTGAGCTTTATTAAATCTATGGATTTCATCTATAAATAAGATAGTTTTAATATCATACATTCCTAAGTCATTTTTTGCCTGCGCCACCACTTCTCTTAGTTCTTTTAGTCCATCTGTAACTGCATTCAATCTAACAAAATTAGATTTTGTTGTATTGGCAATAACTTTAGCCAAACTAGTTTTACCTGTGCCCGGTGGACCATAAAGTATTAAGGAAGTTATTTTATCAGCAATAATTGCTCTCCATAGAAGCTTCCCCTTGCCTAAAATATGCTCTTGACCTACATAATCTTCTAACTTTTCTGGCTTTAATCTTTCCGCAAGTGGAGCATCCTTTTGTAATTTTTTTTCCGCTTGTAATTGAAATATATCCATATAATCACCTCTTAGGCACATTTAGATAAATAACAAGTCAATACTACTTGACTTGTTATTTATTTTCCTGAGCTTTAATCCCTTATTCTGCTTACCTAGTTACATTGTAGTTCATAGATTTATTATTTTAGTGATTTTTGCTTTAGTTTTTCTGTCATATCATGTAATTTAACTATTCCAGCTTCTCTTAATCTCTTATTATCATCTTCAATGGCCTTTGTTTCTTCGATACCTTGCATAATTGTATTCCAAGTTTTCTCAAGAGTTTCAATTTTCACACTTGTACCTCCAGCGAGTTTTGCTATATCTACACTTTGACTCCTTATATTTTCTGCATTTTTCATTAATAATTCATTAGTAGTTCTATCAAGTTCTGCTAATGAATCCGCAACTAACTTTTGTTTTTTTAATGCAATAGCTTGTATTATTCCATTTTTAAATACTGGTATAGTTATTATAAAAGCAGAATGCACTTTAGATATCAACTTATAATTTCCTCTTTGAATCATTTTAATCTGAGGAGCAGTTTGTAATGATACCATTTTTGCCATTTCCAAATCGTAAATTCTCTGTTTTAACATTTCAAGAGTGGCTTTAAAATTCTCATAATTAATTACATTTATTTGTTCTCCATTAGTTGCTAGGGACTCAAGCCTGGGAAGATCTCCACTTTCACTTTTTTCAACAATCATATTTCCTGCAGCAATGTATTTTTCTAATTCTCCATAATACTCAAAATTTTGATTATATAAATTTTCAAGCATTAAATTAGAATTGTTTATTTCAACCTTATATCCACTAAGCTGAGTATAAATTTTGTCTATTTCTCCCCCAATGGTTTTATACTTACCCAGCATTTTATCTATTGCCTTACTTGGCTTGCTAAACAATTTCCCAAGGAAACTAGTTTTATTTTCTTCAAAATCTTGCTTGTCAAATTTTTTCATTATGCTTGTAAGTTCTTTTATCATCACACCTGAATCTTCAACACTACTGGTTTTAATAGAGTTTAATATTTGATCAGCAAATTTAGATATTTGCTGAGCTGGTTCATTTCCAAATTCCAAGATGGCATTTGCATCTTTTATATTTAAATTTGATGCAATTTGCATCACCTGTGGTGATACTTTAAGCTGATTACTTATGCTAATTGCCCTTTTTTCTATATCCGAATTTTCAATATTCTCTTCCTTTATTACAAGTACCCCATTATTATTTTCCATGATTATCACTCCTCTTATCTATTTTCCTGATTTATTTTCAAATTTTTATACCATAGCATAAAAATCAAAATTCACCGTTAACTATTGTAAACTTTATCTATAAAATAAATTTTCAAAAAAGCTTTTTTTCTTTTCTACGTACTTTTTAAAACCAAGTTCAAACCTCACATTCTCAAGCCTATGAATATCATAATGCTGGTTATAAATAAAATTCTCTATGTCGTTGTATCCTGATGGATTATATATAATGATATCTACTCCCATAGCATTCATAAATGACAACATTATACAATCTTCAAAAGATAAATTCCCGTTTTGTTCATTGTTATAAACTATAATTTTAGGAACTTCCTCTGAGTAATCATAAGCTTGCAAAAGTTCAAGCACTTCTGTACTAAGATTTATAAGTACTGAAAAAATATCCACTTGCAAATCTCTCAAATCTTCATGTTCTACATTTATTATAACAGGATTTAAACATAAATCTTTAATTTTAAGAGCCATATTTTTTTGAAGTCCGGATCGTAGTTCCTTGTATTTCCACCAAGATGAAGCAATCATTTCATCTATGTCAAATTCTGAAAAAGCATTATTAGGGTAAATTAAATTAAACTTTCCATATTCCAAATGAACTGCTTCCATTATAGGTAGTTCATTGTAAAATTTTGTATACTTTTGAGTTACTACAGAATTAATTTCCTTCCAGTAACTATCAATATCATCATGGGTTCCACAAATTTTTGAGAACATATTTGGTATAATTACAGTTGATCCTTGAACTTTAAATCCTTCCCTTATATGTGCTTTTTCTTTCATCCATATATATATTTCTTCATAAGTGGTATTAAGGGTTACCGCCTGCAGATTATAATCTGCAAATTGCCAAGGTCTATAAAACCCAGAATCATCTGTAAATAGTGTTTTATTAAGTTCTTCCTTAGCATTGTAAGCTGCAGTCTTAATCCTATCTTCTACACCTATGGGAAATGGTTTTATTTCACCCTTATAATTATAAACAATTTCCTTAGAAAAAGCATTGTATTTATCAATTTCCTGGAAAACACCAGAATCTTTAGGATTAAAGTATAATATATCACAACCCAAGGTTGATAGTAATATTAAATAGAAAACTTCTGTTTTTGAAATATTCCCATAAAACAACACTTTAGGATTTAGACTCATATAATCAAATTTTTGAAATAATTCTTTTGAATAAATATTTATCCAATGGATCATGTAATTTATAATAAGTTTAATATTATGATTATCTACCATTTCATTACTCTTAATATAGTATTCTATGAGCCCCTTTAAATTATTTTTAATTTGACTTAGCAAAACTTTGTTAGGTAAATCCGGGAACAGTCCATTATCACTTATTAAATTTATAATGGTGGAAACATCTATATTTGAGTTTTGAAATTCATTTGCCCAAATATCATTTAATACATTTTGAAGCCTTATGCTAATGTTTTTATCTAACCCATCACTAAACCTACGGTAACCATGTCCTATTTTCATTAGTTCCTTGTCCAATTTATATAAATTGTCATAGTAATCAGTGTCATTTTTCTTTATACCTATAAATCTATAAAAATAATTAGGAATAAAAACAACATTAGAATTATATTGAAATTTATTTCTCTTATAAATTTCTGTTTTTAAGCTGTTTAGAATATCTTCAACCAAGTCTAAGCTCACATTATGTATTTCTAAATTATTCAAACTATTCTTCTCCATATTCACCATACCCTTTTAATTGTTTATTCTTGTAAATATAGTTTTTTTAACTGTTTTAATTATACCATATTAAACTCATGTTGTTTATTATAATATATTGAAAAAATACCATTTCATTATAAGCTAATTGGAATTTTTCGAATAATCTGACTATATTTTATACTCTTTTTTTTATAAAAAAGCATTCTTTTCTAATGATAAAAGGTGTAATATATAAAGTGTGTGTGTTTTGTATGCACCTTAGCAATAAAATTATATCATTTTTCCATTATTTGATATAATTATATTATATTATCGTCATTTTAGCTAAAATTTAGTAGAATCTAGCTATTAATTTATTATTCTTATCTACCCAAATATCAGTAATGAAAAGATAACTAATAATTGTTAGATTCAAAGAGAACTACAAGGAGGTTTATTATGGGACTTTTGACTTTCAAAAAGGGTATTCACCCTAGCGACAAAAAAGACTTAAGTATGGACAAATCAATTCAAGATTTGCTTCCAAAAGGCAACTTAGTATTTCCTATGCAACAACACATAGGAGCGCCCTGCGATCCACTAGTAAAAAAAGGGGATAGAGTATACGTAGGACAAAAAATAGGGGAATCTAAGGCTTTTGTATCAGCACCAATATATTCAAGCGTATCAGGAACAGTACTCGATGTAGCCCCTAGATTACATAGCAATGGAACCATGGTGTCATCCATTATCGTGGAAAACGATAACACTTATGAAGAAGTACTTACTCTTACTGCCCATAGTGATTATGAAAAGTTATCTAAAGATGAACTATTGGCTATCATTAAAGAAGCTGGAATAGTAGGTATGGGTGGAGCAGGATTTCCAACACACATTAAGCTTAATCCTCCAGAAGGTAAAATCATCGATAGCATTATAATAAATGCAGCTGAATGTGAACCTTATTTAACCTGCGATTACAGAATGCTACTAGAAAAAACAGATGAAATTGCCCAGGGCTTAAAGATTATTCTTCAAATGTTCCCTGGTGTAAAAGGCTATGTAGCAATAGAAACTAACAAACCTAAGGCAATTGAGGCTATGACAAAAGCCACTGCAAGCATTAATAACGTTGAAGTTACTTCAATGCTTACAAAATACCCTCAAGGTGCAGAAAAACAATTGATTTATGCAATTACTGGTAGGGAATTACCTTCTGGAAAGCTTCCTGCAGATGTTGGGTGCGTAGTTCAAAATGTTGATACAGTGTTTGAAATATATAACGCTGTAGTAAATGGAAAACCTCTTACTGAACGAGTTTTAACTGTAACCGGTGAAGCAATTAAAGAACCTCTTAATTTAAGAGTTAGATTCGGAACTTCTATTAGTGAAGTAATCGAAGCTGCTGGTGGATTCAAAGAGGACCCTGTTAAAGTAATTTCAGGTGGACCTATGATGGGAACAGCCTTAAGTTCTTTAGATTCGCCTGTAATAAAAGGAACCTCAGGTGTACTTTGTTTAACAAAAAACCAAGCTAAATTAGAAGAGGAATCTAGTTGTATAAGATGTGGAAAATGCGCCAGTGTTTGCCCTATGTTTTTAAACCCTACAAAACTTAACTCTTTAGTCTTAAGGGGTAATTATGAGGAGTTTGAATCATATCATGGCATGGATTGTATTGAATGTGCTTGTTGCTCTTACGCATGCCCAGCTAAACGTCATTTAACTCAGACTTGCCGTGAAGGTAAACGCACAATAAACATTAATAGAAGAAAAAAATAGAAGAAAAAAATTGATAGAGGTGACTTATATGTATACAGTATCTTCATCCCCACACATAAAATCAAATGATTCAGTGCAGGGTATAATGAGAGACGTAATAATAGCATTAATACCTGCTACCATTGCCGGCATATATTTTTTTGGAATGAAAGCATTTTTAGTTACATTGGTATCTGTGCTATCATGCATTGCGTCAGAAGCGCTATGGCAAAAACTGACTCACAGAAAAATTACAATAGGAGACCTTAGTGCTGTTGTAACTGGTTTATTACTTGCTTTTAACTTGCCAGCTGCTGTTCCACTTTGGCTACCTGCCGTCGGTGGATTTTTCGCAATAATTATTGTAAAACAGTTCTTTGGTGGTATTGGACAAAACATAATGAATCCAGCTTTGGCTGCTAGAGCATTCTTACTTGCATCTTGGCCTGTACATATGACCAACTTTACTGTTGATGGCGTTTCAGCAGCAACAGCCCTTGCAGTACTTAAAGGTGGCGAAGGCGGCCAATTACCTAGTCTATTGAATATCTTCATTGGTAATGTAGGTGGTTGTATCGGTGAAACTTCTGTAATTGCATTATTAATTGGTGCAGCTTATCTACTTTATAAAAAAGTAATAAGTTGGCATACACCAATAGCATATATCGGCTCAGTATTTATTTTAACACTTATACTAGGTAGAGATGGTTTCATGAGCGGAAATGCAATATATGAAATTTGTGCTGGTGGTTTAGTTCTTGGAGCTTTCTTTATGGCAACAGACTATACCACATCTCCTATGACAAAAAAAGGACAACTTATTTTCGGAGTTGGATGTGGACTTTTAACCACAATAATTCGTTTATATGGTGGTTATGCTGAGGGAGTATCTTATTCTATATTAATAATGAGCTTATTTGTACCATTTATTGATAAGTTTACTGCTCCACGTATATTTGGGGAGGTGAAATAATTGAAAGAGAATATAAGATTAGGTCTAATTTTACTTTTAATTACAGGAATTGCAGGTTTCTTACTTGGTAGTGCCTATGAAATAACAAAAGGCCCCATTGCCGACAAAGTTCTGGCTGATAAACAACTTGCTATGAAAGAAATATTACCAACGGCTGATAAGTTTGATAAATCAGATGTAAATATAGCAGGTAATGAAAAAATTTCCGAAGTTAATACTGGTCTTAAGGGAACTGAAATAGCTGGATATGCTATTAAAGTTGCACCAAAGGGATATGCTGGCCCAGTAGAAATAATGGTTGGTATATCAACTGAGGGAAAAGTTACAGGAATTAAAATTTTAGCACACAGTGAAACACCTGGTCTTGGTGCCAATGCTCCAAATCCTAAATTTTCAGATCAATATAAAGATAAACCTACAAAAGAGAAATTAGAAGTTGTAAAAATAGCTCCTTCAAAGGAAAATCAAATTCAAGCAATTACTGGCGCAACTATTACGTCAAAAGCCGTAACGCTTGGTGTTAACGACGCTATTGATTTTTATAATTCTTCATTGAAAGGAGATAAAAAATAATGAGCATATTTTCTGAAAGACTAAAAAACGGTATAGTAACAGAAAATCCAATATTTGTTCAAGTACTAGCTATGTGTCCAACACTAGCAGTTACCAGTAGCGTAGAAAATGGTATAGGTATGGGCCTTGCATCTACAGTAGTATTAATTGGTTCTAATCTTATTATATCCTTAGTAAGGAAATTAATTCCAGATAAGATTCGTATACCTGCTTATATTACTATAATAGCTACTTTCGTTACATTAATACAATTTATATTACAAGGTTTTGTTCCCGCTTTATACAAATCCCTTGGTATTTTCATTCCACTAATAGTTGTTAACTGTGTAATTCTTGGAAGAGCTGAATCTTATGCATCTAAAAACAAAGTGCTTCCCTCAATTTACGATGCTATTGGAATGGGTCTTGGTTTTACAATAGCCTTAGCTATTCTGGGAGCTATAAGAGAACTACTAGGAGCTGGTTCAATACTAGGATTTAAAGTTTTTGGAAACTCCTTTGAGCCTGCTATAATGATGGTTTTAGCACCTGGTGCCTTTATTACCGTTGGTATTTTAATGGCTCTGTTAAATCAAAAATCAATTAATGAAACAAATAAAGTTAATAATAAAATTGCACATTTTCATGAAATGGACCCTGAGACCGGCGAGTGTTCTGGTTGTGGATCTTGTTCTCATGGTTGCAAAAAATAATTATTTTAACGACATTTCATAAGGAAAGACTCCCACTTCCATAAGTGGGAATCTAAATCTCCTTCTGAAGTCGTTAATTACAGCTCCGCAGGAGATGATTTAACATTATTAAGAGAGGTGGATTAAAATGAGACTTTTTTCAATTTTTATAAGCGCATTTTTAGTAAACAACTTCGTATTAGCTAAATTCCTTGGAATATGCTCTTTTCTAGGAGTTTCTAAGAAGACTGAAACTGCAAAAGGTATGGGACTGGCAGTAATCTTTGTTATGTTCTTAGCCTCATTTATGACTTTCATGGCTTACAGGATTTTAGAATTTTTCAACATAACTTATTTATCAACTCTAGCCTTCGTTCTGGTTATTGCAGCACTAGTGCAATTTGTTGAAATGGTTATTAAGAAAACTCAACCTAGCCTATATAAAGCCCTTGGTATATTTCTTCCATTAATAACAACTAACTGCGCAGTTCTTGGTATGGCAGTTATAAACATAGGTGAGAAATATACGTTAATTGAATCCCTAGTTAATGCTCTTGGTGCATCTTTTGGGTATATGCTGGCAATCGTTCTTCTTTCAGGACTAAGAGAAAGAATGGAAGAAAACGACAATATGCCACTATGCTTTAGAGGTTTACCTATTTCATTAGTTACAGCTGGCCTCATGGCTATAGCATTCTTAGGCTTTAGTGGTTTAAAATTGGGGGGTATTTAAATGGATATTAATAATTTAATTTACCCAGTATTAACCATTGGTGGTATGGGTCTTGCATTTGGAGTAATACTTGGTTACGCTAATAAAAAGTTCTACGTACCCGTCGACCCAAAAATACCTCTAGTTCGCGAAGCATTACCTAGCGCAAATTGTGGTGCCTGTGGATATGCGGGTTGCGATGCTTATGCAGCCGCTGTAGTTGAGGGCGGTGCCCTCCTAAATGCCTGTACCGTAGGTGGAAGTGCTACTGCTGATAAAATTGGAGAAATAATGGGCGTATCTGTTGAAAGCGCTAATCCTCAAGTTGCCTTCGTTAAATGTAAGGGAACTTGCAGCGTAGCTAAAGAGAAATATGAGTACGATGGAATAAAAGATTGTCGCCAGGCGGTTATTGCCCCTGGTGAAGGTCCTAAAGCCTGCTCAGATGGATGTATGGGTTTCGGAAGTTGCGTAAGAGCTTGCGAGTTTAACGCACTCCATATCATAGATGGAGTAGCTGTAGTCTATAAGGATAATTGTGTAGCTTGTGGCGCCTGTATTAAATCATGCCCTAAAAACTTAATAGAGATGGTTCCAGCAAGTCAAGAAGTTCTTATTGAATGCAACTCAAAATCAAAAGGTAAATCCGTAAAAGATAATTGCTCAGTGGGATGTATCGCTTGTGGAATGTGTGCAAGGGTTTGTCCAGAAGGAGCAATTACAATGATTAACAATTTAGCTGTAATAGACTTTTCTAAATGTACTAACTGTGGCCTATGTGCTACAAAGTGCCCTACAAAAGCTATTTCAAAACCCCTCAAAGATCGTGTAAACATCACTGAGGCAGAAGCTAAATAAAAAAAAAGATACTAAGATTTTAATCTTAGTATCTTTTTTTTACTTATTTACAATGCGTAAAATATTTATCATTGCCCTCTTTACACGCATAATAACAGGATAGGAAAATTCTCCGTAGTGTCTTGCAAAAGAAGCGAATAAACTATTAAAATTCCATTTACAAATTCTTCTTTTGACAATATAAAATTCTCGTAAGCCTGCCAGGACGGCAGGCTAGCGAACCCGAGCCAGGACGCCGAGTGCATAACAATTAATAATTGTTATGTCCCCCCAAAGAACTACCCAGAGGAGATCGGTAGAGAATTTTACATTTGCAAAACATTAGAATTTCTTAATCAAATTTCCAGTTTTAAGTTCATTTGCAAGGCACGTAGGAGAATTTTCTATCTTTTTCTACAATATTTTTTCTAATCTACTTTTTAAAATACTGGCTAATAGTCCAATAAAATAACCTGTACCAATAGCTGCAATTAGTAATACCGGTAAATATATGTATATCCTTAAATCATTAAGGATGAAGGCAGCTACCAGCAGCTGGCCTACATTATGAAAAATAGCTCCACATACGCTAATTGTAGGGACGCTTAAGTAATTTTTGAAATACTTATAAAGTACTATCATTACAATATTACTAAGTAATCCACCAGCAATACTGAACAAAAGTGCTGATAAGCCACCTCCAAAAATAGAACCTAATACAGTTCTTAAAATCATTATTAAAATTGCTTCTTTCCAACCAAATAAAATTAATGCAACCAAGGATATAGAATTAGCGAGCCCCAATTTTATCCCTGGAGCTAGCACTGGAATTTGTGCTTCAATCAAATATATAACCAATGCTATTGATACTAATATACTAATAAAAACCATTTTTCTAGTGTTTTTCATATTATCACCTGCATATTTTTCATTTTAGAAAGTCCCGTCATCAATTAAATTATTTTCTTTTATTTTTCCCCCCTGAATACTAATTATAAGCTTATTAGGTAAACATACAATCATCTCTCCTGGCCTATAAATCCATCCAGTTTTAATACATACTTTATCTGGACATGTAGCCTCACTTACACTAATGCCATTATGTTTAACTAGTATGGTATTATAATGAGCATTATCCAATTTTATAGTAATCGCTTCTGACTGCATTACCTTACTTAAATCAATAGTTCTAATTATCTTACCATCACTTTTAATAACCGCAATATTTTCTGAGCCTTTAATTGATCTTTTATATACGGAAGCTACACTTAAGGTTATTATCACAATAATTAAAAGTACTACAAAAATTATCTTATCACCTTTCTTCATAAGTAAACTCCTTATTGGTCAAATTAAAATTTCCTTTAATACCTGAGGTAACATATACTTTTTTATCCGCAGTAATAAAAATCGCATCAACCCCTTTAATAGACTCTATCAACTTAAGTCCTTTTGAGACTCCCAAAATATATGTACTTGTAGATAGTGCATCCCCATCGATTGACTTATCTGATACTATGGTTGCACTTATAATACCCGCTTCTGATGGATAACCAGTTTTGGGGTCAAATATATGATGATAACGCTTGCCTTCCACTATAAAATATCTTTCATAATTTCCTGAGGTAACTACAGATTTATCAGAAATACTAATAGTTCCTAGGTATTGTCCCCGGGTATCGAGTGGATTTTGTATACCTATATTCCAACTAGTTCCATCAACTTTATTACCAAGGGCAAAAACATTACCACCTAAATTTATAAGTGCACTGCTAATCTTATCATCTAGTAGAACCTTCTTTAGTTCATCAGCAGTATATCCCTTTGCTATAGCACCTAAATCCATAGCTTCACCAGTTTTTCTTAATTGTACTGTGGAATTCTTTTCATCTAAAAGTATATCCCTATAGTCAACTAGTTTTATTTTTTCTTGAATTTCAGCTTTTAAAGGAACTCGTTCCTTATCTGTACCTATGCCCCACAGGGCTACAATTGGCTCTATTGTTACATCAAGTGCACCACCTGTTAATTTACTGTAGCTAACCGCTTTTTCTATTACTGAATATGCATCAGAGCTAACCTTTTGTGCTGATACCCCAGCTTTAGCATTTATTTTTGTGATTTCTGAGGTTTCAATATTAACTGACATCTCATTTTCTATATCACTAATTCTTTTTAAGGCATCCTCTGTTGCTTTTTCTGCATTTTTTCCATATACCTTTAATTGAACAATTGTCCCCATCATATAAGTCTGTTTTTCAACAGGTTCAGTATTATCCTTGCAGGATACTAAAAATACTGAAGTGACTAATAATAAAAATATAAACCCAGTCTTACTCGAACTTTTTATGATTTCTCACCCTTCCTAGCTTGTTTTTATATATATTATACCATATATGTACTCTAAATAAATCTCTTACTATACCATCTATAGAATATTTCATAATAAATAAAAACGCTGAGACTGAGCCTCAGCGTTTTTATTTATTATGAAAATTATGTGAAAAGTTCTTTATGTCTACGTAAGTTTACAAATACTATTACAGATAAACTAATCATTATAATACTTAACAAGAAAAAAATTATATTAAATGCTCCAGCAGTAGTATATGATATATTATATTCTGCAACCATTTTAGCAAGTTGGTTAGTCCTATCTGAAAAAAAACTTATAGCATACCGTATCCATAACATTGAAATTGAAAAAGCTAACGGAACTATAGCCATTGCTATTAAATACCCACTTTTCTTTCTTTTCTTGATGCCTATAAGTCCCATAAATATTGGGAGTATAAATAGCATCGGCATAAGAAATCCCATAAACTGTGAAGATAGCATTAAAAATAATGCACATAAAATAGTAAAATAAAAAGTAATTCTTCTCAAAACTAAAGCGTCATCAATATTCATACCTCTTCACCCTTTTCTTAGTTATTCTTTAATACAGCCCTTAAACCCAAGACTGATGCAGTTATTATACCACACCACATTACTAACATGAAAGCTAAAGCTTGAGCGCCCATATATATCCCTCCTTCTATTTTGGGGAGTGGATAACACTTTAAATTTATTATCCACCACTTCTAAAATTATTATTTTCTTATAAGTACCTTATTTTGTACAATTTCTTCACCATAAATAGCTTTTATACTCTTATAAGTCCCAATAAATCCAATGATAAATACAGTTACCAAAACGGCTCTTGCTCCATTTACCCAAGGAATTAACACAGGTGTTTTTGCTACAAAGCTTGGTACAAGCTTAAAATAACCTTCATTAAAATATGATATAGTCGATCCAATTAATATAATAATTATTGTTAAAGGAGTTATAAATCTAATCATAACAGTATATATCCACTTTGGTGCTTGCCAGTATGATCCATGATTTATCTCGTCTATTGGATTATCTTTCATGAGCCAACCAGCGACAATTATTTCTATAAGACCCATTATAACTAGTAAATAAGAACCAACCCAATTATCAAGTTCTGTAAAATAAGCAAGTTCTGCAGTTTTTGTAATAATTGGCTCTAGTGCAACTGGTAGTCCAACTATTATATATCCTACGAAAACCATTAGGGATGCCTTCTTCTTTGCCATACCCATGCCTTCTTCTAAGATTGTAACCAAGTAATTATACATTGCAATAGCTGAAGTAAACCCAGCAAAGAATAATAACATAAACCATAATGTTCCAAGTAACCTACCACCGGCCATACTTCTAAAAATATTTGGTAGTGATATAAAAGATAACCCTACTCCAGCTGATAAGCCTTTTACTCCCATGAAAGCATAAGTAATTGGTATTGCAATACTTCCACCAAGAATTACTTCTGCGAACTCATTTAAGGATATTGTTGTCATAGCAGATGCTACTATATCATCATCTTCCTTTAAATAAGAAGCATAGTTTTGAATTATACCCATACCTAATGATAGTGTAAAGAAAATTTGACCTGCTGCTGCAAGGGCACCTTTGAAACTAAAATCTCCCCATCTTGGAGTCCAAAGGTAATTCAATCCTTTAATAGCTGACCAATCTGGGTTAACAGGTGACCCTATTGTTAATGCTTTATAAATTAATACAAATCCAAATATATACAGAGTAGGCATCATTAGTTTTGCCCAAGACTCTATTCCCTTTTGAATTCCTCTTGTTACAGCTAATGCTAAAGCTGCTAAACTAAAAATCCAGAAAGTAAATACATAAGCAGGATTTTGTACATAGTTTACAAAGAACTGTCCAGTACTTACAGACATGTCTGAATACCCACCAGTTGCAGACAAGAAACTATATCCTAATGTCCAACCAATTAAGTGATTGTAGTAAGAATTTACTAATAGTGTAACACCAATAACTAACATTCCACATATAGAACCTAAAATAATTGCACGTCGTGGCTTAATCCTATCTCTTGCTTGGATATAAATCATAAAGCCTACAGTACCATGTCCATATTTTCCACCAAGCCTCCCCATCATCCACTCTACAAGCATTAATGGAATTCCAATTATAATAAGAGCCATTACATACGGAATCATAAATGCCCCGCCACCATTTTTTGCAGCTTGATATGGAAATCTCCAGAAATTGCCTAAGCCTACTGAATTTCCTGCCATTGCTAAAATCATTCCGATTTTCGATCCCCAATTCTCTCTTTTTTCAGCCATGATTAACCCTCCCCATGTGTATTTATTATTAATAATATATTAATTATTCATAAATTATTATTATATTATCAAATTTTTCAGAAAATTGCAAGCATTGTTATTTTTTCTTCATTCTATTTTTATACTTATTAAATCAATGTATATTTACAGATTTATTTATTAAAGATATTAAAAGTATAATCTCCAAATTTCATCACTGTATCTTTGTATTTAACACTATTATATAGATAAATTAGATATATATGCTTAATTTAATAGTATGAAATTCAAAAAAAATTTTATTAATAAATAAGAAAATGAATTTGATGATATTTATTTAACAATCAAATGCCATTTACTACTTAGAATTCTGTCATTTAAAAATAAAGGCACAGAATATAACTCCTGTACCTTTATTCCATAAATATTAAATTCTAATATGCTCTTTGATCTCCATTTAAAAGATTCTCAATTTCTACCGCTATCTCACGGCCTTTTTTATAGGAGTTAAGTCTATCTTGTGGTATGGAGTCTTTATATGTGTCCTCGCCAGAAAGAAAATCTATTATTCCTTTTTTTGCACTTTGCACATCTCCAACATGATCTATTCCATTAACTTCTCTTATTTTTGAGTAATCCATGAATATTCCTCCCTATATCTTACTAGCACTGAGTAATTATTAATACTCTAGCATCGTAAGTATTATAGTTATAGACTTCCCAATTTATATATTTTAATGTATTAATATATTAGTAAGATTATAAAAAACATTAACTTATACTAAATTCTTCTTATTTATTCTTTAATACTGCTCTTAATCCCAGCGCTGCTGAAATTATTATTGCACTCCACATTGTGAGCATGAAACCCAACGCTTGACTGCTCATATTTACCCCCCTTGTAGTAATACACAAGTCCCTAGTTTTTTCATACTATACCAACCTTAATAAATATAATTTCGGCTTTTTTCTGTACCAAGTTGCAATAGTATAATATAATTATGGTGCACACATTTAATTTTAAAGGGGGTTCTTTTATTGAAAAGTAAACTTAAACTACTCTTCCTATTTATCCCTGTTTTAATTTTTTCATTCCTTGCCGTTTCTTGTAATGAAAACAATAAAGTAGCAGTAATTAAGGAACAACAAAAACAGGAGATCCCCACTAAAATATTAACTGCACCCATTATAACTCCAGAGTTTAAACTTGGTGATGAATTATTAATTACCAAACATAGCGAATTAATAACTGGTAAAAAAATCGGCCTTGTTACAAATCAGACTGGATTAAACAGCTCAGGTGAAAGTATAATCGCACTCCTTTCTAATTATAAATCTGCAAACTTAGTGGCCTTGTATAGTCCTGAACATGGCCTTGATGGACAATCTAATGCTGGCGACTATGTAAAATCCTATATTCACCAAGGCTTAAATATTCCTGTATATAGTCTTTATGGAGATACAAGAAAGCCTACTAAAGACATGCTATCAAATGTTGATGTACTTATTTTTGATATTCAAGATATTGGCGTCAGATCTTATACTTACATATCCACATTAAACTACTGCATGATAGCTGCTGCAGAGTATAATAAACCAATTATTGTTTTAGATAGACCAAATCCCATTGGTGGACAACTTGTTGATGGTCCCATACTCCAGGATAAATATATGACTTTTGTTGGAGTAGATAACTTACCAGTATGTCATGGAATGACAGCTGGCGAGTTAGCTAATTTTTTCAATCGCAAAATAAATGCTTGCCTTACTGTTGTTCCTATGGAAGGCTATAACCGAAATATGATTTTTCAAGATACCACATTAAAATGGATTAAAAGTTCTCCACGCATACCAGATATTGATTCAGTTTTTAGTTATGCGGCTACTGGTATTGGTGAAGGTACTTCCATAGTCCAACAAGATTTCTTTAAATGGGTAGGAGGCATTGGTATTGACTCAGATGCCTATGCAAAACTACTAAACGACGCTAATTTGCCAGGAGTAAAATTTATTGCGGAAAATAAAGATGATTTTGGTGGTGTAAAACTTCAAATAACTGATTATCATAAATTTAACCCAGCCAAAACAGGTATATACATTATTGCATATGCACATTCCTTAAATAATTTTAAAATACCTAAAAGTGGTAAAACCATTGTAATGTTTGATAAAATCATGGGAACAGATAAAATTGGAACATGTTTAGAAAATGGATATACGCCACAGCAAATAGAGGCAACTTATCAAAGGGCTTTAGCTGAATTTAAAATAGAAAGACAAAAGTATTTAATTTATAAATAGTTACTTCATAATAAGATTTCAGTATCAAATCACAGGAAATTCAAAAAAAAATAGTCCGCTTTACCGCACTTGTTCATATAATATTTTACCAACACTAAATGCTCTTGAACCTAGCTTTCTAAAGGAAAGGCTTACTTTTAATAGCTTCAACAAATTGCATATATGAAAAACATATGTTATAATTACATAAATTTTATTCAGTATAAATACTTTTTTGTACAATAAATTGCTATATTTGCAATACTGTAATAATTCTGAGGGGGTACTTATGGAAACTAATTTTAAGGATCAGCTAAGAAAAAATATGCTCTATCAAAGAAAAAACATGAAGTTGGATAATGTAAGTGCTTTTAGCGATAAAATTGTTGAAACAATTATTAGATTACCTGAATTTATAAATTGTAAAAATATAATGTTATACTTAAGTTTCAAAAATGAAGTGAATACATACTCCTTGGCTAAGTGGTGTTTGGACGATGGTAAAAAAGTAATTGTACCCTACTGTATAAACGAAACACGAGAAATAATTCCTTTTGAAATACATAATCTTACCACAGATCTTTTTAAATCTTCCTTTGGTATTATGGAACCAAAACATGAATTACTGAAAAGGGCTGATACTTGCGACATAGATTTAATTATAGTTCCTGGCGTAGTATTTGATGAGTATTGTAATAGGATAGGCTTTGGTGCAGGGTATTATGATAG
The DNA here is from genome assembly GCA_964467165.1 of uncultured Clostridium sp. Lineage (GTDB taxonomy): Bacteria > Bacillota > Clostridia > Clostridiales > Clostridiaceae > Clostridium_AD. The sequence goes on from CAYXOL010000003.1 coordinate 19,403, forward strand.
ATTTCTACCTAAAATAGCCAAAGGCACTCCTACTATAGGTATAGCTTACGACTACCAAGTAATTAACAAAATTCCCAGAGGTGTTTATGATGTGCCTTTGGATTTCATAATCACTGAAAAAAGAATAATATCTAGATTAGACTAGTGTTGGAGGTGACCCATTTGGAAAAAAGAATAGCCGCTTTCTTTGATATTGATGGTACCCTCTATAGGGAGGGCTTAATAACAGAGGTATTTAAAAAATTAATCAAGAGCGAACTAATAGAAACCGATAGATGGTACAAAGAAGTGAAACCATTTTATGTTAAATGGGATAAACGAATAGGGAATTATGATAATTATCTACTTAAAATGGCTGATATTTATAGCGAGGCCATAATCGGACTTCATAGGACTCAAATTGAATTTATTGCTAGCCAAATTATAAAGCAAAAGGGGGATAGAGTTTACACCTACACCCGTGATAGAATTAAATGGCATAAAGACCAGGGTCATTTAATTATCACTATATCAGGTAGTCCCATTGAACTTGTGCGGGAAATGTCTATAAAATATGGTTTTGACGATTATATTGGAACAAAATATATCTTCGATGAAAATGATATTTATACTGGTAAAATTATTCCTATGTGGGATAGTGCTAGTAAACAAATAGCCATAGAAAATTTTGTTAATAAATATAATATTGATTTGCAGCAAAGCTATGCTTATGGTGATACTTCTGGGGATTATAATATGTTAAAATCAATTAGTAGCCCAACAGCAATAAATCCTACTAAGGAACTTCTACTAATGATTTTATCTGATGATGAATTGAAGGAAAAAATCAATATAATGCTAGAGAGAAAAGATGTGGTATACAAGCTACGACCAGAACACATTGAAATATAATATTTTCGTTTATTTTTGGTTTTCCTACTAAATAACCTTTTATTTGATAAAAAACTACTATATACTTGTATATAGTAGTTTTTTTGTAATTATCATGCTGTATTTTGAAAGGAGTCATCTCATGCTAAGGGACTTATTCGTTAATGCCACAATACTAATTTCATTTATTTTTTTAAGTAGCCAGGTATTTAAAGGGAATTTTCTTAACCTTTCAGTGTCATATAAACGTAAACTTTTCTTCGGATTAACGCAAGGGCTACTAGGTATTATCTTAATGTTATTTACTATCCAAGTTGACCCTAATGTAAATATGGATTTTCGCCATATTGCAATATTAATAGCTGCTCTTTATGGAGGTGGAATTTCTGCACTAATTTCCGGCATAACTATTGCATTATTTAGAATATCTTACTTTGGTATTAGCACTCCCGCTATTATAGCCTCAATCAACATGTTTAATGTTGCTATTGCTTGTGCTCTATTATCAAAATTAAATCTAAGCGGATTTAGAAAATGGATTTATATGAACTTTGTAAGCTCTTTAATTATTACTAGTTCATTTTTATTAATTATTAAAAATTTATTATTACTTCGTCAAACCCTTACTTATTTTTGGATTGGCTCTTTTATTATTGGAATTTTAGCCTATTTTATTGTAAATTATATGAATACTTCAATTAAATTACTTAATAAATTAGAACAAGAATCAACTATTGATTTTCTTACTGGTCTAAATAACGTTAGACAATTTGATAACTCACTAAATGAATCTTTTGATAATGTTAAAAACAGAAATGAGCGTCTATCTATTTTAATCATTGATATAGATTTTTTTAAAAAGGTAAATGACACTTATGGTCATTTAGCCGGTGATTCTGTATTACAGCAATTAGGAACACTATTAGCTACTTTTTGTAGAAGTTTTGACATTGTATCTAGAATTGGTGGTGAAGAATTTTCTATTATTTTGCCGGATTGTCCAAGCCTACAGGCAATAGAAGTTGCAGAGCGCTTAAGAATAGCTGTACAAGCCAATGAATTTACTATTTCTAATGGAATTAAAATTAATATAACTGTTTCTATAGGCGCTGCTACTTATCCTGACAATGTATCAGATTTAGAAAATCTTATACACGAGGCAGATAACGCATTATACTCCGCTAAACGTTCTGGGCGAAATAAAGTATGTCAGCCCTAATATTTTTTTTAAATTACAAAAGAATCAGAATAAAAGCAAAAGCTTTTATTCTGATTCCTTTTTATTAGAAAACCTTTTTCTAGATATCATCAAAAAAATAATCCACACTAAACATACACATACAGAAGCTATAAACAATAGATATGATAGTAACTACACTTTCTATCTCCATTTAAAATAATCCTCTCATGAACATTTTTTCTTGCCATATTAAGGATATTATATCATTTATATATAAAAGTAAAATAAACTTAATAGCAATCATTAAATTGAAATTATTTTTTATTTGAAAACTTCTTTTTAGATATTACGGAATAAATAATCCACATTATTATTAGACTTCCCATTGTAATATTTGTTATTATATCCTGAAATGCCGGTATCCCTTGTCCTAGGAAAGTTCCAAATAAAATTAGGCCCCCCATTGAAATTAACGCAAGCTTATTTAATTGTATATATTCTGCCTTGTTTTCCCCTTTAAAATTCGGACCTTGCTTTTTTTCAAAATTCAAACCAGTAACAACTGCCGCCGCACCCATCATAATAAATATAATAGTAAAAACACTATCACCAAGTCCCATTTAAATTCCTCCTTGCACTCCTAAATTATAGTACTACTAAAATTTTCATATCATCTCCATATCTGAATATAATAAATTATCTAAGTTTCATTTCTTGCCCAATAATGGACTTCCAGTTATCTATAATGGGTTTTATAATGTTAGGTCCTATCCTTGATATAAAAACTAATTTAGATTCTGTTTCTTCTACTTGAAGTAATTTATAATCAATTTTTTTATTAACTACATCTACTTGGTTGTAGCCATCTTGCAAATTGAAAAACCCTTTTATTCTATAGCTATCCCCCGAAACGCTGTTGATAAATTCAGTTAGTCCCTCTTTAGTGACTTGTCCATGAAAAGTCAAATTCAAACTTTTAGGTTTGCTTTCAGGGGTATTAGTAGTTTCTTCATCTTCTGTCCATTGATTTTTCATTAAATCCTGGCTTAAGAAATCATAGCTAATTTCTCCAAAACTACATTCTTGAATTTCAACCCTAACATTTATTTCTGAAATTCTATTTTTTATAAGAGAAAGAGTCTCCTCATTAACTAAATCGGTTTTATTAATTAAAACCAAATGACAATGCTTAAGCTGTCTTTCTACCGTTTCCAAATCTTCTATTTGATCTAGAAAATGCAGAGCATCTACAAGACAAATGGCTCCTTTATAAACATAAACCTTACCAACTTCGCCCTCTACGCCGCCTAATACATCGGAAATATTAGAGGGATCGGCAAGTCCAGAACTTTCTACAAACAAATATTTTAATGACCCTTTTGACAATTCAATCATAGCATGAGCAAATGATAATTTTAGACAAGAACAAAATATAGAACCCCTGTTAATTTCAATTAATTCCATGCCTTCCTTTTTAATAATCTGTCCATCTATACCTATTTTGCCAAATTCATTCATTATAACTCCAACTTTTTCCTCTGATAAGTTATTAAGCACATTGGTTAGAAATGTAGTTTTACCTGCGCCCAAAAAACCTGTTAGTAAATACAAATTTATTTTATTTTCCAATTATCTCCCTCTTTTCTAATAATTTATTATGTTTTTTTCTTGTGCCCAACCTCTTAATCCATTTATGTATAATTTCTTCACCTTCTATTATAAGGTATAATTGAAATATATATAAGTAAATATTTAAGGATTCATGTAATGAGAGCATTACATGAATCCTTTAGTATACTATATTTCTTTCAGTAAATTTGCCATTTCTATTGCAGATACTGCTGCATCATAGCCTTTGTTGCCTGCTTTAGTTCCTGCTCTTTCAATAGCTTGCTCGATATTTTCAGTAGTAAGCACCCCAAAAATAACTGGAACTCCTGTTTCCAGCGATACAGATGCAATTCCTTTAGTAACCTCACCAGATACATATTCGTAATGAGATGTAGCTCCCCTTATAACTGCCCCTAAACATATTACACCATCATACTTTCCAGACTTAGCCATCTTCTTTGCAACTAGCGGTATCTCAAAAGCACCCGGTACCCATGCGATTTCTATGTTTTCCTCTTCCACACCATGACGTTTTAAACCATCCAGTGCTCCTGATAATAATTTACCACCTATAAATTCATTAAACCTAGCTACAATAATTCCAAATTTTAAACCTTCTGCTATTAATTTACCTTCATATGTTTTCATTGTAATTCCTCCTATTAATTTATTATTTTAATTTAAGTAAATGCCCCATTTTTTTCTTTTTAGTTTCTAAATAAAACTTATTTCTCTCATTATGATTCATCTCTATAGCCACTCTTTCAACTATATCAATACCATAGCCTGAAATGCCTGTTATTTTTTTAGGATTGTTAGTCATCATTCTAATCTTTTTAGCCCCCAGCAGTTCCAATATCTGAGCCCCTATACCATAATCTCTCATATCTACTGGGAATCCTAAAGCTACATTTGCTTCTGCGGTGTCCATACCTTTATCCTGAAGATTATAAGCCTTTAGCTTATTAATTAATCCTATTCCTCGGCCTTCCTGCCTCATGTAAACCAAAATTCCACATTCCTCTTTTGCTATTGCTTTCATAGCTGCATCATATTGCTGCCCACAATCACATCTCATGGACCCCAGTGCATCCCCAGTAAGACACTCAGAGTGTACCCTTACAAGTACAGGCTTGCTACTGTCTATTTTTCCCTTGACTAATGCTACATGATGTTCTCCATTTATCTTATTTACAAATCCATAGATTTTAAATTCTCCATACCTAGTTGGCATTTTAGCTTCTGTAACCATTTCTACCAGGCATTCAGTTTTTCTTCTATATGCAATCAAATCCACAATAGTAATTATTTTAAGTTGATGCTTTTTTACATATTCCATAAGCTCTGGAACCCTAGCCATTGATCCATCCTCATTCATAATTTCGCAAATTACCCCTGCAGGATATAATCCAGCAAGCCTTGCCATATCAACTGCGGCTTCTGTATGTCCAGCCCTTTTTAACACTCCGCCTTCTCTTGCTGCTAGAGGAAATACATGACCCGGTCTATTAAAATCCTTAGAAGAAGCCTGAGAATCTATCACTTTTAATATAGTGGTTGCTCTTTCTGCTGCAGATATTCCTGTAGTAGTATCGATGGCATCAATAGAAACTGTAAACGCCGTTCCATGAACATCAGTATTATTTGTCACCATTTGTTTTATATTTAATTTATCTAATCTTTCTTTAGTTACCGGCATGCATATAAGCCCACGAGCATTCGTGGCCATAAAATTTATATTTTCCTGAGTAGCTTTTTCTGCAGCTATTATTATGTCTCCTTCATTTTCCCTATCCTCATCATCTACCACCACAATCATTTTTCCATTTTTAACATCCTCTAGCGCTTCCTCAATAGTATTAAATTTAAACATCACTACACCCCTTAACTTTTTTTAATTATTAAAATCCATTTTCCATGAGAAAATCCCTACTAATAGGTTTCTTTTCTTTTGGAACTTCTCCATATTTCAATAATTTTTCAACATATTTTGCCAACATATCACACTCTAAATTAACCTCATCACCTATGTTCTTATTTAATAGTGTTGTTTCGCCCTTTGTATGAGGTATAATTGATACTTTAAATTTTTGGGCGTCCACATATGCTACTGTTAAACTAATGCCATCAATGGTTATTGAACCTTTATGTACAATATACTTTAATATATCCTCTGCAGTTTCTACGGATACCCAAGTGGCATTGTCTTCTTTAAGAAGTTCTACTACGTTTCCTATACCATCAATATGCCCACTTACTATATGGCCCCCCAGTCTGTCACTAGCCATAAGCGCCCTTTCTAAATTAACTGTGGACCCCGATTTCAATTTCCCTAAATTACTGCGCCTTATAGTCTCCGCCATTACATCTACACTAAAACTGTCTTTATTAAATTCTGTTACAGTAAGACACACTCCATTGGTATTAATGCTATCCCCAATCTTAGTGTCTTTAAGAACCTTCGTGGCTTTTATTGTAATTCTAGCAGAATTAGCACCTTTTTCAATTGACTTTATCTCCCCAATTTCTTCAATCAAGCCTGTAAACATCTATTCACCTCCTTATAACTAACTAATGAAACTATTTTTTTATAAAGAAACTTTAATATTTTTATTGTGCGTTTCAATTCTGAACCTTCTTAACGTAACCCTCAATCATAATATCTTCATTAAATCTGGTTATATCAATATCCAAAAGTGCAATAGAATCTTTTACATGCTCTATTCCCTTGCCTCCTACTGGAGTTTTACCAGAAGTTCCCCCAAATATTTTTGGAGATATAAAAGTTATTACTTTATCCACTATACCTTCCTCTATTGCAGAATAATTTAAAGTGCTTCCACCCTCCAGTAGGATACTATCTATTCCCATTTCTCCTAGTAGAGTCATTAAATTCTTCAAATCCACCCAATTATTTTTACTCTGAGTCACAATAACTTCTGCGCCTCTTTGTTTTATAGCTTCGATTTTACTCTTATCAGCAAATTCTGTTGTTACGATAATGGTTTTTGTTTTTTCATCACATTTTAATACCTTTGCCTCTAAGGGTATTCTTGCCTTACTATCTATAATTATTCTAGTGGGGTTTAAGCTTAGCAAACCCTCTCTTCTTGTAGTTAGCTCTGGGTCATCTTTTAAAACAGTTCCAATTCCCACCATAATCCCAGTTACCCTCTGTCTTAATTCATGCACATAGGCTCTAGATTTTTCATTACTTATCCACTTTGAATCCCCATTAACGGTTGCTATTTTTCCATCTAGAGTCATAGCAGTTTTCATAATACAAAAGGGTTGTTTCTCAGCTATATACTTTATAAAAATTTCATTTGTTTTCATTATCTCCAAGTCCATTATGCCTGTGATCACTTGTATACCATTTTTTTTAAGAATTTCTATGCCTCTGCCTGCAACCAGAGGGTTTGGGTCTATCATTCCAATTACTACTTTAGCTATTTTATTTTTTACTATAGCATCAGCACAAGGTGGCGTTTTACCATAGTGAGAGCAGGGCTCCAAGGTTACATACATGGTTGCACCTTCAACATTTTCTTTTACATTTGCAAAAGCGTTGACTTCTGCATGTGGCCCACCAAAATATTCATGATAGCCTTCACCAATTATTTTATTATCTTTTACAATAACAGCTCCCACAAGTGGATTAGGATTTACAAACCCAACTGCTTTTTTAGATAATTCAAGTGCTCTTTTCATATAATAGTTGTCCAAATTACCACCCCCAATTCTATAATTGTAGTATAGGTCTTCATGTGTATTTCACTTCTTAGTATGCATAACTTTCATGAAATAAAATCATATAAATTAATAAAAGCCCTGAAAACAATGTTTTCAGGGCTTAATAAGCAAATTACCTATCTAGTTAAAACTAGATAAATTAATATCAAAATATAAAAGTATTTTTCAACTATCTTCATAGCTTGCAAATAAAACTCTCTTATATCTATTATTCTTCTCCTTCTCTCATCCAGACTTTACTGTCGGCTCTGGAATTCAACCAGATCTACCTTTCGGCTCGCGGGCTATACCGCCGGTTAGGAATCTCACCTACCCTGAAGGATTTATTTAATTTTCAACTTAAGAATAGCACTTTGTCATTTTACTGTCAAGTGTATACAATAATAAATTTGCCCTTATTAATATAGGATAAAATTGAAACCCACTTATTTATTCATTAATTTAAGAGCTTGATCTAAATCAGCGATAATATCTTCAACATTTTCAAGCCCTACTGCTAGTCTTACTAAGCCGTCAGTTATGCCAGCTTCTAATCTTTCTGCTTGTGAATATGGTGAATGAGTCATGGATGCTGGATGTTCAATTAGTGTTTCTGCATCTCCTAAACTAACAGCTATACTGCAAAGCTGCGTAGCATTCAAGAATTTTTTACCTTCTTCAACTCCGCCCTTTATTTCAAAAGCAATAATAGCACCTGGAAGACTCATTTGTTTTTTTGCCAGTGTATATTGTGGAAAACTTTCAAGTCCTGGGTAATATACTTTTTCAACTAATGGATGAGCTTCTAAAAATTCAGCTACAACCATTGCATTGCTGCAGTGCTTTTCCATTCTTATTTCTAGTGTTTTCATTCCTCTTATAATTAGGAATGCATCAAAAGGACTTAATGAAGCTCCTGTCATATCCTTAACCCCAAATAATCTAACTTGATCAATAAATGCTTTTGATCCCACAGCAAAACCTGAAATTACATCTCCATGTCCATTAAGAAATTTTGTTCCTGAATGTACTACAACATCTGCACCAAGTTCTAGAGGCCTTTGTGTATATGGAGTACTAAATGTATTATCCACTATAACCATACAATCTTTTTGTGCATGAGCAAGCTTTGATATCGCCTCGATATCTGTTATAAGTAATGTTGGATTTGCAGGTGTTTCTAAGTAAATAACTTTTGTATTTTCTTTCATAGCATTTCTAACATTATCTATGTTTGAAACATCAACAAAAGTAACTTCAACACCATATCTAGAAATACCATGAGCTAAAAATGCATGAGTACACCCATAAATAGTTTGTGCTGATATCACATGGTCTCCAGCCTTGAGTGCCGTCCACATAACTGAAGATATAGCACCTATTCCTGATCCCATAGACATACATGCTTCTGCGCCTTCAAGCATTGCTAATTTCTCTTCGAGTACTGTGTTAGTAGGATTTCCTAGTCTTGTATATATGTACCCTTCTTCCTCGCCTGCAAATCTTCTTCCACCTTGCTCAGCTGAGTCAAAAATAAAAGTAGCTGTTTGATGTATAGGAGTAGCCAGTGCCCCATATTGATCCTTCTTATTTCCACCATGTATTGCTTTAGTTGCGAATCCACTATTACGTAAATGCTCTGTATTCATTACAATTCCCCCTAAAGTTATTATTTCTTTATATAAATATATAAGCAATAACACTGCCACTTTTCAGATATAATTTCTTACAATGCAAAATATGATAAAAATTTATATAATGGGCCTGTTGCACTTACCACAGTTTCCTATATAAGTTCTATTATTTGTAAAATTGAAATTAAATTAATAATATAAAAACATTTAATCATTTTATTTGATAAAGTGGAACTTTTTATTACCACTTCCAAAATAAAGGTGTAAATTATTATTTCCAAACGGAAATAATAATTTACACCTTTATTTTGAATTTACCCTTATTTTATTTTGTATTTTTTTATTTTATTAATAATAGTTGTATGTGAAACGCCTAATTCCTTTGCTGTTTTTCTTAAGCTTTTATTTTTCGAAAGTGCATTTAGTATAGCCTGTTTTTCACAAATTTCCACTACTTCTTTAAGCAACAAATCTTTATGTACCTCCAAACCAATTTTATTTTCTTCCTCACGTGCTATACCTATATCCATAATAAGATCCTGTGAGGATATATATTGTCCATCACACAAATTCATTGCCCTCTCAATTACATTTTGTAATTCACGTATATTTCCCGGCCAATTATATGCCAGTAATTTATTTATGAAAGAAAGTTCTACACCCTTTATTTCTTTGTTTAGCCTTTTATTGAACTTGGAAATAAACAGAGTAACTAAGGATGAAATATCCTCCAATCTGTCTCTAAGAGGAGGAATGACTATTGGAATAACATTTAACCTATAATATAAATCTTCTCTGAATTTGCCCTGCTTTAGCATCTCTTCCAAGTTCCTATTAGTAGCCGCGATAATTCTTACATTTACGTTTTCTTCTTTTGTACTACCAATCTTTCTAATAACTCCTTCTTGAAGGACTCTTAAAAGCTTTGCCTGCAGTACTATAGACAGTTCCCCTATTTCATCTAAAAACAAGGTTCCACCATCTGCCTCTTTAAAAAGACCTTCTTTTCCACTATTCATTGCCCCTGTAAAGCTGCCTTTTTCATATCCAAACAGCTCACTTTCTATTAAATTATCCGGAAGTGCCGCACAATTTATAGTTACAAAGGGAGTGCTTTTCCTACTACTTAAGGTCTGAATTGCCTTTGCGAATAACTCTTTTCCCGTACCACTTTCCCCTCTAAATAGTATAGTAGAATCACTTTTAGCTACAGTTTCAACTATTTTTTTTACAAACTCAAGTTTATTACTATTTCCTACGATTTCCTTAAATGCACCTTCAGTAGTCCCAGCTATGGCATTTGCAATCTCTATAGCTTTATGAATATCTTTAATTGAGGCAACGGCACCTACTGTAATATTATTATCATCTACAATTGGTCTACCAGTAGTTAGGTAGTGCACCTCTCCTCTTTCTGTCTTAACATTTACTTCCACATTATCATACTTTACCCCACTATTTATAAGCTCTACAGCTGGAGCATCCCCACCTATTAATTTTCTAATATCCGTACCTATAACCTCTTCTTTTTTACAGTGGAATACTTTTTCGCAATAATTATTAAAAATATCTATTTGAAATTTTTTATTTATAACCATTATTCCTTCATCTACTGAATCTAAAATAGCTAAAAGCTTTCTTTCATTTTCTTCATAATTAAGTAAGTCCATTTCATTAACCATTACAACGTCTTCAATTGCAATAAGTTGCTTTTTTAATGCTTCTTTCTCTGATTCATTCATATTTTGCATTTTAACACAAATCTTTTTAGGAAACACTTCTACGGAAAGCAGGTTTATTGCTGCCTTATAAATTTTTTCCAATATCATTACAGTTATTCCCAATCTATCTTTAGTTATTATTTCAAACCTAATGTTTTTCTCCATGTTGTTTCCTCCTGACTTACTTACATAAAATTATAACACAGAAATAGCTGTACTTGTATGCCAAGGTTTCTTTAGACTCAGGTTAAATTAAATAATTTCAATAGCAATAATAACTAACTACAAGACCCTGTTCCGTTAGTAAATCATACCTACCATCACTCCAAATTGTACTTTTAACAATTCTTGTTATATATTAACCCTAAGTAGATTTTTTCTATACTTATCAAAAGCATATCCACTGAGACATAATTGGATTATACTAAAAATCATAAATTCCACAGTTGCCAAGTACCATTCTCCAAATATTAATATTTGCAAAATAAGGCTCATAAATAATATTCCGCCCATTATCGCCGAAATAATCCATGATTTTCTATCTTCTTTTCTAAAACTAAATATTGCTGCTATAACATTCCCTAGTCCAAACAATAATATTGCAATAATGCCTGGAATAACAAAACTTTTAAATGGAGCTTTTATTAACCATTCTTTTGGGTACTGAGTAAATATTCCATTATTCGCACTTACCATCATCACTCCTATAAATATAGCACCCAATGCTAATACCAAGTCATAAATCCCTAAGAAATTTGCACTTATTTTTTTCATTATACATTCCCTCCTACTGAATATTTATGTTAATTTTGGTCTATAGTTTTTCTAGCCCTATATTTAGAATAGTTAAATTCATACCAAGAGTATCCTTGTGATAAATTTTTCTTCGCCTCATCTAAATAATTATTAACTTCACTGGCAACTTTTGGGTTAGCATCCCCTTTTAACTTTAATATCTCTGGAATAGCATCATAGGATAGGCATCTCAAATATTGCACATCGATTTTCTGGGTTTTATAATATATATCTATGTTTTTACTGGCAATTATTTTATCTACATTAATGTAGTTTACTACTACATACATACACAAAACAATCAGGATTATTGCCTTATTAAGTGGAATTTTCCTATTCCAAATTCCAATCAGAGCCACTACAAATAACATAAATAGCATAAGCATAAATATATGAACGAATATTCTTAAATAAGTAAATCCATAAGACTGTTCATATAGCGACATCTTATAATGAGCTGAAAATAACATATTAAATGTAAAGACTACCAATAGCGTTAAGAATATATTTGCTATATTATTTATTGTCTTATTATCTCTTTTGATAAATTTCATACTTGTGAGTAATATAGTAAAATTTATTATTGTAACAGCTACAAGCTCAAAAAATCCTTTTCTTGCATATTCTGAGTAAGTGAATCCTTGTGAAATAAAATTACTGCTACCTCCATAAAGATAAGAAAACTGCACTATTGAAAATAAAAGGTATACTATATTAATCATAAATATTACAGTTAAAATAGTAGCGGGTTCCCAATGTATATCCTTCTTTTTACTATACCCTTCCGGAAAAGCATATTTAAAACTCCATATATATGAAAATAATATCATAAAAACTATGATAACAACTAATAAATGCCCTGTTATTTGCCCTATACTTATGTCACCTAATCCAATAGAAAAATTAGCTATATAGTTTTTAAATACCATGTCAGCTGATGTTAGTAAAACTAAAATAACAAATAATATAGGTATAGAAATAATTACTCCCTTTAAGATATTTTTCTTTGTAGAACTTATCTCTATTTTATTTTTCTTTTTTGTATTCTCTTTTATAAACATAAAAGGCTTATAAGAATTCTCTCCTATTGATTTAATCGCTCTGTTAAATACTTTTTTAATGAAATTCAAACTTTCCCATTTTACATTTTCATATCTAATTAATACTGTACTTACTGCAGTAAGTATTAATATCATAATCCCATTAAAAAGGTTTAAAATGCCATTAGAATGAATGATATAATTTATTGCTATTAATATTGTAGGAATAATCAATATAAACCCAATACTTTTTTTAAATGTAACCTCTTCCCTGGTACTCCATAAGAAAAAACCAATGAACATAGCATAGAAAATAGGAATAGAAATACCTGCTTGTTTTCCTGTAAAAAACCTTTCATAAATTATTGCCAAGGTAAGAGCAATACCCATGGTATAAATTTTTTCATTCATATTAATAGATATATCTATATTTTTTATTTCTTTACTACGTTTTTTATTTAATAACCTTATATTGTCATACTTATAATTTGGAAAAGAAAAGACTAAACTTTGGACTTCCTTTAACCATTCTCCACTATAATCTTGATCTATACATTCTTCTACTAAGAGCCTTAAATAATTTATATTATATCTATGGAATTTTTCTTTTTCTGATAAATGAGTCCATTGAAGACCCTCCATACAAAAATTTCCTATTGATTTTTTAATTTCTTTTGTGGAAATATCAAACTTATCCTTCACACTGTCTATATTGATTAAATAAGTTTCTATATCTGCACATAACTCTTTATTAAATTTTAAAATAACACTATGAGGCATATCAATTTGCTCTGTAATAGCGCGTGTAATTGCACTACTGGCAGTCTCCCCCTCATTTATTTCCCCTCTTACGAAAAAATTAATAAGCTCTTTGTCTTCTTTATGACCGTAGGCCATAAGAACCATATTATCTCTTATAATAATAGCCTGAACAAATCTTTTCCCCATTTTAATACCTCCATTCTAATTTTAATCTTCCTCTATATATTCAAGTATATCCCCTGGTTGGCAATGTAGTTCTCTGCAAATAGATTCTAATGTACTAAATCTAATGGCCTTTGCCTTAGAAGTCTTTAATATAGATAAATTAGCATTTGTAATTCCAACTTTAATTGACAGTTCAGATAGCGATATCTTCCTTTTTGCCATCATAACATCTAAATTTACGACAATTGCCATATTCATCCTCCTAGTAGGTTGCTAGATAAGCAACAATTCAAATTGTTATACACACAAGTATTTTTTTGGTGAATAACATTTCCCCTGCTTATTTACCTTTATATTGTAAATTCATTTTCTTCTTTAGCTTCAACAGCTTGTTTAAACACCTGAGATAAAATCAGAATAAAACACCCAGCAAAAAAGAATATTAAAAATTCGATATCAGTATGTATTCCACTATTGTCAACATAAGCAATATTAAAGTTTTTATATTGGCCATTAATAACAAAATTTATAGCATAACAAATTGAAATTACAAAGCTTAACAGAGATATCCTTTTCAAGCAAATCACATTATCATTAATAAAAGGTGTTACATTTATTAATGAGCTAACTATTTTTCTAAGATTAAATAAGATTAATATAACGGCAATTCCTCCTAAGCTAAACAAAATGTATGTGCTAATAAATCTGCCCAATGACATATGTGCAACCTTTTCCACTAATATTCCTTTTGACAACATAAAATAAACAAATATCCCAATAATAATCATAATATCTAATGATATTTTTAATAATGAAGCCAAAGACATTTTTCCGTAATATTTCATTTAATATTCCTCCTGAACTAATATTTCTTTCAATTTCAATATTACTACTAAATAAATTGTTTTTCAATGTATATTTATTGTTTTTCAATAAATATTTATTTATAATCAACTTTTCCTAAAGCTATTTTTCTAAAATATGGTCTATCTCTTAAGATTATGTTAACAAATTTCATAAGTGTAGCTTTTAATTGTAGCTTTTGGTATAATATAGTTAATGATTGTAACTTAATATAACTTTTTATATTTTGTATTGAAGTAATTTTTGCACTTATGTAAATGAACAATAACTAAACTAGAATGCTGATTTGTTATTTATTTATATGTGCCTTATATTCTCACCAATATCTTTTTCAAGAGAGGATGATTAAATTAAGATGCTTTATTATTTAACAAATTCTATGCATTGGGCATGGACTCAATTTTTTATTGCTATTTCAAAATCTTCTGACCCTGCTCCACAACTTTTACTAACATTTGTGGTTTTTATTATATTATATCTTTTGAATAACAAATTAGAAGCCATATGCTGCGTATTTAATATAGGTATTACTGGTTTCACCAACTTAATACTAAAAAATACAATAAAAAGATATAGACCCATGGAAATAAGATTGGTTGAAGCTCATGGCTATAGTTTTCCTAGCGGCCATTCTTCCATTTCTACGGCTATAGGTCTTGTACTTATTTACTTTATACTAAAACGAATAAAGAATAAAAAAATTGCCTATACCTTAAGTGCTTTAATATTCACATATTTAATTCTTGTAGGAATTAGTAGGGTATATCTTGGTGTTCACTATCCTACAGATGTTCTTGGCGGATGGGCTATTGCCATAATTTGGTCTTATATTACTATTTCAGCTTATAAGTTTTGTATGAACAAAGGCGTAGATAAGTTTTTAGATAAATATTTCACTATTAAACTTAATATTTTTAAACATAAAATAAAATCTATTTAGTTCTAAAATCCAATAAAGCCCTAAATATTCGTAACTGAATATTTAGGGCTTTTTATCCATATGTGTTACCGTTAAAAGCACCCTATGATTTACTTCACTTGATTTTATTTCTATGAACACAAAATCTACCTATATAAGATAGTTTTATATTTTCTTTCTCCAGAAATTTATATTACCTACTAATTTAAACCCTACTGATTCGTATAGTTTATTTGGAACTAGATTTCTCTTTGGATCGCTTGTTTGAACTGTTGACTTTTCAGCTCCCAGCTCTCTAGCTTTTTGTAATGTATAACGCATAATTACTTTAGTTAAGCCTTTACATTTATGCTTGGAATGACATGCCACAGCTTCAAAACTTACCATTTTGTTCTTCTCATCATATGTCCCACTACAAAATGCAGCTACAGTATGATCTGCTGCCATAACTGCAACATCTAATTCATTTCTATAAGTAGCATTCTGTGTGAAATTTTCTAGAGTTTTTTCATCTACAGGCATTCCTAAACAGTTCCTGTAAATATAAATCAAACTGCTTTTATCAGAAACCTCTGATAAATTCTTTATATAATATCCTTCTGGTAACCTTGGTATTTCCACTGGAACACTATGGTCAAAAACACGATGGGGTCTATATTCTCCACTATTACAATATCCCTTTTTTATTAATATCTCCTCTATTTCAGTGTCTCCATCATAAACCCACCATTCAATTTGCTCATATTCTTCAGCAGACTCTTTTAAAGCCATTTCCCCAATATCAATCATTTGCTGATCTTGAACTTCTCTAGCTAAAGCCCACACATTACAATCTTGATTTGCAAGAACTACAAGTGTTGTATCTATTGAAGGATAATAATTAAATTTACATGCAACTCCCGCATTACACCTATCTTAAAAATATTACGACTCCTCAACTCTTATAAGCCAGTCATCAATTAATGAATTAAATAATTTTTCTTGTTCTAGTTGCAAACAATGTCCCGCTCTATCTAGTACAGCGAAAGTTGCTCTTGGAAATTTTTCTAATATACTCCATGCATCCTTATAACCAACGCAATCGTCTTGTTTTCCTAACAATATAAGAGTAGGTTTTTCAAATTTTTCATTTACCTTATCTACATCGAATGAAAACCCATAGCCATTTTGTTGAAGATTTTGTAGAAATTCTTCATCTGCGATTTCAAAACCACATAGTCCTTCATTTGTATTTCTTTCAAATATTCTTTGACTTTGAACCACAAATGAAGAATTAAAATCTTCTGCATCCTCTGCTGTTAGTTTAGATAATAACTCATTGTCTTTTACTAAAACAACATGTTCTTCAACACTTCTTTTTTCATAAGCTGGTATTATAAGTGGACAAATTAATAAAATGCCATCTAACCGGTCTGCCATTTTGAGAATTACTCCTCTTGACAGATATCCGCCATATGATTGTCCTGCAATTAGGAAATTTTCATTAGGGATGATTGTTTCAATAAAACTAATTACAATATCAAGCATATCGTCAGAGCTCTTAATCCATTCTGCACTTTCTGATTTACCCATACCTGGCAAGTCAATATATATTCTTTTATAACCCTCTTTATCACTAAATATAGGTTCCATACATCCAGCCATTAATCTGTGGTCTACATAATAACCATGTAGCATAACAATTGGTTTTCCCTCACCTATTATTTCATAGTTTATAGTTATATTTTTTATCTTACATTCCATTATTTTTACCCCCATTTTAAAATTATTTTTCCCCAAGCGCATATAAAACGTAGATTGTAGTAGCTATTCCTTCTTCCCCTTTTATTTCTCTAAGTTTTTCAAAAACTTCTGCTTTAAAGTCTTTCATTTTATCTTGTTGTATCTTTTCCAATGTGCCTACAGCACCATGAGTCCACTGTTTATCCCACCATTCTTGTTCATCTTTATATACAAAAACTTTCTCTTCACTAGTAATTTGTATGTTTTTAAATGTAGCTTCATTTAAAATTTTATATAGTCCTTCCTCTGCATGAAATTCAGGACTTTCCTCCTCTTGGTATTCATCTAATTCATCTTCATATGGTGGTAAATATTTTTCAACTAACTCATGGAACCAACTAAATTTATCATCGCTTTTTCTTAAAAATGTAGTAAATGAAAATCTACCACCCTCTTTTAAAACTCTCATGAATTCATTGAAAGCTATTTTATAATCCGGAAAGAAGAATACTCCAAATCCACATAGTATATGATCAAAAGTTTCATTTATAAACTCTAGATTTTCAGCATCCATTACCATTGCCTCTGCGTTTTTCAAAGCTCGCCGTTGTATTTCTAGATTAGTTTCCCTAACCATACCTTCAGCTATATCAATACCTATAACCTTTCCATTTTCTCCAACCTTCTCTGCTGATACAAAAAGTGATGCCCCTTTTCCTGATGCAACGTCTAATACATTTTGGCCTTCTTTTACACCTGCAAATCCAACTAATTTTTCTCCGAAATATGCAAAATATCTTGGTCCGTTACTATCAAAAACTGTTGACACCTTATTAAATAAATCGGTTATGTTCTTTTTAATTTCTACACTTTTGTTTTCCATGAATATATCTCTCCTTTTGCCTAATGAGCTTTGAAATAAATAACAAATCAATATACGAGTCTATTCTAGCCTATTTCATTTGCCTAACTAAAAATATAATCTAGTGCATCATCAATTCTCTCATCTAAATCCTCACTAAATTTCATATGAAATTCAATGTTCAAAATCAATTAATGCTGAAAGTTTCCACTTATTATCTACTTTCATTAACACCTTAAATCAAAGCGATACAGATTTTTCCCATATATTGCTCTTATATTCTGCTTTAAAACCAATTGCTAAATAAAATTTCTGATCAGAGCCAACATATACTGTTTCAGCGCACTCTTTAGCAATCCTATTTGTTGCTTCTCTAATAACAGCACGCCCAAGTCCTATTTTTCTAAACTCTGGAATAGTTCCAACTGGCTCAAGTATACCTATTTTGTTTATATTGTCGTACCACATTGTACAAAAGGCAGCTATCTCATTAGCTTCAGATACAACGTATAAATCTAAATCTACCCTATAGTTAGGAGTTTGTCTTAATGCTTCATAGCAAAGAGGCGATATATTCTCATACTTAGTATTTGCATAACCAAAAGCCTTTGCATGAGCTTTTCCCTTTTGAATATCACTTACTTCCTGTCCACTTTTTATAGAAAATCCCTTTGGTAAATTTATATCTATGGAGCCATCAATATGAAATGCTAAAGTAGTTTCATAATAATTTGTTTTTTTATATCCTCTATTTAACGCCATGTTTTCACCTTGCTTATACCCATTTGATAATCGTAACTGAACAATACTTTTTTCGTCTTTCTCAAGAGCAAGATTTTTTTCAGTAAACTCAAACATTTCTTCTAAAATCTCCTGCGGAAGCTCCTTCATACCAATATTAAAGAAAGCTTCTCCTTTAGCTTCTCCCTCAGAACTTACAACAGCTATTATTTCTCCATGCTGCTCCCAAATACCAATTGTACTTTCCCATTTTTCAACAGAAACTTCATTCATTACCCGGGACATAGATTTTGAAAAGTTCCAACGCTCAATTGTCCAATTGCGACCTTTTCCAATAGTTTTAAATGTATCCACTAAAAAATCTCTTACTCTTAGAAAATCATTTGCTTCATATTTTTTAAAATTTATATTCATAAACTTGCCTCCGATTATATTTTTTCTATTTACTTGCTTTAATGTTATTCCTCTTCTTTACTTTCCGAATAAAGCTCTGCCCATGCTGGGAAAAATCCAGCATTTATAGCAATATTCTGTGAGTGAAAATGGCATTCCCCAGTACCGTAGAAAGGTATTTTCCCTCGTTTCAAAATCTCATTCTTTAAAAGTATAGTCAAGTTTGTTCCTATACCGCGTCCACGGTACTCAGGCAAAACATCAATACCAACTTGCCACATAGTTTTGCTATCTTCACTAGCACCTGCCATACCAATTATGTTATCACCCTCAAAAGCAGCAACTGCAAGCATATTTGGAAAGTTTTCATCAAAAACAAAAGCTTCTCCGAATCTATCATCATTCTCAAATTGCAAAATTTCTTCAGATTCATACCATTTCACATTGGTAATAGGTTCTATACATGGCACATTAGGATTGGGTAGATAGTAGTGATGAATATCTGCTATTTCATGTCCAAATTCATTCAATTTTTTATCCATTGCTCTCAGCTTTGGATATTCAGAAATCCATGCCGCTTGTGTATCTAACAGCTTTTCTTCACACCAAGGCATCATCATAGGTGATGCACTGATAATTGCTTTGCCACCAAAACAAAGTAGCTTTAAAAAGCATCCATCCTGATCATATATACGCCTTCCATATATGAGCTTATTTTCAACTATTGTATTTTTTTCTTTTTCAAAGTCAGACACTTGGCAATTATAGTCCAGTGATAACTGCTTTTTTGCAATTTTTAAAATTTCAGTTTTTGTATACATATTATTAGCCTCCATTTATAAACAATTTTTATTTGAAATACATATTTGTAAACTTAATAAAGTTGTTAACCGTCCCCAGTTATTTCTTAACCAGTTATTTCTTAACTGTCCCCTTTCAAAAAATTAAGGATATAGATGAACATACATTCATCTACATCCTTTTAATACCTCACCTTAAGTGCCGGAATTTCATTATTATATATGCTTTCATCCAAATATTCTTGCTATGGATAAATACCAAACATATATATAAATTTAAAATAAAAAGCTATGTTGTCAAAAACAACACAGCTCTAATTTCAAATTATTATTAAGCAAGATAACGCTAAGATGTAATTACTTTTTATAAATCTAGCATTAAAGTAAAGACATACTTCCTAGCACTTTTATAACTTACTGTAATGTTAATGAAACTCAAAGAATTGTAATTGATGTCGTTCAATCAATATAATTAAAATCCTAAAATCTACAGCAAATAAACCTAAACTATTAAAAAGATAATCCTTAATATTATAGATTACTATATATTTTGAGTATCTCAAATAAACCTAAATATAGATTTATAAAAACACTTATACCTATAGTATTTTTGCTATGATTTTACTATTAGATTTCAAATTTATTATAATTGTAACAACATAATAATCATTCTTCTGTTCCCCTTTCACAGTAGTTTTAATAATATAACGACTTTACTTAAATGTCGATATATTGATTATATTGTACATTTTGCCATTAGTCAATGTTTTTATAAATATAATTTTCTGAACTTTCTATCAAATTATTTCTTGCAGAGCTATATATTAAATATTTAACAATAATATCATAATTTAGATTACTGTTCCTGGATAAGATAATAATCTTATTTAAAATAAAAAAAGACACCTACATAAGTGTCTTTATATATCATTTACTATTTTGCACATTTTAGGTATGCAATATCTGTTATATTCTTTCCTGTGGCAAGTTCTACGAAATTTAAGTCTTTAGCAATTGTATCAATTTTAGAGTTAGTTTCTTTTATTTCAGCTTTAAGTTCACCAGCAATATTTACAAGTTGATGAGTTAAATTATCTATATCAGCTTTATGAAATTCCGATGCAACTTTTAGTGAACTCAGAACTTCACCATGCTCATCAAGTTGCGTTTTAACTAATTTTATGTCACCTTTCATCTGCTTCATGTCACCTTGCATCTGCTTCATGTCACCTTTCACCTGTTTCACATCACCTTGGATTTGTTCTAGTATCTTTAATATTTTATCTTCGCTATTCATTATATCAACTCCTTGCAAATTATGAAGCTATATGACATCATTATATCAAAAATAATACCTAGCGTAAAGTGGGATATTTCTCCTTTTAAAAATGCATACTTAATTATACTTGAACAATAAAAAATCATTAGCTAAGTAGCCTATTTAACTAATGGTTTTTTATGGAAATTTCTTTATAACTGGAATATGGATATTATTTATCTAATCCCTTAGCTATAATTTCTTTAATTTCTGTTTTTATATTTTCTGCTTTTGTTCCAAATATTGCTTGAACACTGTTGCCAACTTCAAGAACTCCCGCAGCCCCTAATTTCTTAAGTTCTGCTTTGTCAACATTCTTAACCTCTTTAACACTTACTCGCAGCCGAGTAATGCAAGCATCTAAATTTGTAATATTACCATTTCCACCTAATGCTTTTAATACTGCTATTGCATGTTCTTGGCCTTTAAGATTAGTATTTTCTACACTTGCATCTTTTTGCTCCTCATCTTCACGACCTGGAGTTTTAAGGTTCCACTTTCTAATAACAAATCGGAATCCAAAGTAGTAAATTAATGCAAATACTAATCCCACAGGAATTACCAGCCACCATGCTGTTTTATTTGGAATTACACCAAATAGCAAGAAATCTATAAGCCCACCTGAGAATGTCATTCCTATTTTAACACCTAAAAGTTGCATTGTCATAAATGATAATCCTGCGAACACACAGTGAATTCCGTACAATACTGGTGCTACGAATAAAAATGAGAATTCAATTGGTTCTGTAATTCCTGTTAGGAATGATGTCAAAGCTGCAGATCCTAAAATACCAGCTACAAGTAATTTCTTTTCAGTTTTTGCTTCATGAATCATTGCAAGTGCTGCTGCTGGAAGCCCAAACATCATAAATGGGAACTTACCAGTCATAAATGTACCTGCTGTAATTGGTACCCCATCTTTTAATTGAGCCATAAATATAAGTTGATCTCCGTTAACTACTTGACCGGCTTTATTTATATACTCACCGAATTGATACCAAAACGGGTTATAAAATATGTGATGCAATCCGAATGGTATTAATGATCTTTCTATTACTCCAAATACAAAAGCTGCCAGCGTTGGATTAGCATCAATCATACTTTTAGAGAAAAGTGTTAAACCATTTTGAATTGGAGGCCATACGAAACTCATTGCAATACCGATTGCGATTGCAAATACAGCTGTAACAATTGGTACAAATCTCTTACCTTGAAAGAATCCCAGGTAAGAAGGTAATTCAATATTGTAATATTTTTTATATAGTTGCGCTGCTACAATACCCATTATAATACCGCCAAATACTCCAGTTTGAAGTGTTGGAATACCTAATACACTTGCAAACTCTGGATGTGCTCTAGTTAAAAGTTCTGGAGTAACCCCTGCAACAATACCTAAAGTTTGGTTCATTATTAAGAACCCAACTATTGCTGCGAGTCCTGCAACTCCTTCACCATCAGCAAGACCTACTGCAACCCCTACTGCAAATAACAATGCAAGGTTACCAAAAATAATTCCGCCAGACTGTTCCATAATTTTAGCTACTAATTGAATCCAACCAGCATTAAAAAAGGACACCTTTGCTAAGAAATCCGGATTTTGAAACATATTACCAAATGCAAGTAACATTCCCGCAGCTGGTAATAGCGCTACTGGTAGCATTAATGATCTTCCTACCTTTTGTAAAACACCAAAAGCCTTTTTCATTTATATTCCCCTCTCTTTTGTGGCATGTTTGCAAAAATAAAAAGCATGAGCAAAGTCATGTTAATAGCTATATTTAAGTTTAGCTATTAAACTATAATGACTTATGCTCATGCCTGATAATATCAGTAACACGCAAATTTACTTATTAAATTAATTTTCCACTTCATACTTCTACATATAACTCCATACTTATTATGTAATATAAAGATGATATCACGCATTAATATTTTTTTCAACTTTTTTCGACATTCTTTTTGAAACTTTCTTATTTTTTTAATTTCTACATTAAATTTATCTTTTTTTCCATTAGACTTTTAATTTCTTTTTCAGGTATTGGCCTGCTAATTATATATCCTTGAATTGCATAACTATTTAATTTCTCTAAAATAATAAATTGTTCTAAATCCTCAACTCCTTCTACTACAACTTTTATATTTAAACTTTCCGCCATTGCAATTATGGCTTTTACAATTTCATTTTTTTGAATGCTCACGGCAATATCTATTATTAAAGACCTATCTATTTTTAAAATGTCTATTGGAAGCCTATTTACATAGCTTAGAGAAGAATAACCTGTACCAAAATCATCCAAAGCAATGCTTACTCCCAAATTCTTAATTTTATTTAATGTTTTTATTGTTAAATCAACATTTTGCATTGCTGCATTTTCTGTGATTTCTAAAACCAAATATTTTGCATCCAAACCCGCATCTTTTAGTGCATTACTAACTATGTCTACAAAATCAAATTGCTCCAATTGTTTAAAAGTTATATTCACGGTAACGTAGATTTCCATGCCAGAATTTCTCCATTCGCTGCACTGTCTACACGCTTCCCTCATTACCCATTTGCCTAGTTCAATAATATACCCATTATTTTCAGCCATAGGAATAAAATCCGATGGCGGTATTATCTTGTTATCTCGATTCCATCTAATCAACGCCTCAAAGCCAATTATTTTTTTATTTTTCACATGAGTAATTGCTTGATAATATACCATCATCTCTTTTTTTTCAAGGGATTTATATAAATTACTCTCTAAAATAAGATTAGTGAGTCCTGCCACATTCATATTTCCAGAATACACGCTGTAACAGTTGCCTCCATTTCTTTTAGCTTCATACATAGCAATATCAGAATTTTTCATCAAACTAGAAATATCCTCCCCATGCTGTGGATACATGCTTATTCCTATACTAACTGTAGTATAAAGTTCATTATCCATATATATAAATGATTCCTTTAGTACATTTTTTATACGAAGAGCTAGGCTCTCCGCCTCTCCTGCTGAATCTATATGGTTTAGTAGTATAATAAACTCATCTCCACCAATTCGTGACACTATATCTGAAGAACCTACAACATTACTAATGCGTGCTGCCACCTTTTGAATCAAAACATCCCCTGCATGATGCCCTAAACTGTCATTAACTCTTTTAAAATCATCTAAATCTATAAATAATATAGCAAATTTACCACCATTTTTTTTCTTTTTGTCTAAAGTTATGTTTATGATTTCCATAATCATTTTTCTATTGGCAAGTCCAGTTAGTGCATCTCTATTGGCGAGTTCCAGGTTTTTCTGGCTATACTTTTCTAGCTCACCAAGCATATTGTTTATTCCTATAGCTAGTGAAGCTATTTCATCATTCCCAGAGATTTTCATTTTTATAGTTAAATCTTTTGTGTCACTTATCTTATGTATTATTGTATTCATTTTCATTATTCTACTTGCTACCACTTTATTTAAATAAACTAATGCTACCCCAAAAAAAATGAAATTTAGAATAATAAATATAATAACAAAATACGTTATACTCTTTATAGCTTGACTATGTATTTCCCTAAATTCATTTACCTTAATAACTAAATATGGATTATGTTCTATATCATGCAATACTTTGTACCCTATTGCTGAGTTACCATTAATATTTTCAACTGCTTCCTCATCATTCCATATTATATCTTTCTTACTCTCTAATACTTTATTATATTTCTCCATACTAAAATTAGCCCTAACACTTAAACCAATTTCAGATATTTGCAGCGCATCTAAGTACCTGCCAGAAATAATATGACCTCCAGATTCTAATGTACCATCTGAAGTTGTTATGGGTTCTGTAACAAGTATGGCAGGTGTATTATTTATTTCACAAACTCCACTAAAACTTTGAGAACGTTTCGCTATAAATAATTTCTCAACTTTACGTAAAATTTCCTCTTGTATTTTTTCAGAAATATCTTCCTGTTTATCCGTATTAAAATTATATCCCTTACTAAGTATTATTTTCCCGTATTTATCTGTATAAATCATAAAATTAATTTCAAAGGTTTTAAATGATGAAAGGTTACCAAAATTCGAAGAAACATATTCTTCATTTTTGTTTTTTGAAAAATCAAATGAATCATCCCATGATGAATAATCTTTTATAAAAGCACTTACATTTTCTACTTCTCTATTTATGGTATTATTAACTCTTTTCACATCCCTAATAATACTATTTTCCTCTATTGTTCTAAAACCACTTAATAATATGCTGTTTGATAAAAACACTAATATTATTATAAAAATTGCAATTGCCCAGCCCACTCCCATTAAAAACTTATTATGTAATTTCATACCTTCTCCTTATTAAAATATTAATAATTTCTAACATTCCATAAACAGTATATAATTTTATTAAATAGTTGTATACAATTTTCTGTAAAATAAAATAAGCTAACAAAATGATTTATCATTTGTGTTAACTTATTCTTTTAATTAACATATTTATTATCCTACGGTATTTCCCTTTTGATTCTTTTTCTGAGTCTTATCTTTTGTGTCCTTTGACCCTGATTTTTTTTCTCCACCTTTTTTAGCCATGTTAATCACCTCTTTAGTATATTAAAAAATACATTTCTTCTAATATTGTTTACACTTTACCTGATTTAATACATATTTATAAATAATTAAAAACATTCCTTTAGGTTAACTTAATCTTTTATGGTAAAATAAAATCATATGATTATTAAATTTATGTAATAAAATTTGAATTATATCACGGAGTTTATGAATATATTTTAAAGGGGATGAATCCATGAAACTAAAGGTTAAAAATATAAGCATTTACGAGTTAAAACCAAGTATGATTCTGTCTGACGATCTAGTACTGAATGGCTTAACTTTAGTTGCAAAAGAAGTTGCATTGAATAGTACCATGATAAAAAAAATACTAGAATTTTATCCATCAGGCACTATAAATATTTATACCTCTGATGAAGGACCTATAGTTCCTACTTCCTCAAATTTAAGACAAGAAAATTTAATCCAAACTGAAAACACCTTAAACCATTTTTCAAATCGCATGGAACTTTTTTTAACTAATCTAAAAAAAGGGTCAGAATTAGATTTAAGTGAAGTAAGAACTATGTCTAAAGAAATTTTAAATAACCTTACTGATTATGATTCTATTTTAAAAAGTGTAACAAATTCTAGGCATATTGATGAATATCTCATCCGGCATTGTGTAAACGTTGCGATTTTAAGTTCCATGTTAGGTAAATGGCTTAATTTTTCCGAAAAAGATTTAACACTTTTGACTTATTCCGCTTTTCTTCATGACATAGGTAAAACAACAATTAAGCAAACTATATTAAATAAGCCTTCAAAACTTACAAAATTAGAATTTGAAGAAATTAAAAAACACTCCATTTATTCTTATGAACTTGTACGAACGATTCCTTATTTAGATGAATCTGTAGGTTTAGGAGTTCTAATGCATCATGAGCGTTTAGATGGTTCGGGGTATCCACTACATTTAAAGGAAGATAAAATAAATGTCTTTGCAAAGATAATTGGAATAGTTGATATGTTTGATGCTATGACTTCTGACAAAGTTTATAGCAAAAAACAAAATCCCTTTGTGGTCTTAGAAATTATGCAACATGATTGTATGGGGTTATTTGATTATAATTATCTCACTACCTTTATAGCACAAATGGCAAATTACTACACTGGAGAAATGGTTAAACTTAGTAATGGTTCTGTAGGAAAAATAATTAAAATAGACACAAATAATATTTCTAGACCACTTATATCTATTGATTCAAATTTTATAGATTTAAACTATGAAAAAAATATATTTATTACGGAACTTTTACCATAATTTTTAAAAATCAACTTATTATTTTGCAAAAATAACAAGGCAAAGATGCCTGATCTGTTAAAGGAGTGCTAATAATGATAAATATTGATAAAAAAAAGAGTATTCTCGCTGATATGTCTT
Source organism: uncultured Clostridium sp. (assembly GCA_964467165.1). Classification (GTDB taxonomy): domain Bacteria; phylum Bacillota; class Clostridia; order Clostridiales; family Clostridiaceae; genus Clostridium_AD. The sequence goes on from CAYXOL010000003.1 coordinate 46,505, forward strand.
TGCTACTAGTGGCATTAGTTTGGGGGGGAGGTTTTATAGCTGTAAAAGGTGCTTTAGATAGTATTTCGCCTTTTTATATTATGGCTATGCGTTTTAGTATTTCTACAATTATTATGCTATTATTTTTCAGAAAAAAAATTAAGCATATTACTAAAAATCAGCTTGCTGTAGGAACTTTGGTAGGACTTCTCTTGTTTTTAGGCTTTGCTGCTCAGACTATTGGTATGAAATATACTACTGCTGGTAAAAATGCCTTTTTAACTGGAACTAATGTAGTTATTGTACCCTTTCTTTATTGGGCAATTAGCAAAAAGAAACCAGATAGCTACTCATTAGCCTCTGCGTTTCTATGTTTTGTAGGAATAGGAATGCTCACACTAGATGGAGGTATAGGTATTAATCTTGGTGATGGTTTAACATTAATATGTGCAGTATTTTTCGCAGCTCATATTGTTTCTGTGGGATTTTTCACGGAAAAAGTTGGTGCTATAACCCTTGTAATAATTCAACTAGGGTCTGCAGCTATTTTCTCACTTATAGCTGCTTTAATTTTTGAACCAATGCCAACGCATTTGAATTCAGATACAATATTTGCAATTGGTTATTTATCAATTTTCAGTACAATGCTTGCATTTATGGTGCAAAATGTAGCCCAGAAATATACCACTTCCACCCATGCCGCAATTATTCTATGTTTAGAATCAGTTTTTGGTTCCATTTTATCTGTTCTAATGCTTAATGAAATATTTACTTCAAAAATGATTATAGGTTGCTTAACTATATTTATAGCAATTATAACAACAGAAACTAAATGGGATTTTCTCAAGAAAAAGAAAATATCCGTTACTTCGTAAACTAAGCCCTATAATAAAATATAAAAAACACCTAGGTAAATTATTACCCTGGTGTTTTTTATATATCAACAATGTAATATTTAAAGGCATTAATAATTGTAGTTGTGTTATAAATCATTTTTCTTTCACCTTTTCCATACTCCAAATGCTGGTGACCATAAAAAAAATATTTTGGAGAATATTTTTTTAGCACATCAATAAAGACTTCAAAACCCCTATGACAAGGATCTTTTCCATCCCCTAGTCCTTTTGCCGGTGAATGGGTTACCAATATATCAAATCCCTTATTCCTCCATAAAGTCATCCTTAATTTTCCGACTCTCTTTTGCATTTCCTTTTGTGAATACTGAAAAGGACCTTTATTATAATCAATAGATCCTCCAATCCCTAGTATTCTAAGATTTTTATATACAAAAATCTTATCGTCAATGGGGATACATCCACCTGGTGGTTTTTCTAAGTACCCCGCATCATGATTGCCATTAACATAAATTACTGGTGCTTTAATCATATCAGCTATATATTCTAGATATTCTGCTTTTAAATCTCCACAGGATATTACCAGTTCAATTTCACTAAATCTTTCATAATCGAAGTGATCCCAAATATAACTGTCTTCAATATCAGATACTAATAACACTTTAATTTTAATCACCTACTTATCTTTTGAGCTTCTATTCTTCCACGCTTGGAAGTTCTCCTACAACATTATCTACAAACCAATCCATATATAGCATATCCTCATAGTTTCCTATGTCTCCATCCTTTATCCTGATTTCACCAAAGCTATCCAGCACCGGGCCTGCAAAAGTATGAAATCTGTTTTCAATAATTAGTTCTCGCATTATATCAACTAATTTTTGAGTTTGGATTGGCACATTATGTTTTGAATATATAATATCTACAAGGCCTGAGTCCATTCCCCACCAAAAACTTACACGTTTAGACTGCGTGCTAAATATACCCTTAAAGCTACCATTTACTATATTTCTAAGTATTTTCTCGTAAAACTCTCCCCAATCCCATGTAATTAAACCATAATTTATTTCTGGTATCCATTTTTCTTCACTTTCGCTATATTTTATAGAATATAATCCAAAGTCTCTTGACCCCTTACCTAGTGCAATTAGATCATTTTGCATTATAAGATCCGCTCCACACTTCTTAAGTTCTTGAATTAATTCTTTGGAGTGATTTACATCCCCTGTTTCATTAAGCCAAGAAATTATAACTTTGGCATTAGGATTTACTGTTTTAACACCTAACGCAAAAGCATTAATTCCTGTTATAATCTCTGTTTCATTGTAAATATCTATATATCCTATAATGTTTGATTTCGTAATTGTACCTGCAATAAGGCCCATTAGAAATCTTGGTTCATGAGACCTTCCAAAATAGGTACTTACATTTCTAAAAGCCTTTACTGGAGAGCAGTTGAAAAACTTAATGTTATCATATTTTAAAGCTGCTCTCAGAGTTATATTGAGATAATATGAACATGTAGTAAATATAATATCATAATTTTCTTCACATAATTCACTTAATCTTTCATAGCTATCACCATCATTTTGAAAATTATCTATAACTACAGTTTCAATTTCATTGCCTAATTGTTTCTGGGCGTACATTCTCCCTAAATTATGAACATAACTCCAACCAGAGGTATCAATAGTTTTTTCAAAAACAAAAGCCACTCTTAATTTTTTAGGTGGGGCTACTAAATTTGTAAATGATGTAAGCACATTTTTTTTACGCACATCAAAGGGCTCTGTTTGAATATCTACTGTATTATTTTTTGACATTATTTTAAGTTCAGTTAAGAATTTCTCAACTCTTAATTTCCTCTTTATTTCTACAAATTCATCTGAAATTCCATATATTTTTATATACTCTAGAAATGCATCTCCAGTGGTAATATCTAATTTATTTCCACCTAATTCATAAAAGGTGTTCCTAAAGGGTGAATAAACATTTTTTATAAAATGATCGTATTTATTTGAAAACCATTGAAGATTTGGGTTATAATCATCTAAATACTTAAAAAGTAATGGGAAACTACCTTCATTTGTAAACCAAATAGAATTTATGCCAGTATTATTATTAAAGTCTAAAAACTCATAATATATTGTGTTACTTAAGTTGTTCTCATCTCTTTTGGGAACGAGCCTTGTAATTTCTCCTTCTATAGCATAAGCATCTACATATTTTAAAACACTTACCCGTTTATTTCCCTCCATAACATAGAATTCGTTCATATACTCATATATTTTTATTGGGTCAGTTATTCCATCATTAATATGATGAGCATAAACCGCTTGCCATTTCGAAGAGAATTCACTTTCTTCATTAGCCAGAGGAAGAAAATTCATAGCAAAATCCCTACTCCGTGTGTAAAAATAAGTTCCTATTATCTTTTTTAATGGAATACTCTTTATTCCTATGGGAATTTCCGCTACTATGTCTACTTTTTTCAGAATACTATCTAAGGATAATATATGTCCTGAATAGCCTTTTGATATATCCATATAATATCTAAGTTTACCTGACTTACTTGCCTTTTTGTATTCTTCAATAGCTGAAAAAGCCATAAACCTCACTCCTTAACCTTTCTATAAAGGCATCCTTAACAAAAAATATTTTCACCAATGTGTCCAACCGCATATGATTTACCTAACCCACCTACAGCTATAGTTACTTTATAGTTTGCAATAGACTTTCTCTTTTGAAAAATGTTCTGCTTCTTTTCAAAAGACTGAATACATTCTTTAAAAATTATAACTGTTTTCCGATTTAACTTTCTAAACCTCATAACAACAAAATCATTACCGTAGTATAAACCATTATCCTTAAATCTTATATTATGCCACACAAATAAAATAGGTACTAGTAAAAAAATATAATATCCATAAGGAACAAACATAGCTATTAGCGCTATTATTGTAAGTCCCTCCAATAATTTAACTAATAGAAATCCACTTAAGGCCTTTTGTGGAGAATTTCTCAGGTTGTAATTTATATTCATTTCAGGCAAAATATCTTCAAAAAACTTACTAAGCACTTTACTTTTGACTATAGGGCAAATCACTATACTTTTGCCTTTGTCTTTTCTATAATCTTGTGTTTCCACTTTTAATGAAAAATACCCTAATGGCTTTTTAATAAGCCCCTCTACTATTATTAAACTTTGAATTTGACTTACTGGGATATTTGATTGTTTTTTATGGAATAGCCCATAAGATAGTTTAATGTTATTTCCATACCTTATAATTGTAAAATTATAAGATTTCATTAAAGTTACAGTAGTACATATTATCCATGAAATAAATAGCATACTAAAAATTATTATAGCTCCCATATTAAAATATAAAGCTATAATTATAGGTAATCCTATTAAGACAACACTATATATAGTTCCCATTATAAATAAATCCTTAAAAGGTATAATAAATTCTTTGATACACTCGTCTATTTCATTTTCGTCTTTATTTTTTAATTCTCTCATATACTTCTCTCCTGAATAATTTTTTCAATACTTAGCTTAGCTCTCTTTCCTACTTCAATATCCAAATAGGGAATTACATAGTAGCCTCCAGCAGTATGCAGCATTAAATTTACAAGCTTATATTTTTTTAGTAATAACCCTTGCTTTATATCTACATGATTAACCATTTTCATTGGAATAACTAAATTTTTTTCATTTACTACTCCATATCTTAAAATAACTTTTGCTCTGTCCATTTCGTATCTATATTTTTTATATCTATATTTTGAAATAAATAATGAATCCAGTAAAAATATTAGCGTTACTGCATATATACCCCAAGTTATTAGATATTTCCATGAAACATTAAATTCTAAAGATATATTTAATCCCACAGCAATTATTAAAAATATCCCGGTTGTTATTAATCCTTTTATTGTCCATATATTTCTTGAATATGCTGAAATTCTACTCATTCTAACCTCCATAAAATCACAAATGATATGTTGTTCCAATACGGTTTGCTTCTACACTTATTATTCATATACTTCCTCACTAACATTATACCTCATTGTTAGGGTATATTTGTTATTTTAATATGTTATTTTAGTATTTTAGACTAAAATTCATATAAAGTCCATTATTAAATTTTTTATAACCAGTTTACAAATCCTTTATTAAATTGCTTGAATTTTAATAGATTATACGTCCACAAATAAAAAAAAACATGATATAATAAAACTGTAAGCTAATTGGTAAAATAAACTTTTTAAAGGATGGATAAAATATGAACATAGCATTTTTTCTTACGCCTAAAAATGAAGTTGTTTATGAAAAACCAACCTCCACAATGAGGCAAGCATTAGAACGAATGGAGTACCATAGATATGCTTCTGTGCCCTTAATAAATGAACATGGCAACTATGTGGGTACTTTAACTGAAGGTGATTTATTATGGAAATTAAAGAATACTCCAAATTTAAGTTTTAAAGATACAAGTAAAATTTTAATTAAAGATATTCCCATGCATATCTGCAACACAGCAGTAACAATTAATTCAGATATAGAAAGTCTAATTTCTTTAGCAAAAGATCAAAATTTTGTTCCCGTTGTAGATGACAATGATATTTTTATAGGAATCATTAAAAGAAGTGATATAATCACTTATTGTTTTAGTTTGTTATACGATAATAACCCCGTTAATAGCTTTAAATTAATAGCCACATAAGACACATATAAATAAACAAAACATCTCTGCACTACTTTAACAATGAACTGCCTCCTGTCTAGGAGACAGGAGGCAGTTCATTGTCTAGATTGTGTTTTGTATTATAAAAGACTGGCTGCTTCACTATCTAAAATTAATGTTACATCATTATGTAGTTGCAGAATGGAAGCTGGTACTTTAGGACTTATTTTCCCTTTCACTGCCCTTTCTATTGCTTCTGCCTTGCTTATTCCATTAGCAAGTAGAATGATTTTCTTAGAGTTCATTATTGTCTTTATTCCCATACTTATGGCTTTTACTGGTACATCCTCCACAGACTCAAAAAACCTAGAATTAGCTTCTATGGTTTGCTCATCAAGATTAACTAAGTGAGTTTGTGCCTCAAAATTTACATCTGGTTCATTAAATCCTATGTGTCCATTTCCACCTATACCCAGCACTTGCATATCTATGCCGTCAGCTTGTTTTATCTTATTCTCATAGTCCAAGCATTCGGCCTCAACATTCATTGTCATACCACTTAGCACATTAACATTTGCCATATTTATATTTATATGCTTAAATAAATTAATAATCATATAATTATAATAACTTTCAGGATTTTCTCTATTAAGTCCATAATATTCATCCAAGTTAAAGGTTTTAACCTCTTTAAAATCCACTTCATTTTTGCCATACAATTTTATTAATTCCTCATACATTCCAAGTGGAGTATCTCCAGTTGCAAGGCCTAATACACTATTTGGCTTTAACATTACTTGACTTGCAATCATCATTGCAGCTTTTTTACTCATTTCCTCATAATTATCTACTACTATTATTCTCATATTTGCACCACCTCATAATAATACTCAAAATATTACTCTTGAGTTTGGAACACTATTTTTCCTTCAACTATTGTTAAGCACACATCTATGTCATCATCAAAAATAATTATATCTGCGTCTTGGCCCACAACTAAACTGCCCTTTTGCTTATCCAAATGAATAACCTTTGCTGGAATGTTTGAGGCCATTGCTACTGCCTCATAAATTTCTAAATTGCTGTGCTTCATCATATTTTTCACAGCCTTATTTAGCGTTAACACGCTTCCTGCCAAAGTACCATCTTGAAGTCTTGCGGCTCCATTTTCAACTATTACTTTCTGTCCACCAAGATCATAGGCTCCACATTTCATGCATCCAGCTCTCATAGAATCTGTTATAAGTACAATTTTATCCTTTTGCTTTGCATTTATAAGTATATTGAAAATTGCCCTATGGGTATGTATCATATCCGCAATTAGTTCACAAGTAATATCGCTTGTAAAAATTGCCCCTACAATACCTGGTTTCCTATGATTCAATGGAGTCATAGCATTGAATGTATGAGTTGCATGGGTTATTCCATGTTCAATAGCGTTAATCGCCTCTTCATAGCTTGCATCTGAATGACCTATGGACAAGGTGATTTCAGAATTACTTTTCACCTTTTTTATAAAATCATAATTCTTATCTTTTTCTGGTGCCAAAGTTATAATTTTAATTACATCTAAATAGTCCACGATAATATCATAATTTGGTTCTATAATATTATCTGACTTCTGAGCTCCTTTATACTTTTCATTTATAAAAGGTCCCTCCATATGTGCCCCTAAAATCTTTGCTCCTTCACTTTCTGTTGTCATTGCTTCTCTTATAGCATCTAATGCATTATATATACTATCACGACCCATAGTCATCGTAGTTGGCAAATATGATGTTACCCCATTTGCTGCTATTGTAGCACTTATAGCTCTTAAGGCCTCTGACGTTGCATCCATAGCATCATATCCTCCAGAGCCATGAATATGAATATCAATAAAACCCGGTGAAACATATTTCCCCTTAGCATCAATTACTTCTATCTCTTCTTTATACTCCTTTTTATACTTTAGGAATCTTTCCTCAGTTATAATATTAGTAATTTGTTTTTCAAAAATTATTACACTATCCTGTATTACTCTATCTTTCATTATAAGTTTTCCATTAACTATAGCTTTAATTTCATCACCCCATCATATATTAAAATTCCAGGCTAAAACAAATATCCTGAGAATCTTTGATTTGCTATTTACATTCATCTATCTACAATAATAGCTCTAATGCCTTAGCTACATTTCCACTACTCTTATCTAATGCTTGTTTTGCTTTTTCAACGGTGACATCGCTCTTAATTTTAACAATGCAAACTTTAGGATCATATTCACAAATTTCTAAAGTTTCATTTACAATAGCATCATTGGCATCTGTGGCAATTTTCACTATTTCCCGTACTCTAGCTTGTAGCTTTTTGTTAATAGGTCGTACATTAACCATTAAATTAGCATAGGTTTTACCCATTTTAATCATGGCTACAGTACTTAACATGTTTAAAACCATCTTTTGTGCAGTTCCAGCTTTCATTCTAGTAGACCCTAGTATTACTTCTGGTCCAACCTCTATTGCTATGGTAATACCGCATATATCTTTTATTTTTCCCTTTGCACTGCACATAAGTGCTATGGTTTTGCAGCCCGCCGTTTTTCCATATTCCATAGCTCGCAGCACGTATGGAGTATTCCCACTTGCTGTTACACCCACTAAAACATCTTTTTTACTTATGTTTACCATTTTCAAATCTTTAATAGCCAGTTCTGGATCGTCCTCTGTATGTTCAAGCCATCCGCTTAAGGCTTCCGCTCCTCCAGAAATGATTCCATGAACCATAGTATCTGAAACTCCAAAGGTAGGAGGACATTCTGATGCATCCATTACTCCTAATTTTCCACTTGTACCACTTCCAATATAAAAAAGCCTACCCCCATCTTCAAAACTTTCAACAATTAAATCAACAGCTTTTTCTATATTACACAACTGTTTTTCAATAGCTTCTGCTACTTTTCTATCCTCATCATTTACCTTTTTAAGAATTTCATAGGTACTTAGTTTATCTAAATTCAGTTCAATCCCATTACTCTTTTGCATAAAAGCCTCCCTCTGTAGATCATTATGTAAATAACAGTTCCCATTATTTTTGTATTATTTTAAATTTATTTGATATTTATACTTATCACTTCTATATATAGCCTTAGTATACTCAATAGGCGTTTGATTTTCTAAATAGGTGGTTCGTCTAAATATTAATGCCAAAGCTGACATTTCTTGATTCAGGAGCTTACTCTCATACTCATTAAGCATTGTGGGCTCAATTGTTTGTTTTGCTTTGTCCGGGCGATATCCATACTTTTCACAAAAAATCTTATATAATGATTTGTTTTCAATCATATCTTTAGTCATTCCTTCAAACAAATAATAGGGGAGCCAGGCTGTTTCAATGGCAACGGGTTGCTCATCGCTAAATCTAAGCCTTTTGATTTCAATTATTTTATTTTCTTCTTCAGGCATTTTAAGTTCAAGTCTATATTTTTTCGTTGCTTCTATAACCTTAAATGATAATATTTTAGTTTTTGATATTACACCATTTTCTTTCATTTGTTCAGTAAATCCTTTAAGCTCTGATATCTCATGATTAACCTTTGCAATAGAGACAAATGTTCCTTTTCCCTGCTCTCTATAAACTAACCCTTCATTTACTAATGACATAATTGCCTTATTTATGGTCATTCTGCTAACCCCTTGAATTTCGCAAAGTTCCCTTTCTGTTGGAATTAATTGTCCTGGCCTCAACTCTTCATTTTCTATCATTTCTTGTAGTATTTCTTTTATCTGATAATGAAGTGGTATAGGGTTATCCTTTGATACTTTTTTCAAAATCTTACCTCCTAAGTTAACAATAAATTTTTGTATACATAATCATATTTCATATGTTATTATATTGTTATGTTGTCATGTTGTATATACCAATTATATTTCATATCTATTTATTTTACAACCTATTTAAAATAATAAATAAAAATGTATTCTTTCTTTCACTATACATAAATATATTAATAATTATAAATTATCTATTTTAGTAAAAAACAGGAGGTATAATCTTTATGAGTTTCCTATTTAAAAATGAATATGTAATACAAAAGGTATTCAATAACAATGTTCTCTTAGTAACACATAAAAAGAAAGAAAAAATACTATTTGGAAATGGATTAGGTTTTGGCAGACATTTAGGTGATATACTCTCTGATGATACAAAAATAGATAAAATTTTTTCTTTGGACGATAAGACTAATTTTAATAATTTTAAAGAACTTGTAACTACTATTGATGATGAACTAATTGGTCTATGCGAAGAAATAATATTTATGATATCCAAAGAACTTAATGAAGAGCTAAATGAAAAGATACATATCTCGCTTACTGACCATATTGCTTTTACCTTAAAGCGCCTTAAACAAAAGGATGAAATTGAAAATCCATTTTTGATTGAAACCGAGACTCTCTATAAAAGAGAATTCGAAATAGCTAAAAAAGCTGTTTCTATGCTTGAAAAAAAGATGAATATAACAATTCCAGATGGTGAAATAGGTTTTATCACACTACACATTCATTCAGCAAGAAATAATGGCAAGTTGTCAAACACCATAAAATATACTTTCTTATCTAATTCAATTATAGAACTTATAGAAGATAGCTTAGATTTACAAATTGACACACGATCAATTGATTATGTAAGGTTTATAACTCATATTCGCTTTGCTATTGAGAGGCTACTTAACAATACTCCAATTAAGAATGAATTATTTAACATAATCAAAGAACAATATAATGAATCATATTTTTTAGCTGAAAAGGTTTGTAAACTTATAGAAGAGCAAATGAATATAACTGTTGTAGAAAATGAAGTTGCTTACATTGCAGTGCATATAGAAAAATTTAGAAGTGCCTCCTAATTTAATATATAAAATAACCTCCATAAGTATTTTTACTTATGGAGGTTATTTAAACTTATTTTAATACTCTGAGATTATTTTATTATTTTTACTTACATAATTTTTTAAACTCATCTGCTACAAATTGTACTTGTAGCCCTACAATAACTTGTAAACTTTTTTTACCAGGTCTAATTATTCCTGCTACACCTGCAGATTTAATGATTTTTTCATTTACAACTGCCTGATCTTTAATTTCTAAACGTAATCTAGTTACGCAATTATCAATAGATACTACATTTTCTTTTCCACCAACACCTTTTAAGATAATAGACGCTATTTGTGTAAAATCATTATTTGCAAGTTTTACATTCATTTCTGCCTCTTTATCATCTTCTTCTCTACCTGGTGTTTTTAAATCAAACTTTGTAATTGCAAAACGGAATACAACATAGTATATAACACCAAATACTAGTCCAATTGGAATTAACAGAAGTGGATTTTCTGCCATAGGGGCCTTAAAGCTTAAGAACCAATCTACAAAACCTGCGCTAAAGTTAAATCCTGCTCTTACTGGTAATAATGTACATACAATTGCAGAAACACCAGTTAAACCAGCATGAATTAAAAATAGAACTGGAGCTAAAAACATGAAAGCAAATTCTAATGGTTCCGTAACGCCAGTGAAGAAAGAAGATATTGCTCCTGCTAATAGTAAACCATATACAACTTTCTTTTTATTGTCTTTAGCTGTGTGATACATAGCCAATGCTCCAGCTGGTAAACCAAACATCATTACAGGGAAGAATCCAGTCATATACATACCAGTTACCCCTTGCACTCCTTTTCCTGACCAAAAATTACCAAGATCGTTGATTCCAGCTACATCAAACCAAAATACTGAGTTCAACGCATGGTGAAGACCAAGTGGTAATAATAGTCTATTTAAGAATGCATAGATACCAGCACCAACTGCACCTGTAGATATAATCGATTTACCGAAAGCTACAAGTCCTCCATACACAAGTGGCCATACAAAGAATAATATTATAGATGCAAGAACTGAAGCTCCTGCAGTTACAATAGCAACACTTCTTTTTCCACTAAAGAATCCCAATGCATCTGGTAATTTAGTTCCTTTAAATCTATTATAGCAACTAGCACCAATTAATCCTGCTAAAATACCGATAAATTGTGTTTGTGTCTTGCTAAATGCCGCTGCTACTTCTTTAACATCAATTCCTTTGAACATTGCAACAGATCCTGAAGATAATAACGTTGTAATCATGAGCCAGGAAACCAGACCTGCAAGACCAGCCGTACCATCATTATCATCCGACATTCCAACAGCCACACCAATTGCAAATAAAATCCCCATGTTATCAATTAGCGCAGCACCTGCTTTTATTAAAAAAGCTGCAGCTACACTGTTTGCTCCCCATCCAGTAGGATCAATCCAATAACCAACCCCCATCAAAATACTTGCAACAGGCAGACAAGCTACTGGAAGCATTAATGATTTACCTAATTTTTGTAAATACTTCATCATAATAAAATTCCTCCCCCTATTTTTTTGAAAATTTATTTTAAGGATTTTTACATCCCTAAATTCACTGTAAAGTATTAGGTAGTGCCATCCACGTGGCAAGTGGCAAAAGTGACAAGCTCTAGCATGTATACGTTATCCGCAAGCTTTTTCCTATATAGTAAAAAAAAAGCCGAAAAGGATAATAATATTATCCTTTTCAGCTTTTGCCCGAATTTAATCGGTTACACGCTATATACATATTCAATTAAGTATATAATACTATATTTTTTTTATATAATCAATACTTTTTGCAAATAATTTTCTTTTTATTTAACAACATTACTGAAGTCCTCAATTGCAGCGACACAGGAGATTCTTTAATATAAGATTTTGAAATAAGTTCTGACCATAGTAAAAATGCCCCCTTAATTAATTTTTTCAATTTAATCTAGGGGGTATTTACAAACTTTTTTTGTGTTAGTTTCGGACTTTCATGGCCCTCATAGAATTTAGCACCGCAATTATGGCAACTCCTACGTCTCCAAAAACAGCTTCCCACATGGTTGATATTCCAAAAATCGCCAATACCAAAATAATTATTTTTATACTTAGTGCAAAAATAATGTTTTGCATAACAATCCTCTTTGTTCTTCTAGCAATAACAATAGCATCCGCGACTTTTGAAGGTTCATCAGTCATTATTACTACATCTGCCGCCTCTATTGCAGCATCAGCTCCCACTCCCCCCATGGCTATTCCTACATCTGCCCTTGCAAGCACTGGAGCATCATTAACTCCGTCGCCTACAAATACTATCTTACCTTTTGCTGACTTTTCCTTTTGTAGCATTTCTAACTTCTCAACCTTTTCGTGTGGAAGTAATTCTGAGTAAACTTCATCTACCCCGAGTATTTTTCCAATACTCGACCCTATATCCTTGTTATCACCTGTAAGCATTACTATTTTCTTAACGCCCATGGATTTTAAACCAGCTATTGCTTTTAAAGAATCTTCTTTTATCTCATCAGAAATTATAATACTACCTGCATATTTCTTGTCTATAGCTAGATATATTACAGTACCTACATTTCCAACCTTACTATAGGAAATTCTCTCACTATCCATTAACTTTGAATTACCCACTAGCACATGTTTTCCTTTTACCATAGAACTAATACCTTTTCCAGCTACTTCCAACACGTCTTTAATATCTTCTTTACATATATTTTTCCCATAAGCCTTTAATATGGATGTTGCAATAGGATGATTAGAATTGCTTTCTGCATAAGCTGCATATTCTAATAATTCATCTTTACTTATTTCACTTTCTACGTTTATTTCTGTAACTTTAAATACTCCTTTAGTTAATGTTCCTGTCTTGTCAAAAACCACTACTTCAACACTATTCAATGCCTCCAAATAGTTCCCACCTTTAACCAAAATTCCGCTTTTAGATGCACCACCTATTCCTCCAAAAAATCCAAGTGGAATAGATATCACCAAGGCGCAAGGGCAAGACACTACTAAAAATACCAATGCTCTATATATCCACTCAGAAAATGTAGCACCAGGTATTAATAAAGGTGGAAGTATTGCAAGTATTATTGCACTTATCACTACGATAGGTGTGTAATATCTTGCAAATTTAGTTATAAATTTTTCAGTTGGTGCTTTTTTACTGCTTGCATTTTGCACTAACTCTAAAATTTTTGCTAAAGTAGATTCTCCAAATTCTTTTTTAACTTCTATAGTTATTAGTCCATTTTTATTTATACAGCCAGCGTAAATTTCATCCCCATGCGCAACCTGCCTTGGAACTGATTCACCGGTTAAGGCAGCTGTATCTATAAGCGACTTGCCCTCTATAACAATGCCATCTAGTGGTACTTTTTCTCCCGGCTTTACTATTATAATATCTCCGATGTGTACCCCCTCCGGATCCACTTTCATAATTTTACCTTCAAATTTTTTATTCGCATAATCTGGCCTTATATCCATAAGTGCAGATATAGATTTTCTTGATTTATTTACAGCTACATCTTGAAAAAATTCTCCTACTTGATAAAAAAGCATAACCCCAACGCCTTCTGGAAATTGTCCGATAGAAAACGCTCCCACTGTAGCCAGTGCCATTAAGAAATTTTCATCAAAGACTTGCCCTCTTAATATATTTTTTACAGCTGTCAAAAGCACTTCTCCACCAATTAATAAATAGCTTATAAGGAACAATGAAAATTCAACCCAGTATCCTAATTTAAACACAACTGCTATGGCAAAAATTACTACACCTATAGAGAAAGCTATAATTTTATTTCTATTATTTCCTATCTCCACTTGGCTATGGTTGTGATTATGACCTTTTTCCCCATGTTTAATTGTATTTGCGTTGTTTGATATAAGAACAACATTAGGTTCTATCCTAGTAACTATTTTTTTAATTTCTTCTAAAATCATTGATATTTTATCTTCGTTTTGAAATTGGATTACTAATTTTTTACTAATAAAATTTATATTTGCATCAACAACTCCATCTATTTTTCTACAATTCACTTCCATTTTGCTGGCACAACTAGCACAACCCAGACCTTCTAAAATGAATTCTCTTTTTATTATAGTGTCCATTTCATCCCCCTCTTCCAAATTTTTTTACTTGCTTTTTATCCTGTATTTTCTTTATAGTATAGGGTATTATTTTAATTCTTTTATGTGTATAAGTCCCTTTTCAAAAATTTGTTTAACATGTTCATCATCTAAGGAATAGAACACAACCTTACCTTCCCGTCTATACTTAACAAGTCTAGCATTTTTAAGTACACGAAGTTGATGTGAAATAGCCGATTGTGTCATATTAAGAAGCGCCGCTATATCACAAACACACATTTCGCTTTCGAATAACACACAAAGAATCTTAATTCTTGTACTATCCCCAAAAACTTTAAAAAGATCAGCCAAGTTGTATAGCGTTTCCTCTTGTGGTATTGATTCTCTAACTTTTTTAACCACATCTTCGTGTATAGTAGAACATGAACAAACCTCTATTTTTTTCACCATTTAGTTTCCTCCATTCATATGAACGTATGATTAGATGTTCATATGTTATATTATATTACGTTAATTAATTCTTGTCAACATTCGTTGGGGGCGGTTAACAACTTTATATATAAAGTTGTTAACCGCCCCCATTTTTTTTATTTTTACAGTCTGCTTGCCATTTCAGCTAAAATCTCTGCACTCTTATTCAACTCTTTTACAGAATGAACTATTTCAGTTATAGCCTCCTCTTGTTTTTCAGCGGAAGTCATTGAAATGCCAATACTCTTTTCTACTTTATCTACTGAATCCTTAATACTTTTTAATATGGTATTAATTTCAGTTATAGATTGAGTACTAGATCCAGATAATTTTCTTATTTCAGATGCTACTACACCAAACCCTCTTCCAAGTTCACCTGCTCTAGATGCTTCTATAGCGGCATTTAGTCCTAGAAGATTCGTTTGTTTTGCTATGCCCTCAATAAATTTAATTATCTCATCTGTATTATTACATTGATTAGAAGTATTTTTTACTTCTTCAACAACCTTGGTGTTTATTTCTCTGATATTTTGTATATCACTATTAATTCCATTTGCAACTTTTAATATAGATGCAGTTGCATTTGATAAGTCCGCAGACATTTTAGTTACTCTAAGACTATTTTCTAAATTTTTACCATAAGATATTGCACCTATGATTTTACCCTGCTCATCCTTTAATGGAATTGCAACTACTCTAATGCTCATATCATTATAGTTGTCAACTGTGAAGGCTTTTATTTTGCCACTTTCCATAACATCTCTCAGTGCTTCACCCTTTGGAATCGCATTGCCCACTTCAGAATAGGCAGGCATATTTTCACTTGGTGCGAACTTAACAAATCGCTCCTTATCTGTTAATGTAAATGAAATTTCATCCTCGAATAATTCAGGTAATTGATCTAATATTTCTTCGAAACTACTTATTATTCTGTGCCTATCACTTGTATTTTCAGTTTCTTTTGATAATATTTTATTGATCACTTTTTTCCCCCTAGGTATTTCAATTTAATTCCCTTTTCCATATATAACTCCCTGTTAATTTTAGTATAATAATACCATATTATAAAAGTATTTAGCAATTTTTTTTGCATTTATACAATTATTTTTCAAGAAACCCTATTAATAGTATATGAATACAGTATTTGTATTGCTAAAATTAAAACCACTCACTTACATCTTTTAATATTTTAAAATTAGTTAAATCATAATGAAGTGGAGTTACCGTAACATAACCCTCCTTAAGATATAAGGTATCAGAGTCATCCTCATGAATATCTTTTAGTTCGCCTTTAATCTCATACTGAGTTTCATTATTTTCTCCAACAGTTCCAATATAGCAATTATTATACAATCGACTTCCAATTTTACATACTTTAATTCCCTTTATCTCATTCTCGCTTAACATTGGAATATTTACATTTAATACAATATCATTTTTAATGTTATTGTCTTTTGCTGTAATCAATATTTCCCCAGCATATTTTGAAGCCATTTCGTAATTTTCAACATTTTTATTGATTTGCATAGAAATCGCCATAGATGGTACTTTATAAATAGCTGCTTCAATAGCAGCAGAAACTGTACCAGAATATAGAACATCCGTACCTAAATTTAACCCTCTATTAATCCCTGATACTACCATATCTACTTTACCATCAATCAGCTTATTAATTGCGATTTTTACACAATCTGCTGGTGTTCCATCTACGCTAAAGGCTTTTGATTCTAATCCTTCTAACTGGACTTCTTTTACAATAAGTGGTCTTGAAAGCGTTATTGAATGCCCGCAGGCACTTCTCTCATTATCTGGTGCTACGATAATTACTTCATGATTTTTTTCCAGTTCTTTTGCTAGAGCGTATATACCTTTTGCGTTTATACCATCATCATTTGTCAATAATAATCTCATTTCTATCCCTCCATTTAATTCCCAATTATTAATTTTATTTTTATAATTTAAAACTATTCAAATAATATGTACTAAAATAGTTTCGCTAATTTTTAATAATACAATAATTATTAATTCTATCTTATATTATATATATAATAACAATAGATATCTATGGGAAAATACAATTCTTATTTATATAATAATTAGGCCATTAGTTGTTAACCGCCCCACTATTTACCCACTTACAAAAAAAAAATTGACAGATAAACTGTCAATTTTTTTGTATTTCTTTTATCTCTTTTTAGTAGGCACTGTATGAATAGATTCACCGTTTAAGCCTAATATAGCCTCTTCAAAAGCTTCAGATAAAGTTGGATGAGCATGTATCATGCTAGTGATGTTATCTACCTTCATATTATTGTTTATGGCCATAGTTCCTTCATGAATTAAATCTGATGCATGGGGTCCCATTATATGAACTCCAAGAATTGTATTGTCAAGTGATGCTATAACCTTTATTAATCCCTCGCCTTCACCTAGTGCCAATGCTTTACCATTAGCCCCAAATAAAAACTTACTTGTTTTATACTCTATGCCACTTTCTTTAGCTTCATTTTCTGTTATACCTACATTTGCGATTTCTGGAAATACAAAAATGCAACTTGGGATTATCTCTCTAGAATTTAACGTCGCAAATCCCATAATTTTTTCTGCTACTTTTTTACCTTGGTGTGATGCCGCATGTGCAAGCATACTTTTTCCATTCACATCGCCAATAGCATATATTTGTGGGATGTTGGTTTCATAATTTTCATCTACCACAATAGCCTTCCTATTAAGCAATACACCTAAATTTTCAATATTAAGTCCCTCAGTCATAGGTGTTCGTCCGACGGATACCAGTACCTTGTCTGCAGTAAACACTACTTCTCCACTTTTACCTTCTGCAGTTACAATTAGTTCTTCATTATTCTTTTCAATACTAATTACCTTTGTATTGGTATTTATACCCATACCTTTTCTTTTAAGTGAAACACTAAGCCTCTTTGTTAAATCAGTATCCACCAGGGCAAGAATACTTGGCAAAAACTCTATCACAGTTACCTTTGATCCTAATGCATTGAATATCCCGGCAAATTCCATGCCTATAACCCCACCACCTATAATGGCTAAATTATTAGGCACTTCTTTAAATCCCAGTATACTTTCACTAGTAAACACTCCTGGTAGATTTATGCCCGGTATATTAGGCATTGATGGAGTAGACCCCGTTGCTATAATAATATTTTCCGATGTTATTTCTCTTAATTCTCCATTCTTAAGTAAAACAGAAACTGTATTTCTATCTTTTAAAGACGCCGTTCCTAAAATTACTTCAATGTTATTAGCCTTTAATAATTGCTCTACCCCACTTACCAACTGATTAACTATTTTGTCTTTTCTATTTTGAATTTCTTCTATACTAACAGTATATTTGTCAATTTTTATTCCAAATTCTGTAATATTTTTTAAAGTATTTAAAATTTCCGCATTTCTATATAGTACCTTTGTAGGAATGCAGCCTCTATTTAAACAGGTGCCACCAAACTCAGCTTTTTCTATAATACAAACCTTGGCACCAAGTTGAGCTGCTCTAATAGCTGCAACATACCCCCCTGGCCCACCCCCAATTACAATTATATCCTTTTCCATCACTGCCCCTCCTTCTGAAATGTCGTTAAATTGGTTTAATATATTTTAAAACTGGATACCTGGCAGCACGAACTTCATCAAGCCTTCTAACAACAGTATTATATGGAGCATTCTTTAATAACTCTGGGTTTTCTTTTGCTTCCTTTGATATACTTATCATAGCTTCAATAAAAGCATCCATAGTTTCAAGACTTTCTGTTTCCGTGGGTTCTATCATAATTGCATTATCTACAATTAGAGGAAAATATATGGTAGGTGGATGATATCCATAATCTAAAAGTCTCTTAGCAATGTCTAAGGTAGTTACTTCACTTAGTCCCTTTTCTAACCCGCCTAAAACAAATTCATGCTTGCATACTTTATCAATTGGTAAATAATAATAGTCTTCCAGTTTGCTTTTCATATAATTCGCATTAAGCACTGCCATTTCACTTGCCTTTTTCAATCCCTCAGCGCCCATTGAGAGTATATAAGTATATGCACGAACAAGCACTCCGAAATTACCGTAAAAACTCTTTATCTTTCCAATAGATAGTGGTTTATCGTAATTAAGAGTAAACTTTTCTCCATTTTTTTCTATTATTGGCACAGGTAGATATGGTATAAGTGCACTTTTAACTCCTACTGGTCCACTTCCTGGACCACCACCACCATGAGGTGTTGAAAATGTTTTATGAAGGTTCATGTGAACCACATCAAAGCCCATATCTCCAGGCCTTGCCATGCCCATAATGGCATTTAAATTTGCTCCATCATAATATACAAGCCCACCAGCTTCATGCACTAGTTTTGATATTTCTTTGATATTCTCATCAAAGAGTCCCAAGGTGTTTGGATTTGTGAGCATTAGACCTGCTACTTCTTCATTTAATGCAGATCTCAAACTATCTAAATCTACGTTTCCTTTTTCATCAGATTTAATTTCAACAATATCAAAGCCTGCTACATTAGCACTAGCTGGATTGGTACCATGAGCTGAATCTGGTACTATAATCTTATTCCTTTTAAAATCTCCAGCATTTTCATGAAAATCTTTTATAATCATAAGTCCTGTAAGCTCTCCATGAGCACCTGCTGCAGGTTGAAGTGAAACCTGATCCATGCCACAAATTTCAGCTAATTTTCCACTAAGATCATACATTAATTGTAATGAACCTTGCACTGTTTTCTCACTTTGATAAGGATGAATCCCTGTAAATGAAGAAATTGAAGCCATATCTTCATTAACTTTAGGATTATACTTCATGGTACAAGAACCAAGTGGATAAAATCCTGTATCTACCCCATAATTTTTATTAGACAATAGAGTAAAATGCCTTATAACATCTACTTCACTTACTTCAGGAAGGTTTATATCTTTTTTACTTAGTAAATGCTGTGGTATCATTTCTCTAATATCTATACTCTCAACATCACAAACAGGCAATTTATAACCTTGTCTTCCTTGTTTTGAGATCTCAAATATTAATTTATTATACTCTTTCATTTTATACCCTCCATTGCAGCTATTAGCCCATTAATTTCAGATTTTGTCCTTTTTTCTGTTACGCAGAGTAGTAGAGCATTTTTATGATCCGGGTAATTTTTCTCTATATCATATCCACCAAGTATATTACTATCTAATAGTCTATCGTTAATAACACAAGCACTTTCCTGTGCCTGAATCACAAATTCCTTAAAAAAAGGTTTATTAAATACCGGCTTGTATTTTTCTAGTTTAATAATTTCATTAAAAGCATAATGTGCCTTTTGCATACTTTGATATGCCACTTCTTTTAATCCCTGTTTTCCCATAGTTGTAAGATAAATTGCAGCAATCAATGCATTTAAAGCTTGATTTGAACATATATTCGAAGTTGCCTTCTCCCGTCTTATATGTTGTTCTCTAGCTTGAAGTGTTAATACAAATGCTCTTTTTCCATCTACATCCACCGTCTGTCCAACAATTCTTCCTGGTATTTTTCTCATAAGTTTTGTAGTTGTTGCCATAAATCCCAAATACGGCCCGCCAAAATTCATTTGATTTCCAAGAGATTGACCTTCCCCTACTACAATATCTGCTTTTATCTCTCCTGGACTTTTTAGTATGGCAAGTGATATAGGATCCACACTCATTATTAGCATTGCTTTGTTATCATGAGTAATCTTTTCAACCTCTTCCATATCTTCAATTATTCCAAAGAAATTAGGATTTTGAACTATAACTCCTGCCACGTTACTATCTACAAGCTCATTTAATTTTATAGTATCAGTAACTCCATCCTTTTCGTCTACCTCTATTAGTTCAATTCCCTTAAATTTTGTATAGGTATTAAGAACTTTTCTTATTTCAGGGTGCACGGTTTTAGATACGATTATAGTTTTTCGTCTTGTGCTTTCAACAGCCATAATAGCCCCCTCAGCGCAAGCTGTAGCTCCATCATACATAGATGCATTTGCCACATCTAGTCCAGTTAAATCGCATATTAATGTTTGATATTCAAATATAGCCTGAAGAGTACCTTGGCTTATCTCCGGTTGATAAGGAGTATATGCTGTGTAAAATTCTGATCTTGAAATTAAATGTTTTATTATAGAAGGTATATAATGATCATAAACCCCAGCGCCTAAAAAGCAAACTAACTCCTCTGTACTTTTATTTTTACTCCAAAGAGTTTTCATGTGCTTTTGCACTTCCAGTTCTGACATGGATTGGTTTATATCTAACTCTCGATTTAATCTCACATCCTCAGGTATATCTGAAAATAGTTCCTGCACTGACTCTACACCGATGGATTTTAACATTATCTTTTCATCTTCTATGGTATTAGATATATAAGGAAACATATTATTTCTCCTTACTGCAATATTCATTATATTGCTCTTCGTTCATAAGTTCATCTATTTCTTCCATATTATTGATTTCTATAAGCATCATCCAATTTTCATAGCAGTCATCATTTACTAATACTGGATTATCCACTATAGCCTCATTAATCTCTATTACCCTTCCGCTGATTGGAATAATCATATCAGAAGCTGCTTTAACTGATTCAATGACCCCAAAAGTATCACCAATAGTAAAGTCTGCATCTATTTCAGGTAGTTCCACAAAAACAATATCCCCAAGCGCATGCTGTGCAAAGTCAGTAATTCCTACATAGGCCTTATTTCCGTCCATTTTTACCCATTCATGGTCATTACTATAAAATAATTCTTTTAGTGTTTTCATTTTTATATCCCCCTTATTTTTATTTATTATAATTCTTCTTATAGAATTTTTTACTCACTACTTCAGCTTTCAATGATTTATCCCTAATTAAAATTTCTATTTCTGTGCCTAATTCACAATATTTAGCATCAATTAGTGCAAGACCTATATTCTTCTTTAATGTAGGAGACAAATATCCAGTTGTTACCACACCTATTTTTTCTCCTAGCATATGAACTTCATATCCGTGCCTTGGAATACCTCTTTCCTTCATCTCAAAACCTACTAATTTCCGCTTAAGACCTTCTTCCTTTTGTTTAACTAGTGCTTCTTTCCCGATAAAGTTTGGCTTCTGAAGTTTCACAAAAAAACCAAGTCCCGCCTCAAGTGGTGTAATATCCTGTGATATTTCATTTCCGTAAAGCGGCAGACAAGCTTCAAATCTTAATGTATCCCTGCAACCAAGACCACAGGGCAGAAGTCCATCTTCCCGGCCTACTTTTAGTAGCTTATGCCATAATTTTTCTATATTTTCATTAGAAGTATATATTTCAAATCCATCCTCACCGGTATATCCAGTTCTTGAAATAAGACATTTTATACCGTCTACAATCACATCTCTTTTACAATAGAAAAACTTAATTTCATCTAAATTTGCATCAGTTATTTTTTGAAGTATCATTTGAGTCTTTGGTCCTTGAATTGCAACTTCTGCCACAACATCTGAGATGTTAGTAATTTCTACATTATACGATTGTTTATTATCCAGCATCCACTGAACGTCTTTCTCTATATTCCCCGCATTTATAACAAGATAAAAATGATCATCTGAGAATTTATATACTAAAAGATCATCAACTATTCCTCCATTTGTATAGCACATAAAAGTATATAGTATTTGATTGTCTTTAAGTACCTCTACATCATTTGCAACTAAATTCTGCACAAATTCAAAGGCCTCTGTCCCTTTAATATCTACTTCTCCCATATGTGACACATCAAAAATCCCAGCATCACACCTTACAGCTTCATGTTCAGAAATTATACCCCCGTATTGTACGGGCATTGCCCATCCACCAAATTCAATTATTTTTCCACCGTATTGACTATGAGCGTTGTATAAAGGCGTTTTTTTTAAATTATCCAACATCCTTCCCCCTTCTATTTTGTAGAATATATAAATAAAAATACAAAAACAGAGATGCAATGACATAGGTATAGCCTGGTGTCATTGCATCTCTGTATATTTACCTGAGAGTTTCTACTTTACTAGTATTTCTCCTACGGCGCCACTAATTGGACTTTCCAGAGTTTCATCAAATATCGATATTTTTGCCTGAAAGCTTCTATAAGAAATTGACTATCTCTTATATTTCTCCTTCGGCTATCCCTAAATAGATATCTCCCGATATTATCATCTGCTTGCTATATAATTGTATATTATGATCTATTAATTCAATTGTACTATACTAATCAAACGTTTTCAATATATTATTTAAAAATATAAATTTTCTTTAAAATGACTTTTTTTCTATTTCATATTTCATTATAATAACTTTTGAGCTATAATTCAATTGGATAAATATTAGTTCATAATGCTCAATAATTTTAATACAAGGGGGAAATTTTATGATTTATATAAATAACACAAATACTAATCCCTATTTTAATATGGCTGTTGAAGAGTATATCTTAAAGGAATTTAATGAGGATTGCTTTATGCTCTGGCGAAACAATCCTTGTATAATCGTTGGAAAAAACCAAAATACTCTATCGGAAATTAATTTGGAATATGTAAAAATAAATAATATCCCTGTGGTAAGAAGATTATCAGGAGGAGGGACTGTTTTTCACGATTTAGGCAATTTGAATTTTACTTTTATCAAAAATAACAGTGAAGAAAATTTTAATAATTTCAGAAAATTTACTACGCCTATTTTAAATGTTTTAAATTCACTTAATATTAATGCAGAATTTAGCGGAAGAAATGACCTAACCATTGAAGGTAAAAAATTCTCAGGCAATGCACAATATAATTACAAAAATAGAGTTCTTCACCATGGAACCTTGCTTTTTTCATCAAATATCACGGATTTATCAAAAGCCCTACAATCTAAACCACTAAAATTTCAAGACAAGAGTATTAAATCTGTATTAAGTAGGGTAACAAACATAAGCTCTCACTTAAAACAGCCTCTATCAATTTTGGAATTTGAAGCTTTGATTAAGAACTATATTATTGCAGAAAACAGTTCAGATTCCTTGTATGACTTTACAGACTTAGATTTAGCTAATATTAATAAGCTTGCTTTTGAAAAATATTCTACTTGGGAATGGAATTTTGGCCATTCTCCAAAATATAATTTCATAAATGAAAAAAAGTTTCCCTTTGGCACAATTGAATTCAATATGCAAGTGCAACATGGAATAATAAAAGCTGTCTCAATCTATGGTGATTTCTTTAGCAAACTTGATATCTCAGACATAGAAGCTAAGCTTATAGGTATAAATCATGTAGAATCTGAAGTTAAAAAGGTCCTTTCAACCTTTACGATTTCTGAATATTTTTCAAATGCCGTTGTTGACGATGTTTTAAGTTGTATGTTCTAAAGTATCAGCATACATATTTTACATATTTAAACTTTAATTCCAATAAAGCGTCTATTTTCTTTTTAAAGTATTATATGTATAAAGAATCTTATTGACTAAATTTAATTTTCCTATTAAAATAATATAGAATTAATAAAATATATATTTATGGATGATAATTATTGGAGATATCCCCATTGGATAACCGTAGAAGAAAAAAATAAATCTATGCTTATGATTTATTTTGAAACTTTCAGGTAACATACAATAATTTGACATGACCCTGGAGAGACTACTTAAATGTGGCATCAACGGAGCAACTTAGATAATTATCTAGGGAAACTTTCAGATAAAAGGACAGGGAATGAAACGGCAGTTTTTTTGTTGCCTTTTTATTCCCTGTCTTTATATATTTCATATGACTTTTTAACTTTTTTATTACTCTAATGCATACAAAAGAAAGGATGATTTATTCTGGAAACATCAAAAAAACTAAATTCTACTATTAATCCACAAAATACTCTAAAGAAAGAAATAGGTTTACTAGAAGCCATTACCCTAGTTATAGGTATGGTTATAGGTTCAGGCATTTTCTTTAAACCCTCCATTGTATTTAGAAACGCGGGGTCTCCAACCATGGGAATACTTGCTTGGCTCGCGGGTGGTATTATAACTATGGCTTCTGGTCTTACAATAGCCGAAATAGCAACCGCTATTCCCAAAACTGGAGGTATCTTTGTATATCTTAAAGAACTTTATGGAGAAAAATGGGCATTTTTGTTTGGTTGGGTACAAACTGTTATTTATGTACCTGGCGCTTCTGCAGCCCTTGCAATAATACTTGCAACTCAGGCTACTAATTTTGTACCTATGAGTGAAATGCAGCAAAAATTATTTGCAATATTAATGTTATTTGTTATCACCACCGCAAATGTGTTATCCACAAAACTTGCTAGTAAAATACAATTCGTTGCAACTATTGCAAAACTAATTCCAATTATTATTATTATTGCTTTAGGTCTTATATCCGGAACAGCTCACAGTTTTTCTCTACCAGTAGGAACTGCAGCCGCTGGCGCTGGTTTTGGAGCAGCTATGCTTGGAACACTTTGGGCCTATGAT
Organism: uncultured Clostridium sp.; assembly: GCA_964467165.1. Taxonomy (GTDB): domain Bacteria; phylum Bacillota; class Clostridia; order Clostridiales; family Clostridiaceae; genus Clostridium_AD. Next base: position 71,979 of record CAYXOL010000003.1, read on the forward strand.
GGCTGGGTAGGTGTATGTAATATAGCAGGTGAACTTAAAAATCCTAAAAAGGACATACCAAAGTCTATAATTTTAGGGGTAACCGTTATTATGGCAGTTTATATTTTATTTAATTTAGCAATTATAAACATAATTCCTATCACAGAAGTTATAAAGTCTAATACTGTAGCCTCTGACGCTGCAACGATTTTATTTGGAAAATCAGGTTCATTATTTATCACTGCTGGTATATTAATTTCCATCTTTGGAGCATTAAATGGTTACCTAATGACAGGGGTTAGAATACCTTTCGCCATGGCACAAGATAAACTTTTACCTTTTGATAAATTCCTTGGAAAAGTTAATGAAAAATATGAGACTCCCTTAAATGCTTTTATTTTTGAAGTAGTGCTTGCTTCTTTATATGTATTTAGTGGTTCTTTTGATACTTTAACTAACCTTGTTATATTTGTCTTATGGATATTTTTCACAATGGCAGTAGCTGGTATCTTTATATTAAGAACAAAACATAAAGATTTAGACAGACCTTATAAAGTACCATTTTACCCAGTAGTTCCACTTATTGGAATTATAGGAGGTATATACATCCTAGTAAGTACGCTTATGACTGATACTTCAAACGCACTTATAGGACTTGCAATAACTTTAATTGGACTTCCTGTATACTGGTATATTACGAAAAAGAATTAAAAAAAATAGAAAAGTATATATTATTACAATTGCAATTCACTGAGCTAAGTTAAGTTAAAGCTTGCTTATATGCAATTTACATAATATATACTTTTCTTAACGTTCTGATTGAATAATTCTATTATTGCAACCCTTGAATAGTTATTTTCTTTTCTAATTTTTCACGGTAAGTAAAATATATATCAGTTAAAAACCCTGTTGAAATGTTCCATGATAAGAACACCAGAATAGTTTCCAATACCATTTCTCCAATAGACTCGCCACCATAGAAATTCATATCTACAACTGCTTTAATGGAAAAAATAACATTAACTATTGGCAATATTAAACCGAGCCATTTATTTTCACGTTTTGATAAAAATATTTGCAGTATAATAATTCCTGCTAAAAATATTAAGCATATTAAAAAAGCGGGTAAAATTTTCATCTAAATTATTCTCCTTACACATTATAAACTTTTTACTAAAACATATATTTATATGTTTGCAATTTAATATTTAGAAGATTATTCAAATGAGAATATAGAAAAGCACAGATTATAGCGCACCCTTTAACATTGTTAAAGTAAATTATAAATTAGTAAATTATTATTGTTTATCAATTATGGATAAAACAAAAGGATAGCGAATATCTGGTAATTTAAAACCATCTATTCACTACCCTCAATACTCTCTTTAACATTACACCTGCGTCTTAGTATTATGTATTCAGTTTTACCTTAACTTCCGACTATGTTATTTAAAATAGTAGCTAAATAATAAGTATGAAATTTCTCCATAGTGACTTGCAATAAGAAGCGCAGAAACATTGAAATTTCATACTTTTGTTATATCTCCTTTTCTAGCATCTCTAATAACTCGTCAAATCTTCTTATAGTATCTTCTAAAGGTTTTGGCGTAGACATATCTACCCCTGCTTTCTTAAGTATATTTATTGGGTAGTCACTTCCACCACTTTTTAGGAATTCTTTATATTTTTCCACAGCAGGCTCGCCCTCGTAAGTTATCATTTTACTAAAGGAGTTAGCTGCTGCAAACCCTGTAGTATATTGATATACATAAAAATCATTATAGAAGTGAGGTATTCTTGACCACTCCATATCTATACCTTCATCTACCACCATATCAACCCCAAAATACTTAACATTTAAATCATGATAGATTTTGCATAATTCTTCTGGAGATAATGGATTGCCCTCTTCGATGTTTTCATGAGTTATTTTTTCAAACTCAGCAAACATACATTGTCTAAATACTGTAGTTCTTATTCCCTCTAATTGCTGATTTATTAAGAATAATCTTTTTTTCTTATCCGTTTCATTTTTAATTAAATAATCTATTAAGAGGCATTCATTAGTTATGGATGCCACTTCCGCACAAAATAACACATACTCAGAATATATATAAGGTTGAGACTTTCTTGAATAATAAGAATGAATAGAGTGACCCATCTCATGAGCAAGTGTAGATACATCATTCAATTGGTAATTATAATTTAAAAGTACATAAGGCATACTGTCATAACAGCCCCAGGAATAAGCCCCTGTACGTTTACCCTTGTTTTCAAATACGTCTACCCAACCTTCACTAATCCCTTTCTTAAAAATCTCTAAGTACTCCTGTCCTAGTGGACTAATGCCCTCCAATGCAATTTTAACAGCATCAGCATACTCTATATGATCTACTTCTACATCAACTATTGGCACATATAAATCATACATATGAATTTCATCAAGTCCAAGCAATTTCTTTTTAAGGCTCACATATTTATGAAGTGATGATAAATTGTTATTAATAGTATCTACCACATTATGATAAACTTCTACTGGAATGTTATTTGGTTTTAATGAACTTTCTAATGCAGATGCATAATTTCTTGTTTTTGCATTAAATACAAAATTCTTTATTGAAGATGTTAAAGATGCTGTTAGTGTATTTTTAAATCCACTATAGGTTGTAAATAATGCTTCAAAGGCATCTTTTCTTACTCTTCTATCCTTAGATTTTATAAAAGTACTATAGTTTCCTTCTGTTAATTCAATCCCGTTACCACTTTCATCTTTTATACTTGGAAATGTCATGTCTGCATTGGTAAGCATTCCAAATATATTTCCTGGTGCATTTAAACAATCGGATACAGATGCTAAAAGCTTTTCTCCCTCTGCACTTAATATATGAGGCTTTTGATCTAAAATATCTAATAAATAGAATTCATAGAGTTTAAGTGCTGGAAGGCTTTTAATAGCCTCATCTACAGCGCCCTCTGGTAATGATAATAATTCAGGAACAAAAAATGCTGTGACACTGTAAACTTCTGCTGCATATTCATCAATCTTATTTTTAAGAACTTGAAACTCAGCCTTAGCTGTATCCTCGTCCCCTCTTAAATGAGCGTATACAAGCAATTTATCTAAAAGTTTTCCAATCTCTACATTGCTTTCTAAAAATGACAATAACTCTTCAGCAATTCCCAATTTCCCTGAGAACCTTTTCATTTCTGGAGCTTTAGATTTTAATATTTTAAAATCTTCTTCCCACGCCGCGGTACCCCCATACATTTTATCAACTTTCCACTTATAGGTACTATTGATTTCATCTCTTGTTTTAAGCTTTTTAACTTCACTCACTAAAATTTCCTTCTTTCATTTTATAAATTTAATATCCACTAAAATGCATTGTTAATTACATATTATCATATAATTTCCAAAATTTATACAATCTAAAAAAACTCATATTTTATGAGTTTTTTTAGTTTCACATTTGAATAAATAGGCTAGCATATGGTGTTATTATTTACTTATTTGCGTCAAACTATACCACAACTATATTTCTACACCCATTATTCCTAGCTGTCTCTGCCAACGTCTTCATGATTTCATCAGTAGGGGTATAGCTGTTTATCATATCTTGTCGAACACCAATTTGCCTATATTTTATAAGTTTGTATCTTATATCTGGGTTTAAATCCACTATAAGTTTACTAATTTTATCTACATTATTAAAATTATCTAAAATATCCGGTACAATAACCGTCCTAATTTCATAAATTTTGTTTAACTTAGCCAAATGTTTTACATTTTCTATGACGATATCATTATCCATTCCTGTGAGCATTTTATGCTCACCATTATCATAGGATTTTATATCTACCATTGCCATATCCATAACATTCACTAATTCTTCTTGTTTCCATAGCGGTACTGAACCATTGGTATCTACATAACAAGTTAACCCTAGTTTTTTAACTTCCCTAAATAACTCTGTTAAAAATTCACTTTGAAGCGTACACTCACCACCTGAAACTGTAATCCCAGAAATAAAAAATTTATTTTTTTCTATCTCTCCCACAACTTCTTCTACAGTCATATTGAGGGCTTTAGGCGAACTATTTTTAGCACAAACTTTTATACACTCATCGCATTTACTACAAGCTGCCTGATACCATATTACATTAGTATCTTTGGACTTAAGTGCCGTATAATGACAAGCACTTATACAAGCACCACAGTTATCACAAACATTTATAGTTTCTGGATTATGACAATAAAGACAGTTAAAATTACACCCCTGCAAAAATATTGCGGTTCTATTTCCAGGGCCATCCACAGAGCTAAAGGGAATAATCTTATTAACTAGTCCCTTAATCATTTTTTCTTATCTTTCGTTCCAATACCTTTTGATTAACTACTGCTCCAAGTCCCAGTGCTACTGTATCCTGTAACACTTGTTGTCCCTTTTGTAGTTTTTCTATTTCTGATCTTTTTACAAGATATCCTGTAATTCTTATTACGTCACAATCTGTTGAGTATGCTGAAAAATATCTCATCTGAAGCTTAAATGCGCCTTTAATAATATCTAGAACATAGTTCGGATTACTTTTAACTGTACTATCAAAATTAAATATATCGCCTATGCCTGATGGGAAAAACTTATGGAACTTAGCTGACTGTACTATATGCTCTTGAAGTTCAGGTTCATCCCCAATTGGAATCCTACATCCCGGACTTATCCCCATATCAGAGTCAATACCCACTTGAGCATGTAATAAGTATTTCCCCTGAGATATACTGCAATTCTCATCATTATATTTATTAACCTCAGTCTCTAGCCTTTCAATAATTCTATAACCTAAATCATTTGCTATTTCACTGTGCCCAAATCTATTTTCTAATTTATCTGCGTCTATAAAATGATTTACACATTCAGCCAAGCCAAACATACCAAACATCCCCGTAAAGTCTTCTTTATTTATTAATCCCTCTTTAGCTAAGAAATTAGTTTCAAAGAATCCGCTTTCTTCCACTAAAAATCTTATTCTTTCCTTCATGTACCCAGCCATTTTCTCCACTGCATCTGGTAATAGCACATTCATAAATTGCTCCTGATTTTCTGCTTTTTTAGCAAGTCCAGCTAAGTTTAATCTAGACAGTGTATAACTTCCCCCACCTATAGTAAGTCCATTATAACAACTAACTACAGCGTAGTTTCCATCAAATTCATTTGAAAACATCTCATGATTGGCAAAACTTGGCTTTGCAGTTATTAATGCAGTATTAATTGCATCAATCGCAAAATCATCCGGGGTACTAGTACTATATTTTATAGTTAGATTAGGAATTGCATTTTGAAGTTCCCTCTCTGCTCTTAATATTAGTCTTCCCGCTTTAGTATCAAGTGGTCCTATATTTGCATGACAGAAAGAATCTGTAATGGTTCTATCTATATGAGTTAAAAATAATTTTATTGCATGAAAAGCTTGTTCTTCATCCACCACAAATGGCTCTAAAAGAGTATCGATATTCCCTATATATACTGGAAATGAAGATATAGATGGTACATGTCTATATAATATTAATAGACTATTTGTAGCTTCCCAAATATCCTTTGGTGGTGTAAGTCCTAAAAACTCACTTCCATTTTCCATAAACTTTTCATAATTAGGCACTATATACCTAGGTCTGTAAGGTGCATGCCCTTCAAAAAGATCACATATTATACCCTCATCACGAAGTTTTTGAGTTTCCTCTTGAATATTTAAAACATCAATACTATCTTCTGCAGCTCGTGCAAGAGTTAATACCTTTTGTTCATAAGTTAGGGTCCCATTTTTAATAATTTCTAAAATGTTGTTCATTATAGCACCACTCCATTTAAATTATTTTAACCACATTATTTTTAAATGGGTTGTTTAACATATAAATATGTGAATTTATATGTTGTTAATTATATTTTACATCGAATAAAGTATTTTTGCAAAGGATTTTCGTATTAATTGATAGGCATTATTTCATAAGTATAATTATGGATATATAAAATATATTACACCTTTATTTATAGATACAATTCTTATCCCCCGATAATCAATAGATTATAATAATCACAACTACACTATTTATGATTGTTTATTGTAATTTATGTTATTCTTAGTATATAATTCAATATATACTAAGAATAAAAGCTTACTAACCTGTGAAATAAGGGGGATATTTATGAATGCAAATTTATCAATTTTAAAAGAAATAAAATTAAAAAATGGTGAGCAGTTAATATTAAGAAAACCACTAATAGAAGATGCTAAAAAAATGATAGAATATCTTAACATTGTTGGTGGGGAAAGTGACAATCTTTTATTCGGCATAAATGAATTTCGACTTACTGCTCAGCAAGAAATGGAACATATTAAAAATATAAGCAATGATGCAAATACACTTATGGTCTTAGGACTTTTAAACGATACTATTGTTAGCGTTTCGCAGATTAGTTGTCCCAATAGAAAAAGAATATCTCATAATAGTGAACTCTCTATTTCAGTAAAAAAAGAATACTGGAGAAGTGGTATCGGTACTGCCGTAATGACAGAATTAATTAAATTTGCAAAAGAGAATAGTGAAATTAAAACCGTAAGCCTTGGTGTTAAAGCAAGTAATTGTAACGCAATTACAATGTACGAAAGCTTCGGATTTATAAAGGTCGGCGCACATAGGAATTACTTCAATGTGAATGGTAATTTTGATGACGAAATATTAATGGACTTATATCTTTAATAATAAAATAGGAGTGACTAGAAATGGGGGAATATATAAAATGCTAGAAACCAAACGTCTTAATATAATTTCTGCTACAGAAGCGGATATTGAAACTATTATTAAACTAGAAAACCACAGGGATAATCGTGATTTCATATGGCTTGGTACATATGACCAGCATAAGGCTGAAATCGAAGATAAAGACCATTTACTTTTCGTATTTAGACAAAAGGATGATAATGTAATTGTTGGATTTGCATTAATTAGATTAGATTTTAAATCTAAAGTTTTTGAACTTCGAAGAATTGCTATTTCTCATAAAGGAATAGGATATGGCAAAGAAGTTATGAATGCATTATTAAAGTACGCCTTTGAAGAAATAAATATCAACCGTTTTTGGTTGGACGTATATCCAGATAACGCCATAGGCATTAGTCTTTATGAAAAAGTGGGAATGCATCGCGATGGGGTTCTTCGTCAGAACTATAAATCTCATCGAGGTTATTTGGATCAAATAATATATTCTATGCTAAAAAGCGAATATTTTCAAAAATAGTTATCTTTATTTGATAAAGGAGATAAAATATGCTTTTAAGAGACTTAAAACAAACTATGCTTTTACCTAACAGTGAAATTTTCATAAACAAAATAGTAAAAATCAAGGAAACTACTGTTCAATTAATTTCTATAACTTCGCAAGAACATAGAAATGTATTATGGGTCATGTATAAATTACCACACCATGTAAGTGAAGGAATAAATCCGGAAGAAATATCAGACCCTACCTCAAACCGAGCTGAAATGATTAATCATATTACCCAAGAAATAAGATTTCCAAATATTTATATATCTGAAATAATGATTCAAAATCAAAAGATGACATTTGCATCTTCAAGAGCCAATCCTTTGTCTTATAAAAACTATGAAGAATATATGCGGCTGCAGCATTTTATGGAAAATGGACTGGATATAGAAAATTGGAATGAAGTTGATTTGGATAATATAGTTATAGCAGCTTATGAGCAAATGGAAAACGAAGAATTTCCAACAATAGATTTGTCAAAAAAATTAGATATTACTTTAAAAGTTAGTAGAGAGTTAAAGCAAGTTCTAATAAATCAACCAATGACTCTAGAATTTAGCGAAGTTGAAAAAGGTACCAAGATTTATTTCTATGACTCTATTGAAAAGAAAAATCACCTTTTGTATATTAACAAGATGGAGCATTATGATCTTTGGAAAGAAGCAAATCCACCTTTTGAGGGTGAAGGAATGCGAGATTTTTCAAAAGCACAAATTGTGCAGATGAAACAGGAACATAAAGAAAATCTGGAGAAAATTTGTCCCAGTGGAATGAACTTAGCAATAATTCAATATGAAAGCGAGAATAATGTGCAACTCAATTTTTACTCTAAAGAATATTTGGATGAAAGACCAGTCCAAAGAAACTCTTCAACCTGCATGTTTTTTAAATCAGATAAGCAGCTTGGGACAAACGGATTTAAAAGCCGAGTTTGCATGATTAAACCAGTAGAAAAAGATTTTGAAGGTACCATTGCTGTTGAATTGTTCTCATACTTTATGGAAATACCAGAAGAAATATTATCTGTTTAAAGTTAATAATGGGTGTGTAAATTATTTTGTGTATTCTCTCTCTTAGGCAAAAAATGAGTTTTATTTTTTTGTAAAAAAATGTTAATTAAAGCTATAACCCTCAGGGGTCTAGGGACAGACTCCCCTAAACTATAAACAACTAATTTATATATAAACTTTTTTAGGAGGTAGTGATACATGCTAGTTTTTTCAATAATTTTAATAAGTTTAGCATTGATTATTTATACAATTCCTATTTTAAATGAAGTCAAACTAAAGACTTTGTTACCTTGGCATGCCATTATGTTTTGTATAGGCTTTAGTTTTGATTTAGTTAGCACTATTATAATGTATAATCTTGCTGGAAATAAATTAAGCTTTAGTTTACATTCTATATTAGGATATAGTGCATTGTTACTTATGTTAATTAATGCTATTGGTTCTGTTATTATATTGAATATAAAACATAAAAATTTATTAGTTTCATTCTATAAGTTTAGTTTTTTCGCATGGATTATGTGGATTATTTCTTATATTTTAGGCATGTTTGTACATATGTAAAACCTAATCAAAACAAATTGTTTGCAATTGCATTGTGAGAGTATACGCCTAAGCTTTCTAATAGATATTATAAATAGCTATGGTGGCATTAATGATTAATTGGAGGAATTTTGATGTTTTTTCAATCAAAAAGTTTTTATGTAGATTTACTTGAGAATAAGGATTTAAATGAAGTCGTTAAAATTTATAATTCAAATAAACATTTTTTAGTAACCCATATGGATAAAGAAAAAATAACAAATGAATTTATATTTCAAGAACTTGAATCAATGAAAGAAGTTGGATTTTACTCCTGTAAAATAGTTGAAATAAGTTCAGAAAAGATAATCGGAGTAATGGACTTTAAGGTAGGGAAAGAGACCTATTTATCACTATTGATGATTCATAATGATTTTAAAAATAAAGGCCTTGGAAAACTAATTTTTCAGGGTTTTGAGGAATATGCAAAATCCTTAAAAAGTAAATATATTAGAATAGATGTAGTCACTAATTACGAGAATTCTGTACTTGATTTTTGGATTGAAAATGGGTTCATTAAATTTAAAAACGTAGAATTAAATTGGACAGGAAAATTTTTACCTGCTGTTATCATGAAAAAGAACCTGTAATTATATAAGACATAACATTCTTAATGTGCGTCACAATCACATTCTAAGTCGAATTAAAAATACTTTTTAGGAGGAGAAGATTAATGTTTATTTTATCATTAAAGTACATAAAGCCACTTGAAGAAGTTGATAGGGAAATAAAATCACACATACAATATTTAGAGAAATATTATTCACTACAAAAATTTATTTGTTCAGGAAGAAGAAATCCGAGGAGCGGTGGAATAATCCTTTGTAATGCTAAAAATATGGAAGAAGTTAAAACAATAATTGATGAAGACCCATTTTATATTAACAAAATTGCTGAATATGAAATAGTTGAATTTTTACCTACAAAATTTGCTGATGGATTTGAACGTTTTATAACTGAATAATATTCGTATAGTTCGAAATGAATATAAAATATATTTTACCTCACTTAACGGCTATACATTCACTAATACTGAAAGAAAGGACTTATCTTAACAGATAAATCCTTTTTTATATTACTATTTTTTCAATATTGTCTAACAATGTCTATAATACTATGGAAAATTTCCCGGAGTGACTTGCAATAAGAAGCGAAGAAACATTAAAATTTCTTAATGGAATTTTCCGTTTAGAGCTCTTATTGCAAGTCACGCAGGGGGATTTTCATACTTTATTACCCAAGTTTCGCCAGTTCCACTGCTATTTGCGCTCCAATTTTAGCATTATTATATACTAATTCAATATTTGAATCTAAGCTATCTCCACCAGTAATCTCCTTAACTTTTCCAAGTAAGAATGGTGTACTTTCTTTTCCTTTAATTCCTTTTTCTTTTAGTTCTTTTAATGCCTCAGTTATAGCATTAGTTATAACATCATAATCCATCTCATACTTTTCTGGAATAGGATTCGCTATAACCATACCACCATTTAGTCCTAAATCCCATTTGGCTTTTAGTGCTAATGCAAGCTTGTCTGCGGAGTCTACACGGTAATCTACTGCAAAACCACTCTTTCTAGTATAGAAAGCAGGAAGTTCATCTGTACCAAATCCAACTACTGGAACACCTTGAGTTTCTAAATACTCTAAAGTCAGACCTATATCTAATATAGATTTCGCTCCAGCACAAATTACAGCAACATTTGTATGTGCAAGTTCTTGAAGATCTGCTGAAATATCAAAAGTCTCTTGTGCTCCTCTATGAACTCCACCGATACCACCTGTTGCAAACACCTTAACTCCTGCAAGTGCAGCAATTATCATTGTAGATGCTACTGTAGTTGCTCCATCTGCCTTATTTGCGATAATGAATGGAATATCACGTCTACTAGTCTTAATTACATTTTTACCGCTTCCAAGTACTTCTATTTCTTCCTTAGTTAGGCCCACTTTTAGTCTTCCATTAAGTATTGCAATAGTAGCAGGAACGGCTCCATTTGCTCTTATTATTTCTTCTACCTTAAGTGCTGTCTCAACATTTCTTGGATAAGGCATGCCGTGAGATATAATAGTAGATTCTAAAGCTACTACAGCTTTACCTTCCTTTAATGCTTTTGCAACCTCTGGTTTAATATCTAAATAATTATTTAACATAATTTAGTCTCCTTCATCTTCTTATTTATATTTTCTACAGACATGTTAGGGTTAATAGTATTTTCATGAGACAGCGCAAGTATTGCTGCGCTCATAGCAAATCTTGCACTGTGGTCTATGTCAAAATTATTAAAATGACTATAGGCTAGACCTGCAAGAGAAGCATCTCCTGCCCCAGTTGCATTAACCACCGATATCTTAGGGTTTTTTATATGCTTAGACTCTACACCATCATCATAATACATTCCATCCTCACCAAGACTTATAAAAACTTTTTTAACTCCCTTTTCTAAAAAGTAATTTGCGGCACTCTTTAAATCTGTTTCATTGTTTATCTTCATGCCTGATAGAATTTCTGCTTCAATTTTATTTGGTTTAATAGTATGGAAATAACCAATGATGTCTTTCACCTTTTTTGCTTTAGTTGTGGACACTGTATCTAAGAAAAAATCCACACCCTTATAATTAGTTAAAATATATTCAATTGTTTCCTTTGGAATATTAGTATCAATAATGCAAATCTTTGAATTTTCTATTGTATGCTGCTTGTTTTTAATAAAATCCACGCCAACCTTATCAACAATATCCATATGAGCTATAGCTACCATCATATCCCCTGTGCCATCTAATATTGATAAATAGGTAGAAGTAGCATGCTCTTTTAAAACCAGGGTATCTTCCATATTAAGGTGAATTAATCTTGATTCATCTAATATTTTTCTTCCATAAACATCATCACCCACCGCGCTAATAAGCTTAGTTTCAATGCCTAATTTCACTAGATTTTCACCAATATTACGTCCTACACCACCAAGAGAAATCTTTACCACTCCGGGATTAGAATCTTTTAATATTAAATCATTACTAGGAAACCCTTGAATGTCAATATTAGTTCCACCAACAATACTTATATAGGGCTGTTCACGTATAATATATCCTTTTCCTACTACATATCCTTTTTTTAGCAAATTAGTAATATGAACTGCCACGGAGGAACGTGTAATTCCTAAAGAATCTGCAAGTTCCTTTTGAGAAATCATAGGATTCTTTTTAATAAGTTCCAAAATTTCTTGTTCTCTATTTGTCATAAGCCTCTCCTTAATATATGTTTAGTACGTAAGCAATAGCTTATACATATAATATCATACCTATTTTTCTTTTTCAAGTGATTCTATATGATTTTTTTAAAATATATGAAATTTATTCTAAATGCCTTCTTTTTACCTTTCTAAAAACTTATGGGATATTCTTCTTTACATTGGAAATACTAATAATTGATATTTGTCTTAAATATATTGGGGCATTAAGTTATATATCCTAGAGAAAGGTAAGGTGTTTTTAGAATGTGCTTAGAAAACTTATCTAATGAAAAATTCAAACAACTAGATGATTTTATCAAAACTGTACCTACTGACCGCAGTTCTTTAATCGAAGTCTTACATAAGGCACAACAAATATTTGGATATCTTCCTAATGAAGTTCAGGATTTTGTCGGTGAAAAACTAGACGTTCCTACAGCTTCAGTATACGGCGTTGTAACCTTTTACTCTTATTTCACTACAATTCCTAGAGGTAAATATGTTATAAATGTCTGCACTGGAACGGCTTGCTTTGTACGAGGCGCCGCAGATATTTTAGCTGAATTTGAAAGAAGGCTGAATATATCTGCTGGAGAAACTACCCCTGATAAAAGATTTACTATCGAGACCCTGCGATGTATAGGGGCCTGTGGACTTGCCCCAGTGGTAACTATCAATGATAAAGTTTATGGCCATGTGAAAACCAATGACGTAATAAAAATTTTACTAGAGTACTCAGAATAAGGCTTGTCAATAACAATTCAAAGATGCAAAACAGGTAGCAATTAATATTTGCTATTAACTTTAGAAACAGCGAGGAGGATTTAAACTTGAATAAAATCAATTCTTTTCAAGAACTTGCTAAAGCTCATGAGGATTTTAAGCAGTTATTAATACTTAGAAAATACTCCCATAATGAGGAGTTAGGTGTGGAACATACTAGATGCAACCGTGAAATATTGGTTTGTGGAGGAACAGGCTGCCATTCTGCCCAAAGTCAACTTATCATTGATAACTTGACTGCAAATATAAAAGATGCCGGCTTAGCAGATGAAGTAAAAGCACATATAACAGGATGTTTTGGTTTTTGCGAAAAAGGTCCTATAGTAAAAATCGATCCAGATAATGTATTTTATGTTCAAGTAAAACCAGAGGACACCAAGGAAATTGTGGAGCATCATCTACTTAATGGTAATATAATTGATAGATTATTATACGAAGAACCAACTTTGAAACAAAAGGTTAAAAGACAAGATGAAATGTCCTTTTATAAAAAGCAGTATAGAATTGCACTTAGGAACTGCGGTCTTATAAACCCTGAAGATATAAGAGAATCAATTGCGGAGCAAGGCTACTTGGCCCTTGGAAGGGTTATTACTACCATGTCTCAAGATGATATTATCAAACTAATCTCTGATTCAGGGCTTCGTGGACGTGGTGGTGGTGGTTTCCCCACAGGCACAAAATGGTCCTTTGCTAAGAAATACAAAGCAGATCAAAAGTATATTATATGTAATGCAGATGAGGGAGATCCTGGTGCTTTTATGGATCGCTCCATACTAGAAGGTGATCCTCATAGTGTACTAGAAGCTATGGCCATTGCTGGATACTCTATAGGAGCCTCCCTAGGTTTCATATATATTAGAGCGGAGTATCCTTTAGCCATTAATAGACTTAAAATAGCTATTAAACAGGCCCAGGACTATGGTGTTTTGGGTAATAATATTTTAGGAACTGACTTTAGTTTCGATGTAAGATTAAAATATGGCGCCGGTGCCTTTGTTTGCGGAGAAGAAACTGCTCTTATAAACTCCATTGAAGGTTATCGGGGAGAACCAACAAATAAACCACCATTCCCTGCCCAAAGTGGTCTTTGGGATAAACCTACCTCAGTTAACAATGTAGAAACCTTTGCCTTAATCCCTGCCATTATTAATAAAGGATCAGAATGGTTTAGCTCTATAGGAACGAAAACCTCTAAAGGAACAAAAGTTTTTGCTCTTGCAGGCAAAATTAACAATGTAGGCCTTGTTGAAGTTCCTATGGGAACTACACTCCGAGAAATCATATATGATATTGGTGGTGGCATTAAAAACGGACGTGAATTCAAAGCGGTTCAAACTGGTGGACCTTCTGGCGGATGCATACCAGCTTCGCTCCTAGACACACCAATAGACTATGAATCACTAAATTCCATAGGCTCAATGATGGGCTCTGGTGGTATGATTGTGTTGGATGAGGATAATTGCATGGTGGATCTTGCGAAATTCTATCTTCAATTCACTTTAGAAGAATCTTGTGGTAAATGTACTCCTTGTAGAATAGGGAATACTAGATTATATGAAATATTAGAGAAAATAACAAAAGGTAGGGCTACCCAGCAAGACATAGCCAATTTGAAGGAACTTGGCCAAATTGTTAAAGATACTTCTCTTTGTGGTCTTGGTCAAACATCTCCAAACCCTATTTTAAGTAACCTAAAATATTTTGAAGAGGAATTCAATGCTCATGTAAGAGATAAACATTGTCCTGCTGGAGTATGTAAAGAATTAGTAATGTATAAAATCACAGATAAATGTATAGGCTGTACTCGTTGTGCTAAGATTTGTCCTGTTACCTGTATAAGTGGTGAAGTAAAACGGCTACATGTTATTGACCAGGATAGATGCATTAAATGTGGTGCCTGTTATGAAGTATGTCCAGTAGATGCAATCATAAGAAAATAAAACACAAGAGAGGTGAAAACTTTGAATTTAGTAACTTTAACTATAAATGATAAAAAAATCGAAGTAGCAGAGGGCTCCTCTATTTTAGATGCTGCCAAAAGTCTTAATATTCGTATACCTACCTTATGTCATTTCAAGCTTCATGATGACAAAACTATAAATGATCCTGGTTCCTGCAGAGTATGCGTGGTAGAGGTAGAAGGGCGCAGAAATTTAGCTCCTGCCTGTTCTACTCCTGTTGCCAATGGAATGGTTATAAAAACTAATTCTATAAGGGCTATAAAAGCACGTAGAACAGTAGTTGAACTCTATCTTTCTAATCATCCTAAAGAATGCTTATTATGCGAGAAAAATCTTCACTGTGAACTTCAATCACTAGCCGCTGAACTAGATATTCGTGAAATTAGATATGAAGGTAAAATGTCTCATTATCCAATAGATAATTCAAGTTATTCTATTATTAGAAACTTAGATAAATGTGTTTTGTGTAGGCGTTGTGAAACTATGTGCAATGAAGTTCAGACCTGCAGAGTATTATCTGGAATTAATAGAGGATTTATAACCAATGTAGCCCCTGCTTTTAATGCACCTATAGCTGAAACAAATTGTACTTTCTGCGGTCAATGCGTTGCGGTATGTCCAACTGCAGCTTTAACAGAAGTAAACTTCACTGCCAATGTATGGGATGCTATAAATGCTAAGGATAAAATTGTTGTAGTTCAAACTGCACCAGCTATAAGGGCTGCTCTTGGAGAAGAATTTGGTTTTGAGCCTGGTAGCTTAGTAACAGGTAAGATGGTATCTGCTCTACGTGCCCTGGGATTTGATTATGTTTTTGATACAGACTTTGCAGCTGACTTAACTATAATGGAGGAAGCTAGTGAATTTGTACATAGGTTAGAACATGGTGGTACCTTACCTATACTTACAAGTTGTTGTCCTGCATGGATAAACATGTTAGAACATGACTATCCCGACATGCTAGATATTCCATCTACTTGTAAATCTCCCCATGAAATGTTTGGCGTTGTAGCTAAAACATATTTTGCAGAGAAAATGAATATAGATCCTAAAAAAATGATAGTAGTATCTGTTATGCCATGCCTTGCTAAGAAATATGAAGCAGCACGAGATGAACTAAAACATGATAATTTAAGAGATGTAGATATTGTAATAACCACTAGAGAACTGGCAAAAATGATTAAAGAGGCTGGTATTGACTTTGCTTCACTGGAAGATGATAACTTTGACAATCCACTTGGAGAATCCTCTGGTGCTGGAGTTATCTTTGGAGCTTCCGGTGGTGTTTTAGAAGCTGCTGTGCGTACTGCTTATGAGTGGATTACAGGTGAAACTGGACCCACATTACAATTCCACGCTATTAGAGGCTTAGATGGCTGTAAAAAAGCAACTCTTAAAATAAAAGATATGAATGTTAATGTAGCTGTAACTAATGGTCTAGGAAACGCCAGAAAACTACTTGAATCTATAAAAAGTGGTGAATCTACCTACCATATAATCGAAATCATGGCATGCCCGGGTGGCTGCATTGGTGGCGGTGGTCAACCATATATTTATGGAAATACAGATATTCTAAGGAAACGAATAGAGGCTATTTATAAAGAAGATGACCGCAAAACAATAAAGAAATCTCATGAAAATCCTTCTATTCAAAAACTTTATAGTGAATTTTTAGGTGAGCCTTATGGTGAAAAAGCTCATCATCTACTTCATACTCATTATGTTAATCGTAAATATCAAAAGATGAAGCAATATGAACCCAAGTAATATTTAAAAACAATTTAAGTTGACTCAATTGTTTACACCCTAACGATATTTTTTAAACTTAAGTGTTTTTTCTTAGATTATGCTAACAAAAGTATTTATTGTGTAAAAAGTCTTTTAGCAATATATACTTGACCTTATAGCAGAATCTAAGAAAAAAATACTTAGATCAAATTAAATGTGCGTTAACCCATTTTATTACATCCTCAATTACTTCTTCCTTATTAGTCTCATTTAGCATCTCATGTCTTCCATCTTTATAAAGCTTATGTGTTAAATCCACTATCCCATGCTCACTATAAGTCTTAACTAGTTTTAGAACACCCTTACCATTTTTCCCAACAGGATCTTTAGCTCCTGAAAAAATATAAATAGGTAAATTTTTAGGAATATTTTTAATTTCCTTGTTGTCAGCTATACTCTTAAGACCACCTAAAAAGTCATAGAAAAATCCAGCTGTAAACACTGTTCCACAGAAAGGATCTTCTATATATTTATCTACTTGCCTATTATCACTACTTAACCAATCGAAAGCTGTCCTATTTGGCTTAAAGGCATTATTATAACTTCCAAAAGATAATTTATCTAATTTATTACTTTTGCCAGTTCTCCCAATTTTCTTAATCTCACTCTTTGCTATAATTCTTGCTATATCTACAGTAATTCCTTGCTTACCGCAGGATCCTGAAATAATTGCGCCCTTTAATTCATTTCCATATAAGCAAATGTATCTTTGTGTTAAGAAAGATCCCATACTATGACCAAATAAAAATATAGGCAAATTACTATTTTCCACTTTTATTTTCTGGTTTAATTGATGCATATTTCCCACCATGGAGTTAAACCCATCTTCACCTAAGTCTCCCAGTTTAGAAACTTCCCCTGCAGTTTTCCCATGCCCCCTATGGTCATTAGCATACACAATAAACCCCTGATTTGTTAAAGTTCTTGCAAAACCTTCGTATCTAGTTGCTGTTTCTGCCATTCCATGCGCTATCTGAACTACCCCTTTAACTTGCACGTTCTCATCTGGTAACCATTTGTAAACAAATATTTCTAAATTCCCCTTGTCTACGATCTTAAAATTTTCTGATATCATAACCCCATCCCCCTTAATATTTTTTATATAAAAACAATAACATTAAGCACAAAAGCTATAATTCCAAGTTTTTTATGTCACATTATATTTTATCCATACTTTTTGAGGCTATTAAATCCACTCCTGTGCCTAAAATGTTTTTCGCTATTATGTCCCCCATTTTTATAGGAGAGTAAACCTCAATGTGATTTAATAGCTCCATACACTGAAAAACCTTACTCTTAGGTATATCACCTTTAGTTCTAACAGGCAATCTTTTCATCATAGCACCATTTATTTTTACAGTGGAAGTCAATACCCTAGTAGGACTGGTTAGTTCTTTTATTCCATAGGAAACACCCCTATTACAGCCATTACCTATAACCTTATAACCACCTTTGCAAGTTTCATCTGCTATTAATGTAATTCTACACCCCTTTGGGCAAACTATACAAATTAATTCAGCATTTTCCATTATTTTGTCACCTCTTCCTGGACTCTTATTAATATTGTAGAAAAGTTATTCCCCTGTAAATCTATTAAATTAATTTTAAGTGTTTCCATTTCTCCAGGAGCCATATGGGATTTATTTATTTCCTTTAATTTAACTCCATCTGCCTCAATAATTAATTTAGCATTTTTATATACTTTTCTTACCCTTATAAATAAGTCTAAGCTTCCTTCTATATTACAAGGTCGCACCTTTTGAGGAACTATATAAGATACTCCCTGCCCTGGCATCATTGTTATAATTTTTCCTTCATCTTTAATTTTACCTTTTACAAATCTAGCAGCATTTTGCCCAGCTCGTCTACTTTCTTCCGTAACATAATCCACCAAATCATGCACATGAACTACATTTCCACAGGCGAATATACCAGAAACATTTGTCTCCATAATTTCATTTACAACAGGGCCTCCAGTAACACTATTAATTTCTATACCTGCACCTTTTGATAATTCATTTTCTGGTATTAAACCTACCGAAAGCAATAAGGCATCACAATCATAATATTTTTGTGTACCAGAAATCACTCTTTTGTTTTCGTCTACCTCACCAATAATTATGCCTTCTACTCGATCTTTTCCTTTAATCTCTACTATGGTATGACTTAGAAGTAATGGTATATTATAATCCTCTAAACACTGAACAATATTTCTAGTAAGTCCTCCGCAGTAAGGCATTACCTCAGCAACAACTTCAACCTTCGCACCTTCTAGGGTAAGTCTTCTAGCCATTATAAGTCCAATATCTCCCGAACCGAGAATAACTACTTTCTTACCAACCATGTATCCTTCCATATTTATATATCTTTGAGCTGTACCTGCAGTAAATATTCCTACTGGCCGAGTTCCTGGTATATTTATGGCTCCTCTTGTCCGCTCTCTACATCCCATAGCTAAAATTATCGCTTTAGCCTGAATAATCATAAATCCCTCTTTACTATTCATTATCTTTAGAGATTTATCATTACCAATTTCTAATACCATGGTATCTATTTTATATTCTATGCCTAATAACTTTAACTCATCAATAAATCTTTCTGCATACTCTGGGCCAGTAAGTTCTTCTTTAAAAACATGAAGACCAAATCCATTGTGAATGCACTGTTGCAAAATACCCCCAAGTTCTCTATCCCGCTCAATAACTAATACACTAGAAACACCATTTTTTTTAGCTTCTATTGCAGCTGCAAGACCTGCTGGTCCACCACCAATTACTACAATGCCATATTGGGTCATACTATTCATCCCCTTGTACTTCTTTTGTTTTACCCACAAGTATATGGGTATCCTTATTGCTTTTAAGTACTTTAAGTTCATCTATCTTTAGCTCTCTAGCTAATATCTCTACAATTCTAGGTCCACAAAATGCACCCTGACATATTCCCATACCAGGCCTTGCTCGTCTTTTTACACCATCTAAAGTTGTTGCGCCAGCCTTCCTGCTTATTGCATCTACAATTTCGCCTTCAGTAATGGATTCGCACCTACATATTATTCTGCCATATCTAGGGTCTTTTTTTATAGTCTTTGCTTTTTCTATGTCGCTAAGCTGTATAAATCTTATAACTTTTCTTCTTATAGGATTAAAATATTCTTTCTTTACTAATCCCCCTGCCTTATCATTTAAAATTCCTACTACATATTCAGCTATAGCTGGGGCTGCTGATAACCCTGGTGATTCTATTCCCGCTACATTTATAAAATTTTCAGCTTCCGCAGACTCTTGGATTATAAAATCTCCAGTAGTTGAGGTAGCTCTAAGTCCTGAAAAAGAAGTAATAACGGCATTAAAAGGTATTTTCTTGCTAGTTTTATAAGAAGCATTTCTCACTTCCTCAAGACCCATTGCAGTAGTCCCAGTATTTTCATTATCATCTAAATTTTCTGCATTTGGTCCTACTAGCAAGTTCCCATGGACAGTCTGAGTTACTACAACACCTTTACCACGCTTTGTTGGAGATTGAAAAATAACCCTGCTTACCAAAGTTGCGGCTTTCTTTTCAAATATAAAATATTGCCCTCTTCTTTGGATAATTTTAAAACTCTCACTGGCAACCATATTGTTTATTTTATCTGCATAAATCCCTGCACAATTAATAACATATTTTGCTTCTATCTGGTTATTCCCCTTATTAATTATATAATAATTTTCTACTCTTTCTATTGATATTACTTTATTATTTAAAAATAATTCTACACCATTTTCCACTGCATTCTCAGCTAGTGCTATAGCAAGTTCAAATGGACCAACAATACCACAAGTACCCGCATATAACGCACCTATAACTTCTTCATTTAGGTTAGGCTCTAAAGCTTTGACCTTTTCTTTATCTATTAACTCCATATATGGTATTTTATTTTGCATTCCTTGCGCATAGAGTTCTTCCAGTCCAGCTATCTCTTCTTCATTACTAGCAATAACTAATGATCCTATCCTTTTAAATGGCACGTCTAGTTCCCTGCAAATTTTTTCAAACATTGGATTTCCTAGTGCATTAAACTTTGCTTTATTTGTACCAGGCTTGGCGTCATACCCTGCATGAACAATAGCACTATTCGCCTTAGTTGTTCCATTCGCCACATCACTGTCTTTTTCAATAAGAGCCACCTGAATATTATATCTAGATAATTCTCTTGCAATAAACGTGCCAATGACTCCTGCGCCAATTATAGCTACATCAAACATTTTTACTCCTCCTGTAGTCCATCTATTAAATTATCTCCTACGCTGCTGTAACTAACGACTTCAATAGGAGATTTCTCTGTGATACACAAAAAACCACACCTAGTAAATCTGTGATTAAACAGATTTGTCAGTGTGGCTCTCATTTCTCTTAGCCATATTTCATATTTACTCTCAACAAAATTATATCACTAAAATATATATTTGCAAAGCAATTTTATTTAAATTCTAAAAAAATATTGCACCATAGTATATATTAAAATTTATAACTTGCTACTTTCCAGTGTTTCATATTCTACTTCTATATACTTATCTTCATCGTAAAATTTTTCTGACTGACCATAAATCCGTATATTTGTTTGCACAGCATTTTCAGCAATATATTTTGCGGTTTTTACACTGACATTAATAGTGGCATCTGCCACAACAGCAGTTATTGCTGCTGTTATTTTTGCAGTTTTCCCAACCATTTTAGAGGCTACATTACTGTATTTCTTGGTGTTTGCAGCTAATTTTTTTTTACCTGCTTTTTCTGCTATAGAAGATATAGCATTCCCAGTTAGTTCAATACCATGCTCCGCAGTATTTCCAACAATTTTTCCAGCACCATATATTATTTTCCCCACCATGGTCATCATCATCACCATACCTATATTTAATAATCTTATTATATCATATTATTGAAGAATTATTAGTTAATATATTTAATAGATATTTATAATCAAGAATTAAGTTTAGATTTTTTCTTAAATTATACTTTTCTACTATTGTGTATTTCTTACATTGTTAAGTGCATTATATACCCCTACAGCTAATTGTTCCATTGTTGTATTATCTTTTGGATTAAATTGGTTATTTTCTATTTTTATAAAACCAAACGCCACTGCAATAGCCACATATCCTAAATTCTCCTTGGTTATTTTACTTGCATCCTCATAATTAATTTTAAATAGTTCACTGTGCTGAGCCAATTTGTCATAATTACTATACTTAACTAAGATTTTAGCCAATTCCTCTCTAGTAACTAATTTGTCTCCTATAAATTCTCCACCTGTGTTTTCCATAATTCCATAGGATACAGCCATTTGAAGGAATTTATAATTTGCATCAGATTTTGCAATATTGGAAAATTTAAGTTCTGCAGTCTTATCTGCCATATATGGTGTATAGCCTCTTGCATTTACTAACATTTTAATTAAGTCAATTTGGGTAACTTTTTTATCTAGTTTAAAATCAGCAGTTTCTATTAATCCTTTAGACGCTAAAATACTTAATTCTTTTTCTGCCTCACTATTTTTAATCTTTTCTTTAAATAGTTCTATATTCTGATCAATATTCTCACCATTATAATTCAAAAATTTACCAGTAAGTGCATCAACATTTGTATAATCGTACATTCCACTAGCATCACCAAGTTTATAAGCCAGTTTCATTTCTAAATCTGGTTTTTGTGGATTATTACTTTTATTTATTTGTGTATAAGTAAGGATTGGCTTGTACTTACTAAACATTATTTCACTTGCATTTTTAACACTTATAGCATTCTTAAAATCCGGAAATTTAATGTCTTTATCCCAATTACAATTCAAACTATTGATCTCGCCAGTAACTGCACTGAAACCAACATTTATATTATTATCTGTATATTCTATACCATTCTCTAATCTGGCAAAGTTAAAGTAATAATTTCTTTCACCCATATTATTGTAATCACAATAATTATAATGAATTTGCTCAGTTTTGATTTGTTTAGCTTTCCCATTATAATATTTTGAAACTGCTTCTATAGCCTTTGCGTATGCCTGCTCCCAGGATAATTTAGCAACGAATTTTCCAGTACCATTATAGTCTTCATTAGAATATTTATAGCAACTTACTACTTCTCCTGTTAAAGCGTCTATTGATATATTCCCACCTTCGTTGTATTTCGTGTCATCCCCTTTATTAAAAGATGCATTCCAAGTTTTATTACTTGAACTACCAATATTTTCCGCATATTCTTGATACCCAAGTCCCTGAATTACATACCCCTCACCATAAAGTTTATTTATAAAGCTTTTTATTATAGTTCCTGCTTCTTTTTCTTCTACCGCCTTTTCTCTAGGTGTTACCACTTTTATTTTACTGTAAAACTCACCCTTTTCCTTATCACTCAAATCTTTTACTACAGGTCTACTAACATTATTGACTGGGTCAAGGAACTTCCCATCTTTAGCATCTAACAAATTGCCATCGCCAAATTCTGGAACATACACTACCTTTATGTCTCTTTTATTTTCATAATATTTATAGTTTTGTGTAAAACCCATATATTTTAAAGTCATTTTTGCTCCAGTTTTAAAAGCTTCAGCTGCAGTTTTTTGATCTATAACTCCTTTAACCTCCGGAAATTTAAGACTTGAATTCCAATTACTATAGTATGAAACTACCTTTCCGGATGCTCCATCAACTTCAATATTAATATTATTATCATCAAATTCTATACCATTGACTTTATTTACATAGGTGAAACTATAACTCGCTGACCCATAATTTCCTATATTGTTATAATCTCTTTTGTTTATTACTTTATATTTTTCAGGTTGAATTTTTTCAACAAAATCATTACTAGCCTTTTCTGCTTGCTTAACTGTTATTGTTGGAACTGTATTTTCTTCATTTACTTTTCGTTCATAATTATTTGCTTGAGTAACTTCACCAGTTTCTGCATTTAAAGTAACACTAATACTAATATTTTTTGCCATATTATTCATTTGCCAATTAATATTCCAAGTGCTATTTTGCTGACCATTATAATCTGAGCCATTAAAGTTACTTGTTTGAGTAAATTTGCTCTCATCTATTACTGTATTAAAATAAGTTTTTATTATTTCCTTTGCAATTTCTTTTGCTTTTTCCTTGGATATTTTAGCACTCTTTTCCTCTTCGATATTTTTTGCAATCGCTGCCTCTGCAGTTATTTTCGTTGCTCCAATTCCTGTAACTGGAGTTTGAGTCTTTGTCAAAGCTACTGCAAAGGTTGAAGTTGTGCTAGTAAAAGTTAATGCAGTTGCTAACATTATAGAAACCAATTTTTTCCTATTCATGATAATTCCTACCTTTCAAAATAATATTTTGTTGTTTAACATAAAAATCCCTCTTTTGTTGAAAAGTATACTTTGTATTGTTTATTAACTTTATTAGCATTTATATATATATATTATAGACGATTCTAAATTATATATAGTTACATATAAATTACATTTTCTTCTAATTTTTATAAAATATTTTTCGTGAGTTTTTCTAACTTTATAAATCTTTTAATGTATTGTATAATTAATGATGTTATAAAAAAAGGCATGGGAGTGAAAATATATGACAAAAACTATTTTTAAAGGCAGTGCAATGCTAAATCCTGTTCCTGTAGTGTTAATTACCTCAAAAAATAAAGAAGGCCGCACAAACGTTTTTACAGTGGCTTGGATAGGAACTGCTTGTACTAAACCACCAATGATAACTGTAGCCATAAGACCCGAAAGGCTTTCCTATGAATATATAAAAGAAAGTGGTGACTTTGTTGTAAATTTACCTAATTCTAAAATGGTTAGACAAGTGGATTATTGCGGTGTGCGATCGGGAAGGCAAACAGATAAACTTTTAGAAATGAACTTTACAACGCAGGACAGCCAGGATGTAACAGCACCTTTAATTTCTGAATGTCCCATATCTCTAGAATGTAGGGTTAAAAGTATTACCCCCCTTGGTACCCATGATTTATTTTTAGCTGAAATCGTCAATACTCACGTAGATAATGCTTTAATAGATTTTAATGGGAAAATTCATTTTGAAAATGCAGATCTTATAACTTATTCTCATGGTGAATATTTTAGTGTCAATTCTAAACCCTTAGGTAAATTTGGCTATTCAGTTCAGAAAAAAAGTAAAAAACCACATAAAAAGAAAGCCTAATTTCTTAGGCTTTCTTTTTATGTGGTTTACTTTATATTGATTTTTTTTCTATTGTTATATTTTCAAGTGGTTTATTTTCAACATGCTTAGTCATTTTTAACATCTCCGCTATGGCTGATATGCTACCTAAACTTGATAATGTTTCATTAGGAAGTATAAGTTTATTAGCTGGGTTCTTAGCCATTTCTTTAAGAGCTTCGATTTGCTTTAATGCTATTACTGTTTCATTTGTACCGGATTCTATAATAGCTGAATTTATTCTTCTTATGGCATCTGCCTCTGCCACTGCTATTTCTAATATAGCTTTGGCCTTACCTTCAGCTTCTAGAAGTTGAGATTCTTTCATTCCTTCTGCACGTCTAATATTAGCTTGTTTTTCAGCCTCAGCATTTAATATTTGAGCTTGCTTATGTCCTTCTGCTCTTTCAATTTGACTTTGTTTTTCACCTTCTGCTGTAAGGATAAATGCTCTTTTGTCTCTCTCTGCTCTCATTTGTTTTTCCATTGCCTGTTGAATTTCAGATGGTGGAATTATATTTTTGATTTCTACAGATAATATCTTTATTCCATAAGCATCTGTGATTTCATCAATTATTTCAAGAAGCCTCATATTTATTCTATCTCTTCCTGATAATACTTCATCCAAGGTCATATCTCCCACAATATTTCTCATATTAGTTATTGTAGAATACACAATACCTGATTTATAATCTTCGATATTGTACACTGCATCTTTTGAATTAACAACCTTATAAAATATAACATTATCGATGGATATATTTACATTATCCTTAGTTATAACATTCTGAGGTTGTATGTCTAATATTTGTTGCTTTGTAGAAATCCTTCTTCGTACAAAATCTGCAAAAACAATTGTTAAATGCCAGCCTGGCTCTAGAATCCTATGAAACTGGCCAAACCTCTCAACTAAAACAACTGATCCAGTATTAACAATTTTAATAGATGACAAAATGCCGATAACAACTATTGCCAATAAAAATATACCTAAAAACGATCCAATACCCATTACAAATTCCTCCTTAAATTTTAATATAACTTATACTTTAGCTATTAATAATTTATTTCCTTCTATTCCAATAACTTGAACAAGGTCGCCTTTGACTAAAGGTTTCCCCACATTTTTCACTGTCCAATATATTCCTTGGAACTTAATGTTTGCTTTTACATCAATATCTTTTGTTATTGTAAACTCTATTCCTATATAGCCTTCTTCCATAGTCAAGGTTTTGCTTACAGTTTTCTTTATAGTTTTTTTGACTATAGGATATCCAACAGCCATGGATATTGCAGTAACCGTTATAAAAATGATTACTTGGACAACAACTGATGCATTAAGCATCATAGCAATTATTGCTACAATTGCCCCCATAGCAAACCATATAAACATAAAACTACTAGTTGTAATATCAATAAATATTGCTCCTAGCGCTACAACCACCCAAATTATCATTACCATCCTGTCCATGTTTTCCCTCCCACCTCATTATTAATTGCTGTTAATTATTTCTTCTTATAGTATTAATTATCCTTCTTTAATTATATCCTTCTTTTGTATTTAATAATACCTTTTTTTTGTAATAATATTACTACAAAAACTTTATGTGGTATTAATATAATTATATAGTATACTTTATTATTAATAAAGTTTTATTTTAGCTTGTTATGGGTTATATTATACTGTTTATATGGCATTTCTACAGTTTTTCCTCTTGTTTGCTTTACTTCTCTCATTATTTCAAGGTTTTATTCAAATATCAGAATAATTCCAGAATTAATAGCTATATAGCCAAATTGTTTGGGGACGGTTAACAATTATTTATACTAAAGCAAAATAATTGTTAACCGTCCCTACTAATGAATCTAAGATAATGATATAATTTTAGTTAACATTGACTATATAAAGTTGATTTTGCAAATACTATATTAAAAAAACAAAAGAAAGGTAGTGAATTAGTTTGGATACTTCTTTTATTAAGGTTTCTGCTGCTTGTCCAATTGTAAGTGTGGCAGATATAGAATTTAACTTAATTAACATAAAAAACTGCATTGAAACAGCTTTAAATGAAAAATCAAAATTAATAGTTTTCCCAGAGCTTTGCATAACAGCTTACACCTGTGCTGATTTATTTTTACAACAGGAGTTACTTAATAAATCTGAGAATGCCATAGAATCTCTATGTGACTTTTCTAAAAGCAAAGATATATTAATTGCTGTAGGGTCCACGTTGCATTTTAATAATTGTCTATACAATTGTGCTTATGTGATATTTAATGGTACTGTTTTAGGAATAGTACCCAAAAGTTATATTCCAAATTACTCTGAATTTTACGAAAAAAGATGGTTTACTGAGGGTCTTGGAATTATAAACAAAACTGTAAATCTTTCTTTTTCAAAGGCCATCCCCTTTGGAACAAATTTACTATTCACCTGCAATAATATTAAGATTGGCTTTGAAATTTGTGAGGATCTTTGGGTAACCATACCTCCAAGTAGCTATTTAGCGCTTCAAGGAGCAAATATAATTGCTAATTTATCTGCCTCTAATGAACTGGTTAGCAAAGCCGATTACAGAAAATCCTTAGTTTCATCTCAGAGCGCAAGATGTATGTGTTCTTATTTATATGCGTCCTCTGGTGTTTTCGAATCCTCCACAGATTTACTTTTCAGCGGTCATCTTTTAATTAGTGAAAATGGAGTATTATTAAAAGAAAATAATAGATTTCAAAGAGAAAATGAAATTATTACTTCCGTTATTGATATAGATAAATTAAATAGTGAAAGATTAAAAAATATCAGTTTTAGAAATAGTACTTCTATATCCCCCTTTGACCTATGGGAAATTCCTTTTGAATTTTCAAATATGGAATTTGGAATTTTTGATAGATATATTGATAAACTTCCTTTTGTTCCTTCTAATCAACATCAACGCGAAATGCGTTGCAAGGAAATCTTTAATATTCAGTCCTCAGCTCTAGCTAAAAGATTCTCATACACAGGACTTACTAAAGCTATAGTTGGGATTTCTGGTGGACTTGATTCAACCCTTGCACTACTGGTTATAGTTAAAACCTTTGATATGTTAAAACTACCAAGAAAAAATATTATTACTGTTACAATGCCTGGTTTTGGAACTACAGATAGAACTTATAACAACGCCATAAACCTTTGTAAACACTTAGGTACGCAGCTGAGGGAAATTAATATAGTGGATGCTTGCTTGCAACATTTTAAAGACATAAATCATCCAGTAGAAAAACATGATGTAACTTATGAAAATGTTCAAGCAAGAGAAAGAACTCAAATTCTTATGGATATTGCTAATAAAGATGGCGGACTATCAATAGGAACCGGTGATTTATCTGAATTAGCCTTAGGCTGGTGCACATATAATGGAGATCATATGTCCATGTATTCTGTAAATTGTTCAATTCCAAAGACGCTGGTTCGATATTTAGTTAAGTATGTAGCAGATAAAGAGTCCTCTGTGGAAGTTACCGATATATTACTAGATATTCTTGACACTCCTGTAAGCCCAGAACTTTTACCTAAAGATGCCAATGGCGGAATTGCTCAAAAAACTGAAGACATAGTTGGCCCCTATGAACTACATGATTTTTTCCTTTACTATTTTATGAAGCAAGGAGCTTCTCCTAGTAAAATATTGTTCTTAGCTAAAGAAGCCTTCAAAGATGATTATAGAGAAGAAGAAATAACCAAATGGTTAGATAAATTTATAAAAAGATTTTTCACTCAACAATTTAAACGGTCTGCCTTGCCAGATGGTCCTAAAGTAGGAACAATAAGTGTATCTCCAAGAGGCGACCTTCGAATGCCATCTGATGCTAGTTTTAATTCTTTCCTATAAAAATATACAATCTATATTTTTATGGTGAAAAAAAGTATATATTACGTATAATGCATTGAAGCGAGCTTATCAAAGTGAATGCATTAATAGTAATATATACTTTTTTTCTTATCTATAAATATCTACAATTAACCCTGCAATTTCGTCAATTGTATTGGCTATTTCCAAGTTCTCTTTTTCTTGGCTGAGTAACATTTGTGTTAGCTCCTCTAGTTTCATATCCACAGTATCAACCGTTATAAAATATTGTGTTTGCCAAAAACTAATATCTTTTTTCACCTCATACATATGTTTTAAAACAGAGTCTAAGTATTCTCTGATTAAATTTTTATATGCTTTTACATCTGCATAGCATTTTGTAATTGACAATCTATTTCCCTTCTTTTTTATATCCTCCATCATTTCCTTCAACTGCTCTTCTGATTTTTGTTGCCTAGCAAAGCTAAAATTTTGAGAAAAATCTTTTTTACTAGCTACAGTTTTCTTCTCTGAAGTAACGGATGCATTTCTTCTAGCTCTTGATATTTCCAATTATTACACCCCCCTAATCTATATTTAATTATTTTTTTATATCTTACATACATTATATCGAATTTTCAAAAAAAAAATATACACAATCTAAAATTAATTCTAGCCACAATCTAAAATTAATTCTAGCCATATTTTTTAAAATGCCCTCACAGAAAATCAAAAACAAATCTTTATCTTATAAATTTGCCAATCTTTTTTTATATTAGTATAATAATATGGTAAATACTATAGATTATACATATGGTATTTACTTTTAATTTGCAATATAATCACTATTTCCATCAATATAACTAAAATTTCAACTACTTAGGGGTGTAAAAATGAAAAAATTACTAAATATGTTTTGGACTTTCTTTAAAATAGGAGCTTTTACCTTTGGTGGAGGTTATGCCATGATACCACTCATTGAAACGGAAGTTGTAAGTAAAAAAAATTGGATATCTAAAGAAGATTTCTTAGATATAATTGTTATTTCTCAGACTTTTCCAGGAGCCTTAGCTGTTAATAGCAGCATATTTATTGGTTATAGAATCAGTGGACTACTTGGAGCCATAATTGGACTTTTAGGGGTGGTTTTGCCATCATTTTTCATAATATTAGGTATTGCAGTTTTTTTTATGAAATTCAGGGATTATTACTATGTTGATTTAGTTTTCAAAGGTATCTCTGCTGCGGTTCCAATGCTTATCCTAATAGCCGTAGTAAGCTTATCCAAATCTCTAAAGAAAAGCTATGCAAATTTTATTATAATTTTAATTTCTATGGGAAGTATATTATTCTTAAATGTACATCCAGTTATTGTTATACTTTTGTCTGGCTTATACGGGGTTATATTTCTCGGAAAGAAGGTGAAGTAAATGTCTAATCTAATTAAAATCTTCTTATCATTTTTTTTTTTTTTTTCCTTTAGCTTTGGCGGAGGATATGCCATGCTTCCACTTATCCAAAGAGAAATTGTAAATTCCCATAATTGGATTACTTATAAAGAGTTTATTGATATTATTGGCATATCACAGATGACTCCTGGACCTATAGCAATAAACTCAGCTACTTTTGTTGGCTTCAAAATTTCTGGTATACTTGGTAGTATTTTTGCTACCCTGGGTGTAGTTTCCTTTTCTTTTATCTTAGTTTCTATAGCTAATCACTATATTGTTAAATTTAAAGAATCCTACATAATGAAGGCTGCACTTGCAGGAATGAGACCTGCAATGATTGGTCTTATACTTTCTGTGTTTTTATCCCTTGGAAAAGAATCTTATAAAGATATTAAAAGTGTAATAATTGGAGTTGTAATTTTAGGTCTACTATTCACAAATAAACTTCATCCCATTTTAGTAATAATAATTTCAGGAGTATTAGGTATTGTGTTTTATGGGTTACTCCCTATATAACTATTTTTTAGTCTTTCTCTTTCTTTATCTTTACAATAACATTTTACATTTTGATATATATTTTTCTTATTTTTAATAAAATGAGCCATAATAACAAATACTATAGGTTGAGGTGATATTAATGTTTTTCAACAAAAGTATTGAAGAAGTTTTAAAAGAATTAGGCACAAGTCCAATAACAGGGCTTTCTGAGATGCAAAGTGAAATAAACAGAGAAAAATATGGATTAAACCAATTAATAACTAAAAAACCTAAAACTCTAATAGCCATGTTTTTTGCCCAGTTAAATGATATTTTAATTTACATTCTACTTGCAGCTGCAGTAATTTCTGCCCTTCTTGGTGAAACAAGTGACGCAATAATAATTGCTATTGTAATTATCATTAATGCAACAGTAGGAATTATTCAGGAGTCTAAAGCAGAAAAGGCTCTTGATGCGCTTAAAAAATTATCTACTCCAAAGGCTGTAGTAAAAAGAGATGGGCAGCTAAAAGAAATCCCATCTCAGCAAGTTGTACCTGGAGATATTATTATTATTGATGCTGGAAGATATGTTCCCTGCGATTTAAGACTTATTGAAGCTGCAAATTTAAAAATAGAAGAATCCACACTTACAGGAGAATCGGTGCCTGTGGATAAAGATGCTTCACTAGTTCTTTCTGGTGAGGACATACCCCTAGGAGATCAAAAAAATATGCTCTTCATGTCTACCCTTGCAACATATGGTAGAGGTGTGGGCGTAGCTGTATCTACTGGAATGGAAACTCAAATAGGCAAGATTGCTAAGATGCTTGATGAAAAAGTAGACGAAGAAACCCCCCTTCAAAAGAAATTAGCAGAGCTTGGTAAATACCTAGGAATAGGCGCTCTATTTATATGCGCTCTTATGTTTATTGTGGGCATTCTTCAAAAAAGAGATGTTTTTGAGATGCTACTGGTTTCCATAAGTTTAGCTGTTGCAGCTATTCCTGAAGGTCTTCCTGCTATAGTAACTATAGTTCTTGCTATGGGCGTCCAAAAGATGATAAAGGAAAATGCTATTGTACGTAAATTACCTGCTGTTGAAACCTTAGGCTCCGTAAATATTATTTGTTCAGATAAGACAGGTACACTAACTCAAAATAAAATGACAGTAACAAAATTCTACGCTGATGGTCAATTAGGAAGTATAGAGAGTCTCAACATTAATCATGATGAACATAGACTCTTACTGGAAAATCTTATTTTATGTAATGATGCCACTTACTCCGAAAATTCAAAAACTGGAGATCCCACAGAAATAGCTCTGTTACAAGCCGGAGTAGACTATAGCATATTTAAAGAGGATTTAGAAAAAAAACATAAGAGAATTGATGAGATTCCTTTTGATTCAGATAGAAAATTAATGACTACTGTAAATAAATATGATAATGAATATTACGTAATGACAAAAGGTGCTATTGATAATCTATTAAATTTATGTACAAAGGCATATATTAAGGGCAATATAATGGAAATCACCCCCATTATCAAAAGTGAAATATTGGCTGCCTCTAATAACATGTCGGGTAGCGCACTAAGAGTTCTAGGTGCTGCTTATAAAATTCTTCCTAGCTCTCATGTGGAGATTGATTCACTAGAAGGTGATTTAATACTTATTGGTCTTGTAGGTATGATAGATCCTCCAAGGCTAGAGGTTAAGGATTCTATTTCTATGTGCATGAATTCTGGAATAAAAACTGTTATGATAACCGGCGACCACCAAAATACGGCTTTTGCTATAGCCAAAGATTTAAATATAACTAATGATCCTTCCCAAGTTATATCTGGATCTGAGCTTGATAAAATGTCTGATGTGCAGCTAGATAGCATAATTGATAGTATAAGGGTATTCGCAAGAGTATCCCCAGAACATAAAGTTAAGATTGTCCGCGCTCTTAAAGCCAAAGGAAACATTGTATCAATGACTGGTGACGGTGTAAATGACGCTCCGTCTCTTAAAATGGCAGATATTGGTGTAGCTATGGGCATAACAGGTACTGATGTAGCCAAAGGTGCTGCTGATATGATACTAATTGATGATAATTTTTCAACTATTGTTGCCGCTATAAGAGAAGGAAGAAACATCTTCACAAATATTAAAAAAACTATAATTTTCCTCCTATCATGTAATATTGGAGAAATTATAGCTCTGTTTTTTGCCATACTTTTAGGTTGGGCAACGCCACTTAGACCTATCCATATATTATGGGTTAACCTAATCACTGATACACTACCAGCACTGGCTTTAGGTGTAGATCCTGGCGACCCTGATGTAATGAAATATAAACCTCGAAATCCAAAGGATAGTTTATTTAAAGGTGAATCCTTAAATTTACTTCTTAACGGACTTCTAATCGGTACATTAACCCTTGCAGCTTTTATAATAGGTGCAAAATATTATAATGGAGACACTAATTTGTTCCCGCTATTCCCGAAGAACCTTTCAAAAGATGCGCTAGAACACGCACAAACTATGGCCTTTGTAGTCCTTAGTGTTTCTCAACTGGTTCATTCACTAAATATGAGAAACGATAAAAAATCTATATTCCAAATAGGTTTATTTTCCAACAAATATTTAATTGGAGCTATAGTTTTTGGTATGGTACTACAAGATTTTATAATAAGTATACCGGTTCTAGCAAAAGCTTTTAGCGTTCATTCTTTAAGTTTAATTGATTGGGGTTTCGTTACTATCCTGTCCCTTATGCCACTATTTTTCAATGAAATTTCAAAAATATTCAAGCGTGCTTCTTCTAAAGCGTAACTCAATTTTAACATCATATATGTATGTTAGTTTATTTTACATTATAAAAAAGTAAGAGACTGATAACTAAGTCATCAGGCTCTTACTTTTTTAATCTTCCAGCTTTGTAAATTTATTTTAATCTAGTACCTTCTTCATCTTGAAGGATTAAATCACTTTTCATAAGTCCACCCAATGCTCTTTTAAAGGCATTTTTGCTAGTTCTAAAGACTTTCTTTATATCATCTGGAGAACTTTTATCATTGTACGGCATAGATCCATCAGAATTTTTTAAATATTCCAATATTTGCTCTTCAACTTCATCTCTTTCCTCTAGTCTTGGTTTTCTTACTGTTAAATCCATTTTACCATCTTCGTAATATTTTTTTACTCTTGCTTTCACTCTATCTCCAGGTGTTAAATTCATATAATTCTCGTTTCTTAGAATAACCCCTCTGTATATATCATCCACAGCAATCATAACAGTACCATTAGTCTGAATACCATATACAGTACCTTCAACTTCATCCTCAATACTATATGAATCTGTCTCATATAAATACTTATCAACAAATGTAGTGGCTGCAAGTCTTCCAGTCTTATCCAAATATATATAAAAAAGATATTTCCTACCTGTTTCTAATGGGTAATTTTCCTCCTTAAAAGGAACTAATACATCTCTTTCTAGACCTATTTCTACAAAACTTCCTATTGTAGTCATATCAATAACCTTAAGATAAGCCAAATCTCCCACCTTTGCCATTGGTTTTTTTAAAGTTGAAATCAACCTATCACTTGTATCTCTATATACAAAAGCTTCAACTTCATCATCAATCTTAAGCCCTCTGCCTAAAGTACTTTTCATTGGAAGCAATATGTCATCACTAGTATTTCCTGTGCCTGCATCTAAATAGTACCCAAATTCTGCACGCCTTACTACTTTCAAATTATTTAAATCTCCTATTTTTATCATATAATATCTCCTACCTTTTTCTTAAACTTTTGACCAATCTATGTATTTGTTAAGTTTGTTAACAAATTGTACTAAATATTTTTCTTCAAGCTCTGTAAATCTTCCTAGCTCTGGGCTGTCTAAATCTAAAACTCCATAAACTACACCGTCTTTTATTATAGGTATAACAATTTCTGAATTTGTTGCGCAGTCGCAAGCAATATGTCCTGGAAATTCATTCACATTTTGCACCCGCTGAAGTTTTTTTGTAGATACGGCAGTTCCACACACACCTTTACCTAATTCTATTCTATTGCAAGCCGGAAGTCCTTGAAACATTCCAAGCACCAATATATTTTCCCGTAGTATGTAAAATCCTGCCCAATTTAATCTATCCATAACCGCTTTAATAATTGCAGCAGCATTAGATAAATTTGCCAGATCATTTTTTTCCGAACTAAGCTGTCCTTCTAAAACAACAAGCATATATTTATATTTCTGCTCATTTGTCATCTTTTCTATTCCATTTAATTTTATTATTTTTCTCACTCCTTAAAAAACAA
The DNA here is from genome assembly GCA_964467165.1 of uncultured Clostridium sp. Lineage (GTDB taxonomy): Bacteria > Bacillota > Clostridia > Clostridiales > Clostridiaceae > Clostridium_AD. Next base: position 106,914 of record CAYXOL010000003.1, read on the forward strand.
TAATTTTCTACCTTAACTCCCTACCTCTATTGTAGTTAAAAACTCGTGAAAATAAAAGCTATTTTTAAAAATAAAGGATGGTTAACAACTATTTTAACGTTCTATATTGTTTAATTATTTTAATATTTTTCTTTATTAAATTAATTATACCTTCATTTCCACTTTTTACAGCTTCATCATCGTTATCAAGATCTTCTATTTTAATAACTGCCCTTTTACCACCTGCTTCTACTATCACTTCTCCCGTTGCACCTTTACCAGTAACTTTTAACAATCCATTTTCATCGATTTGCATATCACTACCTGTAACAGTCCAATATACTGATTTATTATCAATAATAACATTTTCTCCGTTTTCATTACTGGCTTTTAATGAAAATTGATGAGTGTCACCTTGCTTTAATGAAATCGGATTTTTATCCGTTAAACTTAATGAAGCTAGGGAATCTAGTACAGTAACCGTTGCACTTGCAACAGTTCCATCTAAAGAGGCTTCTACTGTTCCAATTGTTGCTATATCACTGGCTATAAACTCACCTTTAGAGTTAACTTGTCCAACTTCTCCCTGAGTAGACCAGTTAACATTTTTATCTGAAAAATTAATAGGATGCAAATTAGTGTCAACGCCTTTTATACTGAATTTATAAGATGATTTTTTATATATAAGTATATTTTCTTTTATAATAATATCACCTATTATATTTGTTATAGGTGCTTTATTTGTAAACAGAATAGTATTAGTTACAGCTCTTTCTGAACCATCAGAAGGTACATTCACTATAGTATTATCATTTTCAGCATATCGCTGTACATTCATTTGGGCTGAACCACCACCATCAAAATTCAACGCAGTTACTGCACCTAATTCCACCATAAAATTAGCCATCTCTGGCAAAGTAGCTCCATCACTAAACTCAGCTGAAGCTAGTCCTCCTCCAACAGTTAATGCAACAACCGTATTATCAGAAGTTATTCCAATGGCTGTTCTAGCTTTTCTAGAGGTTGCAAGCGATTTGTCAACACCAGCACTTACCATGGCTTCCGCCGATAATGCTTTCCCATTTTTAACCAGATAATTATATCCACCCACTGCACTCGCAATATCTTTTTTGTTAAATCCTAGGTCAAAACTCACCTTGTCTCCTACTTTTAGATTTCCTTTTACCCAAGTAGCTTTTGTACCATTTGATGCAATAACTATGCCATCCTCAGGAATAGTCACTTCTTTGCTACCAACACCCATGCTCTCAATTACTCCTGTAAACTGCTTGTCTAATAAAACAGGTCCATCTACTGCTCTAATTACTGTCAATACCTCACTTGGTGCATAAACTGACTGTTTTATTTTTCGATCTTGACTATAATCTGGTGTGAGTAACATTAAACTGTTTTTCACGCTGTACTTATTCACTTCAAATTCACCATATCTATTAACACTATCTATAAGTAAACTTCCCTGCTCTACATTTGTATTAGAATCATTTATAAGCTTACCACTAAAACTTAAATTTTCTATAAAACTCTTTCCACTTTTATCTATTCCAAATATTGGATACCTGCTTTGATCTGACTTACAAGTATATCCTACCAAAAGTTTACCATCTATAATTTGAGGCCCTACACTTGCGCCTATAACCATATTGAAGAAATCACCATTGACTCCCCCTACTACGCTGTTATTTTTAGATATTTCTTGCCCAATTTGTTTTGATACAGAATCTTTTGCAAGCACTACGTCTTTTGCTTTAGCAAATATAAGGCCCGCATCGCTATTGTTCAAATCTGCCTTGATAATATTTAGAGTCTGCTTTAGCTGTATGCTACTTCCACCTGTATTGTAATAATTTCTTTTTTGCTCTATGTATTGTACTCCATTGGCAATTTTTTCATTTACAATAACAAAATCTTCTTTATCTGTTGTTGCATAAACCTTTACAATTGAAACATTCAAAATACTAAAAGCCAAAACACTTGTCATCAAAATAGAAATCAATTTTCTTTTCTTTTTATCATCTTTACATCTTATAAATTTCAAAATTCACGCCCCCTTATTTTCCATAACTTATTTTAACACTATTTTACAAAAAAATGTAGTAACCTTTTAGGAAATAAAATCCCACTAAAAAAGTTACTATATTTAACCACATTTATTTTATACTATATTTCTTTGAAAGTTCTACATAATGCTCTGCGGATTTTTTCAAACCTTCTTTTTCTTCAATAGTGAGCTCTCGAATTACTTTTGCAGGCACCCCCAAACAAAGGACACCAGAGGGTATTTTCTTCCCCTGAGTAACTAAACTGCCAGCCCCTATTATAGTATATTCTCCTATTTCGGCTCCATCTAATATGGTGCTTCCCATCCCAATTAAAGTATTACTTGAAATTTTACACCCATGTATTATAGCATTATGTCCGATAGTTACATAATCTCCTATGTGTACTGGAAAATCCGTATCAGTATGCACCGTGCAATTATCTTGAACATTTGAGTAAGAACCTATAGATATACTGTCCATATCACCTCTTAAAACAGCCCCAAACCAAATATTACTTAGCTTTCCTATAAATACATTCCCTATAACGTTTGCACTAATAGCGATAAATGATTGTTTATGTATATTAGGTATTTGTCCTTCATATTGATGTAACATAAGTATTTAATCACCTCTTATAAAATAATAATTACATTTCTATTATACTTCATATTATATAAATTTAATTATTATTTGTCATATTATTTGTTAATGCTTATGTTGATTTATATAGTTTTTTATTATACAATTGCATTTGATTTATATATTATCCTAATAACAATACCATTGATTTTTATGTTTTTTTAATATATAATACCATATGTAGTGATAGCCTGCTTTGCGTCTACTATATATAGTAGGCCACGCTGACTTCACCCATAATATAGATTTAGTAACATTTTGCAAGTTTAAAGTCTGCTATCTTCTATAAGTGAAAGTTGCATCATCACAGATAAAAATTTAACCAATTAAAAGTTCTTCTAGCTTAGTTGTATGTTAGATGAAGAAAAGGATTTTTCACAATCAAGACTTGATTTTTAGATATAAGTAAAATAATAGGGGGTGAACATACTAGCTTTTTTAGCTAGTATTAATTATGGCAGAAATAAAGAATTTAATTAAAAGATTTTATACAGGTGCATTAGAAAAAGATAAAAATATTACGGTTTTTGATTTGTTTCAGTGGAAAAAGGTAGATGTTTTTTTAAAGGACCATAAAACAGGCAAGGTACTTTTAGATATGAAAGGCTTAGAATTTCCAAAGCATTATACGCAAAATTCTTGTGATATTATTGCTTCAAAATATTTCAGAAAATCCGGCATTCCAAACAAACAAGGCTATGAGAATAGTATGAAAATGGTAGCTCATAGGCTTGTTAACTTTTGGTGTGAGTCCTTAATTTCGGAGACAATTATTAAAACGCAGGAGGAAAAAAGCATTATTTATGATGAATTAGTATATACATTTTTAAATCAAATGTTTGCTCCAAATTCCCCTCAATGGTTTAATACTGGACTTAACTTATCTTATGGTATAAAAGGCGGAACCTTGGATAATTTTTATTATAATGAAAGTGAGAAAAAGATTGTTAAAAGCGAGGATGCTTATACTAGAACTCAAGCCTCAGCTTGTTTCATTCTTTCAATTGAAGATAAATTACTTGGCAAACACTCAATATCTGAGCAGTATGTAACAGAAACTAAATTATTCAAAGGCGGTTCTGGTACCGGAACTAACTTCTCTAGTATAAGAGGTAAGGGTGAAAAATTATCTAGTGGCGGAGTTTCTTCAGGCCTAATGAGTTTTTTAAAAGGCCTTGATAGAAATGCAGGGGCCATAAAATCTGGTGGAACTACAAGACGTGCTGCTAAAATGCTATGTCTTGATATTGACCATCCAGAAATAATGGAATTTATGACTTGGAAAGCAAAAGAAGAAGATAAGGTTCGCGCTCTTACTAAAATGGGTTATGATGGTAGCTTCGAAGGAGAATCTTACGAAACCGTTTCTGGTCAAAATGGAAATAACTCTATAAGATTCTCAGATGAATTTATGATGAAGGTAGATGGTCTTTCAAAAGATTCAAATCAAACTATTACTCTTAAAGGAAGATCTGACAGCTCAATTAATAAGGATATAAATGTTAAGCAGTTATGGGATACCTTTAATAAATCTGCTTGGCTATGTGCAGATCCTGCTCCTCAGTTTGATGATACTTTTAATGCATGGCACACTTGCCCAGCTGGAGAAGATGGACAATTTAATGCAAAGCATAATAGAATTAATTCAACTAATCCTTGTGGAGAATATGCCTTTTTAGATGATACTTCATGCAATTTGGCCTCTATTAATATTTATAAATTTTATGACACTAAAACCAAAAAACTAGATATAGAAGGCTATGTTCATTTAATAGGACTTACTCAATTAGTTCTTGAAGCTTCTATACATTGGGGTCAATTCCCTACTGAAGATATAGCAAGAAAAACCTACTTATTTAGAAGCACAGGACTTGGCATTGCAAATTTAGCTTCACTACTTATGGTAATGGGTTATGCCTATGACTCAGAAGATGCTAGAAATTTAGCTTCTTCCTTAACAGGAATAATGACAGCTCAGTCTTATTACGTATCATCGCTTATAGCAAAAGAGCTAGCTCCATTTGAAAAATACGAAATTAACAAAACATATATGCAAGTAGTTATAAGAAATCATGCTAGAGCAGCGGGTGCATTAAACACTAAATTTGAAAATTTAAATTATGAACCTATAAAAGTTAACCACTCTCTTTTAAGTAACAATTCTCTAGGCTATGTAAGTGAAACCTTAAAAAGTTGCTTCACAAAAGCATTAACTAGTGGTGAGAAATACGGTTTTAGAAATGCTCAAGTTACAGTTATAGCTCCCACAGGTACTATATCCTTTGCCATGGATTGTGGTGCAACCTCTATAGAACCATATTTTAGCCATTTTATTTATAAAAAATTATCTGGTGGCGGTTATATGACCATGGTTAATCCAGTAATTAAAGATTCCTTAACTAACCTTGGATACTCTCAAATCCAAACAAATGATATTCTAGATTATATTTTAAGAAAAGAAAAAGTTAATGAAAACGGCTTTGAATACGAAAAAATCATTGATGGTAAAATCGAGGGCGCTCCACATTTAAAACCTGAACACTTGGCTATTTTTGATACTGCAAACAAATGTGGTAGTGGAAAAAGATACATTCCATTTATGGGACACGTCCTTATGATGGCAGCAATAACTCCAATGATATCTGGCTCTATATCAAAAACTGTAAATTTACCTAAAAATGCAACCATAGAAGACTTTAAAGAGGTCATCCTTAATTCTTGGAAATTAGGAGTAAAAGGTATATCCTTATATAGAGATGGTTCAAAGGCAAGTCAGCCTTTAAATACTACCTTATCTCAAGATAAGGAACTGTCACTTGAGGACTTATCCTATGCGGATCTTTTAAAGAAAGCAAAAGCTCAGCAAGAAATCTCCAATCACTCTACACGCGAAAAACCAATTGGAATCCGTTATGGTACTACTCATCCCGCTCAAATTGATGATGTAAAGGTCTATACTACGGTAAATAGACGTTCAGACGGAGAAATTTCTGAAATATATATAACAACTGATAGAGAAGGCACTATTATTACAGGGCTACTCAATTCTCTTTCAAAATCAATTTCAGTAATGCTTCAATATCATGTACCTGCAGAAGATATTTCTAAAATGCTTCGAGGACAAAAATTTGAACCTTATGGTTTTGTACAAAAACATCCTTATATTAAATCCGTTTCTTCTATATCTGATTTAATTAGCAAGATAATTGATATAGAACTGGGTGACTATACAAGATGTCAAATTAAACCTGAAAGCTATGACAACACTAATATTCCTAAAAATCCACTAATACCAGATGAAAATGAAATTTCAGCTAGCCTAGTAGAAACTGAGAATGTATCCTCCTTTGAAAGTACAGAAAAACCTAAAGGTGAAAGATTATACTCTGAAACCTGCTCTCATTGTTCAAGTACTAAACTTGTTAAAAGCGGTACTTGCAAGGTTTGTCTAGATTGTGGAACAACTACGGGTTGCAGCTAACCCTTACTAAAGTGCTACTACAATTAGTAGCGTACAACTATGAGGTATACTGAAAACATTCATAAACATTGAAACTAGGTCTCCTAATAAATGTTATAAATACGAAAAACCACCTGTACTGTTAGTATAGGTGGTTTTTCGTATTTCTAGTTTTTACTGTACATATGTAAGAATCATACTGTAATTTCCGTATACCTTGAAAATTTTTTAGACTTTTTATAACCTTTAATAAATTAGCCATATAAAAGCTAAAATATAAAAACTGATATAGTGTAGATTCCCTGATTACTTAAAAGGAACAAAAGATATTTTGTTATTTACAAGAGATGCTATTCCCTTATTGTATAATTGGATTAATTCACCTTGATAGCTAGTTTGACTTCCAGAATTTATATCTTTAATAGCACCCTTTAGTGAATCATTTTCATAGATTTTACCAACGGGTGATACAAATAAATTTTCTTTCACGCAAGCTGTTTGTAATTCTATGGTCTTCCATTCACTAGTATCCTGTGATATCATACCATAATAAACTTTACTTATTAAATTATCTTTTAACTCTACAAGATATATATTATCATCATCATCAGTACCAATTAAGCTAAGTTTATCAACCTCTCCCACACTTACAGCATTGCTTTTACCAGTAACATATGTTTTGTTATAAACTGATCCTTCATAGAACAATTTATCTTCATGGCGAATCAATAACATATTGCCCACCAGTTTAGGTATTGTATGGATTTTTGACATATCTGGATTTCTATCGATTCTATAAATGCTGCTTTTATTAGCATTGTTTGATACCTTAACGTAAGTAAGTCCTGTTAAGGGCGCTGTTTGGACATCTTCAACTTTAGGGTTAATGACATCACACTCAAATTTTATATTTTTTGCTTTTTCATCTTTTACTGCATCGTAAGAATATAATATTAAGTTACTAGATTCTTCATCACTTTCTTTTTCTACTAAAATCATTCTATTTCTACCTGGAACCCATGAAACAAAAGAAATATTACATCCATCCTCCGGCTTTATGTTTTTAGTTTTCCCAGTGGATTGATTAACAATCATGAATTTTTCATCCTGGTAATAAGATATATATTTAGCATCATAAGATACTAATATATTTTCTGCATTTGTTGGTACGGTAATATCAACATTTTTAGTTTCAGTACTTAGCTCTTTCACAACTTTTTTGGAAACTACCTTTGAATCGGTAGCTAAAAAATAATGATCAATGTAAAACAGCCCTAAACATTGTAGTGATAAAGATACTACTATCCATATGCTTATTCTTTTCGTTAAACTCATATTTTTTTCTCCTTTAACTTCAAATATTCCATAATATATTTCAGACTATTTTCTACTCTCTATATACATAATTGAAGGTACAGACCTTTCTCCCAAACTATCTGATGGACTGTTTATAACTTCTTCATCATAAAATAATGTAGAAGAAGAACCTCCATCTAAATTAGTAGCATTAACAGCTCCATAATCATATAATACATCCTGCACTTCTTTTAACGTAGCTCCTAAACTTCCCAGCTTCCTACCGTCAATTACTAAAAATATTATGGCTCCATCTTTTCTTTGCGCTACACATGTTCTAGGTGCAATGCCCCAACCACCATCACCTTTAGTTATTGTTTTTTTTCCATTAACTATAAGAGCTGGTCCAAAAGATATTGCCTCAGTTACTCCATTCGTTTTCATCTCAGAAAGACTATGAGGACCAACTAATAATTTCCCTGATTTAGTCATTGCTACAACATCTGTTTTTTTATCTACATCCGTTATATCATTAGCAACAATTTTTCCATTTGCCATTATAATTCCAACTGGATTCGCTCCTGTACCTATCCATTTCGTTCCATTATCTATATCTTTAAATCCACCACCATTGATTGCCGCAATTGCATTATTATCCATTGCAATATCACTAGTTAGTTGCCCTTCCTTATAAAGTAAACTAGTGTAACCTACTTTTAACCTAGTTGGGTCATTAATTATTAATATGTAACCTTTAAATTTATTTCCTTTTACATCATATCTCTCTATAGTATCATCATCTTTATTTTCTACTTTTACACCGTCTAAGTTAGTTTGCACTAATGCATCCACTGTTTGCGTGCTCATAATTTTTGCTATTGCCCCTTTAGATAAAAATGTCGTTGCAAGCCATTGTAGTGAATACGTAGTCATTGCCGCACCTACCACTGTAGTCTTCACATTTTTAAAAGGGCCATAATAAATCATAAATGGGCCAGTAATTGCAGTAAAAACAGTTTCAAAAACTACAAAGATTATAACAAGTTTTATTTTAATTTTTTGTTTCCTTTTATTTTTTCTCATATTTACCCTCCTTTTAGTTTTTTTCAAAAACAGAGGTGTTCTAAGGCGAACCCCTGTTAATTAATTTGCATCAAAGAAATATATGAAAATGTTTCTATTTTAAGGCAATACCATAAAAGTAGATGCTACTTTTCTTTCTCCAGTGATATCACTTGGATTATTAATTACTTTTCCGTTATAATACATAGTTGATGAACTGCCTCCATCAAGATTCGAGGCATTTACGGCTCCATATTGTAAGAGTATATTTTGTACATCTAGTAATGTAGCACCTACAGATTTAACACTTCTACCATCAATAGTTAATAGAATTACTGAACCATCTTTTTTCTGACCTATAGCTGTTCTTGGAGCTATGCCCCAACCACCCTCACCTTTTGTAATTGTAGGTTTACCATTAACTATAAGTGCAGGTCCAAAACTAACGGCCTGGCCTACATTAAGCTTATTTAATTCATTTAATGAATATTTGCCAACTATTAGGATACCTTTGTTTGTAAAAGCAACAATATCGCTTTTACTATTATTGTCTACTATATCATTAAAAATAAGCTTTCCATCCTGGATTATAAGTCCTGAGGTAGATATTCCGTTTCCAGAATCTGCAAAAGCTCCTCCGTTAATGGCTGCTATAGCACCATTGTCTTGGGCTATCCGACTTGTTAGCTCCCCCTGCATTCCTAGTTTATTACTATAGCCAACTTTAACTCTTGTTGGGTCTTTAATGATAAGTACATCGCCAGTGAACTTTTTATTTGAAATATCATATCTTTCAATACTTGTTTTATTATCATTACTTAAGGTTGTGATAGATTTTGAAGCCTCTTTATATTTATTATCCGCAAGAACTGTTTTATTTTTAGCATTAGTAAGCATTACTCCACCCAATAAGGTTAATGTTACAATAGGAATAATTGTCCACTTATATGAGTTTTTCTTAAATAATGAAATCATAGTGATTCTCCTTTTAATCTGAGATTTATCACTTATAATAGATGACATCCCATAAACATGAGCGGTGTTTTTATAACTTTCTAATAACTTTATAATGGTTTTACCATAATTTATATAATCACTGCATTTAACATGAGATAAGACTAATGCATCACACGCCAGTTCCTTGTCACTACGCATCCTATAAAATGAATACCATATGATAGGATTAAACCAATGTATTATTTGGAGTATTCCTGATAAGCAACCTATTATTATATCAAAGCGTTTTACATGGGCTAATTCATGTAAAATTATAAATTCTAACTCATTTTTATTCACATAATTTTCAATGCCAATAGGTAGTAATAATTTGGGGCTTATAAATCCATAAATGCAGGGTGTTTTAATTTCATTAGTATATATGATTTTTATATTTGATTTGATTTTTAATTTGATTTTGCACTGTAATAAAAGCAGTAAAACCTCCTCATTATCACATATGTGACCACTCTTAACTCTGGCCTTTAGTTTCATGGTCATTACGATTGTATATGAAGCGATTATAATAACCACCAATAACCACAGACAACTTATCAATTGAAAGTATGTCGGGCTCTGATAAGTATTAGATGTATTTGTTTGTAAATTAGTCTTCGCAAGGTTAGGTGCTACATTTGTATCACCCTCTTTATTATTAAAAACTTTAATATCCTTGTTATTTATTGAATAAGGTACTTGTATAACAGTTACCCTTTTAAAATTTATAATATTAAAGATACTTACTGAGCTTTGTATTCCGTAAGGTATTAATAATCGAATTACAACAATAAGCCAAATTGTATAGTGCCATCTAACACCTAATTTATCTTTAATAAGAACCTTAAATGCAAGAATTATTAAGCATAAAAGACTTGCCAAAGCAGTTGAATATAATACCCATTTAAAAATAGATATTAGTAGTATCATAAATACACCTATTTAACCTTTCTTCTTATCCAGAATATTTTTAAGTTCTTTAATTTCTGAGTCAGATAGCTTTGATTCATTTAAAAAGTTTGCAATCATACCATTTAACGAGCCATTAAACACACGGTTTATAAAGGATTCACTCTCTGCCTTTATGCATTCATTCTCTGTTAATAAAGGGAAGTAATAATATGTTTTTTTATCGTTTTTATCTATTGTGTACCCTAGTATTTCTTTTTTTACTAAGCGATTTATTAAAGTTCTAATAGTATTTGCCTTCCAATCAGTATTTTTACTTAAAGCATCTACGATTTGTTTCGCAGTACAGATATCATTTCCCCAAACACATTTCATAACTTCCCATTCTGAATTTGATATTTTAGATGCATTAATCATTTCATCATCCCTTTTTTAATAAATTATATTTTACCATTTGTAACCTTATAGTATATATTACACACGTAATATATATTTGTCAATGTAATATACATTTGTAAATGTAATATATATATGTGAATATAAGTTATATACATATTTTCAAACTCAACTTTTGTGATTTTATGATTTTCAAAATGTATCCCCAAAAAATTTTCATGAATTAGTTAACACATCTTCAGAATAATATTTAGGTTTTTTTACGTTTTTATATAAATTTTGAAGGATAATTCAGAATGATTGTTGAATTCTGTTTTAGTAGAACTATTAGAAGTTTCGTAAATTCTGATTAAATAATGTCTATAATTTGAGATAAAAGTTAGGTAGGATTAGCAACTAATTAAACTATTTCATTTATACTAGATTACACAAGGAGATGTTAATAATGTCTGCATTCATTAACGGAAATATTATAACTTTAGATGGAGATAAGATTTGCCAAGCATTTTATGTTGATCATGGTATTTTCACAGCAGTAGGAACAAATGAAGAAATATTGTACTTATCTAAGCCCAGTGATATCATAGTTGATCTTAAAGGCAAAACAGTCGTTCCAGGCTTTAATGACGGTCATATGCATTTTTTAAACTACGCTGTTCAAAAGAATAATGTTAGCTTAGTAAATGTACCCTCTATTAATGAACTCATAAATATAACCAAAGAATATATAAATACTCATAGTATTCCAAATGATCAATGGATAATTGCTAGAGGCTGGAATCATAATTTATTCTCTGAGAAAAGACTTCCTAATAGATATGACCTTGATAAAATAAGCAGTCATAACCCTATACATTTTACAAGGATATGTGGCCATATAGGAGTTCTTAATTCTAAAGCCTTAGAATTACTCAATATCAACTCAGAAACTAAAAATCCAGAAGGTGGTATTATTGATGTAGAGAATGGAATTCCAACAGGAATTATTAGAGAAAATGCACTTAATCTAGTCTCGCGCGCCCTTCCTAAAATGCCAAAGGAAGAAATTAAAACCTTATTAAAGTCTGCTTTTATGGATGCTTTAAAGGTAGGTATTACTACAATTCAAACTGAAGATTTAACTCACTGCGGCTCTTTGCAGAACCTACTTTCAGCCTATAGAGAATTAGAAATTGAAAAGGCTCTTCCTCTAAGATTTATACTTCAACTAAACTTACCTAATGAGAAAAGTATATCAAAAGCAGTTAATTTAAATTTAAAATCTAATTTAGGAAGTAATATGTTAAAGATTGGCCCTATAAAATTATTCCAAGATGGCTCTTTAGGTGGTAGGACTGCTGCTATGAAAGAAGAATACTGTGATGTAGCCACTACAGGAGTATTAATCTACAACCAGGCTTCTTTAGATAATATAACCAGACTTGCACATGATGCAGGTTTTCAAATAACCATACATGCAATTGGAGATCATGCCTGTGAAACTATTTTAAATTCTTATGAGAAAATAACAATTGCCTCTGAAAATAAGGATTTACGATTAACCATAGTGCACTGTCAGTTTACAAATGATGAGCTACTTAGCAGATTTAAAAAACTAAATATAGTAGCTAATGTTCAGCCATCCTTTGTTATGACTGATTACCCAATAGTGGAAGCTGCAGTGGGGAAAAACCGTGCAGATAAGAGCTACGGTTGGAAAGACATGCTAAATTCAAAGATTCCAGTTGCCTTTAGCTCCGATGCACCAATTGAAAGTTTCAACCCCATAGAAGGTATATATGCCGCAGTTACAAGGCAAGATTTGAAAGGATATCCTTGCGAGGGCTGGTACAAGGCTCAAAACTTAACTGTTATTGAAGCTCTAAGAGCTTATACCCTAGGTTCTGCTTATATGAGCTTTGAAGAAGCTATTAAAGGCAGTATCTCTATAGGCAAATTGGCAGACTTTACTGTCTTGTCAGATGATATTTTGCACATTGAAAAAAATAGTATAAAGAATATCCATGTTTTAGAGACCTATGTAGGTGGCTTAAAAATGTTCGGGGACAGTTAACAACTAATTAGCATTGCTCATAAAAAAAGGTTATAAATTTCTTATAGAAATTTATAACCTTTTTTAAACTATTTTTTATTGTTAGTATTATTTTTTATTCTATTAGGTTTAACCTTAGGCCTAATTACTACATCTTTTTTCTTATCTTTTTTAGAGCCTATACTGTAATTTGTTGTAGAGACATTTTTCTTTTTAATAAAACCTGATAAATCCATAAACCATAAAAATAAAAATACAAATGCCCCTGGTATTATATAATTAGCTACATATTTTGGCATAGTTGGCCATACGAGCATAGGCACAATAAATATTACCATAGCCAGGCTAAGTATTACCCATTTATTTACTTTCACCTTATATAATACATAAGCTTTTAAAACATTGTATACCACAAGAACCACAATTGAAAATGCCACGATGCTAAGTATTGTAATCAACAAACTCATTTTATCCCCTCTTTTCTATAATTCGCATGAAAATAAACGTATACTATACATTATCAAACATTTATCAATATATATCAATAGCTTATGCATTAATTTATATTTATATTTGTATTCTAAAAATAATTATGCTAAAATATTTGTGGGTAGTATCGCTTGCGAACTGCACCGAATTGTTTAACATATTATTAGCAACTTAGTTTGTTTTTTCTGCTCATATCTTTATGAATGAGACAGCTGTGCAGTAGTCTTCCACCCTCAAATACATGAGGCAAATTACTGTATTACATTGGAGGCGATATTATGGTTATCGGCTTTATCGGATGTGGAAAGGTAGGTTTTTCTCTTGGAAAATATTTTTACTCCAAAGGAATACCACTATCTGGATACTATAGTAGATTTTACAGCGATGCCAAAGAGGCATCTGAATTTACTAACTCAAAAGCTTATGAAAACATTAATGATTTGGCACGGGATAGTTCAATGATTTTTATTACTACTCCTGATGATTCCATTCATGAAGTTTTGCAGAGATTATCAAATTTGGACTTAACTAATAAAATAATATGTCATACTAGTGGTTCCTTAACCTCTAGCATTTTTTTAGATATAAACAATTCAGATGCATTCGCATATTCAATTCACCCTATTTTCCCATTTTCTGATAAATACAACTCCTATAAAAACTTACAAACAGCTTATTTTTCTATAGAAGGACCTGAAAAATATATACCCGCTCTGAAAGATTTTATTGGGTCTTTAGGTAATAAATACTTTACTATTAATATGGATGATAAGTCGCTTTATCACCTAGCTAGCGTCACAGTATCAAATTTAGTATTATCTTTAATTAATACTGGATGTAGTTACCTTGGTCAATGTGGTATTAGTGAAAATGATGCACTAGGAGCATTACTGCCCTTGATTCAAAATAATATTGATAATATAAAAGCCAAGGGCTTTTTAGGTTCATTAACTGGTCCTATTGAAAGAAATGATTTAAATACAATAAAACAGCATATAGGAGCCTTACCCTTGGAAGATGTGAAAATGTATAAGAATTTATCATTGAAACTATTAGTACTATCCCAGAAAAAGCATAATGATAAAGATTATATGGAGCTTAAAGAATTTTTAGCCATGCAGGAGGATAATTAAATGAAAAATTCTATTTCAACCTTTATATCTGCAAAATGCTCAGGTGAAAAATTAACAATGCTCACTGCTTATGATTATTCCATGGCAAAACTCATTGATGAATGTGGTGTTAATGGAATTTTAGTAGGTGATTCCTTAGGCATGGTTTGTCTGGGCTATAAGGACACCTTAAGCGTCACTATGGAAGACATGCTACATCATACTAAGGCTGTTGCTAGGGGAACCACAAACGCACTTGTGGTTGCTGATATGCCTTTTATGTCCTATCAAACTTCACTATACGATGCAGTTAAAAATGCCGGAAGATTTGTTAAGGAAGCTGGAGCGTCGGCCATAAAGCTGGAGGGTGGAGCTGTAGTTTGTCCACAAATTCAAGCTATAGTGAACGCTCAGATTCCTGTAATGGGTCATATAGGTTTAACTCCTCAATCTGTTAATATGTTTGGGGGATTTAAGGTCCAAGGTAAAAATATAGTTGATGCAAAAAAACTTATTGAAGATGCAAAAAAAATAGAGGCAGCAGGTGCCTTTGCCCTTGTACTTGAATGTATACCCTCAAGACTTGCAGAGATTATATCACAGGAGGTTAATATCCCAACTATTGGAATAGGTGCTGGCGGTGGCTGTGACGGCCAAATTTTAGTATATCAAGATATGCTTAATATGTTCTCAGATCTGAAACCTAAGTTTGTAAAAAACTTTGCAAATGCTGGAGATCTTATGAGAGAAGGTTTTAAATCCTATATTAAAGAGGTTAATGAAGGAATCTTTCCTGGCCCTGAACACTGTTTTAAAATAGATGATGATATTATAAACAAATTATATTAGCTTATTTTAATTTTAGAAAGGAAGTGAATAGGACATTAATATGTTGTATATAACCATATCTTATTATGTCCCTAAAAATGAATACTGTAAAAACTATTAAGGAAGTTAGAAATCAAGTGAAAACTTGGAGAAAAGAAGGCTATAGTATTGCTCTAGTCCCTACCATGGGCTACCTACATGAGGGGCATGCAAGTCTTATAAAACGTGCTAGTAGTGAAAATGAAAAAGTTGTAGTAAGTATCTTTGTAAACCCTATTCAGTTTGGTCCAAATGAAGATCTTGCTTCTTATCCAAGAGATTTAGCTAGAGATACTGTACTATGTGAAGATGCTGGGGCCAATTTAATTTTTGCTCCTACCCCATCAGAAATGTATTGTGTAGATGCTCTTACAAATGTATCAGTAAAAGGCCTTACCAATGGCTTATGTGGCGCTAAAAGGCCTGGTCATTTTGACGGTGTATGCACAGTAGTTACAAAACTATTTAATATAGTTTGTCCAGATAGAGCTTATTTTGGAGAAAAAGATGCACAACAATTAGCGGTAATAAAAAAAATGGTTAGAGACCTAAACTTCCCGTTAGAAATTGTTGGTTGCCCTATTGTACGTGAAGAAGATGGTCTTGCAAAAAGTTCACGTAATAATTATTTATCCACAAAAGAAAGAAAAGCTGCACTAATTTTAAACAAAAGCTTAACTAAAGGTAAAGAGTTGTTAATAGCCCATGAAACATCTTCTAAGCTTTTAATTGAACTCATAAAAAATGAGCTTGAAAGTGAAGCTTTAGCTAAAATAGATTATATAGAAGTTGTAGATGCAATATCCCTTACCCCTGTTGATGTCCTTGACAAACCTATACTTGTTGCCATAGCTGTATTTTTTGGCAAAACAAGATTAATAGATAATTTTACATGGCAATAAAAATAAGAAGGGAAGGTGATTAACAATTGATAATAACAATGTTAAAATCTAAAATACACAGAGCCACTATTACAGAAGCTAAATTAAATTATGTAGGAAGTATAACTATAGATAAAACCTTAATGGACAATGCAAATATTCTAGAATATGAAAAAGTTCAAATCGTTGATATCGACAATGGAGAAAGATTTGAAACTTATACCATTGCTGGAGAGCCCGGTAGCGGGGTTATGTGTGTAAATGGTGCCGCTGCAAGATGTGTTCAGCCTGGAGATAGAATAATAATTATGACCTATTGCCAACTTAACGAAGAAAGAGCTAGGAAATTTAAACCTACAGTAGTATTTGTTGATGATACTAATAATATAAAAGAAATCACTCAATATGAGATACATGGGGAAATAAAATAAATTTTTATAATGCAGTAATAATTTTTCAGAAATTGCAAACACTAATCTTGGAAACTTAATTAAAAAGGAGATGTGTGAGTTGAAAGCATTAGATATTACTGCACTTGTATTAGTTATTATAGGAGCTGTAAATTGGGGTTTAATTGGATTTTTTCAATTTGACCTAGTATCAAGCTTATTTGGGACTGGTACTGCATTTACTAGAATTATATTTGCTCTAGTAGGTATTTGCGGCCTATATTCTTTATCCTTCTTAGGGAGAGATAGAGATACAGACAGAGACAGAACTGAGGTTAAATAATAATTAAATAAATATTCTAATCCCGATAAAAAGGAAGTTGAAGTTTAAAATTCAATTTCCTTTTTATTTATATAAATTTTATACATCTACTTTCACATAAATCTTAACTGAATCAAAGCAGTTTTATCAGTAACTCTTATTACAATTAAACTATAGGAATCTTTTTTATCTATATCTTGTATTATCTTTAAAAATTTTTCATCTAACATCATTAATTTAATACCTGTTTTACTTTGAATTTCATACCCCTTTGACCCCTTTACTATAAATAAATTATCCCAAGGCTTTGGCATATATTCGCTAAAATTTATCTCGAAAATTATTCCTTCTTTCTGGAGTAGTCTTATTAGACTATTATATTCATCCTGTAACACATCATTTGTAAACTTTAATTTTTGTAATTTAGAATTATTATGCTCTAATAAATTATTTTGCTTCATTATTTCTAATTCATATCCTGCTTTATTAAGGTCTAGCTTGTTTATTTTATTCTTAATTGTATCTAAATAATAGCTATTGTTATTTTTATCCATTATTTTTGCCTTGCCTTTCCACCTATTCTTTAGTTAGAATATAACTGAGGTGATTATTTATGAATAAATTTATAGATTTGATTATTTCCAATTTAATATATATGGGTAAAAAAAGTAAGGTTTTTCTAATAAACTTTTACAAAAAAATTAACTTTTTAATAAATAAGAATTTTGCTTTAAACAAAATGTATAGGCCAATTATCAGAGAAAAAATAAATACACAGAATAAACTTAAAAAAACACTATTAGATGTAAATAATAAGAATAAGGAAGTTGAAAAAAATTTATTAAATCTAGAAAATCAAAATACATTACTACAATCTAAAATATCTATAATTCAAGACCTCATCACCAAAAGGCACAACTAATCTGTGCTATCCTTCTTAAATAATAACATACATTCCTCAATCAATAATATATTTATCTTTGGTTAATACTATAAATGAGGCACAGACAAATAGCTTACAATGAAGTATTCTTGTTTTTTATGTGAATATGTCTACCCTAACAATCTTAAAGTGAGGTGTTTCATATTGTTCCATAGTATATGTGAAGATAAAAATTACAAAAATTTATTTAATGGTAATTGGGTTATGTCCAGTAATACCATAGAAATTTTTTCCCCTGTAGACAACAGTTTAGTAGGTACAATTCCCTCTATGACAAAAGACGAAGCCAGCATGGTAATTGCAAATTCAAAAGCTTCTCAAAAAATTTGGGCTAATATGGCCATTAGCTCTCGTGCATCAATATTGCATAAAGCCGCTGAGCTACTGGATGAAAATGTTGATTTTTTATCCTCCCTAATGCAAATGGAGATTGCTAAAGATAAGCATTCCTGCATTGCTGAGATAAAAAGGACTGCTGATTTTATTAGATTTACTGCTGATGCTGGTAAACATTTAGAAGGAGAAACCATAGGTGCAGATAATTTCCCTGGATTTAAGAAAAATAAAATATCCTTTGTCACCAAGGTACCTGTAGGAGTGGTCCTTGCAATTTCCCCTTTTAATTACCCTATTAATCTTTCTGCATCTAAAATTGCTCCAGCCCTTATTGGTGGAAATAGTGTAATTTTAAAGCCTTCTACTCAAGGAGCTATTAGTGCACTGCACCTAGCTGCAATTTTTCATGAAGCCGGTGTTCCTCATGGCGTAATAAACACAATAACAGGGAGAGGTAGCGAAATAGGCGATTATTTAGTAACCCACAAGGATATTAATTTTATAAATTTTACTGGAAGTACCGAGGTGGGAACACATATAGCTGTAATCGCTGGCATGGTACCTATGATTATGGAACTTGGTGGCAAAGATGCAGCTATAATACTCTCTGATGCCGATATTGAAACTGCTGGGAAAGATATTGTTGCAGGAGCCTTTAGCTATTCTGGTCAGAGATGCACCGCTGTTAAAAGGGTTCTAGTTATAAATGATGTTGCAGGTAAACTCATAATCGAATTAATGAAAAATATTAAATTACTAAAGGTGGGCAATCCAGGCGATGATTGTGAGATAACCCCTCTCATAGACAATAAAGCTGCAGACTATGTTCAAGAGCTTATAGATGATGCCATAAGTCGTGGTGCTACGCTATTATACGGAAACAAACGAAATAATAATCTAGTTTACCCAACTTTACTTGATAATGTAACTACGGATATGAGACTGGCTTGGGAGGAACCTTTTGGCCCGGTACTCCCAGTTATCAGAGTTGAAACCATTGAGGAAGCTATTAACATAGCTAACAGATCTGAATATGGCCTTCAAACTTCTGTTTATACTAAAAATATTGATGATGCCTTTAATATAGCTAGTAGGCTAGAGGTAGGTACCGTTCAAATTAATAATAAACCTGAAAGAGGTCCTGACCATTTTCCTTTCTCTGGAACAAAATCTTCTGGTATGGGTACACAAGGAATAAGATATAGCATTGAAGCAATGACTAGGTCAAAAGCTACAGTTTTGCTAATAAACCCATAGAAAACTTAAACAAGCAGCTTTTAATTACAAGCTGCTTGTTTCTATTTTTTTTGATTTTCCCTATCTAAATTCATTTGGATTATATTTTTCACGAATTCTGAAATCTCCGCTTTTTCATCCTTTGACATTTTATCCATATATATAGGCTTATCTATTATAAGTTTGGCATTTGCCTTTTTAACTTTTCCATCATTACCTTCCATGCCTTTATGAGTATCATAAAAAGTTATAGGAACGATAGGTACCCCTGCTTTTATTGCTAGTCTCATACTACCCTTCTTAAATTCCCCCATATTATTACTTTTACTTCTAGTACCTTCTGGAAAAATAATCATAGAATATCCATTTTTTAAATTTTCAACGGCTTCTGAAATTGATTTTAAAGCCTCTCTTGGATTTTCTCTATCCATAAATACAGAATGAATTTGCCTCATCCAATAACTCATCACAGGTATTTTTTCCATTTCCTTTTTAGCAACTGCACCAGTAAGTCTATCCATATTAGATAATATAACTGGTATATCCAGATTACTTTGATGATTTCCCACAAAAACACAAGGTTCATCTGGTATATTTTCTTTCCCTACCACAGTTAAATTTAAACCCGCAATCCTCATTATAAAATTAGACCAATTCCTAACTACCTTAGATAGGTATTCATCTACCTCCTGCGTGGTCTTATGTTTTTTTATGATATTAAGTTGTATTTCCCTAAAACCTTTCCCAATCAAATCAATAATAAAACGCAAATAAAAATATACTGTTCTCATATGTTTATTCCTTTCATCCTAAAATTAAATTATACTATTTTTAATAATACTAATAATTATATATATCTACACAATTATACTAGTTAATATGCTTTATTTCAAATGTTTTCACTTTGGTAAAAGTGAATTGTAATTTGCAGCGTGGTTTTTTCTTAGAAACTGATTTTTTTTTATTTAAGTGGATAAACTTATTTATGTACTTAAAATATTGTATAGGAGATTAATCATATGCCAAAGAAACCCTGGTTAAAATACGCCTTAATCTGCACTTTATTAGCCTTAATAAGTGTAATTGTAGCCATAGTTTATAAATATAATGCAAAAACTAACATAAACCTTAATAACAACATGGTCACTCATTTTATTGATGTAGGCCAGGGCGATTGTATACTTATTCAAGTAAATAACAAAAACTTACTAATTGATAGTGGTACCAGTGATTCAACTTCAAGAGTAATTAGGTATCTAAAAAATAATAACATTACTAAACTAGACTATGTAATTGCAACTCATCCCCATGATGATCATATAGGGGGTATGTCTAGTGTAATTAAAGCTTTTGATATCGGTGAATTCTATGCTCCTAAAGTCACAACTTACTCTCAAAGCTTTGAAGATATGATTAGAGCTTTAAAAAGTAAAGATCTTAAAATAAAAATAGCTAAACCTAATATTACCTTAGATTTAGGTCCCAGTACCACCTGCCTTATGCTATCACCCAACAAAACCACCTACAAAGATACTAATGATTACTCTTGCGTCCTAAAGGTATCTTATAAAAGTTCAACTTACTTATTCACTGGAGATATTCAAAATCTAAGTGAGAATGAAATTTTAGATAAAGGTTATGATTTACATGCCCAGATACTAAAAATAGCTCATCATGGTAGTAAATCCTCAACCTCTAAGGCATTTTTAAATAGAGTTTCTCCAAAAATTGCAGTAATAAGCTGTGGAGCCTATAATAGTTATGGTCATCCAAATAGTGAAACCCTAGATAAACTCAAAAAATTAAATTGTATTATCTATAGAACTGATTTAGATAAAGATATTATACTTATTAGCGATGGTATAACCACAAGTAGATTTGTCAGAAAATAAAAAAAACTAGTTACCTAGTTTTTTTATTTGTGTGAAAATAATATTGGTGGGTCTAAATGGACTCGAACCATCGACTTCTGCCTTATCAGAGCAGCGCTCTAACCAGCTGAGCTATAGACCCATGATAACCTTATCATGAAGTGACTTTTTAAGTATAATACCTATTATATACCTTGTCAATACTTTTCTTTATCTTTTAATTTAGCAACTAACGCATAGGATAATCGTGAGTATGAAAATTCTCCTACGTGACTTGCAAAAGAACTCCAAACAGGAAATTACATTAAGAAATTCTAATCTTTTGCAAGTCACTTCGGAGAACTTTCATACTTTATCATCTTAGAACTTATGTAACGTTTAAATGTTAATTATAAAGGTAAGCGCATGTAATCCTATGAGAGAAAACAAAGGAGACACCCTAAAGATTAAGTAATCTTGGAAATATATACGAATAATATTTGTAAATATCCGTCCTTGTTGCCCACGTTTCAACACCTTAGCTAAATCGTAGCTTAGAAAGGTGGAGTTTGTCTTCCTGCCCTGTTAGAGTGTTACGAACTTACTTACTATCCATAGATACAATCACCTCCATTTTAACAACTAAGCATATCTAGATACACCAGCCCTTAGAGGCACTAACGCGCCTTGTTCTAATATCAATAATGACATTTTCTGCACTGAACCTGTTATAAGTTTTTAGAAATTTGTAGCGTTTTGTACCCTCTTAATTTTGATACACTAAAAAAACTACAGGCTGCCGCCTGAAAGAATGGATGGACTATGCTGATTATAGATTAAAATCGTAACCGTGTTTTACTGTAGATATTTTTTCTTAGATTAGGCTAACAAAAGTATATATTGCCCAGAATGCTTTGAATAAGCCTTAGTAATTCTTAATTTATTTTATTTATAGATGCGCACCGAAAATCACATGTTTGAACCATAAATACATCGCGCTAATTATAGCTTGTAATCAAGAAAGTTCGCCATGTAGGCGTGTGCCAGATAGTATATAATAAGTTTTACAGACTCTTAGTTTATGGAGTGAAAAAAATCCGTAAGCAGCCCAGGACGGGCTGCTAGCACTTCTGAGACAGGACGTCGAATAAGTGCGCTAGGATTTTTTTCATGGAATAAACTTAGAGTCTGTTAACGAATTATCTACTATCAGAACATCCTGCATGGCGAACCTTCTTGCGATAAACTATAATCTACTTCCAATCTTTGTCTATAATATCCCACATCATCTTTCCAACTCTAGATATAGTCGTTATTCCATACACATTGTTAGGTAAGTTATTAGCCATTACTGTAAAAAGAAAATTCCCCTTTTCAATCATCATTAACGTTGAATCGTTTTCAACATTTTCAAGGCTACCACCTTTATTGGCAATATTTTTTTGAAACTGCTTTGGTGCGTAAAAAGGTAATTTATTTGTGACCTGTTGTTTTTTTAATATCCTTATAATCAAATCACTATTTTCTTCATTTAAATATTGCTTTAGATATAGCAGTTTAAAACATTTACTTAGGTCAAAACTACTAGTAGTATTCTCCAATTCATCTTGTTCTAATTTAACCTCCGTTGTAATCCTTTTCAAATCAGTGCTTTTTAGACCCATCTCTTTGAACAATTCATCTATTCGCTGCATGGTCAACACTTCAATTATTTTATTTGCTGCAGTATTATCACTTTGAATAAGCATTGCTATAAATAAGTCATATATTGAATATTCTCTTCCTGAAAATTCATGTATAATTCCATTTGAACCATGTGTCTTATCTCCTGCTTCTATTTTAATTTTAGATTGTAAATCTATTTTTCCATTCTCTACTTCTTTAAGTAATGCTATGGCTAATGGTAATTTTATGCATCCAGCCGATACCATTTTTTTATTTTCATTAAGCCCATAAAGATATCCACTATTTATTTCTTCAAAGTAAAAACTGTAATTACCTTCTCTTGTCTCTAAATATTTTTTTATCACTTTCATAATAGCCTCCTGGTTTTTATCCGGAGTATAACAATAAAAACTTACTATACTCCATATTTTAATGCACTCTTAAAGTGGTTTACTAATCGCCAAAAGAAATTCCAATGCTTCTAGCTACTTTAACTAATTCTCCGCTTGGATCTACATTTTTGGTATCTCCTATAACATTTTCTAAATGTGCATAAGATATTTTATTTCCTGTAAGGCAAACCATATTTCCGAATTTTCCTGCATTAATTAAATCAACAGCTGCTACCCCATACCTAGTAGAAAGCATTCTATCAAAAGATGATGTTACCCCACCTCTTTGAATATGACCAAGTACTGTACATCTAATTTCATGATTTTTTACTAACTCTTCTAACTGGTAAGCCAATTTATTGCCTATTCCTCCTAGTCTTATTGGATCTGGGCTATCTTCAACTATTTTGCTAACTACAACATTGCCACCTTTTTCCTTTGCACCTTCAGCAACCACGATAATACTAAATAATTTTCCTTCTCTTTCACGTTCCTCTATCTTTTCAACAATTTTGCAAATATCAAAATCTATTTCCGGTATTAAAATTACATCTGCCGAGCCTGAAACTCCAGATTCTAATGCAATCCATCCCGCATTTCTTCCCATTACTTCCAGTATCATTATTCTATGGTGTGATTCAGCTGTAGTATGTAGTCTATCAAGGGCATCGGTTGCCACACCTACTGCAGTATTAAATCCAAAAGTAGTATCTGTAGATGCTAAATCATTGTCTATAGTTTTCGGAACTCCAATTACTTTAACACCTTTTCTTCCAAAATCTCTAGCACTTGTAAGGGTACCGTCTCCGCCAATAACTATTAGAGCGTCCACGCCTTCTTTTCTCATGTTTTCAATGGCTACGTCTGATACATCTTTTTTAACCTGAACACCATTTTCTTCAATAGTATAATAAAACAAATTATCTTTATTAGAGCAATATAATATAGTTCCACCTTTATGTTGAATTCCTGACACTGTTTCTAGTGTTAGTGGCATGGTTTCATTCTTATATAATCCTCTATATCCAAATCTATACCCAATTACTTCATAACCATAATTTAAAATTGCGTTACGAGTAACGGCCCTAATTACTGCATTGAGTCCTGGACAATCTCCTCCACCAGTTAATACTCCTATTTTCTTTATTTTATGTTCCATATACATTCCCCCAAACTCTATTTGACTCATTATACACCTTATATGGGAAAATATAAATGATAGGGTGCTATTAGTGAAATATTCTCAACTTTCCACAAATAGCATAGCTTAATAAAAAAAAATATCATAATATAGAATATTTCCAGTAAAAAAAGTCTGCAAATAAAATGTTACTAGAGTATTGTATATCATATTAATTATTTAGTCCACACATACCGAAGTTACAAGCTAATTCTAATATAATTAGTCATCAATTTTAGTCCCAAAAACATTATTATTTATAAAGAAATAGTGCCAATTTTAATTAAAAACAACAGTGCTATACCCACAATTATTCTATAAATAGCGAAAACCTTCATAGGTTTACTCTTCAAATATGCAACAAATCTTTCAACCACAATTAATGAAACCAAAAAAGCCGTCACGAACCCGATAACCAAAGTAATAACTTCCCCACTAGTAAAGTTCATTCCGCTTTTATATAGTGTTAGTGTTGTTGCTCCTATCATAGTTGGTATAGCTAAAAAGAATGAAAACTCAGTTGCAGCAACAGTAGAAACACCACTAACCCAGCCGCCCATTATAGTTGATGCGGACCTAGACATCCCTGGCCAAAGTGCTAAACATTGGTAAAATCCTATTCTAACTGCTTGTCTAATATTAATCTGCTCTATGTTTTTCGTTATATCCCTTGACCTATATTTTTTTTCTATAATAATCATTAGAATCCCGCCAACTACCAAACCAACGGATACTGTGCCTGCATTAAAAAGATACTCATCAATCTTATCATTTAAAATAAATCCAAAGAATGCAGCTGGTAAAAATGCCACTATAATATTAGTCCAAAACTTAACTCCTGATGGTTTCAACTTAAAAAACTCCACAACTGAATTCCATATTTTATTCCAATATAAAACTATAATTGCAAGAATAGCACCCAGTTGAATGACCACTTCAAATGAATTTGCAAATGCTCCCTTAAAATTTATAATGTTTCCTGCAATAATCATATGCCCTGTGGAGGAAATAGGAATAAATTCTGTTACCCCTTCTACTATGGCTATTATTATAGCCTTTAGTACCAATGTAATGTTTAAATCCATATATTACTCGCTCCTTACCCCAAAAATTTAAATAATCCTTTTCATTATACTATATCCTGTGGATAAATATACTTAGAATCAGATTATATTATTCTAAATGTTTATTTTTCTATTACCACTTCTCTCTTTAGCGTCTTACCATCTAGTGACAATTTAATAGAGTTCAGTCCTTTGACAATTTGCAAATCAAAATAAGTATCTACCTTTATATAGTCACCACCATTAACGCTTATGAAGTACTTTGTTAGCATATAACTATTCATAAAGGCTCCAACTGTAAAATTTTCTATTTCTTTCGTATCATTTTTCAAATCTTTCTTTGCAACTATTAAGGTTGGGATTTCATCCGCATTGTTATTAACATACTTTATTTTAGGAGATATAATAAATGCCTGCGGATTATTAACAAAGATAGTAGGTTGAATAAACCCTTCCTTTGCTTCTAACGTAGGAAGCTGCCCTTGTTTTAAAAATGTAATTTTGGAATTACTTTTTAGCTCACCATACTTATTATTATCCACAGAGATACTATAGCTTTCATAATAACCCTTCATGTTTTTTACATATTTATTAGTATCTTTTAAGCCCATGATTTTAACTTTGTCTATTCCCTTGCTTATTACTTCAACAGCACTTAGTGGAATGCCTGCATCAGTCATATAACATCCATTTACACCATCTATCATTATCCATTTATTATAACTTTTACTCCATATCTCACATATATTAAAATATGACTTTCCACTAACCTTTTTATTACTACTTCTTAATACTCCCGGACGTACACTAATTCCAATAGAAGCTAAACTTTCCTCATAAATAGTAGTATAATCATTATCTGATATCTTAGTTCCCCCAAAAGCCTGTTCCATTATTTTCAAAGCGCTTTTATCACTTGTCATAGAATTACTTTGAGCTTTCACCTTTCCATTAATAAATTCCATGATTTTTATAGAGTTGTCAAACTCATCCTTATTCTTACCTATTACTTTATCTAATCCATAAGTTTTTTTAAGTTTTAATAAGTTTTCATTCTCAGTATTTAAGTAATAAAAGTGAATATTATTTCCACTATAAAAATTTTCCCATTTAGTGATTTTCATACCATCTTGCCTTGTATTCAAATCTGATTTAGCTTTAATACTCCAAATCATAAGCGCTACAGTTATAAGAACAAATAATATAATTCTATAAGGAATACTATTTCTTTTCATAATGCCTCCTCATGCTATAGTTGTTAAATGATAAATTACAGAATGTTGTCTACCCTAAAATAAATTCACATTTATTTAATGATTATAACATATTTGTAGCTAAAATTACATAAAAACCCCAACCACAAATTAGAATCTTTGCACTGGGGTTTTTATGTTATATACTTATGGGACCAGCTTTTTTTATACTTTCTGGAACTCCTTTAAATTTACTGAAGTTTATGGCAAATTTATAAGCTAATTCACTAGCTTTCAATTTATATTCATTTTTATCTGTCCATGTATTTTCTGGGTTTAATATTTCAGATGGGACATTTGGCACCGATGCCGGCATTGCTACTTTAAATATTGGATGCTCTGTATACACTACATCCTTAAGCATACCATCAAGCGCTGCTTTTACCATGGCCCTTGTATATGAAAGTTTCATTCTTGAACCCACCCCATACTCTCCACCAATCCAACCTGTGTTCACCAAAAACACCTCCGTGTCATGCTTATCTATTCTATCACCTAAGAGTTTTGCATAAACTGATGGTTTCATTAGCATAAAAGGTTCTCCAAAGCAAGCTGAAAAAGTGGCTTTAGGCTTAGTAATTCCACGTTCTGTACCTGCCAATTTGCTTGTATATCCTGAGATGAAATGATACATGGCAGCTTCTTTAGAAAGCTTTGAAATTGGTGGAATAACCCCAAACGCATCTGCTGTTAAAAATATTATAGTGCTTGGATGTCCACCAATTCCGCTTAACTGAGCATTTGGAATATATTCTAATGGATATGCTCCCCTAGTATTCTCTGTTAAGCTACCATCATCATAATCAGGTATGTTATCACCATCAAGTACAACATTTTCAAGGAGAGCACCAAATTTTAATGCTGAGTAAATTTCACTCTCTTTATTTTTATCTAACTTTATAGTTTTAGCATAACATCCACCTTCAAAGTTAAACACTCCACTATCACACCAACCATGCTCGTCATCACCAACAAGTTTTCTTTCTGGATCGGCAGACAGTGTAGTTTTTCCCGTACCTGACAATCCAAAGAATACCGCCGTTTCGCCGTTTTTACCTATGTTTGAAGAACAATGCATTGGAAATACGCCTCTTAGTGGCAATAAGAAATTCATTATTGAAAAAACAGATTTTTTAATTTCTCCTGCATATTGCGTTCCACCGATTAATACAATTTTTTTATCAAAATTCACTATAATAAAAGCTTCAGAATTTATTCCGTCAATTGCTCCTTTTGCCTTAAATCCGGGGGCCGCAATAATTGTGAATTCAGCCACATGATGATCAAGCATTTCTTTATCTGGTCTTCTAAATAATTGATTAGAAAGTAGTGCCTCTGAAGCAAACTCATTCACTACTCTAATAGGTAATTTATATTCTTCCATTGCACCAACATAACCGTCAAACACAAATAATTCTTTATCACTTAAGTATTTACAAACTTTAAGGTACAACTCATCAAAAACATTTTCTTCTATAGGTAAATTTGTCTCTCCCCAATTTATTAGTTTCACAACGCTTTCTTGTGAAACTATAAATCTATCCTTAGGCGATCTTCCTGTATATTTACCTGTGTTTACGACCAATGCACCAGTTTCTGATAAAGTACCTTCTTGTCTTAGCAATGCAAATCTTACTAAATCAGCTACAGGTAAATTCCTGTATATTTTTTCTGATGTTTGTATATTTAAATAGTTTAAATTATCTAAACAATCCACAATATTACCCCCGATTACTATATTAATGTAATTACTAAATTGATCATTATACTAATATATTACATCATTCCGGAAATAATGCAAGAAAAAAATTATATAAATATAAATTTAACGTCTTTTTGAATACCTTCTGTCATTATGACTCATTTTTATATTTTAAGCATATTCTTATAATTTTATACGCTACACTAATATGTTTTATAAGTGCACCGCCTTAAATGTGGCTATAACTACCTATTACCTACATATATAAAATAATATTCACTTTTACTTTGCTACAATGGAGTGATTTTGAAAAAAATAGCTGGGAAGTAATGTTCCTCACAATGACTAATATTAGGTTTTAAAATTCATACAAAAAAATATATATAAAATCAAACAAGTTTGATTTTATATATATTTTATTTTCTTATACTATATATTGCATATACTACTAGACT
Organism: uncultured Clostridium sp.; assembly: GCA_964467165.1. GTDB lineage: Bacteria > Bacillota > Clostridia > Clostridiales > Clostridiaceae > Clostridium_AD. Next base: position 135,876 of record CAYXOL010000003.1, read on the forward strand.
AGTACCAATTATTTGCATATATCCAATTTGCTCATGTAAGATAAAAAATGATACAAGCATAGCAGTGGGTATTTCTAGATTTCCTATAATTGATACCTTTAGCGACCCTATATGCTTTATGGCTGCATATAATAGTGTTAAGGGGATTATTTCACAAAATATTGCAAGTATCACAGTATACCCCAGAAGGCTAAGACTTACCCCTCCCTTAAAAACAAATGATGGGAACCTATATATCATAAGGGATATTAATGAAAAAAAAGTAGAATATGCATTAATAGTAAGTGGTGCCAGGCCTTGCAATTTTTCTTCGCTATAAATATTCATAAAGGCATAAAACATTGCACATACTAAAGCTAATATTACCCCCTTAAGTGAATACTTAAAATTTCCAGATAGGATATCCAAGGTTAAAACACATCCAAAGAATGCTAAAACCACTGCAAAAAGCTTTTTAAAGCTTAGAGAATTTTTTTTAAATAGGATTGAATATATAAATACCATTAAAGGATAAGTGTAGAGTAATATTGCCACCATGGGAATAGGCAAATACTCGAAAGATATATAATACAATACCGTCATAAAAGTATTCCCAATGATTCCAAGCACAGCCAATCTAAATAATTGCACTTTTGTTATGAAAAATGACTCTTTATTAAAAATATAGAGGAGTATAAACATTAACGGCACTGCTATAATATATTGCAGTGTTAATAAACTTATAGAATCAATTCCACCCACAAAAGCTAGCTTTACAAAGAGCCCAGCACTACCAAATAATACAGCAGAGAGAATTGAATAAATATATCCTTTTTTCAATATAACACACCTTTCGGTTATTTAATAAAATAATGTAAACTCCGGAATTTTCAATTCTTCATTATCCTTGCCCTTAGTATAGCTTTCCTTTAATTTTAGGACTTTATCATAATTGTCCACAATGATTTTTTTAGTGTAATCATCATAAGAGTCATTAAGTCCCTGGTAAGCTTTGCTTATATTATAAAAACCCTTTTGTAAATCCTGATTAAAATTGATATAGTAACATCCCGCATTATTTAAAGTTAAAATATCATCTTCATCCGCTAGATACGCAGCATCAATTTCAATCTTAGCTTGTACTTGGTTATTTTTAGTCATATATATAGTGGCTAAGGTTCTATGATATTTAGACACTAATTCATTTAATTTACTACAACTCTTTAAGATTTTGATTGCATCTTCTACCTCTCCATCAGCCAGCTTTATTAGTGCCATATTGTATTTTATCTCTGCATCTCGCGGCTTTATAATTGATGCTAAATTATAATATTCTAGAGCTTTTGAACTATCATCTGCATTGTACCAATAATAGTTTGCTAAATTAATCATTATATTATAATTATAAGGTTCTTTAACTAATGCGGTTCTAAAATAAGGCTCCGCTGCGAGTTTCGTGGACTGCCCTTTCAATATTTCCGGCATTAAAAACCCATAATTATCTGGATACTCAGGATTTAGCTCAATAGATTTATTGCAATACTCTTTAGCCTTTTCATAATCTTTCTTATATAAATAATACCAACCCGCGCTATGACACACTCTATAATCATTGGGATGTTTTGAAATCACACTTTGAATTAATTTATCAGACTTCTCTAGTTCATTCATGTTTTTATAAACATTAGCTTTTATTAATTCAATTTGCATAGTTCCTACATTCTTACTTTGCATTTCATCAATTAATTTGTTAGCTTGATCTGAAGTGTCCGCACTAAGGGAATATATCTTAGCTAGCCACATTTTATATGATAACTCATTAGGATACTTTTTAGAAAGTTCAGTTATATTTTGAAGTAGTGCATCCTTATCATATAGTGCTACTTGAGCTAGCACATCATAGATCTTATATTCATCCTTATTTATTTCCCATGCATTTTTTAGCAGCGTATATCCCTCTTCCCATTTTCCTAGTAGCATAAGCATTCTAGAATATTCAGAAGTATCATAAGACGATTTTGTGTCCACAGGATATTTTGTCATAAGTTCAATTGCGCTATCAACCTTTTCATTTCCCATATAAACTGTAAACATAGTTTTTATCAAACTTTTATTTTTAGGGTATTTACTTAATGCAATTTCTCCATCTTTTAGGGCTGCTTTATATTCCCCATTTATGAATTCAGTAAAAACCATTGAATTATAGCTCTTCGCATCTATAGTTTCATATTTCCTTGAGATATCAATATATTTTAATGAATTCACTAAATCATTTTTAACAGAATAAACTTCTGCTATTTTAATATTCCATTTTGGTGAGCCTTTATCCAATTCTACAAGCTCACTATATTTTTCAATAGCTAAATCATATTCTTGAGTAAAAAAATATTTTTCCGCCTGCAGAGCGTATTTACTTAATTCCATTCTATTATGTGTTATAGTTATAATTGTAATGCTTATAACTGTAACACATAATAGAATTAAATAAAGCGCTATTTTTTTACCCCCTAATTCTTTTAATATATTATTTAAAATAGATTTTATTTTATCTAATTTCACCATAACTCCACCTCTTTTAAATTTGTACCATTTAGAATATTGAAAGATTTATGTATAAATTCATAAACAATTCATTGCAAGATAAACTATAGTCATATTCTAACAAATACAAAGATAAAAAGCTATACTATTTAATATGTTAGACATTTATGCAACATTGTTATAAAATTATATTGAATTAAATATTGATTATATATTGTGAAGCACCGCGCACTATATAAATATAACGGGGGGCATTTTTTTGAAAAAATCACGCAAACGAAAATTAAATAAAAAAAAGGCAATAAGAAATATATCTTTACTACTATTTTTTTCTATAATTTTAACCACAGCCATTGTTAAATCAATTTCTTATACCCTTAAAAAGCACAATACAGAGCAGAATATTTCAAGTAAGGACAATAAACCTATAAGCTCTATACCGGAAGTGAAACCTACTCTGGTGGATACCTCTACCAAGGTAGCTACTACTGTTAAGAATACGCAAGTACTTCTTTCCGCTGTGGGAGACTGCACTATAGGAACTGATAGTAAATTTAACTATGCTACTAGTCTTCCTGCTATGGTAACAAATTCGAATAAAGATTTTTCCTATTATTTTAAAAATGTATACAACATTTTTAGCCAGGATGACGTTACCATTGCCAATTTAGAAACAACCTTTACTGATTCAAATGATAAAGAAGAAAAACAATTTAACTTTAAATCTACTAGCGATTTTGCTAAAACTTTAACTCTTGGCTCTATTGAAGGAGTAAATATTTCTAACAACCATATTTATGATTATAAAGAAAAGGGATTTCAAGATACAAAGCTTGCCCTTGCAAAAGAAAAAATCAATTACTTTGGAGAAGATTCAAAGTGGATAACAAAAATCAAAGAACAATCCTTTGGATTTTTAGGTTATAGGGCATGGTCTCCAGACCAAAAATTTCTGAGTAAGTTGAAGAAAGATATTTTAGAATTAAAAAAGACTAACTGCGTAGTAGTTATAAACTTTCATTGGGGGAATGAAAGCCAGTATTATCCTATAGAGGCACAAACTAATCTTGCACATTTTGCTATAGATAACGGTGCCGATATAATCTTAGGCCATCACCCTCATGTAATTCAAGGCATTGAACAATATAAAAATAGGATTATTGCCTATAGTTTAGGAAATTTCTGTTTTGGTGGCAACTCTAATCCGCGAGATAAGGATACCTTTATTTTTCAGAGTAATTTAAAATTCACAAATGATAAATTAACCTCTATTGGCATACGCGTTATCCCTTGTAGTATATCCTCAGTGGAGTATAAAAATGACTATTGTCCAACACCACTTACGGGAGTGGCTAAGGCAAATTTACTAACTAACTTAAATAAGCTATCCCAAAATTCAGGTTTTAAAATAAGTGATGAGTTTTTCTATATTAATGTCAATAATAATAGATAATTTAATAAGTATAATTAAAGGATGTGTTGGAAATTAAAATTCAGTCATTGCTAAGTATCTTAGCTTCAAAATTTATTATGAAATTATCAGTAGTTTTATTTAAAGGTGGCACAAATTTCCCCGGCAAAATAGCCTTAAAGCTTGATCCCCATATATTAAAAATCATAGCTTCTAATTATGAGGTTATTCTCGTAACCGGCACAAATGGAAAAACTACCACCACTAGCATGATTTACAGCATGATAAAAGAAAGTGATAGACCAGTAATCACAAATAATACTGGTGCAAATATGTATACAGGAATAGTTGCTTGTTTTATTGCTAACTACTCATTTAAAAAATCCAGTATAAAAAAAATTGCTGTTATTGAAGTTGATGAGGCCAATGTTAAGTTTATAACTGATTATATATCTCCCACCATTATTACTATTACTAATTTATTTAGGGATCAATTAGATAGATATGGTGAGGTATATACCACTCTTAAGAAGATCATGGAAGGTGTAGAAAAAACACCTACTTCCACCCTTATTCTTAATGGTGATGAATCTTTACTTGGAAACCTAAACCTTAAAAATCCTATATTATACTATGGTTTTGCTACTAAGGTAAATGAGAACAAACTAGTTGATATAAATGCAGATGCTAAGTTTTGCACCGTATGCAAAGCCCCTTATGAATATAACTTTATAACCTATAACCATCTAGGCGATTTTTATTGCAGTAAATGCGGCTATAAACGCCCTGAACTCGACTACTGCGTAAATAAAATTGTTGAACTTTCCACTAGCGGTTCTACTGTTCATATAAACAATGCCGAGTATTACATAAACCAACCAGGCACTTATAATATATATAATGCCCTATGTGCATATTCCGTAGCTAAAACTCTTGGCATAGCTAATAATATTATAGAGCACTCTCTTAAAACTGTAGCTAGTAGTTTCGGAAGACAAGAAACCTTAAATATTGAAGGCATGGAGGTTAAAATAATTTTAGTTAAAAATCCTGCCGGTTACGATGAAGCTGTAAATACTATTAATTTGGATAAAAGAAAAATAAATTTATCCCTACTGCTAAATGATAATTATGCAGATGGAAAAGATGTTTCCTGGATCTGGGACGTAAATTTCGAACGATTAACCTCCCTTAATATTAATAAAATTATTATATCCGGAATTCGCCTGTACGACATGGCAATAAGACTGAAAGTAGCTGGTTTTCCAGCAGATTCCTTCCTCTTATGTGCAAAGGAAGAGGCCTTACTTCGCGAAATCAAATCTTGTGATGGCGAAGTAGTTTATATACTAGCAACCTATACTGCAATGATAGATTTTAGAAAGTTTTTACATGGCAAAGGTTATATCGATAAGATTTGGTAATAAATTAAGATTTAAAAATTATAATAGAAGGTGAATAATATGGAAATCAACATTTGTCATTTGTATCCTGATTTATTAAATGTATATGGAGATGTAGGAAATATTTTAATATTAAAACACAGAGCCAATCAGCGAGATATAACCGTAAATATTGTAAATATATCTATGGGTGATAATTTTAATGCAGAGGATTATGATATTGTATTTTTCGGTGGAGGACAAGATTATGAGCAGGCTATAGTTTCCCCAGACCTAATAGAATTTAAGAAATCTGCTATTAATGACTATATTCAAAGTGGAAAAGTGTTTTTAGCCATTTGTGGAGGATATCAATTGCTTGGGAAATATTATACTACTCCAGACGGTGAAAAGCTTGAGGGTCTAGGCATTTTAGATATTTACACGGAGGGCGGGGATAAACGGTTTATAGGAAACACTGTTATTTACAATGAGGCTTTCGATGAAACTTATGTAGGCTTCGAAAATCACTCAGGAAGAACATATATTAATGATTTAAAACCACTTGGCAAAGTTTTAGTTGGTTACGGTAATAACGGAGAAGATGGAGGAGAGGGTTGTGTTTATAAAAATACCTATTGCACTTATTTTCATGGTTCTCTTTTATCTAAAAATCCTGAACTTGCAGACAGGATACTGCAACTAGCCTTAAACAATAAATATAGTGAGGTAGCTTTAACTTCCCTTGACGATAGCCTAGAACTTAAGGCTAAAGAATTCATAATAAATAGAGAAACTTTGAATAAATAAAAAAAAGATGTAGACTTAGGAAAATCCTAACCCTACATCTTTTTTTCTAATTGAAGTGCTAAGCTAAAATACTTTATAGACTCAGCTACACTTCCAAGTTTGTGGTACATATTTCCCATTTCTAAGTACCGCATATATACCTCTTGCTTTCCACCAAATTTTAATAGTGAATCTAACGACAAATTCATATACATCTCTGCACTAGATGACTGGCTTTGTCTATCAAGAATAATAGCCTTATAATAATAGCTTTTTTCAATGAATTTAATATCATCTAAGTTAATTGCATAATTTAAAACCTCATCCGAAATAGCCTTGGCAAGTTCCAATACATCATTTTCAATAAGCTCATTAACACACTCAAGCATAAAACTAACTAGTCCTATCTTATTATCTCTAGGATAACATGCCAGACCCTTATTTATGTATTTAATGGCTCTCTCTTTCATATCACATTGAAACATAGTAGAGCCATAATTGAAAATAGCATTTGCCCTGCTATCATCTTTATCTTTATATAACTCATAGGATTTTTTTTCATATTCCTCAAACTTACCATTTTTCATTCTTATAGCTAGCATGGCTAGCATATGATAAATCTCAGCTGCTTTAAACTGCGTATCCACATACTGTACTAAGTCTAATAATGTTATTCCTATTTCATAAGCCTGTTCATAATTTTTAATCATTATATTACAAGCTGCTTCGTTATAAGTCACTATAATTAATTTTTTATAATTAAGAACTTCACTATCCCCAAGCCTCTTCCTAACATTAGAATAATAACTTGATGCTTGAAGATATTCTTCTTTTATATATAAGTGTCTTGCAATATCTATATAATAAGACAACTGATTGTCCTCTACAGTTGTTTTTAAATATAAATCATAGTACTCTGAAGTTATGGATTGAGTCTTTTCAAAATCTCTTTTATCTAGATAAAAATTAAACAACATGTGTATTAATTCAATAGCTAAATCATAATAATTATACCTCTGCGCAAATTCCAGATTATAGCATGCTTTGGTTTCAAACTCAGAATCCATAGAGTCCTTATGATTATCTACCTGATCTCTTAAGGCCTTAATATTTTCTTCCACTTGTTCTTTTACATTTTCCTTCAAATACACAATATCAATATCCAATTTTTTGCTAATCAATTCCAGTACCCAAGTTTCTGCCATAACCTTATTGTTCTCTATACAACTCATTTTAGATACTGAAATTTTATCATCACACATTTCTCTAAGGGTATACCCCTTATATATTCTAGTCCTTTTAATCTTTTCTCCCGTTGATAATATTTCCATTCTCATCACCTATCTACAGATTAAATAACCATTCTATAAAGCAAATCATAAAATAATTATTTAAAACTATTTAATTATTCCTAATTTATTAAATAATTCCACGCCCTCATTTAGATATTTAGCTGCGTCCTTATCCCTGCCACCATCAATATAAAATTTCCCAAGCATTATAGATATTTCTGCTGCTTCCTTTAGTCCATCTTGCTGTTTTACAAAATCCAGTGCTAGTAATAAAGTGTTTTCTGCTTCATTCATATTGTCTTCTAATAAATCAATTCGATACTTTAATAAATAATATTGTCTTAGAGCCATATGATTTCCATCTTCTATAAATTCTAAAATTTGCTGCAGCGCATCTTTCGCTTTGGTTACAGCCTTAAGCTTAATATAATTTTCGCAGATATTCACTAAAGTATCTATTAATCTTTCATCATTACTATTTTGTCTGATTTCCTTGGCTTTATTTAAGTGTATAAATGATTGTTCCATGTTCTCAAACTCATAAAATAATCTTCCTAAATTGTTCTCAATTTCAGCAATATAATTTAAATTATCAATTTCATAAAATACTTTCAATGTACTCTTTGAATACTTTATAGCATTTTTAATATCACCTTTTTCATTATATTCTTTTGCCAATAATAAAAGTGAATTAGCATATTCCTTTTTACTATCTATTTGCTTAAATTTTTCTTGAGCTAAATATGAATATTTTATAGCACTGTCCACATTTTCTAATTTAAAATAAGTGTAACCTATGTAGTAATATATTTCACCCAGTAAAAAATCATTTCCCATTTCGTTGTCTATAAAAATTTTTTCAGCTTGCCCAAAATAGCTGGCAGCTGATTGATAGCCCTTAAGTTCTAAGGTTATTTTCCCAAGTTTTAAAAAAGTTTTTATTATTTCTTCATAAGAGTTGTTTTTGATAAATATAACATTTGAAGAAAGAAAAGCTTGTTGAGCCGCTGAAATTTCTTTCCTATCCATATATATATCGCCTCTTAATGACAGATTTCTCGCCTTTCTATATTCCAATTTATATTTTTCAGAATAATAGAGTGATTTTTCGATATTTTGCTCTGCCTGCACTAAGTCGCTATTTAAAATAAGTGCTTCAGCAATATTTTCATAATACAAACAAATTTTTTCAGCTTGAGTTTCTTCCGACTCCATAAGATATTCCACAGTTGTACTTAAAGTATTTGCTAAATATTCTAATAAATCCATACTAGGATTAGATTTGCTAGACTCCACAAGACTAATTTGTCCTGGAGTTATTCTGTCTCCTGCAAGGTCTTTTAATGTCATATTAAGCCCTTTTCTTTTGCGCTTTATTTTTTCACCTAAAGACAATATTTCCATAATCACTCTTCCTTTACTGAATGGTAATATATACTAGTATTATTTAACTAACCTTAGACAATTTTAATTCAATTATAACATAGTTTCCAATTAAACTGCAAAATATTTCTATAAAAATTTTAATCTTAGCCAATATTATTAAAAACTCCAAACCACAGATTTCTCAATGTGGCTTGGAGTTTTTTATTGATATTTATAAAATGTGATCTTTTAGGCTATCATACACATCTTCTGCCATGTTTTTTACCATTTTGCCAGTTTTTCTTACTCTTCTTTTTGTGCTTCTATCCATATTTGGAATCAGCATTGCACTTGCAACTACTCCAATTATAGCACCCGTAGTAATTGTCGATAGAATTCTACCGCGCATAAATAACACTTCCTTTCTTTATTTGTTATTTATAGCATGTGCATTTTTTTAATACTTAGTCTATTTATTACATTCTAACATAAAAATAATAAAATCCATTTTTTCTGTGCCTGTAAAATTATTTATTAAACTCAAAGCTGCTTTAGGATTTATATTGTACTCACTAATAATTTCATTATATGTACACCTTTTAACATCTTGATTGTTCTCTGCACGCTCACCAAAATTTATAACAATTATGTTTGACTCCCCCATAGGTGCTATTTTCAAAATTTCTGCTTTTACAGCATAACTTGCTACACTTATGGTGTTCTTAATCAACCATTTTTCTACAGTCTTATCGGACTTTATCCCTAATTTTTCCTTACATTTTTCATCAACAAGCTCATTAAACAAGTCTCCTGTGTGACTATCCACCTTTACAAATATAATTTCTAGTCCACTACTCATAAGTTCTTGCATTTTATTGTAATACTGCTTAGAGGAGTCCTCTTTCCTCTCCCAAAAACCTGTAGCATGATAACAAATACCTACATAATCATGGAATATTACCACCTTCTTTTCACCTATAGAAAGGGCATACTGAGCCCCTTTTATTGCTCCTTCCAGTTCTCCTGCTATTTGTCTTATATTTTTTGCTGAATCACTTTCCCCCGATCCACTCTCTATATGCACAACTATATCCTTTTCAACTGCTACCATTCCATAGGAATACTCCTGGGTAGAAGAATTATAGCTACCATCAACATAAACGTGAAGGCAATCTTCTGGGTATGTGTTATCTGCTTTTTTAAGTGAGTTTCCTACATCGCTTAAAAACTTTTCAGCTTCATTTATATCCTCAAAACTCTTATATTTAGCTCCTTTTACACCTTTTACATATTTTAAACACTCCGCCCAAGTGTTTACTATTTTATTTTCTATTTTTTCATTGGTGCTAGAATTAAATCCTTCTTTTATAGCATAAACTTTCTTTCCCATCTTATCCATTCTCCTTATCCTAAATCTATCATAACTAAATTATACAACAAATCATGAATTTATCCCAAGATTTTTTTACATTATTTACATTTCCAAATTCTATGAGTATCGTTGGACAAGTCTTTCTAAAAATATTATAATAGCCCTTATAGTCCCTATAGTATATTATTCGAAAGGATGGTGAATGATGCGACGACACTCCTATATTAAATATATAGCAGTTTTGTCGCTTCGAGCTTATGAATAAAATTAAAAACAAGTATATTTTACTTCCTCTCATCACTGCAATTTTTTCGTTAGTATTTCTCATTTTTGTGAGTAATACCTTTAAAATATCTAAAGATAAATTATATGTGGATTTTCTTAAGGATACCACTGCAAGTAATATCTCCACTGTGTATGTAACTACTTCTCCGAAAATTCAAGTTAAACTTAAAGATGGCACTATTTATCAAACTGATAATCCAAGAACAAATAATTTCAAGGAAAATTTATTAAAAAGCGGTATAAATGTTTCAGAACAACCCCTAACAAATCCTGCGCAGGTGGCTTCCATAGCAGTTTTTGTCATATCACTTATAGTACTTGGTATTATGGCCTTCAGATCTTCAAAGATAAAGCCCAAAAGCATGTTCTCTGCTACAAACCTTGATGTGACTGCAGTAGACGATATAGATTTCAACTTTGAAAGTGTAGCAGGCAACGAGGAAGCTAAAGATAGTGTACAGGATGTTGTAGATTTTCTTAAAAACCCTGAAAAATATTCTGCTTATGGTGCTAGAATGCCAAAAGGAATAATCCTATATGGAGATCCTGGTACTGGTAAAACGCTTCTTGCAAAAGCTGTGGCTGGAGAGGCTAATGTTCCTTTTTATGCAGTGTCCGGTTCAGATTTTGTACAGATATATGTAGGGGTAGGAGCTGGTAGAATTAGAAGCTTATTTAAGAAAGCAAGAAGTCACGGCCGTGCGGTTATCTTTATTGATGAGATTGATGCAATTGGTAAAAAAAGAGATAATGGAAGCGGTGGCGGTTCTGACGAAAAAGATCAGACTCTTAATGCTCTACTCACAGAAATGTCTGGTTTTAATGAAACAGAGGGTATAGTTATAATTGCAGCCACTAACAGACTTGATATGTTAGACCCTGCTCTACTTAGGCCAGGTCGTTTTGATAGACATATTGAAGTTACACTGCCTGATGTATCTGCCAGAGAAAAGATTTTAAAACTTCACCTTAAAAGCAAGCCTATCAGGGCTATAGATTATAGCGAGTGGGCACATAAGACTTCATATTTTTCTGGTGCCAAGCTAGAAAACTTAACTAATGAAGCTGCCATAATCGCTTGCAAAGACAATTCTAAATTTATTGAAAATGAACATTTAGATAAGGCTTATTCAATAATGCTTGCTGGTTATGAAAAAGTTGATAGGGGATATATTAAAGCTGAAGACAGAAAAATCACTGCCTTCCACGAAGCAGGACATGCACTAATATCGCTTAAAGTGTTACCAAAAGATAAGGTATCTAAAGTAACTATAATTCCAACTACCAAAGGTGCAGGTGGCTATACTTTAAGTATTCCTGAAGATAAGCTATATCAGAACAAAGAACATTTAAAGAAAAAAATAATGGTATTTTTAGGTGGAAGAGCAGCAGAAGAAATTATTTTCGGACAGGACTGCGTAACCACTGGTGCCTCTAATGACCTGCAAAGAAGTACGCAGCTTGTAACAAATATGGTAACAGAATATGGTATGGGTGAGTCCCTGGGACTACTTACTATGGACAAACTAAGTGATTCAGGTTTTTCAACTCAAGAAGCAGTATTTTCAGAATGTAAGGATTTGATTTCAGAATTATATGAAGAGGTTAAAAATATCCTACTGGAAGAAAAAGAATCATTAGTGGCTGTTACAGATTTATTAATTAAAAAAGAAACTATATATTACGAAGATCTAATTAATATCATTGAAGATAAACATTCTAATGTAGTTGCATAGAATATTTCAGGCCCCCCAGTCAATTTCCCTGGAGGGCCTGTCTATATGTCCAAGCGAATCATAATCTCCGCAAGTAAAACCATGTGGAATAGATTTATGTCACTACCACTCAGCCTTAAAACTAACTAAAAAGGATATAATCATTCCACCAAGAAGTCCACCTATATGAGCAAAATTATCAATGTTAGGAAGCGTTGCTCCTATAAATATATTTATAAATATAACTGATAAAATACTTTTTATAAAAGCATTTCCGGTCTTACCTTTAGACTTAATTGCAAAAACAAGCACTGCTCCAAGGAGTCCAAAGATTGCACCAGAGGCTCCAATGGAAACACTTGTTGAAAAAATATAACTAAATATAGATGCGCATATACCAGAAACAAAATAAATAGCAGTATACTTTACCTTTCCATAAACCTTTTCAACCATTGGCCCAATCGCATAAAGAGAATACATGTTCACACCTAAATGTAACATACCTCCATGTAAAAACATACAAGAAATAAGTCTATAATATTGTCCCTGGTGAATTAGATTATTAACCTTAGCTCCTAGCAAAATTAGAACATTAGTATCACTATTAAATATGCTCCCTTTTGCATAAACGAAACTTAAATAAGCTGTAATCACATACATAATCACATTTATAGCTATAAATCCTAATGTAATCCAGGGTTTATCCACTAACCTCGTTTTTTCACCCTTAATTTGCAAAGTGCTATTACTCATAACACTTGCTATTTCTTGAACCACTTGTAAATTTACATTTTCGCAGTAATTTACTTTTTTATTTTTCAGCTCTATGCGAATCATAGGTTCTTCTGATAAATTATTTATTGTAAGGGCCTTCGTATCCTCTTCCCTGCTTAATTCATCCTCAGAAAATAGTATATATATATTTTTTTTGTTCTCTTGAATATCATATTGTTTTAATTGAAAAACGCTGTCACCCGTAATAAATATTAGTCGATAGACCTCACCATCAATTTCTTTAGTCACTGTCCAAAGCTCTGGTTTACCATCTAGACTTTTTATATCTTCTAATAAATATCCATATTGCTGGGTCATACCCTTTATAACAATTTTTATATTTTTTTCTTTCATATCTTACTCCTATATGGTGCCACCCACGTGGCAAGTGGCAAGGTTAACCTTGCCACTTGCCACGTGGGTGGCACATTTCATATTATTGATTGCACTCCAATATTTTGAAATTCCAACAAATCTATTTCATAAAATTTAATAGGTCTCCTAGTTGAAGCTTCATACAGCACTCTTATTACAGGCCTATCTGGGAAATTCTTATTTTGCTTAATCACATATCCTTCAATTCCATTAGATAACCTTAAACAAACACCTAATGGAAATACAGAAAATGTTTGCTTGAATCTTTGTACTATTTCTTCATCAAAGGCATTTCCACATCCTGCTAAAATCAACTCATAAGCATCGCTAGGATTAAACTTTTCCCTATAAGTTCTATCATTACTTACTGCATCATAAACATCACAAACACAAATTATCTTTGCAAACTTAGAAATTTCATTACTAGTAAGCCCGAAAGGATATCCACTACCATCGACTTTTTCATGGTGGTGTTCCACTGCTTTTAAAACTGCAGTGGACATAGAAAAATTCTTCTCCAAAATATTCCTTCCGTAAGTAGGATGTTTCTTAACTTCTTCAAACTCTTCAGGTGTTAGTTTTCCTGGCTTAGTTATGATATCTCTAGGAACTTTAGTTTTACCTATATCATGAAGTATTGCCCCAATGCTAAGTTCTTTTAATTCACTTTCCTTAAGATGCATTGACATTCCAAGAAAAACTGCCATAATTCCAGTGTCTATAGAATGAAGATAGGTATAATTATCATAAGTCTGAATATCATACAAACTTTTATTTACATCACCCATCTGGATAATATAATTAACTAGGTCTTCCACTGCTGCTAGGGAATCCTTAGTACCCTTTTTATCTCCTGCAGTTACGTTTTTTATTATCTGGGACATATTTTTCATAGTTACTGCTTTTAAATCACTTAATTTTTCATCTTCTACAGATATATCATCTAATCTATCATCTTCCACATATACATAAAAAACACCCAGTTCTTTAAGTTTGTCTATATATTGTTTTGTTAATTTAACTCCTGTACGAAGTAGAACGCTGCCATCATTTGTAAATATATTTCGCCCTAAAATTTCATTAACTTTTACTCTATTAATAAATTCAAGTCTCATAGCAAACTCCTATACTATTTATATTCTGCTTCTTTTCCTTTGATTTGTTCAAAAACTTCCTTAAGTTCTTGCTTTATTAACTCACATATTTCAATTATAGCTTCACGAACCTCCATATGTTCTTTGGAATATTTGAACTTAACTAACCAAGTTGGATTATATTCATCATCCACAGCCTCAATAGAATATCCTTTATCCCGAAAGGCTTCTTCATTAAAATAATCATAAATTGCTGTGAATTGCCATTCTTCCACATCATCATGAGTATCAAAGAACAAGTTTACTAGGTCTCCATAATAATTTAATTTTGTAACAAATTCTGTACCTTCAGAAACCTCATAGCTTCCAAGTTCCTTAACAAATTGTTTAGTATCTTTATCTATTTCCATTAGTACCAATGAAGAAAATTGCATAAAACTCATCCTTTCTTATTTTTTACATTTACCACACTCTTTGCATTCCCTGCAAATTCCTTTTAAATAAACGTGGCTTTCTGTAAGCGTTATTCCTGTTTTTGCCTTTATCTGCTCTTCTATTTGAGGTATTGGGCAATCTATAACCATTTCCTTATGACATAAATCACACTGAATTATATGTTTATGAGCATTTGTTATTAAGGTGTAATTATACATATTGTTTCCCAAATCAAATTTGTTTAAAATCTTCTTACTCTCTAGCAAATCTAAAGTTCTATATATAGTCGACAAATCTATTTTTATATTGTCCTTTATAAGCATAGAATATATAAGATTTGCATTTATAGCCTCACTACTTGCAAGTATAATTTCTAATATGTTTTTCCTTGGTATAGTAACCTTAATATTATTATCCTTTAAATATGAAATTACATCCATCTACATCACCTTATTAAATTATTATAACATCTACAATAATTATAATATACCTCAATCTTGGCCTCAATACAAGCAGTGCTTGAAATATTCTCTTATAAAAAAGGCCCCTACAATAGTAGAAGCCTTTAAACCCTAATTAAACTAACCGATAGGATGCTGAAAAAATAGATTAGTTAATTATTTACTTTCCTTAAGTATCGCTACTAAGAAATTCCACATTCTATCAGTTGAAGATATACTTAGGTGCTCTTTAGGAGTGTGTACATCATAAATGTTAGGTCCGAAAGATATTTGATCAATTTTACCTGCAAATTTTTCACTGATTAAACCACACTCAAGACCTGCATGTATAGCAGCTATTTCAGGCTTGCTTCCATTTATTTCTTCATATACTTTTTCTAGTATAGTCCTTATCTCAGAATTTGGATTATATTGCCATTCTGGATAATCAGATTGAAATTCAATAGTTGCTCCTGTCATTTCTGCAAGCACTATAGTTTCATCACATATCGCTTTCTTTAAAGTCCTTACGGAACTCCTTACCGCAGAATCAAATACTAGCTCTTTATCTGTGGTAGTAAGCACTCCTATGTTTGTTGAGCTTTGCACAAGACCAGCAATGTCCATGCTCATATTTTTAACTCCATTTGGAATTAAGAAAAGTATTTGAAGTGCTTTTGTTGCAGTATCATCAGAAAAAGTTCTCTTTACTTTATTGCTTAGTATTTCCATAGATAAATTAACCTCTGGGTCGGTTGCACTTAGTTCATTTTTCAATATAGTATTCCACTGTGATATTTTTTCATCTACTATTGCTTTATCATTTTCTCTAAACAATATAATAGCATCGGCTTCACGAGGAATTGCATTATTTTTAGCTCCTCCGTTTACAGAATTTATTTTAAAATCAATAACTGATTTTAAATCCATTAAGAAACGTCCCATAAGTTTTATGGAGTTGCCTCTTTCTTTATTGATTTCCATTCCAGAGTGTCCACCATTTAAACCTATTAATTTTATTTCACAGTTTACAAAGTTTTTATCTGCCTCTTCAAAGGTTATTGGGAGTTTTATTTTCTCTCTTACTCCGCCGGCACAGCTTACTAAGAGTTTGCCTTCTTCTTCTGAATCTATATTTATGAGTATTCTTCCATCTAAGTTTTTAGGGTCTATAGCCTGAGCTCCGCCCATGCCAGTTTCTTCCTCAGTAGTTACTAATAATTCTATTGGTGGATGGGCAATATCATTAGATGCAAGCACTGCAAGGCCATATGCTACTGCAATACCATTATCAGCACCTAAAGTAGTACCATTAGCCCTTAAAACGTCACCTTCAACAATAAACTCAATAGGATCCTTTTCAAAATCATGAACTACTTCTGTATTTTTTTCACAAACCATATCCATATGTCCTTGAAGAATTATACCTTTTGCTTTCTCGTATCCAGCAGTACCTGGTTTTTTGATTATAACATTTAATGCTTTATCTTGTATTACATTTAAATTATGTTTTTTGGCAAAACTCACCAACCAATCACTTATTGCTTTCTCGTTACCAGAACCTCTTGGAATTTCATTCATCTCTTTAAAATATTTAAATGCCTCATATGAACCTAAACCTTTTAATTTTTCTAACATTTTTATCATCCTTTCTTTTAAAAAAACATCATTTTTAACCCAAAAATTATTAAGATTATTCCCCCAATATAGTCCGCATATCTACCTACTATTTCTATTTTTTTTAAATATCTAGAAATAATAAAAGCAAGTGCAGTCATTATAAGAGTTATTCCTCCAACAAACAATGTATCTTTAAATAATATAACCTTTGTTATATTATTTAATACTGTAAATCCTACCACCATAGCATCTATACTTACAGACATTCCTAAAATAAAATACATCTTAGGTTTCAGAAGTGGACACTTTCCTGCATTTCCAAAACCTTCTTTAATCATAAGTACTCCAACTAGGGATATAATCATGCCTCCAATTACGCTTGGTAAGGTCGCTACATATGTGTTAAAAAGGAATCCTGCATAAGCACCTATGTATGAAAATAAAAACTGAAATAACCCAAAGGAAATAGTAAAGCCTATCTTATTTACTAATTTAGTTTGATTGTTTAATCCAATGCATAAAGCTACTCCAAAAGCATCTAAAGATAGTGCTAAAGCAATTGTAAATAATGGGTATAAATCCATGGATCTTCCTCCCAAAGTAATACTCTACAATATATTTAGTCTAATACCCTTATTATTATTCCAAGTTTTTCATCCACCATGTATAGCTTTTCATATACCATTATGATTTATTAAGCCTTTCTTGTCAACTGTGGTTTAATATGCTAATAATTTAATTGTTGTTGTGCATATAGCCTCTTTGGGATTATAATATAAAGGGACTTATACAAGGAGGTAAATATATGCTTTCAATATATAGTAGTGCAGAAAATAGACAATTAACAAAGCTTGAAAATATTGAACCAGGTTGTTGGATTAATATGATAGATCCCTCAGATGAAGAATTAATATTTGTATCTAAAAAAGCCAATGTACCTATGGATTTTTTAAAGGCTGCTCTGGATGAAGAGGAAACCTCTCGTATTGACATAGATGATTGCACCTTAATTATTGTGGATATTCCTTTTACTGATATGGATGATAACTCTTTAACCTATGATACTTACCCTTTAGCTATGATACATACTGATACCGTTATAATTACCGTATGTTTAAAGAATAGCAAAATATTGTCAGATTTTACCGAAAGAAAGATTGGCTCCTTCTTTACTTTTAAGCGTTCAAGATTTATGCTTCAAATTTTATATAGAATTGCTAACTATTATCTAATATACCTAAGACAAATTGATAAGAAAAGCTATATAGTGGAAAAACAATTGCATAAATCTTTAAAAAACAAAGAGCTTCTTCAATTGCTAGCACTGGAAAAATCTCTTGTGTATTTTTCTACCTCTTTAAAAGGAAATGAACTCACCCTAGAAAAGATGCTTAAACTAGACATTCTTGAAAAATATGAAGACGATAATGATGTTCTAGAGGATGTTATTATAGAAAACAGGCAGGCCATAGAGATGTGTACTATTTATAGCAACATCTTAAGTGGTACTATGGGCGCCTATGCTTCTGTCATATCAAATAATCTTAATATAGTAATGAAACTACTAGCTGCCATCACTATCGTTATGGCTATCCCTAACATGATTTCTGGGCTATTTGGTATGAATGTAACTGGAGTACCCTTTGGTACTACGGGTATAGGCTTAGGCTTTTGGTATGTGGTTGCAATAGTTGTGGTTATTGGTATACTTGTTGTTTATTATTTGAATAAAAAAGATATGTTTTAACTTATACTCCGCACAATGTATCATAAAATCCCTATATTTATTTTTAGGGATT